>NZ_JAFCWZ010000001.1:0-652770 GCF_049897785.1 Pseudomonas sp. TSRC2-2
TGCGCTTCCGATCTCTCGTTAGCGGGAGGCGAATTCTACAGCGTTAATCGCTGCTGTCAACACCTCTTTTTCTCCGCTTTCGACCGAGAAGATCGAACCGTTAAAAGAGCTACACATCACTGCTCTTTCAACTCCTTCCAGGCTTCGATGATCTGAAGCAAGCCGCTGCCGAAAACCGCATAACTCTTTGAATCTCAAGGAGTTTTCCGTTTCGACTGCGCCGGAAGTGGGGCGAATTATAGACCTCTGGAATCTGCCGTCAACCGTTAATTTCGCTTTTCTTTCAATTACTTGCGGATTGGCCAAAAAACATCCAAACAGGCGAGAAAGCTGAGCCTTCTATATAGAAGAACTTAAACGACTCCCCCTTGCTTCAGCGCCGCTACCGCACCAGCGTCAAGACCCAATACTCGCTGCAGAACCTGCTGCGTATGCTCACCTAATAAAGGAGGCGCAAAACGATACTCGACCGGAGTCTTGGATAACCGGATGGGACTGGCCACCTGAGGCACCATCCCTGCCAACGCATGCGGCAACTCGATCGCCAGGCCGCGCGCCTTCACCTGCTGATCCTCAAAGACCTGCGACAGATCATTGATCGGCCCACAAGGCACTCCCGCCTGCTCCAGCCGAGCAACCCACTCGGCCGTCGTCTTGAAGACCGTAGCCTGACGGATCAATGGAATCAACACCGCGCGATTCGCCACCCGCAATTTGTTGGTCGCAAAGCGTGGATCATCCGCCCAGTGCGGTTGTCCCGCGACTTCGGCGAATTTGCGGAACTGCCCGTCATTACCCACGGTGAGGATGAAGTCGCCATCCGCTGTAGGAAAGTCCTGATAAGGCACGATATTCGGGTGAGCATTGCCCAAGCGCTTTGGCGCATCGCCCGTTGTCAGGTAGTTCATTGCCTGATTAGCCAGACAAGCAACCTGAACATCCAGCAATGCCATGTCAATGTGCTGACCACTCCCGCCGTGATCCCGGTGAGCGAGTGCCGCCAGAATCGCCACTGTAGAATATAGCCCGGTGAGAATGTCCGTCAGTGCCACCCCGACTTTCACCGGCCCGGCGCCCTCATCCCCCTCAGGACGACCAGTGATGCTCATCAGCCCGCCCAAGCCCTGAATCATGAAGTCATAGCCGGCGCGCTTGGCGTACGGACCGGTCTGGCCGAAGCCGGTGATGGAGCAGTAGATCAGATTCGGGTTGAGCGCCTTCAGCGATTCATAGTCCAGGCCATAGGCCGCCAGACCGCCCACCTTGAAATTCTCGATGAGGATGTCCGACTTCGCCGCCAGGTCGCGCACCAGCTTCTGCCCTTCAGGGCGGGTGAAGTCGATGGTCACCGACTGCTTGTTGCGGTTGGCCGACAGATAATAAGCCGCTTCCGACGTGTTCTCGCCGTAAGCGTCTTTAAGGAAGGGAGGGCCCCAGGCCCGAGTGTCATCACCATTACCCGGGCGCTCTACCTTGATCACTTCAGCGCCAAGGTCGGCGAGGATCTGTCCGGCCCAAGGCCCGGCCAGCACTCGCGATAAATCCAGTACCCGCAGATGCGACAGCGCGCCCATGATCGGCCCTCCTATTAATAGAACGCTTGCAGACCGGTTTGCGCACGCCCGAGGATCAGCGCATGAACGTCGTGGGTACCTTCATAGGTATTCACCACTTCCAGGTTGACCAAATGACGGGCCACGCCGAACTCATCGGAGATGCCGTTGCCACCGAGCATGTCGCGCGCCATACGGGCGATGTCCAGCGACTTGCCGCAGGAGTTGCGCTTCATGATCGAAGTGATTTCGACCGCAGCGGTACCTTCATCCTTCATGCGACCCAAACGCAGGCAGCCTTGCAGCGCCAGAGTGATCTCGGTCTGCATGTCGGCAAGCTTCTTCTGTACCAGTTGAGTCGCGGCCAACGGGCGACCGAATTGCTGACGATCCAAAGTGTATTGACGCGCGGTGTGCCAGCAAAACTCGGCGGCACCCAGCGCACCCCAGGAAATGCCGTAGCGTGCCGAGTTGAGGCAGGTGAACGGACCTTTCAGGCCGCGGACATCCGGGAAGATGTTTTCTTGCGGCACGAACACGTTGTCCATGACGATCTCACCGGTGATCGAAGCGCGCAGGCCGACCTTGCCGTGAATCGCCGGAGCGCTCAGACCTTTCCAGCCTTTCTCCAGAACGAAGCCACGAATGTCGCCGGCGTCATCCTTGGCCCACACCACGAACACGTCAGCGATCGGGCTGTTGGTGATCCACATTTTTGCGCCGGTCAGGCTGTAGCCGCCATCGACCTTGCGCGCCCGAGTGATCATCGCGCCAGGATCGGAACCGTGGTTCGGCTCGGTCAGACCAAAGCAGCCGATCCATTCGCCCGAAGCCAGTTTTGGCAGGTATTTCTGTTTCTGTGCTTCGGTACCGAATTCATTGATCGGCACCATCACCAGTGAGGATTGGACACTCATCATCGAGCGGTAGCCGGAGTCGACGCGCTCGACCTCACGCGCGATCAGACCATAACTGACGTAATTCAGCCCGCTGCCACCGTATTGCTCGGGGATAGTCGCCCCGAGCAGGCCGACTTCGCCCATCTCGCGGAAGATCGCCGGGTCAGTCTTTTCATGGCGGAATGCTTCAAGGACACGCGGCGCCAGGCTCTGTTGAGCGAACTGCTCGGCGGTGTCGCGGACCATGCGCTCTTCTTCGGTGAGCTGTTGATCCAGCAGCAGGGGATCGATCCAGTTGAAGCTAGCTTTACCGCCCATGAGTATGTCCTCGCAAATCGACTGAATTAACGTGGCATTGATCCTAGGCGCGGTTGGCCGCCGCAGCAAACGAGGATTTCGCAACCTCTTGTGCTAATTTCTCACTCCGAAACGTCGCGAACAGCCTTTTACGCGGCGCATTAGTGAGGTTGACGTACATGCGCAGAAAGATACCCAGCACGGCCGCCCTGATCAGTTTCGAAGCGGCCGCTCGCCATGAGAGCTTTACGCGGGCCGCAGAAGAACTTTCCCTCACTCAAGGCGCCATTTGCCGACAGATCGCCAGCCTTGAGGACTTCCTCAGCGTTGAACTGTTCCGGCGCTCACGGCGCGGAGTAAAACTGACTGAGGCAGGACTTTCCTACAGCCGCCGGGTAGCGACTCAGCTCGATGCCGTCGAGCGCGACACGTTGTCGGTTATGGGTCAGCGAGGCGCCAATGTAATTGAACTGGCGGTAGTTCCCACGTTTGGCACGCAATGGCTGTTGCCGCGTCTGAAGGATTTCCAGCACAAGCATCCGGAAGTCACGGTGAACCTGACCAACCGCACCCGCCCGTTCCTGTTTGCCGATACGCAATTCGATGCGGCGATCTATTTCGGCGATGCCGACTGGTCCGGTACCGAGTCCCACAGGTTGATGGGCGAGAATCCGATGCCCGTGTGCAGCCCGACCCTGCTCGGCGACCAAACGCATCTGAACGCTGACGCCATCGCCGAATTACCGTTGCTGCAACAGACCACCCGCCCGTACGCCTGGCGTCAGTGGTTCGACTCGCAACAGCTAAACATCCCCCGCGACATGACAGGCCCACGCTACGAGCTATTCTCCATGCTCGCCCAAGCAGCCATGCACGACATGGGCATTGCGCTGATTCCGCCCTTCCTGATTCAGCGAGAGCTGACTGAAAAACGTTTGGTGATCGCCAATCACCAGGCGCTCTCCAGCTTCAAGGCGTATTACCTGATGATTCCTGAGCGAAAGGTCGAATCTGCATCGCTGAAAGCATTTCGTGACTGGTTGTTACAGCAGGCGAAGAGCTACAGCCTAGAAGACTAGAGGCTCTTATTGATTACTAACCCGGTAGTCAGGAATTTTAAAGCCCTACAGATATAACTATTTGTCGCCATTTCAATGCCTGTATCCGAAGGTCGTACAGACGTCCCATAAGCGGCGTAAGACGTGGCTTTGAGCCCTTCAATGGCGACACATTGCTGCCTATTCACGCCACCTATCAGAAATTTCTAAATATTCAGCCAGAATCCTTGCAGAGCACGGCCTGCAAGGGCTTCAACTGGCCGTCTGCGACATTCGGTCACGGCATGACTTGTAGTTAATTTTCCGTCACCCGTCATAATCCCTTGAAGGGCTCAAAGTTCGCCTGCAAAATGCCGCGCCCCGCCTTGATTTGGCGGGATCGTGCTGATCGGCCGCCCCAGTCGCACCATCCGTAGTGCCTGGGTTTACTCAATAAGATCACGCAGGAGATTTGACGTGCACATTGGTGTTCCTCTCGAAACCCAGACCGGTGAAACACGGGTTGCTGCAACCCCGGAAACCATCAAGAAGCTGATCAGTCAAGGCCATAAGGTCACTGTACAAAGCGGGGCTGGCGTCAAAGCCAGTGTCGTCGACAGTGCCTATGAAGCGGCCGGCGCAAGCATTGGCAGCGCCAATGACGCGTTTGGCGCCGAGCTGATTCTCAAAGTGGTCGCGCCAAGCGATGCCGAACTGACGCTGATCAAGCGCGGCACGGTGCTGGTGGGCATGCTCAACCCGTTCAACAACGAAACCATCGCCAAAATGGCCGAGTGCGGGATTACCGCGTTCGCTCTTGAAGCGGCGCCGCGCACCTCGCGGGCGCAGAGTCTTGATGTGTTGTCTTCGCAGGCGAACATCGCCGGCTACAAAGCGGTGTTGCTCGCGGCTCACTATTACCCACGCTTCATGCCGATGCTGATGACCGCTGCGGGCACCGTGAAAGCGGCGCGCGTGCTGATTCTAGGCGCGGGTGTGGCCGGCCTGCAGGCGATTGCCACGGCGAAACGTCTGGGTGCGGTGATCGAAGCGTCTGACGTACGTCCAGCGGTAAAAGAGCAGATCGAATCCCTCGGCGCCAAGTTCGTTGACGTGCCTTACGAGACCGATGAAGAACGCGAATGCGCGGTCGGTGTCGGCGGTTACGCGCGCCCGATGCCGGCGAGCTGGATGCAGCGTCAGGCCCAGGCTGTGCACGAGCGCGCCAAGCAGGCCGATATCGTCATCACCACTGCGCTGATTCCGGGCCGCAAGGCGCCGACGCTGCTCAGCGCGCAAACCGTGGCGCAGATGAAACCCGGCTCGGTGGTCATCGACCTCGCCGCCGCTCAGGGTGGCAACTGTCCGCTGACCGTGGCCAATCAGGTCGTTGTGGAAAACGGAGTGACCATCGTCGGCCCGACCAACCTCGCCGGCGAAGTGGCTGCCGATGCTTCGGCGCTGTACGCACGCAACCTGCTGGACTTCCTCAAGCTGGTGTTCACCAAGGAAGGCCAGTTCGACGTCAACCTCGAAGACGACATCGTCGCCGCGTGCCTGATGTGCCGCGACGGCCAAGTCATCCGCAAAAACGCCTAAGCAGGGATTCAGACGATGGAAGAGCTTATCTCCCCCGGTATCTACAACCTGATCATCTTCGTGCTGGCGATTTATGTCGGTTACCACGTGGTCTGGAACGTTACACCTGCGCTGCATACGCCGTTGATGGCAGTCACCAATGCCATCTCGGCGATCGTCATCGTCGGCGCGATGCTCGCCGCCGCACTGACCGTCACCCCGCTGGGTAAAACCATGGGCACCCTCGCCGTGGCACTGGCAGCGGTCAACGTGTTTGGTGGCTTCCTGGTCACCCGGCGCATGCTTGAGATGTTCAAGAAGAAAGCCCCGAAAGTAAAAGAAGAGGCGCCGAAGTAATGAGCATGAATCTCGTCACGACGCTCTACCTGATCGCGTCGATCTGCTTTATCCAGGCCCTCAAGGGCCTGTCGCACCCGACCACTTCGCGGCGCGGCAACCTGTTCGGCATGCTCGGCATGGCGCTGGCCATCATCACTACGGTTGGCCTCATCTATAAGTTGGGCGCTGAGCTTGCCACTGCCGGGATCGGTTACGTGATCGTCGGGCTGCTGGTCGGCGGCACCGCCGGTTCGATCATGGCCAAGCGCGTTGAAATGACCAAGATGCCGGAACTGGTTGCGTTCATGCACAGCATGATCGGCCTCGCTGCGGTGTTCATTGCGATTGCCGCCGTGGTTGAGCCGCAATCGCTAGGTATCGTCAAACAGCTGGGCGACGCGATTCCGGCGGGCAACCGTCTGGAGCTGTTCCTCGGTGCAGCCATCGGTGCGATCACCTTCTCCGGCTCAGTGATTGCCTTCGGCAAGCTCTCGGGCAAGTACAAATTCCGCCTGTTCCAGGGCGCACCGGTACAGTTCGCCGGTCAGCACAAGCTCAATGCGATTCTGGGCCTGGCTACGCTGGTTCTCGGCCTGACCTTCATGTTCACCGGCAACCTCACCGCGTTCGCGCTGATGCTGGCGCTGGCGTTCGTGATGGGCGTGCTGATCATCATCCCGATCGGCGGCGCCGATATGCCGGTGGTGGTGTCGATGCTCAACAGCTACTCGGGCTGGGCGGCGGCGGGGATCGGCTTCTCGCTGAACAACTCGATGCTGATCATTGCCGGCTCGCTGGTGGGTTCGAGCGGCGCGATCCTCTCGTACATCATGTGCAAGGCGATGAACCGTTCCTTCTTTAATGTATTGCTTGGCGGTTTCGGTAATACGGCCGATGCAAGTCCTGCCGGTGCGCAGGAAGCCCGCCCGGTGAAATCCGGCTCGGCGGACGACGCAACCTTCCTGCTGACCAACGCCGACACCGTGATCATCGTGCCGGGCTATGGTCTGGCGGTAGCCCGTGCGCAACACGCACTGAAGGAGCTGACCGAGAAGCTGACCCATCGCGGCGTAACCGTGAAGTACGCGATTCACCCGGTGGCCGGTCGCATGCCTGGGCACATGAACGTCCTGCTCGCCGAGGCCGAAGTGCCTTACGATCAGGTGTTCGAGATGGAAGACATCAACTCCGAGTTCGGTCAGGCCGACGTGGTGCTGGTGCTCGGTGCGAACGACGTGGTCAACCCGGCCGCGAAGAACGATCCGAAGTCGCCGATTGCCGGCATGCCGATCCTCGAGGCGTTCAAGGCCAAGACCATCATCGTCAACAAGCGCTCGATGGCCAGCGGCTACGCCGGTCTGGACAATGAACTGTTTTACCTGGACAAGACCATGATGGTCTTCGGCGACGCGAAAAAGGTCATCGAAGACATGGTCAAAGCGGTCGAGTAATTCACCCTTGCAACAGCGAACGCCCCGACTTGTCGGGGCGTTTTTGTTTGCGCAGAACAATGGACAATTTGCCGCGTTGTTGCAGATCCGGTAACGGTGTTTTACTTCAAGCCCGCGAAATAGAGGCCTCGTTTGCGACCTTGGTAGCGGGACAGGCGCCGGCCAAATTCACTAGACTGCGCATCCTGCTACTCGTTGCCCGAGATAATAATCCATGTACCGTGACCGTATTCGCCTGCCTTCGTTGTTGGATAAAGTGATGAGCGCTGCCGACGCCGCTGCTCTGATTGAGGACGGCATGACCGTCGGCATGAGCGGTTTCACCCGCGCCGGCGAAGCCAAAGCCGTTCCTCACGCACTGGCCGAGCGCGCCAAGGTCACTCCGCTGAAGATCAGCCTCATGACCGGCGCCAGCCTGGGCAACGACCTCGACAAGCAACTGACCGAGGCCGGCGTGCTGTCGCGGCGCATGCCGTTCCAGGTCGACAGCACCTTGCGCAAGGCGATCAACGCCGGCGAAGTGATGTTCATCGACCAGCATCTCTCGGAAACGGTCGAGCAGTTGCGCAACCAGCAGTTGAAGCTGCCGGACATTGCCGTCATCGAGGCAGTCGCCATCACCGAACAGGGCCATATTGTGCCAACTACTTCGGTGGGCAACTCGGCAAGCTTCGCGATCTTCGCCAAGCAGGTCATCGTCGAGATCAACCTGGCGCACAACGCCAACCTCGAAGGCCTGCACGACATCTATATCCCGACGTACCGTCCGACGCGCACGCCAATCCCGCTGGTAAAAGTCGACGATCGCATCGGCAGTACGGCGATTCCGATTCCGCCTGAAAAGATCGTTGCGATTGTCATCACCCAGCAGTCGGACTCGCCGTCCACCGTGTCAGTACCGGACGTTGATACCCACGCCATTGCTGAACACCTGATCACCTTCTTCAAGCAGGAAGTTGCGGCCGGGCGCATGACCAACAAGCTCGGCCCGCTGCAGGCCGGCATCGGCAACATTGCCAACGCGGTGATGTGTGGCTTGATCGACTCGCCGTTCGAAGACCTGACCATGTATTCCGAAGTGCTGCAGGACTCGACTTTCGACCTGATCGACGCCGGCAAGCTGAGCTTCGCCTCAGGCAGCTCGATCACCTTGTCCGAGCGGCGCAACAGCGACGTGTTCGGCAACCTGGAAAAGTACAAGGACAAGCTGATTCTAAGGCCGCAGGAGATCTCCAATCACCCCGAGGTGGTGCGCCGCCTGGGCATCATCGGCATCAACACCGCGCTGGAATTCGATATCTACGGCAACGTCAATTCCACCCATGTCTGCGGCACGCGGATGATGAACGGCATCGGCGGTTCGGGCGATTTCGCGCGCAATGCGCATCTGGCTGTATTCGTGACCAAGTCGATCGCCAAGGGTGGCGCCATTTCCAGTGTGGTGCCGATGGTCAGCCACGTCGACCATACCGAGCATGACGTCGACATTCTGGTGACCGAAGTCGGGCTGGCCGATTTGCGCGGCCTGGCGCCACGCGAGCGAGCGCGGGTGATCATCGACAACTGCGTGCACCCGGACTTTCGTCAGGCACTGAATGATTACTTCAGCGCTGCTTGCGCTGTTGGCGGTCACACCCCGCATATTTTGCGCGAAGCCCTGAGCTGGCATATGAACCTGGAAGAAACCGGGCGCATGCTTGCGGTGTAAATCACACAGATCAACACCGGCGCAAACACAATTTGCGTCGGTGGGAAGATTAGCTGAAGCATAACCGTATAAAACTGTACTACTGTACTGGTCATTTCCTACAGCAAAACCCTACTCGGACTCTCTAAAAAGGCACAATCGCACCAATAATGTGCGGACAGGTACAGTTTGCTCAATTTCGACCCGTACACCCTGCATAAACAGTTAACTGCTCGCTCACAATACAAACGAACTGTATCTACAGAGACTAGGCAAACGAGAGGATCATGGGCACCAGTCAAACCACTACCTGATCCCGCCACAAGCGGAAGGATGTCAACCATGGAACGTACACTCAGTTCCGAACTGTTCTTCGAAGACAAAGCTGTAAATACCCAGGCTTCCCTGCCTCTGCGCGTTATCGCCAACCTGATGTTGTGGCAGCGCCGCATCTCCAGCCGCCATCAATTGGCCCGTCTGGATTCGCGTTTGCTGGCTGACGCTGGCATCAGCGAAGCTCAACGCTACGAAGAGCTGAGCAAGCCGTTCTGGCGCTAAGCAGCGTCGCTGGCTCTGGTCGCAAGACCCACCGCCAGCAACCCGAATTGCACAAGCAGAACCCGTCGTGGGAAACCACGACGGGTTTTGTCGTTTCGGGCTCAAAAATTTCTCCCTACGGCGTCTTTGGTTGAACCACTACAATTTACAAAAAACTTATATCTAGCGGTACAGTTGAACGCATCCGTAGTCGCAGCGGTGGCCATCACTGGGCGAATCGCCAGAGGCAGCCTAATATCCACATAGAACGTGGCGAACGTTAAGCATCTGGCGTCTGACTCCTCAGATACCGAGCCACCTCTCACTACGGTTTATCCAAAGGAGTTTCACCATGACCCGTCTTCGTCTGCTCAGTGCCGCTGCCCTGTTGGCGGTAGCTGCCAACGCCAGCGCTACCAGCTTCATCGTGACCACCGACTCCATCGTCGGCGCGCTGAAAGCCACATCCGATGCCACTTCCGATGTGACCTCCTCGTTCCGTGACGACAAGATCGTCCTCGCTGCCCGAGACGACGCTGCCAGCTTCGTAGCCAGCGAAGGCGATATCCGTGGGGTGAAGCTGGAGAGCGCGCTCGACCACATCCGCCAACAGGCGCCCCAACTCAATGCCACCGATGCCCAATTGGCTCAGGCCATTCTGACCCTCTGATCGTTCGCTGCATTGCGGGACACGCCAGCCGTGTCCCGATGTTTCAAGGCTGGCTCTGGCCCGGGCATTTGCGCTAGCCTTCAGGCTCGTTAACAATTGTCGAGTCCCATGCGCTTTCTTCCAACTCTGCTCATCTCATCTACTTTATTCACTGCCTGCTGGGCGATGTCTGCCAACGCCTTCGATGCTTTCAATGCATCGACCCAAGGCACGGTTGTCAGCGGTTACGCCACCAGCATGGTGTCTTCTGCGCCGTTCGACCGTAAACTGCTGCTCGTCGCCCATGATGACGCGGCGGCCTTCGTCGCCAGTGACGGTGAATGGCGAGGCGCACGGCTCGAATCCGCGCTGCATTACCTGCGCAAAACCCGGCCAAAACTTCATGCCAGCGACCTTGAACTGGCAGAGGCAATTCTCGTCCAATAGTTATCCTTGTCCTTCCGGAGTCGTTCCATGCGTAGCCCGCTGATTGCTGCCGCCCTTGGCCTGTTTGTGTTGGCCGATGTGGCCCAGGCGCACACCCTGGTAGCCACCAGTAACATCATCGTTCGTGCCTCCCAGCGCACCATCGATTTCACCTCTGATACCACCACGTCGATTCGCGATTCGAAAATCATCCGCGAAGCCCACGACGACGCCGCCAGTTTCGTCGCCAGCAACGGCGACATCCGTGGTGCGCACCTCGAAGCCGCCCTCAACACCTTGCGTACTCGTGTGCCGGAAGCGCGCGACGCCAGTGATCAGGTACTCGCCGAAGCCATCCTCGCACTGTGAGGTCCGTTGGCGCCTGGCTGCTGGCCGGAGCGTTGTTGCTGCTTGGCAACAGCGCCCACGCCGGCCTGCAATTGCGGCTCAAGACCGAGGGTCTGAGCCCGGCTCAACAACAGGCCAGTCAGGCGCTGATCGATGAGGCCATGACGAAACTGCCGCCGAGCTTCATCGAGCGGCTGGATCGGCGTATCGATGTCGGCTGGACCGACGACATGCCTGCCAATGCTTACGGCCAGGCGACGCTGGTATCCGAGCTCGATCTGAATCGCAAGCTGCTCGCCGGTCTCACCGATGGCAGCGCGGCAAAAGAGAAAACCAATCGCCCCCACGGCACTGTGCGTCAGGAACTGCTCGCCACAGTGCTGCACGAAATCACTCATATCTACGACCGCGCGCGTTTATGGCCAAGTGTCGAGCGCACGTTGATCCAGCGCTGCACCCGGCGCTTCAACAGCGCCGGGCTGATCGGCATTCCCGATGAGTGCCGCGGGCAGAACGGTCGGCGTTTCACCATCAGCGACGACCCGCGCCTGCTCGACCTGGCCGGTTGGCAGCAATACGTCGGCCGCCGTGGCGAGCGCGAACAGCACAACCGCCAGATCGCGCGCAGCCCCGACCTTTACGAAATCTCCAGCCCCAAGGAATTTGTCGCGGTCAACATGGAGTACTTCCTCCTCGACCCGAGCTACGCCTGCCGCCGCCCGGCGCTGTATCGCTACTACAAGGAGCATTTCGGCTGGGCGCCAGCGGCCAAGGACACCTGCAGCAAGACCTTCGCCTTTCTCAATGCGGGCAATGACTTCGCCAAGCAGCCTCTGGGGCAAGTCGATCCGGAGCGCGTCTACGCGGTCGATTACCTGCTGGCCGAGGCCAATCAGAACTGGGTCAGCCGCTGGGGCCACAGCATGCTGCGCCTGGTCATTTGCGCGCCCGGTCGTCCTCGCGGCCCGGACTGCCGTCTCGATCTGGATCAGCACCTGGTGTTGTCCTATCGCGCCTTCGTAGGCGATGTGCAGTTGTCGAGCTGGGACGGACTGGTCGGCAAATACCCGTCGCGGCTGTTCGTGTTGCCGCTGGCGCAAGTGATCGACGAATACACCAAAACCGAATTGCGCAGCCTCGCTTCGGTGCCGCTGAACCTGTCTCGTGAGGAAATCGAAGGCGTCGTCGAACATGCTGCCGAGATGCACTGGAGCTACGACGGCAACTATTTCTTCCTGTCCAACAACTGCGCGGTAGAAGGCTTGAAACTGTTGCGCAGCGGCAGCAATAACAGCCAACTGGTCGGCCTCGACAGCATCATGCCCAACGGTTTGCTGGAAGTGCTCAAAGGCCGTGGCCTGGCCGACACCAGCGTGCTCGACGATCCGAAAGAAGCTTTGCGCCTGGGTTATCGCTTCGACTCGTTCCGCGATCGTTATCAAGCGATGTTCGACGTATTGAAGAAGCAACTGCCGATCAAGCAGACCACCGTCGAAGACTGGCTGTCACTCAGCGCTGAGCAACGCCGCGAATGGTTCGACCGCGCCGACCTGCGCACCAGTGCCGCGCTGTTGCTGCTCGAGCAGGCGAGTTTCCGCCGGCAGTTGTTGCTGGCCCAGGATGAGGTCAAGCAACGCTATCTCGGCGCCCGCGAGCTGGAAAATGGCGGCATGGACAAAGCCAACGCGACCCTGCAGGAGATCCTCGCCAACAGTGGCTTCCTCAGCCGCCCGGCGGAACTGCTCGACTCCAAAGGTTACGGACTGCCGCAGCCGAGCGAGTTTGGCCGACTGGAAGCGGAAAGCAGCCAGCGGCAGAAGAAGCTGCTGGCGCTGTCCGGCGACCTTGATAGCGAAGTGCGCAAGCTGCTCGAACCCAAGCGCGCCGCCGAGATTGCCGCCAGCGAGGCCAACGTCAAGCAGATCGGCGAGCATTTGCGCAAACTGCACAAGGCCTCGGGCGGACTGCAATTACCCTGAGCACAAAAAAGGCTTCAGAACGCTTGTTCTGAAGCCTTTTTATTTTCCTCTGCGGTCTTAGACGCGCGCTTTGCGCACGCCTTGGGACAGCGCCGAACACAGACTCAACACGCCATCGATGGCCTGCTCAGGCGTATCGGCGCTGGCGATGTGATCAATCAACGCCGAGCCCACCACCACGCCGTCAGCCAGACGCGCGATGGCCGCAGCCTGCTCCGGTGTTCGGATACCGAAACCGATGCTGATCGGCAAATCGGTATGCCGACGCAGACGTGCGACCGCTTCTTCGACGTGCTCCAGGGTCGCCGCACCGGCGCCAGTGACGCCGGCCACCGACACGTAATAGACGAAACCGGAACTGCCATTGAGCACGCGGGGCAGACGCGCGTCGTCGGTGGTCGGCGTGGTCAGGCGAATGAAATCCAGACCGGCAGCCTGCGCCGGGTCGCACAGTTCTTCGTTGTGCTCTGGCGGCATGTCGACCACGATCAGGCCATCGACGCCGGCATCCTTGGCTTCGGCGATGAAACGCTCGACGCCGAACTTATGGATCGGGTTGAAATAACCCATCAACACCAGCGGCGTGTCGCTGTTGCCTTCGCGGAACTCGCGAACCATTTGCAGGGTTTTCAGCAGATTCTGTTTGGCGCCCAGCGCCCGGATGTTGGCCAACTGGATCGCCGGGCCATCGGCCATCGGATCGGTGAACGGCATGCCCAGTTCGATCACGTCGGCGCCCGCCGCCGGCAAGCCTTTGAGAATCGCCAGCGAAGTGTCGTAGTCAGGATCACCGGCAGTGACAAAGGTCACCAAGGCGGCGCGGTTTTGTTGCTTGAGGTCGGCAAAGCGGGTTTGCAGGCGGCTCATCAGTGTGTCTCCTGCTGCGACTGTTGCATATGGTGCATCACGGTTTGCATGTCCTTGTCACCACGGCCGGAGAGGTTGACCACCATCAGGTGATCCTTCGGCAGATTCGGTGCGCGTTTGAACACTTCCGCCAGGGCGTGAGCGCTTTCAAGGGCAGGAATGATTCCCTCCAGACGGCAGCATTTGTGGAACGCTTCGAGCGCTTCGTCGTCAGTCACCGAGGTGTACTGGACGCGGCCGATGTCATGCAACCAGGCGTGTTCAGGGCCGATGCCCGGATAGTCGAGGCCGGCGGAAATCGAGTGGGCGTCGATGATCTGGCCATCGTCGTCCTGCAGCAGGAAGGTGCGGTTACCGTGCAGCACGCCCGGCACACCGCCGTTGAGACTGGCCGCGTGCTTGCCGGTTTCGATGCCGTAACCGGCGGCTTCGACGCCGATGATCTCAACGCTCTTGTCGTCGAGGAACGGGTGGAACAGGCCCATGGCGTTGGAGCCGCCGCCGATACACGCCACCAGGCTGTCCGGCAGGCGACCTTCCTGAGCCTGCAACTGATCGCGGGTTTCCTTGCCGATGACGGCCTGGAAATCGCGGACCATTGCCGGATAAGGGTGCGGGCCGGCCACGGTGCCGATCAGGTAGAAGGTGTTGTCGACGTTGGTCACCCAGTCGCGCAGGGCTTCGTTCATCGCGTCTTTCAGGGTGCCGGTACCGGCGACGACCGGGATCACTTCGGCGCCGAGCAGTTTCATGCGGAAAACGTTGGCCTGCTGGCGTTCGATGTCGGTGGTGCCCATGTAGATCACGCAGTCCAGACCGAAACGCGCAGCAACGGTGGCCGTGGCCACGCCGTGCATGCCGGCGCCGGTTTCGGCGATGATGCGCTTCTTGCCCATGCGCCGCGCCAGCAGGATCTGGCCGATGCAGTTGTTGATCTTGTGCGCGCCGGTGTGGTTCAGCTCTTCACGCTTGAGGTAGATCTTGGCGCCGCCACAGAACTCGGTCAGGCGTTCGGCGAAATACAGAGGGCTCGGACGTCCGACGTAGTCACGCTGGAAGTAGGCCAATTCTTCTTTGAATGCAGGATCTTCCTTGGCCGCTTCGTATTCGCGGGCCAGGTCGAGGATCAACGGCATCAGGGTTTCCGCTACATAACGGCCACCGAACGCACCAAAAAGGCCGTTGGCGTCAGGGCCGTTACGCAGATCAGAGGTGTTCGAAGTCTGGGTCATGGGTCGCTCCAGGTGAATTCGGCCAGAAGGCAATGACGCCCACTCTACCTCTGACGCTCTGGACTGAAAACCGATAAGATTGCCGAAACCTGTCAGGAAAACTCACAGATACCATGAACCACGACCTTCCCCCGTTGAATGCCTTGCGCGCCTTCGAGGCCACCGCCCGCCTGAACAGCGTTAGCCAGGCCGCCGAGCAGTTGCATGTCACCCACGGCGCAGTCAGCCGCCAGCTCAAGGTGCTTGAAGAACATCTCGGCATGAGCCTGTTCGTCAAGGATGGGCGCGGCTTGAAACTCACAGATGCCGGCGTGCGTCTGCGCGATGCCAGCGCTGAGGCGTTCGACCGGTTGCGCAGTGTTTGTGCGGAATTGACCCAAAGCACTGCCGATGCGCCGTTTGTGCTCGGGTGTTCCGGTAGCCTGCTGGCGCGCTGGTTTATTCCGCGCCTGGGGCGGCTGAATGCCGATCTGCCGGACTTGCGTTTGCACCTGTCTGCCGGTGAAGGCGACCTCGATCCAAGGCGCCCGGGACTGGATGCGCTGTTGCTGTTCGCCGAGCCGCCGTGGCCAGCCGATATGCAGGTCTATGAACTGGCGGCGGAACGCATTGGCCCGGTCATGAGCCCGTTGTTCAGCGGCTATCGAAAGCTGCAAGCCGCTGGCGCCGCAGAACTGCTCAACGAGCCCTTGCTGCACACGACCTCTCGCCCGCAGGCCTGGCCCAGCTGGGCGCAGGAAAACAACCTCGACGCCAAGGCGTTAAAGCTCGGGCAAGGATTCGAGCATTTGTATTATTTGCTGGAAGCGGCTGTTGCAGGTCTCGGTGTAGCAATCGCACCGGAGCCGTTGGTAATCGAAGATCTGAAGGCGGGTCGCCTGTTTGCGCCGTGGGGCTTCTGCGAAACCCCGGCGCAACTGGCGTTGTGGCTACCCAAGCGCGCCGCGGACGGGCGCGCTCGGCAACTGGCGCAGTGGCTCAAAAACGAGCTGCGCCAGCCTGATCACTCACCGCGTTTGAACAGAAAATAGGCAGCAAGCAAGCCGATTGCACCGACAGCCACGCCGGCTGTGGTCCATGGGTGTTCCTGGGCGTAGTCACGCGTGGCGATGCCGGTCTCGCGGGTTTTGACTTTGACTTCTTCATAGGCGTCGCTGAGCAGGTGACGCGAGTGCTTCAGCGCACTTTCAGCATTGCTTTTCAGCGCCTTGAGGGTCTTGCGCGACTCGTCCGAAGCATCGTCTTTCAAGCTTTCCAACGATTTGAGCAGACTCTCGATCTCGGCTTCCATGCTTTGCAACGAGGCTTTACGTAAAGAGGTGTTGGCCATGGTGGCTCTCCTGCATTGGTGATGAGTGGCGTGTGTTGGTTGGGACTTCAGCATGTCGAGAAAGTGCAGAAATTCTGAACTTCGGCAGCGTAGCGGCGCCGAAATCAACAGTGCAATTGCCTGCTAGGCTCAATTTCACACGCCATTCCAACCCAAGGAGATCGCCATGAGTGACCATCACACGTACAAGAAAGTCGAACTGGTCGGTTCGTCCACCACCAGCATCGAAGACGCCATCAACAATGCGCTGGCCGAGGCCAACAAGACCCTGCGCAATCTGGAATGGTTTGAAGTGACCGAAACCCGTGGCCACATCGAAAATGGCCAGGTGGCGCACTTTCAGGTCACGCTGAAGGTCGGCTTCAAGATTGTCGCCAGCTGAGTTTGGTCCAGTCTTCTGAACTTGCGCGCTGGCCGAGTGCCATAGGGAATGGCAAAGCGCTACAAGGTGAGCGTATCGGGTAGATGACTCGATGCCCGCCTCTTTCAATCCGACCAGGGAGTGCGACCGATGAAGAAGTTCATGTTGGCAGTAGGTTTGTTAAGCCTTGCGGGTGGTGCGTTTGCAGCCGGCAAGCCATGTGAAGAGCTGAAAAGCGAAATCGCAGCCAAGCTCGACGCCAAAGGCGTTTCCGGTTATTCGCTGGAGGTTGTCGACAAGGGCGCAGCGGCTGACGGTGACGTCGTCGGCAGTTGCGAAGGCGGCAGCAAGGACATCGTCTACAAGCGCGGTTGATTGCGCCTGAAATACAAAAGCCGACGTGGATGCGTCGGCTTTTTTGTGGGCGATGATTTTGTGGGAAGGGGCTGCGGCACGCTGCGATCTTTTGTTGTCGATTTCAAATCACAATCAAAGGATCGCAGCCTCGTTTCACTCGACAGCTCCTACAAGGTTCGCGTTACCCCTTCATAACCTGGGCCAGCAGTTCGTAGGAATGGATGCGATCGGCGTGTTCGTAAAGATCACTGGTGAAAATCAGCTCATCCGCCTGGGTCTGCTCGATCAACACTTCAAGTTTGGCGCGGATCTTCTGCGGGCCGCCGACCATCGCCAGGCCGAGGAAATCGCCCACCGCCTCGCGCTCATGGGGCAGCCACAGGCCGTCCATGGTTTTAACCGGCGGACGCTGCACCAGGCTCTGCCCACGCATCAGCGCAAGAATTCGCTGGTACACCGACGTCGCCAGGTAATCGGCTTGCTCGTCGGTATCCGCTGCCACCAACGGCACACCGAGCATCACGTACGGCTTGTCGAGCACCGCCGATGGCTTGAAGTGGTTGCGGTAGATGCGAATCGCCTCATGCATGAAGCGCGGCGCGAAGTGCGAGGCGAAGGCGTAAGGCAGGCCCCGCTCGCCGGCCAGTTGTGCACTGAACAGGCTCGAACCGAGCAGCCAGACCGGCACGTTGGTGCCGGTGCCGGGCATGGCGATCACCCGTTGTTCCGGCGTGCGCGGACCGAGGTAGCGCATCAGCTCGGCGACGTCTTCGGGAAAATCGTCAGCACTGCCCGAGCGTTCGCGGCGCAAAGCGCGGGCGGTCATCTGGTCTGAGCCGGGCGCGCGGCCCAATCCCAGGTCGATTCGTCCCGGGTACAGGCTCTCTAGGGTGCCGAACTGCTCGGCAATGACCAGCGGCGCATGGTTGGGCAGCATTACCCCGCCGGAACCGACACGAATCGTCGACGTGCCACCGGCGAGATAGCCGAGCAACACCGATGTCGCTGAACTGGCGATGCCGTCCATGTTGTGGTGTTCGGCGACCCAGAAGCGCGTGTAGCCGAATTTCTCGGCATGCTGCGCCAGATCCAGCGAGTTGCGCAGCGATTGCGCTGCGCTGCCGTTTTCGCGCACGGGCACCAGGTCGAGGGTGGAAAATTTAACGTCGGACAGTTTTTTCATGAACCTGCATCTCCGGGTGGGGAGGCAGGTTTTTCTTTGCGAACGAAAACCTGCCAAATCCATAAGCGTGTTTTATGGAATGAGGGCATATACCCGAGATTCAATAGCAGCAGCGAAATTTCCTACTAAAAAAGTCAACGATTCAGCCAGGCTGAACTTTGTTCCGCCGTCTATCCTCAGAAGCCTTGCTAGTAAAAACCGCGAAGGCGCGGCGTACCGCGCCACATTTGAGGAGGCAGACATGGCTATCGTGAAAAAGGCATCGGCGCATTGGGAAGGCGATCTGAAAACCGGTCTCGGCTCGATCTCCACCGAAACCGGCGTGCTGCGAGAAGCGCCGTACGGCTTCAAGGCGCGCTTTGAAGGCGGCAAAGGCACCAACCCCGAAGAACTGATCGGTGCGGCCCATGCCGGCTGCTTCTCCATGGCATTCTCGATGATTCTCGGCGATGCCGGCCTTAAGGCAGACAGTATCGACACCAACGCCGAAGTCACCCTCGATCAGGTTGAAGGTGGTTTTGCGATCACTGCAGTGAAGCTGATTCTCAAGGCGAAGATCCCGGGCGCGACTCAGCAGCAGTTTGAAGAGCTGAGCAACAAGGCCAAGGAAGGTTGCCCGGTTTCCAAGGTCCTGAATGCGAAGATCACCCTTGAGGCTTCGCTGGTCAGCTGATCCGACGTTTGCCGGGCTGACGCCTTCGCGAGCAGGCTCGCTCCCACAGGGGATTTGTGCACGTCGCAGATCCAGTGTGGGAGCGAGCCTGCTCGTGAAGGCAATCTCGAAACCAGCTCAGCGGCCGGCAATTAATACAAGGTGTGAGCAAAGTCAGAACCCGCTCTGTAAAACTGTGGTCGAATAATCGACAGCAGCTTCAGCGCACGCCCGTGCGCGCTGCCTCAAGGAGCTTCATCGATGAAACGTATTGGCTTGGCGATCCTTTGCAGTGCACTGGCCACGTCCGCTATCGCAGCCCCGAAGGACTGCGAAGAGCTCAGAAAGGAAATCGAAATCAAGATTCAGGCGAAGGCGATCCCCTCGTACACCCTGGAAATCATCACGGCGGAAGAGGCGAAGCAGCACGACTCGGCCATGATCGTCGGTTCTTGCGAGAACGGCACCAAACGAATCATTTATCAGAAAAACGATAGCTGAGTGTCCGTCACGGCACGCAATTGATCTGCCGCTCGTTGGCCACGATTTGACCCTGAGCATTGATCAGGCGTGCACTGGGTGTGAAGGCCAGCGATCGTGCTTCCAGACGATAACGTTGCCCAGCCTCGAAACGGTCGTAAGCGAGGGTCATGTAGCACAGCCTTTCTTGCGGATCGCTGTCCATGCCCTGACCTCCGCCGAAGATCTCGAAGTCAAAGCGAACCGTCAGTTCATGGCGACCGGGCGCGACCTGGAAAAACCGCCCGTCCGACAGGCGCTGGTTATCCAGACGTTCGGCCATCAACACCTTACCGCCGGGGCTTGGCATGGCGAAGTCGACCCAGGCCTTGTCAGGATCGGCCGCCGGCAGCGGGGTCTGGCAGCCGGCGAGCACACTGGCGGCGAGCAATGTCGTCAACTTGCGCATGATTCAATGTCCTGGAAACGAGGGTTTCCCAGCATAGCGCCGATCAGCTGCTCTGGCAGCCCGCCGGCGTGCCCTGACCGACCACCTTGCGCTGTTCGTCATAAAGCTTGGCCCAAGGCCGGAAGCCGATGCTGCCAGCCTGCAACTGATAGCGTTGGCCGGCGTTGAAATCCTTGAATTTTACGTTCAACTGGCAATCACGCCGCAACGGCTCGGCATTCGGGCCGATGTTGGTGGCCTCGACCGGAAATTGATAGCGAACTTTAAGCTCATGGCTGCCGGGCTGTACCTCGAAATAGCGTTTATCGATGGCCTGCGTGGCATCGACTTGCACGGCTTGCAGCGCCGTGTCGTGTTGGCGGGCGTCGAGATCAATCCAGGCTTGCGAGGGGTCGGGATCGGGCATTCCAAATCCGGCACAACCGGCCAGCGTCAGCAGGCCACCTGTCAGCATCAACATGCGCATAGCGGAGCTCCTTGAGGCGGGATAGTCTTGGGGCAGACTTTCCGGGGAAGTTCTTATTTTGATCAGGCCGTTTTCCAGCCTTGGGTTACTTGATCGCGTTTTTCCGATTTTGTTTCCGGGTGTGTTGCTTTTGTTGCTCAACGGTTGCGCCGGCGTCAGCTACTACAGCCAGCTCGCCAGCGGACAACTGCAACTGCTGCGCGCGCGGGAGCCGGTCGAGAAGGTCATTGCCGACCCAGGCCGCGAAGCCAAATTGCGCGCGCATCTGGCCCAATCACAGAAGGCTCGCCTGTTCGCCAGCGAGCACCTGCACCTGCCGGACAACCGAAGCTATCGCCTGTACGCCGACATTGGCCGGCCGTTCGTGGTGTGGAATGTGTTCGCCACCGAGGAGTTTTCCCTCACGCCGCAAAATCACTGCTTTCCGATTGCCGGCTGCGTGGCGTACCGCGGCTACTACAGCCAGAGCGCCGCCCGTGGCGAAGCGGCGATTCAGCGACTGGAGGGCATGGACGTATCGATCGGCGGTGTCGAGGCGTACTCGACGCTTGGCTGGTTCGATGACCCAATCCTCAACTCGATGATGGGCTGGGGCGACGAGCGGCTGGCCACGCTGATTTTTCATGAGCTGGCGCACCAGCGCTTCTATGTGAAGGACGACACCGAGTTCAACGAGTCATTTGCCACGTTTGTCGAGCAGGAAGGCACGCGGCAGTGGCGCGCGTTTCGCGGGTTGCCGGCGGAGTCGGATGCCAGGCTCAAGCAGCGTGAGCAGTTCATCAGCCTCGTTCTCGACACGCGCTCACGGCTGGAAAAACTCTATGCGCAACCATTGCCCGCCGAGCAGATGCGTGAGCGCAAAGCGGCGGAGTTCGAGCGCTTGCGCAGCGACTATCGGGTAATGCGCGACAGTCGCTGGGCCGCAGACAAGCGTTATGACGCCTGGGTCAATGCGCCGCTGAACAACGCGCGGTTGCTGCCGTTCGGGCTGTATGACCAGTGGGTGCCGGCGTTTGCGGCGTTGTTCCAGCAGGTGGGTGGGGATTGGCCGAAGTTTTATGCCGAGGTTGAACGCTTGGGGAAGTTGCCGGTTGATGAGCGCAAGTCGGCGCTCAGAGCGTTGGCAGCATCCTGATTTCGCATTGGCTGAGCCGGTCTTTTCGCGAGCACACCCGCTCCCACAGGGGGAATGCATTCCAAACGCAGGAGCGGGCTTGCTCGCGAAAGCGGACTCATCCGCGCCGCAGGAATGCCTGATGCAACGCATCCAGCG
This sequence comes from Pseudomonas sp. TSRC2-2, assembly GCF_049897785.1. Classification (NCBI taxonomy): domain Bacteria; kingdom Pseudomonadati; phylum Pseudomonadota; class Gammaproteobacteria; order Pseudomonadales; family Pseudomonadaceae; genus Pseudomonas; species Pseudomonas sp. TSRC2-2. The sequence goes on from NZ_JAFCWZ010000001.1 coordinate 21,430, forward strand.
TTTCAAAGTGATAGGCCGGCGCCTCTGCACTCAACTCTTCGAAACTGCCAAAGCCATACCCCACCGCTGCGGCATCCAGGCCATTGCTGCGTGCGCCGATCAGGTCGTGCTTGCGATCGCCGATCATCAGTGTCTGCGCCGGATCCAGCCCTTCTTCCTGCAGTAAATGCGCGATCAACTCGACCTTGTTGGTCCGCGTGCCGTCCAGTTCGCTGCCGTAGATCACTTTGAAATGCCGGGCAAAATCGAAATGCCGGGCGATTTCGCGGGCAAACACCCACGGCTTGGAGGTAGCGATGTACAACTGCCGTCCCTGCCCGCTCAAGGTTTCCAGCAGCGGCGTCACGCCATCGAACACTCGATTCTCGTAGAGGCCGGTGACCTTGAAGCGCTCGCGATAGAAATTCACCGCCTCCCAGGCCTTGGCTTCGTCGAAATCGTAAAATTGCATGAACGCTTGCAGCAGCGGCGGGCCGATGAAGTGTTCCAGTTTGCTCAGATCCGGTTCGTCGATGCCGAGATTGGCCAACGCAAACTGGATGGAGCGGGTGATGCCCTCACGCGGGTCGGTCAGGGTGCCATCGAGGTCGAACAGTACGGTCTGGTAATGCATGGAAATTCCCGAGCAGGTGTAGGGCGATTCAGAGCTGGTCGTAGCCTTCGGCCAGATGCAGGTCCTTGAGCTTGACGTAGTTCGCCGCGCTGTAAGTGAAGAAGGCGTTTTCCTTGTCGGTCAGCGCCCGCACCTGTTTTACCGGGCTGCCGACATACAGGAAGCCGCTCTGCAGGCGCTTGCCCGGCGGTACCAGGCTGCCGGCGCCGATGATCACATCGTCTTCAACCACGGCGCCGTCCATGACGATGCTGCCCATGCCGATCAGCACGCGGCTGCCGACGGTGCAGCCATGCAGCATGACCTTGTGGGCGATGGTCACGTCATCGCCGATCAGCAATGGAAAACCGTGCGGGTTGAACGGGCCGGCATGGGTGATGTGCAACACGCAGCCGTCCTGCACGCTGGTGCGCGCCCCGATGCGGATACGGTGCATGTCGCCACGGATCACCGTCAGCGGCCAGACCGAGCTGTCTTCGCCAATTTCGACGTCGCCGATCACCACCGCCGAACCGTCGACGAATGCGCCTTTGCTCAAGCGGGGGGTGTGATTCTGATATTTGCGAAGGGACACGATTAGTTCTCTCTCTGTCGCCGATAGCTGCGGTGAGTGTCGATTGTAATTAAGATGGGCGCATGTTTCTTCCAGCCAAGGTGCCAACCGTGAGCGTGAACAACCCTCTTTTGCAGTCCTACGACCTGCCGCCGTTCTCCACGATCCGTGCCGAACACGTCCTGCCCGCCATCGAAACCATCCTCGCGGACAACCGCGCCGCCATCGCCGAAATCCTCAAGACTCAAGGCAAGAACCCGACCTGGGCCGGTCTGGTATTGGCGATGGACGAACTCAACGATCGCCTCGGTGCGGCGTGGAGCCCGGTCAGCCATCTCAACGCCGTGTGCAACAGCGCCGAACTGCGTGAAGCCTACGAGTCCTGCCTGCCGGCCCTGAGCGCCTACTCCACCGAGATGGGTCAGAACCGCGAACTGTTCCAGGCCTATGAAGCATTGGCCAACAGCCCGGAAGCCGCCGGTTTCGACGTCGCGCAGAAAACCATTCTAGAACACGCGCTGCGCGACTTCCGCCTGTCGGGTATCGATCTGCCGGAAGCCGAACAGAAGCGCTACGCCGAAGTGCAGAGCAAACTGTCCGAGCTGGGCAGCCGCTTCTCCAACCAACTGCTCGACGCCACTCAGGCGTGGACCAAGCACGTCACCGACGACGCCGCCCTCGCCGGCCTGACCGACTCGGCCAAGGCGCAAATGGCCGCCGCCGCGCAAGCCAAAGGCCTCGACGGCTGGCTGATCACCCTGGAATTCCCGAGCTATTACGCGGTGATGACCTATGCGCAGGACCGTGCGTTGCGTGAGGAAGTCTACGCCGCCTACTGCACCCGCGCCTCGGATCAAGGCCCGAACGCCGGCCAGAACGACAACGGCCCGGTGATGGAAGAGATCCTCGACCTGCGCCAGGAACTGGCGCAACTGCTGGGCTTCGCCAGTTTCGCCGAGCTGAGTCTGGCGACAAAAATGGCCGAATCCAGCGATCAGGTGCTGAGTTTCCTGCGTGATCTGGCCCAGCGCAGCAAGCCATTCGCCGCGCAGGATCTGCAACAGCTGCGCGCTTACGCCGCCGAACAGGGCTGCGCCGACCTGCAAAGCTGGGACAGCGGTTTCTACGGTGAAAAACTGCGCGAGCAGCGCTACAGCGTCGCCCAGGAAACCCTGCGCGCCTACTTCCCGATCGATAAAGTCCTCAGCGGTCTGTTCGCCATCGTTCAGCGCCTGTACGGCATCGAGATCGCCGAGCAGAAAGGCTTCGACACCTGGCACCCGGACGTACGCCTGTTCGAGATCAAGGAAAACGGCCAGCACGTCGGCCGCTTCTTCTTCGACCTGTACGCCCGCGCCAACAAGCGCGGCGGCGCCTGGATGGACGGCGCCCGCGATCGTCGCCGCACCGTCGACGGCGTACTGCAGAACCCGGTGGCCAATCTGGTGTGCAACTTCACCCCGGCCGACAGCGGTAAACCGGCGCTGCTGACCCACGATGAAGTGACCACGCTGTTCCACGAGTTCGGCCATGGCCTGCACCACCTGCTGACCCGCGTCGAGCACGCTGGCGTATCGGGCATCAACGGCGTGGCCTGGGACGCGGTCGAGTTGCCAAGCCAGTTCATGGAAAACTGGTGCTGGGAGCCGGAAGGCCTTGCGCTGATTTCCGGCCACTACGAGACCGGCGAGCCACTGCCGCAGGACCTGCTGGAAAAAATGCTCGCGGCGAAGAACTTCCAGTCCGGCCTGATGATGGTGCGTCAGCTGGAGTTCTCGCTGTTCGACTTCGAACTGCACGCCACCCACGGTGACGGCCGCAGCGTGGCGCAAGTACTCGAAGGCGTGCGTGACGAGGTCTCGGTCATGCGTCCACCGGCGTACAACCGCTTCCCCAACAGCTTTGCGCACATCTTCGCTGGTGGTTATGCAGCGGGCTACTACAGCTACAAGTGGGCTGAAGTGTTGTCCGCCGATGCCTTCTCGAAATTCGAGGAAGACGGTGTGCTCAACGCTGACACCGGTCGGGCGTTCCGCGAAGCGATTCTGGCGCGCGGCGGCTCGCAGGCACCGATGGTGCTGTTCGTCGACTTCCGTGGCCGTGAGCCGTCGATTGACGCGCTGTTGCGCCATAGCGGCCTGAGTGAGGATGCGGCAGCATGAGCGACGGCCCTGTGATTACCAAAAAGCGCTTTATCGCCGGGGCGGTCTGCCCGGCGTGCAGCGAGCCGGACAAGTTGATGATGTGGAATGAGGACGGCGTGCCGCACCGCGAGTGCGTGGCCTGCGGTTATTCGGACACTCTGAATGAGCAAGGGCTGTCGGTGCCCAAGGAATTGGGCACGCGGGTCAATACCAGCGCGCTCAAGCCGCCAGCGGACAAGAAAGTCCAGGCCGTGCAGTTTTTCCCCAATCCGAAACTGAAGAAAAAATCTGACGAGTAAAGTCACCGCTGCGAGGTGGTATTCCTTTACCGCCTGATCTTCGCGCCTTGACCGTAGGCTGAGTTTTTCAGCCTACGGTCAAGGAAGACGCGATGCCCCCTGCCAACCCCCTGCTGCAACGCTGGCAACTGCCGGCCTGGTCCGAGATACAAGCCGAACATCTGATCCCCGCCTTCGATGCCATCGTTGCTGACAACCAGCGGATCATCGCCGAGGTGATCGCCACGCAGACCGTCCACCCGAACTGGGATGATCTGGTGATCGCCATCGACGAAGCCGACGCACGGATCGCCGAAGCCATCGCCATCGTCGAAGTGCTCGACACGGTCAAAGGCGCTGACCCCGAATGGCTAGCGCAAAGCGCGCAGTGCAGCCTGACAGCGAAGCGCTACCGCTCGCAGAAATTTGCCAACCTGGCGCTTTATCGCACGTATCAAGGTCTGGAGCGGAGCCCGATCGCCGCTAGCTTCGATGCGTTTCGCAAGGCATCGCTGGCCAAAACCCTGCTCGGTTTCCGTCTGACAGGCATTGAATTGCCCGCCGAACAACGACAGCGGCTGGCCACGCTTACCGGCGAAATTGACCTTCAACAGCAAATATTCTTGATCAATCTGCAGCGCAGCAACGCGGCCTGGACCCGTCAGATCGACGACATTGCCACGCTTGACGGTCTGTCTGTGGAGTTCAGGGATCGATTGGCGCTCAACGCGCGTCAGGCCGGAAAAACCGGCTGGCTGCTGACGCTCGATCACAACACTTATGAATACCTGATGAAAAATGCGCGCGACCGCCGTTTGCGTGAGGCGTATTTTATCGCCTTCAATACCCGGGCCTCGGATCAGGGGCCGCATGCTGGCCGGTTTGACAACGGCCCGGTCTTGCAGAAACTGCTCGCGCTGCGCCATGAGCAAGCCCGATTGCTCGGGTTTGAGAGCTTTGCTCATTTGCGCCTTTCCCAGCAAATGGCTGCCTCACCGGTTCAGGTCGAAGCGTTCCTGAAACAGCAGATCGCGCACAATCAAGCAGCGCTGGAACAGGACACACGGGGCTTGCAGGCATTCGCCGCAACTCATGGAGTCGAAGAGTTGCAGGCCTGGGATTTCGACTATTTCGTTGAACAATGGCGCCAGCAGCATTCGGCGAGCGCACTCAAAGGCCTTCGCCAGTATTTCGCACTGGACGAAACGCTGAACCGGTTCTGCCAGTTCATCGAGCATCTGTTCGGCGTCAAACTGACCGAGCGCAAAGACCTCAGCCATTGGCACGAAACGGTGCGGCTATTGGAAGTCAGCGAATACGATCAAGTCATCGGGTTTATCTACATCGACCTCTTTCATCGCCAGGACGCACCCGACTATGCCATGACCCACACCGTGCGCGACCACCATATCAATGCAGAAGGTCGGCCGGCCCTGCCGATCGCCATCCTCCATTGCAATTTTCCGCCCATCAGCGGCGACCACCTCGGCGTGCTGGCGCACAAGGATTTGCGCGTACTGTTTCACGAGTTCGGGCATTGCCTGCAGCATGTGCTGACCCGCTCGCCTCACCATAACCTTTCGGGTATCTCGCAAATGGGCCGTGACTCAGCGGAATTCGCCGGGCAGCTGTTCGAGCAGTTCAGCCTGTCGGACGAGCTTCTTGAGTGGCTGTCCGCGCATTACCAGAACCGTGTGCCGTTGGGCCGTCCGCGGATCAAGTCAGCGCTGACAGCCCTCGCGGCGCACACCAGCCGTGGAACCGCGACGCTACTGCTTCAATCACTGCTCGATCTTGAATTGCACCGCAGCGAGGCCAATGGCCGCAACGTACAACAGTGCCTCGACACGGTGCTGCAACAGATACCGCAACTGAACCTGCCGGCCTATTGCCGGTTTGCCAACGGTTTCGATTATCTGGTCACCGGTTACGAAGCCTCGGTGTACGCCTACAAATGGTCAGGCGTGCTGGCATCCGAAGCGTTCAAGCGCGTCGAACGCGAAGGTGTGTTCAACACACAGACCGGTCGCGGACTGCGCGAAGCGTTTTTCTCCGGCGAATCGGTTTCGCTGCCGGACGCAATGGAGAAATTTCTCGGCCATCCAATACCTGCCGAACTCTTTCCAGCACGGCCGGATTAATCCGCAAGCTACTCGACGTGGGCCGACTGGAACCAGCTTTTCATGGAGCAGGTGGCGAAGGCGCTGGTGCTGCAATCACCGTTTGCCAGCGCTGTGCGCAACTTGTCGACATCCGCCTGCATCATGTAGCGAATCCCGTCCTTGAAGTGGGTGCTGTCGCCGAAACCGCCTTGGGTCATTTCGCTCAGGGCGTCCTCTTTGCTCCACCCCTGCACCACGACTCGATACATGGCCGCCATCAGCCCGCTGCGATCGGAACCGTGCTTGCAATGCATCAACACCGGGCCGCTGGCTTCGGCCGCCTGGATGGCACGCAACGTCTTGAGCACGTCGCTGTCGTCGACATGATTAGTGCGATACGGCAACTGCACTTGCCTGACCCCAGGCGTAGAAAGCCAGTCGCTGTCGGTTTCAGGCAGGAAGTTGATCACCGTGGCCACGTGCAGACTGTTCAGCAATGGCACCGCGCCTCGGTTCGGCAGGGCGCTGCGATACAGGGTCGGCGACATGCGGAACAGATTGAACTGCGCCTCGACCGGCTGCGCCCACTCGGGCGGACGAGGCGACGCCGCGTCGGCCGCCTGCGCGGCACTGCCGTACAACAGCGCAACAAACGAAAAACACAACGCGGGGAACAAGTGCACTCGAGACATGCTGGGCTGACCGATTCGGCAATCTTCATGGAAGGAGTTGCAGCTTCGCGGCTCAGCGGTCAATGCGCCGTGAGCCGGCCGTCAAAGAAATGTGAATCGTCGCCTCACGGGCTTTTTTCCGCCCAAACGGTTTTTCTTGATGCTTAGCCTGCTACCATTTGTCACATGATGTTGCAGACGTGGCGCCCATAGTCGGGCCAGAAACTCGTCATCGCGACGCACCATTCCTCGAGCCGCTCGCAGAAGCGGCTGACTTTTATGCCTGATGAGGTCCCATGTCTGATCAAGATCGAGACAACCCGCGGCGCGAGTTCTTGCGCAAATCCTTGACCCTGATTCCGGTGGTCACGCTCGCCGGTACTGGCCTGGGCAGCAGCGTGCTGCAAGCTGCACCTGAAACTGCGCCCGCCAAACCTGCGGCCCAGCCGGTTCGCGCCGAGGCCGGCGAGTACCAGCCCGGCTATTTCACCGCTGAGGAGTGGGCATTCATCAATGCCGCCGTCGCGCAATTGATCCCCAACGATGCTCAAGGCCCCGGTGCCCTCGAAGCCGGCGTGCCGGAATACATCGATCGTCAGATGAACACGCCGTACGCCGCAGGCGCGCTCTGGTACATGCAAGGCCCGTTCAATGCCGACGCTGCGCCTGAGATGGGCTGGCAGAGCAAACTGGTACCCAAAGACATTTACCGCCTCGGCATCGCCGCAACGGATCAGTGGGTTAAACAACTCAGCGGCAAAACTTTTGCCGAGCAAGACAGCGCTACCCGAGACGATCTGCTCAAACAACTCGAAGCCGGCACGCCGCAGTTCGACGCGGTACCGGCGAAGATTTTCTTCAATTTGCTGCTGCAAAACACCAAGGAAGGCTTCTTCTGCGACCCGATCCATGGTGGCAATAAAGGCATGGTCGGCTGGACCATGATCGGCTTCCCCGGCGCCCGCGCCGATTTCATGGATTGGGTGGAACGCAACGAGCAATACCCCTTCCCGGCAGTGTCGATTCGCGGCGAGAGGGCGTAAGCATGGCAACGGTAATGAAGAAAGTGGATGCAGTCATCGTCGGTTTCGGCTGGACCGGCGCGATCATGGCCAAGGAATTGACCGAAGCGGGCCTCAACGTGCTGGCGCTGGAGCGCGGGCCGATGCAGGACACCTACCCCGACGGCAACTATCCACAGGTGATCGACGAACTCACCTACAGCGTGCGCAAAAAACTCTTTCAGGACATCTCCAAAGAGACGGTGACCATTCGCCACAGCGTCAACGACATCGCCCTGCCCAACCGCCAGTTGGGCGCGTTCCTGCCCGGCAATGGCGTCGGCGGCGCCGGCCTGCACTGGTCGGGGGTGCACTTTCGAGTCGATCCGATTGAATTGCGCATGCGCAGCCATTACGAAGAACGCTACGGCAAAAGCTTCATTCCCAAGGACATGACCATCCAGGACTTCGGCGTCAGCTATGAGGAGCTGGAACCGTTTTTCGACTTCGCGGAAAAAGTCTTCGGCACCTCCGGCCAGGCCTGGACCGTGAAGGGCCAATTGGTCGGTCAGGGCAAGGGCGGCAACCCCTATGCGGCGGACCGCTCCAATCCGTTTCCGCTTGAAGCGCAGAAAAACACCGTGTCCGCACAGCTGTTCGGCAAAGCGGCTACAGAAGTCGGTTACAAACCCTACAACCTGCCTTCCGCTAATACTTCTGGGCCCTACACCAATCCCTACGGCGCACAGATGGGCCCGTGCAATTTCTGCGGTTTCTGCAGCGGCTATGTCTGCTACATGTATTCCAAGGCGTCGCCGAACGTGAACATTCTGCCGGCGCTCAAGCCGCTGCCGAATTTCGAACTGCGGCCCAATTCCCATGTACTGCGGATCAATCTCGACAGCAGCAAGAGCAAAGCCACTGGCGTGACGTATATCGACGGCCAGGGCCGCGAGATCGAGCAGCCGGCGGATCTGGTGATTCTCGGCGCCTTTCAGTTGCACAACGTGCGTCTGATGCTGCTCTCCGGGATCGGCAAACCCTACGACCCGATCAGTGGTGAAGGCGTGGTCGGGCGTAACTTCGCCTACCAGAACATGGCCACGATCAAGGCGTTCTTCGACAAGGACACCCACACCAACAATTTCATCGGCGCTGGCGGCAACGGTGTGGCGGTGGACGATTTCAACGCCGACAACTTCGACCACGGCCCGCACGGCTTTGTCGGCGGTTCGCCGATGTGGGTCAACCAGGCCGGCAGCCGACCGATTGCCGGCACCTCGAACCCGCCGGGCACACCGGCGTGGGGCAGTGCGTGGAAACGCGCCACTGCTGATTACTACACCCACCAGGTGTCGATGGACGCCCACGGCGCGCATCAATCCTACCGTGGCAACTACCTCGATCTCGACCCGGTGTACCGCGACGCCTATGGTTTGCCGCTGTTGCGCATGACCTTCGACTGGCAGGAAAACGACATCAAGATGAACCGTTTCATGGTCGAGAAAATGGGCAAGATTGCCCAAGCCATGGGCCCGAAAGCCATCGCGGTGATCGGCAAGCAAGTCGGCGACCATTTCAACACTGCCTCGTATCAGACCACCCACCTCAACGGTGGCGCGATCATGGGCACCAATCCGAAGACCAGCGCGCTGAACCGCTACTTGCAGAGCTGGGATGTGCACAACGTGTTCGTCCCGGGCGCATCGGCGTTTCCGCAGGGCCTGGGCTACAACCCGACCGGGCTGGTCGCGGCGCTGACCTACTGGTCGGCGAAAGCGATCCGCGAGCAATACCTGAAAAACCCCGGCCCGCTGGTTCAGGCTTAAGGAGCGATGACCATGAAAAATTTCGTTATCGCCACCCTCGCCCTGCTGGGCAGCACCGCAGTTTATGCGGCGCAAGCTGATCAGAATCTGATCAAGCAAGGTGAGTACCTGGCCCGCGCCGGTGACTGCGTGGCCTGCCACACGGCCAAGGGCGGCAAGCCCTTCGCCGGTGGGTTGCCGATGGAGACGCCGATCGGCACGATCTACTCGACCAACATCACCCCGGATAAAACCGGCCTCGGCGATTACAGCTTCGAGGACTTCGACCAGGCCGTGCGCCATGGCGTGGCCAAAAACGGCAGCACCTTGTACCCGGCGATGCCGTATCCGTCTTACGCACGGGTCAATCAGGCCGACATGCAAGCGCTGTATGCGTACTTCATGCACGGCGTCGAACCGGTGGCGCAGGAGAACAAGGCCAGCGACATCCCGTGGCCGTTGAGCATGCGCTGGCCGTTGATGGGCTGGCGTTGGCTGTTCGCGCCGAAAGTCGAGGATTACAAGGCCACTTCAGACGACCCGGTGATTGATCGCGGGGCGTACCTGGTTGAAGGCCTCGGCCACTGTGGCGCCTGCCACACGCCGCGCGCGCTGACCATGCAGGAAAAATCCCTGAGCGCGGCGGACGGCAGCGAATTTCTTGCCGGCAGTGCACCACTCGAAGGCTGGATCGCCAAGAGCCTGCGCGGCGATCACAAGGATGGTCTGGGCAGCTGGAGTGAAGGGCAACTGGTGCAATTCCTCAAGACCGGGCGCAGTGATCGCAGTGCGGTGTTCGGAGGCATGAGCGATGTAGTCACCCACAGCATGCAGTACATGAGCGATACCGACCTCACCGCGATTGCCCGTTATCTGAAGTCGCTGCCGGCCAATGATCCAGCGGATCAGCCGCACCAATACGACGAGAAAGTGGCCAAAGCGCTTTGGAATGGCGATGACAGCCAACGCGGCGCATCGGTGTACATCGACAACTGCGCGGCCTGTCATCGTACTGATGGCCATGGCTACACCCGAGTGTTCCCGGCGCTGGCGGGCAATCCGGTGCTACAGACGGACGATCCGACTTCGCTGATCCACATCGTGCTCAAGGGCGGAACACTGCCCGCGACGCACGCCGCACCCTCGACATTTACGATGCCCGGTTTCGCCTGGCGTCTGTCGGACCAGGAAGTGGCGGATGTGGTGAGTTTCATTCGTGGCAGCTGGGGCAACAAGGGCGCGGAAGTCAGTGCCAAGGAGGTTGCGCATCTGCGCAGTGAAGATATGCAAAACACGTCCGGGGATGATCTCGGCCAGGTCACTCAACACAACTAAAAATAAAACCCTGCATGAAATATTCATGCAGGGTTTTCATTTATGAGGTGTTAGCAATAGTTGTGCTTACGGATTAATGATTGCCACATAAGCTTTGGCCAATGCGATCAACTTTTCCTTGTCATCGCTATCAATGTCACCGTCGCCGTCGACATCTTTCTTGTCGGTACGAATGGAGAAGGTCTTACCCTTGTCGGCCGATACCGCTACGACGTAAATCGAATCGACCAGAGTCTCGGTCGATAGCTGTTGCTCTGCATCCCAGCCCAGTTCCTTGCGCGCCAGTTGCAGTGAAACAATAGTGTTGGAGTCGGTGATACTCGGCTGCATCATTTGCAGAAAAACACCGCGTTGGTTCAAATACGACATTCAATCAAATCCTTTTAATTAGTTGGCCGGAGTCTGTTGCCGGTAGTTCCAGAGCCTATATAGGGAACCTGAGATCGGCAATTAGGCATCTGTATCTTCACTTGTCGTTAATCAAGCAAAAAATATATCCGTCGCAAACTTCATCAGCCAGCGGCATGGCCATTTTCGATAGCATCGCTGAACGGTACTGGATCACAGCGCACACCCTCGGATACTGTATGCATATACAGAGCAGAGGTTCGTTCGATGATCACTCCAGTACCACCCCGCGGCCGCGGCACCGCCACCAACCCGCACAACCGCTTCGCGCCCAGTCGTTCGGTGGCCGAGGATGATGGCTGGTATCAGGAAGTGCCGCAGACGCAAAACACCGAAGTGATCATCGAAAAAGCCAAATCGATCATCAGCCGCAACACCTCGCCGGATCTGCCCTTCGACCGCTCGCTTAACCCCTATCGAGGCTGCGAGCATGGCTGCATTTATTGCTACGCACGCCCCAGTCACGCCTATTGGGACATGTCGCCGGGCCTCGACTTCGAAACCCGGCTGATTGCCAAGACCAACGCCGCCCTGATTCTTGAAGAACAGCTGAGCAAACCAGGCTATCAATGCGCGCCGATCAATCTGGGCTCCAACACCGACCCGTATCAGCCGATCGAGCGGGAATACAAAATCACCCGCCAGACCCTGAAAGTGCTGCTGCGCTATCGACACCCGGTAACCATCGTCACCAAAGGCTCGCTGATTCTGCGCGATCTCGATTTGCTCACCGAACTGGCGCAGCAACGGCTGGTGTCGGTGATGATCAGCCTGACCACCCTGGACGACGAACTGAAACGCATCCTCGAACCGCGCGCCGCTGCGCCCAAGGCGCGCCTGCGCGCAATCCGGGTGATGCGCGAAGCAGGCATTGCGGTCGGCGTGCTGTGTTCGCCGATGATTCCGATGATCAATGACAACGAGATCGAAAGCCTGCTCACCGAAGCCCACGCCGCCGGTGCGCAAAGCGCCGCATACATGATGCTGCGCCTGCCGCTGGAAGTCGCGCCGCTGTTCGAGGAGTGGTTGCAGGCGCACTATCCGCAACGCGCCGCGCATGTGCTGAGCCTGATTCGTCAGAGTCGCGGCGGCGAACTCTACGACAGCCGTTTCGGTGCGCGTATGCGCGGTGAAGGACCGTTTGCCGAACTGCTCGCACAAAGATTCGCCAAGACCATCAAAAAGCTTGGTCTGAACAAACGCGAGGGCTATAACCTCGACTGCACGGCCTTCTGTCCGCCGGGTCGCCAGATGTCGTTGATTTAGCGACAATTGGCTTTGGGTTGACGGGTTGGACTCCTTCCGCCGAAACACGCCAGTCACGTTTTTTGTGACCTGGAACACACGTTCTAGAGCGTTTCATTCAGTTTCAATTAAGTTTCGGCGGCTACCTTGTTCATCGAGTGACTGACGGGTCGGGATGACCCGGATGGTTTAAACAGCCACTGGCTTCATACCGGAATACCGGGGAAGACTCCCTGAATCCGCACAAGAGGATCAATCATGAGTGACAAGGATAAACAGTCGTTGGCTGCCTCGGCGCAAAGCCCTGAAGCGGAATCCGCCGATGCAGCACTGCGACAGATCGTTGATGGCTTTTTACGTTTTCATCATGACGTTTTTCCGCAGCAGGAAGAACTGTTCAAGAAGCTCGCCACCGCCCAGGCGCCCAAGGCGATGTTCATCACCTGCGCCGACTCGCGCATCGTTCCCGAGCTGATCACCCAGAGTTCGCCAGGCGATCTGTTCGTGACCCGTAACGTCGGCAACGTGGTTCCGCCGTACGGCCAGATGAACGGCGGCGTTTCCACCGCTATCGAGTACGCGGTACTGGCGCTGGGCGTGCAGCACATCATCATTTGCGGCCACTCCGATTGCGGCGCCATGCGGGCGGTACTCAACCCCGACAGCCTGGAAAAAATGCCGACGGTCAAAGCCTGGCTGCGCCACGCCGAAGTCGCGAAAACCATGGTGCACGACAACTGTAACTGCACCGACGAAAAAGAAAGCATGCCGATCCTCACCGAGGAAAACGTCATCGCCCAATTGCAGCACTTGCGTACCCATCCTTCGGTAGCCTCGCGCATGGCGAACGGTCATCTGTTCATCCATGGCTGGGTCTACAACATCGAAACCAGCGAAATCAAAGCTTACGACGCGGACCAGGGTCGTTTCCTGCCTCTCGACGGCAGCCATCCGATTCCTGTGGCGACGCCCAAAGCGCGCTTCTAAATCTTCCCAACAATCTGTGTGGTATGACGCCGGCCGCTGATTCAGCGGCCCGGCCTCGCCACGCCTGAAGAAAACTTCGGGAGAATCGCCATGCGTGCGGCTCAATTGAAAGCGGTGTTGCCACGGGAGCTGCTCGCTTCCGTGGTTGTGTTTCTGGTCGCCCTGCCGCTGTGCATGGGCATCGCGATTGCGTCAGGGCTGCCGCCGGCCAAGGGTCTGATCACCGGGATCATCGGCGGTCTGGTGGTCGGTTGGCTGGCGGGTTCGCCGTTGCAGGTCAGCGGGCCGGCGGCGGGGCTTGCGGTGTTGGTGTTCGAACTGGTGCGCCAGCACGGCATCGAGATGCTCGGGCCGATTCTGCTGCTCGCCGGATTTCTGCAACTGGTCGCCGGGCGCCTGAAGCTTGGCTGCTGGTTCCGCGTCACGGCGCCAGCGGTGGTCTACGGCATGCTCGCGGGCATCGGCGTGTTGATTGTGCTTTCGCAAATCCATGTGATGCTCGATGCCAAGCCGCAACCCTCCGGGCTCGACAACCTCACGGCATTTCCGTCGGCCGTGGCGCAAGCCTTGCCGTCGTTCGGCTGGCAGGCGGGTCTGCTCGGGTTGTCGACAATTGCGGTGATGTGGCTGTGGGAAAAATTCCGTCCACATTCGCTGCGTTTCGTTCCCGGTGCGTTGCTGGGTGTCGGTCTGGCAACAGCCGCGAGTCTGCTGCTGGCATTGCAGGTCAAGCGTGTTGAAGTGCCGGCGAATCTGGCCGAAGCGATCGATTGGCTCAAGCCTGCCGACCTGATGAGCCTGGCCGACCCGACGCTGCTGATTGCCGCGTTCGCCGTAGCGTTCATTGCCAGTGCCGAAACCCTGTTGTCGGCGGCAGCGGTGGATCGCATGCACAGCGGTGTGCGTTCGGACTTCGACCGTGAACTGTCGGCGCAAGGTGTCGGCAACATGCTCTGCGGCCTGGTCGGCGCGCTGCCGATGACCGGGGTGATCGTGCGCAGTTCGGCCAACGTCCAGGCCGGTGCGACCACGCGTTATTCGACAATTTTCCATGGCCTGTGGCTGCTGGCATTCGTGCTGTTGCTGTCGAGCGTGCTGCAAAGCATCCCGGTGGCGAGCCTGGCGGGCGTGCTGGTGTATACCGGTTTCAAACTGGTCGACCTCAAAGCCTTTCGTGGCCTGGGTCGATACGGGCGGATGCCGATGTTCACCTACGCTGCCACAGCGCTGGCGATCATCTTCACTGATCTGTTAACCGGCGTGCTGATCGGTTTCGGCCTGACCATGTTGAAGCTGGCACTCAAGGCTTCGCGCCTGAAAATCAGCCTGATGGACCTGCCGCAGGACGGCGAGATGGAATTGCGTCTGGTCGGTGCGGCAACCTTCCTCAAAGTGCCGGCGCTGACCCAGGTGCTGGGCAGCATTCCCCACGGCACGACGGTGCATGTGCCGCTCAACAACCTGAGCTACATCGACCACTCGTGTCTGGAACTGCTGGAAGAATGGGGCCGGGCGAATGCGGCGAAGGGTTCGAAGCTGTTGATCGAGTCGCGCGGATTGAAGCGCAGGCTGGAAGGCCGGGTGCGAACCAATACCGGGATCGGTGCGGCGGGTTGAATCTGCGGGTTGAACTCGCCCCCCTGTAGGAGCTGCCGCAGGCTGCGAACTTTTGATCTTGATTTTGAAAAACAACATCAAAAGATCGCAGCCTGCGGCAGCTCCTACATTGAACTGTGTATGACTCAGGCAGCAGGCTGATCCAGCTCAAGCCCCACACCCAACCGGCGGCTCATGCACGGCCAGCGTTTCCACGCCGCGCCGGTGTCCGGGCTGCTGAGTTTGTCACGGTAGGCTTCCACCGACTCCAGGGCAAAGCTCTCGTCGTTGAGCATCTCGTCGATCGCGTGATGCACCGCTTCGTCCAGTTGGTTGGCGAATGCCTCACCGATCAATTGATGAGCAATCAAATTGGCGACCGTCATGTCCAGGGGGATCAGTGGCTGGCCGAAATGCTTGATGTACAGGTCGTTGACCTCTTCGACAAAACGGTGCGCCAGATAGGCCTCGTCGAGCAGGCTGTCCAGGCCGACATGCCCGGCCATGATGGCCGGCGGCTGGAGGAAATACTGCTCGGCAATTTTCAGCACCGGTTTGATCTGCGATTCGATTCCCGCTTCCCTGGCGACTTCATTGGCTGCGTCCAGCAGGTCGGGTACTTCATCGATGTAGGCGGCGACAAAACGCGTCAGCACGCCGTTGGCGTCGGCTTCCGGCAACTGGATCGCCGGGTGCAGGTGAGGCAGTTTGCTTTCCAGCTGACGGGTCAGCAGGCCGGTGTCTTTTTCGTGTTGTTGGGCTTTTTGGATCTGCTCGCGCAATGCGGCGGTGTTCATGAAAACTCCAGGAAACAAGGCAATGAAATAGGGAAGACATAACTTAGCTGGCTTACGAAAAACGCTAAGACGCATTTGTCATAATTATTTCATCCTTGATGCAGCTGCGTTATATCCATTTGCCACCACTCGTCTGCATCCTTCTCCATTCGGGCACTTGAACGCAAGCGGCGGTTGTTTCAGCTCATTGACGTGCGCGGGTTGCAATTCCCGGGCGCTGTCTATACTCGCCAATGAATGGAGTTAGCTGATGACGCCCGACTGCACCCGCAGCAAGGCCCGGCGATTCAAGTTCGTAGTCTGATGCAGCCGCTCCCTTGCCGCAGGCGATACGCCGGCGGGATAACAAGAACGATAAGGGGAACCCGCAATGATGCGACATCCACATGTCTGGATGGGCCTCCTGTTGTGGTCGATATTCAGCCAGGCCAACGCCGCCTGGACAGTGAATATGGCGCCTGGAGCGACTGAAATCAGTCACGCAGTATTCGACCTGCACATGACCATTTTCTGGATTTGTGTGGTGATCGGGGTCATCGTCTTCGGCGCCATGTTCTGGTCGATGATGGTACACCGCCGCTCCACCGGCCAGGTCGCGGCGAAATTCCATGAAAGCACCGGCGTCGAGATCATGTGGACTGTCGTGCCGCTGCTGATTCTGGTGGCCATGGCCGTTCCCGCCACCGCGACGCTGATCAAGATGTACGACACCAGCGAGCCGGACATCGATATCCAGGTCACCGGTTATCAGTGGAAGTGGCACTACAAATATCTGGGCCAGGATGTCGAGTTCTTCAGCAACCTGGCCACCCCCGCCGAGCAGATCCACAACAAGCAAGCCAAGGGCGAGCATTACTTGCTCGAAGTCGACAAGCCGCTGGTGCTGCCGGTCGGCGCCAAGGTGCGCTTCCTCGTCACTTCCGCCGACGTTATTCACTCATGGTGGGTGCCGGCGTTTGCGGTCAAGCGCGATGCGATCCCCGGTTTCGTCAACGAAGCCTGGACCCGTATCGACAAGCCCGGCCTCTACCGTGGCCAGTGCGCCGAACTGTGCGGCAAGGATCACGGCTTCATGCCGATCGTGGTCGAGGTCAAGGAGCAGGCCGACTACGAAAAATGGCTCGCCGAGCGCAAGGCCGAAGCCGCGCAGCTCAAAGAGCTGACCAGCAAGGAATGGACTCTCGACGAACTCAAGGAGCGCGGCGACAAGGTCTACCACACCACTTGCGTGGCCTGTCACCAGGCTGAGGGCCAGGGCCTGCCGCCGATGTTCCCGGCGCTCAAAGGCTCGAAAATCGCTACCGGGCCGATCAAGGATCACCTGGGCATCGTCTTCCACGGTAAACCCGGCACCGCCATGGCGGCGTTCGGCAAGCAGCTGTCGGAAGTCGACATCGCGGCGGTCGTGACTTACGAACGTAACGCCTGGGGCAACAACAAGGGCGACATGGTCACGCCTAAAGAAGTGCTGGAGCTGAAACAGGCGGAAAGCCAATGAGCCGGTCAATTGCGTACTCCGTGAACCGGTCGGGGCCGCACGCCCCGGCCTGCCCCGTCCACTTTCGTGAAGGAGACCGGCCATGAGCGCTGTCATCGATGACCACGGTCATGCCGACCACGCCCACGGCCCCGCCAAAGGCCTGATGCGCTGGGTGCTGACCACCAACCACAAAGACATCGGCACGCTGTACTTGTGGTTCGCGTTCTGCATGTTCCTGCTCGGCGGCTCGTTCGCCATGGTCATTCGTGCCGAGCTGTTCCAGCCCGGCCTGCAGATCGTCCAGCCGGAATTCTTCAACCAGATGACCACCATGCATGGCCTGGTGATGGTCTTCGGTGCGGTGATGCCAGCATTCGTCGGCCTCGCCAACTGGATGATCCCGCTGATGATCGGCGCGCCGGACATGGCCCTGCCGCGGATGAACAACTTCAGTTTCTGGCTGTTGCCGGCGGCTTTTCTGCTGCTGGTATCGACGCTGTTCACCCCGGGCGGCGGGCCGAATTTCGGCTGGACCTTCTACGCGCCGCTATCGACGACCTACGCACCGGAAAGCGTGACGTTCTTCATCTTCGCCATTCACTTGATGGGCATCAGCTCGATCATGGGCGCGATCAACGTGGTCGCGACCATCCTTAACCTGCGCGCCCCCGGCATGACCCTGATGAAAATGCCGCTGTTCGTCTGGACCTGGCTGATCACCGCATTTCTGCTGATTGCAGTGATGCCGGTGCTGGCCGGGTGCGTGACGATGATGCTGATGGACATTCACTTCGGCACCAGTTTCTTCAGCGCTGCCGGCGGTGGTGACCCGGTGCTGTTTCAGCATGTGTTCTGGTTCTTCGGCCACCCCGAGGTGTACATCATGATCCTGCCGGCGTTCGGCGCGGTCAGCCAGATCATCCCGACCTTCGCGCGCAAGCCGCTGTTCGGCTACACCTCGATGGTTTACGCCACGGCGAGCATCGCGTTTCTGTCGTTTATCGTCTGGGCGCACCACATGTTTGTGGTCGGCATTCCGCTGGTGGGCGAATTGTTCTTCATGTACGCGACCATGCTGATCGCCGTGCCGACCGGGGTGAAAGTCTTCAACTGGGCCAGCACCATGTGGCAGGGCTCGATGACCTTCGAGACACCGATGCTGTTTGCCGTGGCGTTCGTGATCCTGTTTTCCATCGGCGGCTTCTCCGGGCTGATGCTGGCGATTGCCCCGGCGGACTTCCAGTACCAGGACACCTACTTCGTCGTCGCGCACTTCCACTATGTGCTGGTGCCCGGGGCGATCTTCGGCATCTTCGCCTCGGCGTATTACTGGCTGCCGAAATGGACCGGGCACATGTACGACGAAACCCTCGGCAAACTGCATTTCTGGCTGTCGTTCGTCGGCATGAACCTGACCTTCTTCCCGATGCACTTCGTGGGTCTTGCGGGCATGCCGCGACGCATTCCGGACTACAACCTGCAATTCGCCGATTTCAACATGGTCTCGTCGATCGGCGCGTTCATGTTCGGCGCCACGCAGATCTTCTTCCTCTTCATCGTCATCAAGACCATCCGTGGCGGCGCGCCGGCCCCGGCGAAACCGTGGGATGGCGCCGAAGGCCTGGAGTGGAGCGTGCCGTCACCGGCGCCGTATCACACCTTTACCACGCCGCCGGAAGTGAAATGAAACGCCTGGCTTCTGTGGGACGGGGCTTGCTCCCGAATGCCATTTTTCATTCAACAGTTGAGTTGACTGATCCGACGCATTCGCGAACAAGCCCCCTCCCACAGGGGTTCTCGATTGAGGATTGGAACCATGGCTGACTCGATCTCGCTGAAGAAACTGGTCACGCGCCTGCTGTTGGTCGTGGTGGCGATGTTCGTCTTCGGCTTCGCCCTGGTGCCGATCTATGACGTGATGTGCAAGGCCTTCGGCATCAACGGCAAGACCGGCGGCCAGTACGCGGGAGAGCAAGTGGTCGACACCTCGCGCCAGGTGCGCGTGCAGTTTCTCTCGACCAACACCGCCGACATGCCGTGGGACTTTTATCCCAAGCATGACGAACTGACCGCCAATCCCGGCGCGGTCAACGAGATGGTGTTCATCGCGCGCAACCCCACCGACAAACCGATGAGCGCGCAAGCGGTACCGAGCATCGCGCCGAGCAACGCGGCGGCGTTTTTCCACAAGACCGAATGCTTTTGTTTTACCCAGCAGGTGCTGCAACCCGGTGAACAGATCGAGATGCCCGTGCGTTTCATCGTTGACCGCGACATGCCCAAGGAAGTGAAGCACCTGACGCTGTCCTACACGCTGTTCGATATCACCGCCCGACATCCACCGGTGGCTGTTAATACCGGCGGTTGAGCGTGGCCGATAAGGAGAACAATAAATGGCAACTCATGAGCATTATTACGTCCCGGCCCAGAGCAAATGGCCGATCATCGCCACGCTCGGGATGTTCGTCACCGTGTACGGCCTCGCCACCTGGTTCAACGATCTGAAGGCGGCACGCCCGGATTCCCACGGCCCGCTGATCTTTTTCGTCGGTGGCCTGCTGCTCGCGTACATGCTGTTCGGCTGGTTCGGTGCGGTGATCAAGGAAAGTCGCGCGGGGCTTTACAGCCCGCAGCTGGACCGCTCGTTCCGCTGGGGCATGAGCTGGTTCATCTTTTCCGAAGTGATGTTCTTTGTCGCCTTCTTCGGCGCGCTGTTTTATATCCGCACGGTTTCCGCGCCGGGTCTGGCGGGCGAAGGCAGCAAGGGCGTGTCGCAAATGCTCTGGCCGAATTTCGAGTACGTCTGGCCACTGCTGAACAACCCGGACCCGAAACTGTTCCCGCCGCCCAAAGACGTTATTAGCCCGTGGGGCCTGCCGCTGATCAACACCATTCTGCTGGTCAGCTCCAGCGTGACCATCACCATCGCCCACCACGCCTTGAAGAAGGGCCATCGCGGCGCACTGAAATTGTGGCTGGCGATCACCGTGCTGCTGGGCATCGCGTTTTTGGGTTTCCAGGCCGAGGAATACATCCACGCCTACAAAGAGCTGGGGCTGACCCTCGGCTCGGGCATCTACGGCGCGACGTTCTTCATGCTCACCGGGTTCCACGGCGCCCACGTGACCATCGGCACGATCATTCTGTTCGTGATGCTGATGCGGATCATGAAGGGCCACTTCGACAACGAACACCAGTTCGGCTTCGAAGCAGCGAGCTGGTATTGGCACTTCGTCGACGTGGTGTGGATCGGTCTGTTCTTCTTCGTCTATGTGCTCTGAACGCCGACGCTACCAGGGCGCATGCGACACCAACTGGCCGCTGTAGAAACCCCAGGCCATCAAGCCGACGGTGAACACGGCCAGTGCCACCCGAACACTCAAGGCGATGACCAGCCGATGGGAGCTGCTGTCGTCCTTGACCAGGAAAAACAGGCCGCTGAACAGACTGACGACCGTGGCAATCAGCATCAGGGCGATCGCTGCTTTGAACATGGCATGACTCCGGGGGACAGGCGATGCACTTGAGTATAGCGATCGCGATGACTGACTTTATGGCGCGGCCATGAAGCACTTTCGCCCGGGCGTGATCCCCACCGTGGTGGTCGCGTTGTTGCTGCCGCTGATGGTTGCGCTGGGCTTCTGGCAACTGGGCCGGGGCGCTGAGAAAAGCGCGCTGCTGGCCAGTTATGCCGAACGTCGCGTGGCCGAACCGATGGCCAGCAGTGAACTCGCAACCAGCGCCGATCCGGCTTATCGCCGCGTGCACCTGCACGGCCAGTTCGACCCCGCCCACACGCTGTTGCTCGACAATCGCCAGCGTGGCGGCAAGGTCGGCGTCGAATTGCTGCAACCGTTTCAGGATCAACGCAGCGGCCTCTGGCTGCTGGTCAATCGCGGCTGGCTGCCATGGCCCGATCGGCGCGTGCCGCCGCAATTCACGACACCGGCCGAGGCGCTGACGCTCGACGCCTGGGTCTATGTCGCCCCCGGCGCAACGTTCCAGTTGCACGCCGATCCGGTCAGCAGTGTCTGGCCGCAAACCATCACCGCCGTCGAGCCGGGCAAATTGTGGCAAACCCTGGAGCGCGACGGTTTCGCCTTTGAGCTGCGCGCCGAACCCGGCCCGGCCAGCTATCAGACCGATTGGCCGGTAGTCGCGATGGGCCCGGAAAAACACCTCGGCTATGCCGTGCAATGGTTTGCCATGGCCACGGCCCTGCTTGGGCTTTACCTCTATTTGGGCTGGCACAACGCAAAGGAGAAACGCCATGGGAAGCGCCATGAATCCACCCAGCATGTCTGAGGCCAAACCTGCTCCCAGCCGTCGGCGCGGGCGCATTCAATTGCTGTTGATTGTGCTCGGCGTAGTCGGGCCGATGCTGCTCGCCACCGGCATGTACAAGTTGCAATTCTGGGTGCCGGAAGGACGCAGCTACCACGGCGAGCTGATCGGCAACGGCCAGACCCGCGCCGACCTTGGCGTGCAGGCCGATGAGCAGCGCTGGCAGATTCTGGTCACGGCGCCAAAGGATTGCGCAGTCGACTGCCAGCAACTGGTGTACCTGGCCCGGCAGATCCAGATCAGCCTCGGCCGCGAAGCCGGACGCGCCAGCCATGCGCTCGCCGCCGCGCAACCATTGAGCGCCGAGTACGACGGCAAACTCGATCGCGAATACCCGCAACTGCAGCGTTATCCACTGGATGCCGGCGTGTTCGCCAGGACCAACGGCGACAAAGCCTTGCCGCAGCTGTGGATCGTCGACCCGCACGGCAATCTGGTGCTGCGCTACGAGCCGAACGTGAAGGGCAAGGATCTGCTCAACGACCTGCGTCATCTGCTGAAACTGTCGAACATCGGATAAGGGCATCGTCATGGCCAAACCTGGATTTCGCCTCGCGCTGTTTGCCACCCTGCTGGCACTGATTGTGGTGCTGCTCGGCGCCTATACGCGCCTGACCCACGCAGGCCTCGGCTGCCCCGACTGGCCGGGCTGCTACGGGTTTATCAGCGTGCCGAAAAGCGAGGCGCAACTGGCCCATGCCGAACTGCATTTCCCGGATGCGCCAGTGGAGGCGCACAAGGGCTGGAACGAGATGATCCACCGCTATTTCGCCGGCACCCTCGGGTTGCTGATTTCGGTATTGGCCGGGCGCGCCTGGGTAAACCGGCGCCATCCGGGCCAACCGGTGAAACTGCCGCTGTTTCTGCTGGCGGTGGTCATCGCTCAGGCCGCATTCGGCATGTGGACGGTGACGCTCAAGCTCTGGCCGCAAGTGGTTACCGGGCATTTGCTCGGCGGCTTCGCCACGTTGAGTCTGCTGTTTCTGTTGACGCTGAGGTTGTCCGGCGTGCTGCCGGCACTGACGGTGCCCAAACGCCTGCAATATTGGGCGACGGCGGGGCTGCTGTTGGTAATCGGCCAGATTGCGCTGGGCGGCTGGGTCAGCTCCAACTACGCAGCGGTGGCCTGCATCGACTTCCCCACCTGCCACGGCCAATGGCTGCCGCCGGCGGACTTCGCCAATGGCTTTCATCTGACCCAGCACATCGGCCCGAACTATCTCGGCGGCCAACTGGACAGCGACGCGCGCACGGCGATTCATCTGACACACCGCATCGGCGCTTTGCTGGTGACAGTCGTGCTGCTCGGTCTGGCCTGGCAATTGAAGGTGGTGGGCATGACGCGTCTGGCTGGCTTGCTGCTGATCGCCCTCGCCGCGCAGATCGCCCTCGGTATCAGTAACGTGCTGTTTCATCTGCCGCTGCCAGTGGCCGTCGCCCACAACGCCGGCGGTGCGGCGCTGTTGCTGACCTTGGTACTGGTCAATTACCACGCGCGCACCAGTCTGCTGCGGGTGACCCAACCGGTGCTGGCGCGCTGGCGCTTGGGTGCGCACAAACCTGCCGTCGCGCCCATCGCATTGAAAGGGGAAACGCCATGGCGAGTCTGATCGGCGAACGTGCGACGCAAGCGCTGTGGCGCGATTATCTGGAGCTGACCAAGCCGAAAGTCGTGGTGCTGATGCTGATCACCTCGCTGGTCGGCATGTTCCTCGCCACCCGAGCGGGCGTGCCGTGGACGGTGCTGGTTTTTGGCAATCTGGGCATTGCCTTGTGCGCCGGCGGTGCGGCGGCCGTCAATCATGTGGTCGATCGGCGCATCGATGCGGTGATGGCGCGCACGCACAAACGGCCACTGGCCGAAGGCCGGGTTTCACCTGCGGCGGCGCTGACATTTGCGTTGCTGCTGGCGTTGCTCGGCCAGGCGCTGCTGCTGACGTTCACCAATCAATTGACCGCATGGCTGACCCTCGCCTCGCTGCTCGGCTACGCGGTGATCTACACCGGCTTCCTCAAACGCGCGACGCCGCAGAACATCGTCATCGGCGGCCTCGCTGGCGCCGCCCCGCCGCTGCTCGGCTGGACCGCCGCTACCGGCCATGTCAGCGCCGAACCATTGCTGCTGGTGCTGATCATCTTCGCCTGGACCCCGCCACATTTCTGGGCGCTGGCGATTCATCGCAAGGAGGAATACGCCAAGGCCGACATTCCGATGCTGCCGGTGACCCACGGCGAGCACTACACCAAAGTGCACATTCTGCTGTACACCTTCGCGCTGCTGGCGGTGAGTCTGCTGCCGTACGTGATTCACATGAGCGGCGTGCTGTATCTGGTCTGTGCGCTGGCGTTGGGCGCGAGGTTTCTGCAATGGGCCGTGGTGCTGTACCGTGGCACTCGGCCGCACGCGGCGATCAACACCTTCAAGTACTCTATTTATTACTTGTTCCTGTTGTTCATCGCCCTGCTCGTAGACCACTACTTACTGTTGAACCTATGACCCGAACCCAGAAAACCGTCTTCATCCTCGCTGCCGTGATCGCACTGATTCTCGGGCTTACCGTCAACAAGGTGCTGAGCGGCAAAGGTCAGGGCGACCCGACTGCGCTGATCGACGCCGGGATCATCCTGCTGCCACAGAGCCGCAATCTGCCGGACGTGACCATGACCGATCAGGACGGCAAACCGGTGGCGATCGATGAGTTGAAAGGCAAGTGGAGTCTGTTGTTCTTCGGCTACACCTTCTGCCCGGACATCTGCCCGACCACCCTGGCGCAACTGCGGCAGATCAAGAGTGAACTGCCGAAAGAGGCTGTGGATAAATTGCAGATCGTGCTGGTCAGCGTTGACCCCAACCGCGATACGCCGAAACAGCTGAAGCAGTATCTGGGCTACTTCGATCCGCAGTTCATTGGCCTGACGCCAACGTCGATCGAAGAGCTGCAAACAGTCGCGAATGCAGTGAGCATTCCGTTCATTCCCGCCGATACCAGCAAGCCGAATTACACCGTCGATCACAGTGGCAACCTGGCCGTGATCGGCCCGGACGGCACGCAGCGCGGGTTCATTCGGGCGCCGCTGAATAACGCCAAACTGGTGGCGCAGTTGCCGGGGATGCTTAACCGCAAGTAGTGACACCACTGATCCAGTGTGGAGCGGGCTTGCTCGCGAATGCGGTGGCTCAGATGAAGAAATGCTGGCTGATACACCGCTTTCGCGAGCAAGCCCGCTCCCACAGGGACGGTGTTTCAGGCACAAAAAAGGGGACGCTCATGGCGTCCCCTTTTTCATTGCCGCCGCCCCGATCAGAACGCCGGCAACACCGCGCCTTTGTACTTCTCGGTGATGAACTTTTTCACTTCCGGCGTGTGCAGCGCAGCCGCCAGTTTCTTCATCGCGTCGCTGTCCTTGTTGTCCGCGCGGGACACGAGGATGTTCACGTACGGCGAGTCGTTGCCTTCGATCACCAGCGCATCCTTGGACGGATCGAGCTTGGCTTCCAGCGCGTAGTTGGTGTTGATCAGCGCCAGATCGACCTGGGTCAGCACGCGCGGGATGGTCGCGGCTTCCAGCTCACGGAATTTCAGGTCTTTCGGGTTCTGCGCGATGTCCTTGATGGTCGACAGGATATTGGTCGGATCCTTCAGGGTGATCACGCCAGCCTTGGCCAGCAGCAACAGCGCACGGCCGCCGTTGGTGGCGTCGTTCGGGATCACCACGTTGGCGCCGCCCGGTAGATCCTTCAGGTCCTTGAGCTTGCTCGAGTACGCGCCCAGCGGCTCCAGGTGTACACCCGTCACGGCTACGAGATCGGTGCCCTTGGCCTTGTTGAATTCATCGAGATACGGCTGGTGCTGGAAGAAGTTGGCGTCCAGACGCTTTTCCGCGACCTGTACGTTCGGCTGAATGTAATCAGTGAAGACCTTGACCTTCAGATCCACGCCTTCTTTGGCCAGGGCCGGTTTGACGAATTCGAGGATTTCCGCGTGCGGCACCGGAGTGGCGGCAACGGTCAAGGTTTCGGCGTGGGCCGAGAATGCTGCGACGGCAGCGAAAGCAGCGATCAGTTTTTTCATTCAGCTAACTCCTTTTCCGGCGCCCGCCAGCGTGCGGCCAGCGCCTCATTGATGACCAGAACCGATTATTTGCGCGAGAAATGCACGACCAGACGATCGCCCACCATTTGCAGCACTTGCACAAGGATCAACAGCAGCACAACGGTGACGATCATCACGTCGGTCTGGAAACGCTGGTAGCCGAAACGGATCGCCAGGTCGCCCAGACCACCGGCGCCGACCACACCGGCCATCGCCGTGTAGGACACCAGTGTAATCGCTGTCACCGTAATCGCTGCGAAGATGCCCGGACGGGCTTCCGGCAGCAAGGCGTTCATGATGATCTGCCGCGTGGTCGCGCCCATCGACTGGGTGGCTTCGATGATGCCGCGATCGACCTCACGCAAGGCGGTTTCCACCAGCCGCGCGAAGAACGGCGTAGCGCCCACCACCAGCGGCGGAATCGCACCGGCCACGCCCAGCGAAGTGCCGGTGATCAGCACCGTGAACGGGATCATCACGATCAGCAGGATGATGAACGGCAGCGAACGCAGGATATTCACCGCCAGCGACATGATCGCGTACAGACCACGGTTTTCCAGCAACTGGCGCGGGCTGCAAAGAAACAGCAGCACACCCAGCGGCAAGCCGAGCAGCACGGTGAACAGCAGTGAACCGCCGAGCATCAGCATCGTGTCGCCGGTGGCCAGCCAGATTTCGTACCAGTCGATATTGGTGAAGAAACTGATCAGGTCTTCCATTAGCGCAATACCTCCATGTGAACGTCAGCGGCGGTGAAGCGGGCGAACGCCGCTTCCATGTCGCCACCGGTGACGGCGAGGGTCAATTGCCCGTAGGGAATGTCTTTGATGCGGTCGATGCGACCGGCAAGGATGCTGTAGTCGACGCCGGTTTCCCGGGCGACGGTACCGAGCAACGGCGCGTAGGTCGCTTCGCCCTGGAAGGTCAGACGCACGATCCGCCCCGGCACATGGGCGAAATCGTCACGCTGCTCGCTCTCGTCGATCTGCTCGCTTTCCTGCACGAAACGCTTGGTGGTCGGGTGCTGTGGATGCAGGAACACGTCGGCCACCGAACCCTGCTCGACGATCACCCCGGCGTCCATCACCGCGACCTGATCGCAGACGCGACGGATCACGTCCATCTCATGGGTGATCAGGACGATGGTCAGTTTCAGTTCGCGGTTGATCTCGGCCAGCAATTGCAAAACCGAGGCGGTGGTCTGCGGGTCGAGGGCGCTGGTGGCCTCGTCGCACAGCAGAATCTTTGGCTTGGTCGCCAGGGCGCGGGCGATGCCGACGCGCTGCTTCTGGCCGCCGGACAGTTGCGCCGGGTACTTTTTCGCGTGGTCGGACAGACCGACCCGCGCCAGCAACTCGGCCACGCGCTGGTTGATTTCACTGCTCGACAGCTCACCGGCCAGGGTCAGCGGCAAGGCAACGTTGTCGGCGACAGTCTTGGAGGCGAGCAGGTTGAAGTGCTGGAAGATCATCCCGACCTGCTGGCGGAAACGGCGCAGGCCGTTGGCGTCCAGTGCGGTGACTTCTTCGCCATCGACGATGATCTTGCCGCCACTGCAATCTTCCAGGCGATTGATCAGACGCAGCAGGGTACTTTTGCCCGCACCGGAATGGCCAATCAGGCCGAACACCTGACCGTTCTCGATGGCGAGACTGGTCGGGTGCAGCGCGGGAATATCCTTACCGGCGACGCGGTAAGTCTTGTGGACGTTTTGAAACTCGATCACGTAGCGAACCTTGTGGGGCGCGTTGGAAAAGGATCAGCGGTTAGCCGGGCGCGCATTTTAGCCTGTCCGTATAGAGGTTCTTAGCATTTATTTCGCAATTAACCTTCAATTTGGCAATAACGCGATCAAAGGTCAGATAAACGGAACGGCTGAAACGCTCATCAGTCACTAAGTAAGCGACTTGAAACCCTGGGTGCCGTGCCCGGGAATCACTCAAGGGTCTGCGGAAGGCATCCGGGGCCAAACGAGGAGTTTACGTCTGATGAGCATCAAAAAGCCTGCACCCGATAAAAGCGAGATGGCCGGAACCGACACCCCGGATCGCGCCAACACCAACGCCAAGCTCGAGAGTCTTGAAGAATTCCGTTCCGACGCTACCGGTCAGGCACTGCGCACCAATCAGGGTGTGAAGATCGCGGACAACCAGAACACCCTTAAGGCCGGGCCGCGCGGGCCGTCGCTGCTGGAAGACTTCATCATGCGTGAAAAGATCACGCACTTTGACCATGAGCGGATTCCAGAGCGCATCGTCCATGCCCGCGGCACCGGCGCGCACGGTTTCTTTCAGAGTTACGAGAACCATGCAGCACTGACCAAGGCTGGTTTCCTACAGGATCCGGGCAAGAAAACCCCGGTGTTCGTGCGCTTTTCCACAGTTCAGGGACCACGTGGTTCCGGCGATACCGTGCGTGACGTGCGCGGCTTTGCGGTGAAATTCTTCACCGACGAAGGCAACTTCGACCTGGTCGGCAACAACATGCCGGTGTTCTTCATTCAGGACGCGATCAAGTTTCCCGACTTCGTTCACGCGGTGAAACCCGAGCCGCACAACGAAATCCCGACCGGCGGCTCGGCCCACGATACGTTCTGGGACTTCGTCTCGCTGGTGCCGGAATCGGCGCACATGGTGATCTGGGCGATGTCCGACCGGGCGATTCCGAAAAGCCTGCGCAGCATGCAGGGCTTCGGCGTGCACACCTTCCGCCTGATCAACGCCGAGGGCAAATCACGCTTCGTCAAATTCCACTGGCGCCCTACCGCCGGCACCTGCTCGCTGGTGTGGGACGAGGCGCAGAAGCTCGCCGGTAAAGACACCGACTATCACCGACGCGACCTGTGGGAAGCGATCGAGATGGGCGACTACCCGGAATGGGAACTCGGCGTGCAGATCGTCGAAGAAGAGAACGAACACGACTTCGACTTCGACATTCTCGACCCGACCAAAATCATCCCCGAAGAAATCGTGCCGATCACGCCGCTGGGCAAAATGACCCTCAACCGCAACCCGGACAACTTCTTCGCCGAAACCGAGCAGGTCGCCTTCTGCCCGGGCCACATCGTGCCAGGCATCGACTTCTCCAACGACCCGCTGCTGCAAGGTCGGCTGTTTTCCTATACCGACACGCAGATCAGCCGACTCGGTGGGCCGAACTTCCATGAGCTGCCGATCAACCGTCCGGTGGCGCCATTCCACAACGGCCAGCGTGACGCGCAGCACCGCACCACCATCGACAAGGGCCGTGCCTCTTATGAGCCGAACTCGATCGACGGTGGCTGGCCGAAAGAAACCCCGCCGGCCGCGCAGGACGGTGGTTTCGAGAGCTATCCGGAGCGCATCGACGCAGCGAAGATCCGCCAGCGCAGCGAGTCGTTCGGCGATCATTTCTCCCAGGCTCGCTTGTTCTTCAACAGCATGAGCGAGCACGAGAAAGAGCACATCATCGCTGCCTACAGCTTCGAGCTGGGCAAGGTCGAGCGTGAGTTCATCCGTGCCCGTGAAGTGAACGAGATCCTCGCCAATATCGACTTGACCCTGGCCAAACGCGTGGCGGAGAACCTCGGTTTGCCGGCGCCAGCCAAAGGTACGGTCGAAGTGCGCAAGACTTCGCTGGAGCAATCGCCAGCGCTGAGCCAGGCCAATCTGCTGCCAGGCAATATCAAGACGCGCAAAGTGGCGATCCTCGCGGCCAACGGTGTTGATGCTGCGGCCATCGAGGCAATGAAGAAAGCACTTGAAGCCGAAGGCGCCCACGCAAAACTGCTCGGCCCGACCTCGGCGCCAGTCAAAGCCGCTGACGGCAAGGCATTGCCGGTGGATGCTTCGATGGAAGGTATGCCATCAATCGCTTTCGACGCGGTGTTCGTGCCGGGTGGCGCAGCGTCGATTACCGCGTTGAGCGGCGACGGCGTGGCGTTGCATTACCTGCTCGAGGCCTACAAGCACCTGAAAGCGATCGCGCTGCACGGCGAGGCCAAGCAATTGCAGGACCTGTTGAAGCTGGATGCGGATGCGGGGTTGGTGCAGGGCGCGGATGTGGGGGCGTTGACCAAGCCGTTCTTCGCGGCGATTGGCGAGCATCGGGTCTGGGCGCGGGAGGCTAAGGCCAAGGCGATTCCAGCGTAAAAGCAAAAGATCGTCCGAAGGCTCGGGCCGCGTTCGGACGATCTTTTTATGGTTTACGCGGACTTAAAACCATCTGCGCTGGCACTGTGCGCAGGATCTGCTTCTCGATCTGCAAATCAAAATCAGGATCGAGCTTTTTGACTCGCTTGGTCAGCAAGGTCGCCAACCACGGATAATCCGCAGTCCGTGGAGCCTGGATGCTGACGGCGCAATCGTAATTCACCACATCGGCGGCGATCGCATCGAGTTGTCGCTGCAACTTGTGAATATCACCGATGTTCAACGCAACCGTGGTGCTCTCGGCTGTCGGGTCAATGACCTTGGCTTTTGGTCTGGCTTCAGCCGCCAATAACGCCGCTTCAGCCTTCTCCAGCTCGGCCTTGCGCGCTTCGGTGATCGCACCGTTGACCCCACCGGTCAGCGCGGGCGCCTTGGGCATCAAGGCGCGGGCACGGCTCAGCGCGGTGGCCGCAGCGTTGACATCACCTTTCTGCAGGACGATCTGGCTGCGGCGCAGGTACGCCTCAGCCAGCTGCCGCTGGTATTGCTCAAGGGACTGATCATTGGGGGTTGCGGCCTGCAACGCGGCCAACTGGTCTTCGGCGGTGGCCAGTTCGCTGCTGGCCAGGCTTTGCTCCAGCTGTGCGATGGCCGTAGCCCGCGCGTCCGGGACTTCAGCCACCGGCGGCGTGCTTTGGCAGGCGCCCAGCAGCACGGAAAATGCGACAAGGAGCAGATAACGGGAGGCGAACGGCTTCATTCCTGCGACTCTCTAATTGCGCAAAAAGCGGCCAAGTCTACACCCCACGACGGGGCAGAACAAAACTCAACAGAAACAGCGCGGCTGCCGTCACCACGATAGACGGCCCCGCCGGGGTGTCCTTGAACCACGACAACGCCAGCCCGCCACACACTGCGAGCATGCCCAGCAGGCTCGCGCCCAGGGCCATCTGCTCTGGCGAACGGGCGTGACGCTGTGCCGCAGCCGCCGGGATGATCAGCAGCGAAGTAATCAGCAGCACGCCGACAATTTTCATCGCCACCGCAATCACCACCGCGATTAACAGCATCAGCGCCAAGCGCAAACCTGCCACCGGCAGGCCTTCGACCCGCGCCAGTTCTTCGTGCACGGTGACCGCCAGCAGCGGACGCCACAGCGCGACCAGCAACACCAGCACCGCTGCGGTGCCGCCAAGAATCCAGGCCAGGTCGCCCGGACTGATCGCCAGCAGATCGCCGAACAGATAGGCCATCAGGTCGATCCGCACTTCATGCATGAAGCTTAGTACCACCAGGCCGAGAGAGAGCGTGCTCGGCGCAAGAATTCCCAACAGCGTGTCGGACGCCAGTGGCTGGCGTTGTTGCAGAGTCACCAGCAACACCGCCAGCAGCAGGCAACCGACCGTCACCGCCACCGTCGGGCTGACATCCAGCAAAAAGCCCAGCGCCACGCCGAGCAATGCGGCGTGTGACAGGGTGTCGCCGAAATAGGCCATGCGCCGCCACACCACAAACGAGCCGAGTGGCCCAGCCACCAGCGCCAGCGCCAGACCTGCGAGCAGGGCATACAAAAGAAAATCAGCCATGCTTGCAGCCGTCTCCATGAACATGAGGTTGCCCGCCGAGCGGGCCCTTGACCACCGAACCATGCAGATCGTGGGCGTGGTCGTGATGGTGGTGATAGATCGCCAGGCTCGGCGCGTTCTTGCCGAACAGCTCGACGAATGCCGGATCGCCGCTGACCTGCTCGGGATGCCCGGAGCAACAGACGTGACGGTTGAGGCAGACCACCTGATCGGTGGTGCTCATCACCAGATGCAAATCGTGAGAGACCATCAGCACGCCGCAACCGTGGCGGTCGCGCAGACGCGTAATCAGGCTGTACAGCTCGGCCTGCCCGGCCACATCGACGCCCTGCACCGGCTCATCGAGCACCAGCAGCTCAGGCTCGCGCAGCAGCGCCCGAGCCAGCAGCACGCGCTGCATTTCACCGCCGGAGACGCTCTGCACGGGGCTGTCGATCACGTGTTCGGCGCCGACTTCCTTCAACGCGGCCAACGCCCGCGGGCGGTCGACGCCGGGCACCAGACGCAGAAAGCGCAGCACTGACAAGGGCAAGGTTGGATCGACATGCAATTTCTGCGGCATGTAGCCGACGCGCAGTTTCGGCTTGCGCCAGACGCTGCCGCTGTTCGGCTTCAACAGCCCGAGCACGGCGCGTACCAGCGTGGTCTTGCCGGCGCCGTTGGGGCCGATCAACGTAACAATCTGCCCCGGCTCGACGCTCAGCTCAATGTTGTCCAGCACGGTCTGCCCGGCAAACGTGACGGCGACCTGCTCCAGACGGATCAGCGCGTTGCTCATCAGGCCCCCTGGCAACCGGCGCACAGGCCAACCACTTCGACGGTCTGCGCTTCGACGATGAAACCTACGTCTTTGGCGCTGCTGATGATCGCGTCGCTGATCACTTTTTGCTCAAGTTCGATAGCGGCGTGGCACTCGCGGCAGATCAGGAACTGGCCCTGATGCGCGTGCTCCGGGTGTACGCAGCCGACGAAAGCATTGAGCGAGGAGATGCGATGAACCAGGCCGTTTTCCAGCAGGAAATCCAGCGCGCGATACACCGTGGGCGGCGCGGCGCGGCGGCCGTCCTGCTCGCTGAGCACGGCGAGGATGTCATAGGCGCCCAGCGGTTTGTGGCTTTGCCAGACCAGCTCCAGCACGCGGCGGCGCAGAGCCGTCAGGCGCAAGCCTTTCTGCGCGCATAACGTATCGGCCTCGGACAAAGCGCTGTGCACGCAATGGGAGTGGTCGTGGGGACGGCTGGCAATCGGTGTAATAGGCATGAGCGGCGACGAGATTTGCTGGAGACGTTATTATGTTACCCGTTCTCGCTTCCTTGAGTGGTCATCGTGTCCCGACTTTTTTCTGTTTTTGTCGCTTTTGTTGCCAGTTTTCTGCTGATCGGTTCGGCTCAGGCCGAGGTCAAAGTGCTCACCAGCATCAAGCCGTTGCAGTTGATTGCTGCTGCGGTGCAGGACGGCGTGGCGATTCCGGAGGTGCTGCTGCCGCCGGGCGCCTCGCCGCACAATTACGCCCTGCGCCCATCCGACGTACGGAAGGTGCAGTCGGTCGATCTGCTCTACTGGATCGGCCCGGACATGGAAGGTTTCCTGCCGCGCGTACTCGGCGGTCGCAGTCTGCCGAGCGTCGCGGTGCAGGATTTGCCGGGGCTCAAGCTGCGGCATTTCGGCGCGGACAACCATTCCCACTCCGAAGAGGCCGATGAACACGATCACGATCATCGCCCCGGCTCGCTGGATGCGCATTTGTGGCTGTCACCGGTCAACGCGCGGGTGATCGCCGACAAAATGGCCGCAGACCTCAGCGCCGCTGACCCGGCCAATGCCCAGCGTTATCAGAGCAATGCCAAAGCGTTCGATGAACGTCTGGATGCGCTGGACCAACGCTTGAAAAAGCGTCTGGCCAATGTTGAAGGCAAGCCGTACTTCGTCTTTCACGAGGCCTTTGATTATTTCGAGGACGCCTACGGCCTGAAGCACGCCGGGGTCTTCGCGGTGGCCGCCGAGGTGCAGCCGGGCGCCCAGCACGTCGCGGCGATGCGCAAGCGCTTGCAGGAAGTGGGCAAGACCTGTGTGTTCAGCGAGCCGCCGTTGCGTCCGCGTCTGGCGGAAACGCTGGTGTCCGGTTTGCCGGTGAAACTGGCCGAGCTGGATGCCTTGGGTGGTTATGCGCCGGCGACGGCTCAGGGCTACGAGCAGGTGCTGGAAAAACTCGGCAATGACCTGGCCGGGTGCCTGGAATCGTTGTAACCCCAGCACCGGCGCTGCCCCGTTCGCGAGCAAGCCCGCTCCCACATTGGATTTGTGAACGACACAGACCTCATGTGGGAGCGGGCTTGCTCGCGAAGCTTTTAAAGGGCAAAAGGCAACGGGGTGCTGACCCTCTGCCGCTGCGCCAAGCGCTGCTCAAACTCCTGCGGATCGTGAATCAACACGTCCTGCCCGGCGAACTGCTCGGCGGCGATCAGGCGTGACAGCCAGAACCGCACACAAGCGACGCGCAGCATCGTCGGCCACAATTCGGCTTCCGCCGCCGTGAACGGGCGCAGCGCCGCGTAGGCACCGAGAAACGCTCGGGCACGCGGGCCATCGATTACGCCAGCCTCATCCGAACACCAGTCGTTCAACGCGATTGCCACGTCATACAGCATCGGCCCCGAGCAAGCGTTGTAGAAGTCGATCAGCCCGGTCAGATGGGTGCCTTCGAACATGGCGTTGTCGCGAAACAGATCGGCATGAATGTTCGCCCGAGGCAGCGCGAGGATCTTGTCTTTGCGCTCAGAGATTTCATCCAGCGCGCTTTGCAGCAGCGCACGCGGCTCAACGCTCAGGTGCGAGAGAAACTCCGTACCCTCCTCCAGCATCCAGTCCAGACCACGATCGGTCTTGCGCTTGATCATGTGCTCGCCCTGAGTCGCCAGATGCAGATGCGCCTGCAATTCGCCGACCTGTGCGCAATGCTGGGCGTTGGCGACCTTGATGTGCTTGCCCGACAGGCGCGGTTGCAGCAATGCCGGTTTGCCTTTGAGTTCACGCAAGGCGACGCCGTCCGTGGTGCGCAGGGCGTAGGGCACCGGCAGATCGGCTTCGTGCAGCACGTCGAGCAAGTCGATGAAGAACGGCATCTCCTGCACCGGGCCGCGCTCGACGAGGGTCAGGACAAATTCGCCCTGCTCCAGGCTGATGAAGAAATTGGTGTTTTCGCTGCCGGCGGCGATCCCCTGGAAATCAAGCAGGCGGCCGAGCCCATAAGGGGCGAGAAAAGTTTCCAGCTCGGGCCGAGCCAGGGGAGTGAACACAGACATGTCTTAACTGCCAGTACGGGCGCCGCAACGGCGGCGCCGGGTGAATTGAAAACCTACTTCCATTCGAAGATCTTCCATGACGGGATCAGCATATCCGGCTGATCCGAGCGGATGAAATTCGCATCCGTCCCGTCGGCGCGCACCAGAAAATACGGCGGCGCACCCTTGGGCGTGACCTTGATCGCATACAGGAACCCGTTCTGACGGTACTCCTGAATGGTCTTGTCGCCCTCCGTGCGGATGGTCACCTCGGGGTCACCGCCCGGTGCATCATCCGCCGCCATCGCGGTCAGTGGTGAGACAGCGATCAACCCGACCAGCAGCAAGCGATTTAACGTACGCATGATAACCTTGTCCCTTTGTCGTCAACGGTCCCGCTATTCTAGCCCCGGACCCGCCGAAAAGGTTGATCCTGCTCATGAGCCAAGCCCCCCTCGTCCTGGTGGACGGTTCGTCTTACCTGTACCGCGCCTTTCATGCACTGCCACCACTGACCACGTCCAAAGGCCTGCCGACCGGTGCGGTCAAAGGCGTGCTCAACATGCTCAAGAGTCTGCGCAAGCAGTACCCGGACAGCCCGTTCGCCGTGGTGTTCGACGCCAAGGGCGGGACATTTCGCGATGAGATGTACGCCGAATACAAAGCCAACCGCCCGAGCATGCCAGATGACATGCGCGTGCAGATCGAGCCGCTGCACCAGAGCGTGATCGCCCTGGGTTTCCCGCTGCTGTGCGTGGACGGCGTCGAGGCCGACGACGTGATCGGCACCCTCGCCCGCAGCAGCGCGGCGGCGGACCGTCCGGTGATCATCTCCACCGGTGACAAGGACATGGCGCAACTGGTCGACGGCCACATTACCTTGGTCAACACCATGTCCGGTAGTTCGATGGATGTGGAGGGCGTGAAGGAGAAATTCGGCGTCGCTCCGGAGCAGATCATCGATTATCTGGCGCTGATGGGCGATTCGTCCGACAACATTCCGGGCGTTCCCGGCATCGGCCCGAAAACCGCGTCCGGTCTGTTGGTCGGGGTCAATGGCGGCCTGACTGAGCTGTACGCCAACCTCGACATCGTCCCGACCCTGCCGATTCGCGGCGCCAAGACCCTGCCGGCCAAGCTCGAAGAGCACAAGGAAATGGCATTCCTCTCCTACCAGTTGGCGACCATCAAGATCGACGTGCCGCTGGATATCGGCCTCGACGATCTGCAGATGGGTCCGGAAGACCCAGCCAAACTGTACGAGCTGTACACCCTGCTGGAATTCAAGAGCTGGCTCAATGATCTGGATCGCGATGCCAAGCGTCTGGAACTGAGCGCGGCAGCCGAGCCTGCGCCCGCGCAGGATCTATTCAGCGCCCCGCCAGCCGAGGCAGCCGCCGCGCCTGCTGAAGCCGCGTACGAAACTATCCTCGATCAGGCACGCTTCGACGTCTGGCTGGAAAAACTGCGCAACGCCAAACTGATCGCCTTCGACACTGAAACCACCGGTATCGACGCGCAGCAGGCGCAACTGGTCGGCCTGTCGTTCGCCGTGCAGGCCAACGAAGCCGCGTACATTCCGCTGACCCACTCCTACATCGGCGTGCCGGAGCAGCTGGATCGCGACAGCGTGTTGCGCGCGCTGAAACCGATTCTTGAAGATCCAGACAAGCTGAAAGTCGGCCAGCACGCCAAGTTCGACATGAACATCCTCGCCAACTGCGCCATCGGTGGCGATCAGAGTGAAGGCATCAACGTGCGCGGTGTCGCCTTCGACACGATGCTTGAGTCCTACGTGCTCAACTCCACCGCGACCCGCCACGACATGGACAGCCTCGCGCTGAAATACCTGGACCACACCACCGTGAGCTTCCAGGACATTGCCGGCAAAGGCGCCAAGCAGCTGACCTTCGACCAGATCGCGCTGGAACAGGCCGGGCCGTACGCCGCCGAAGACGCCGACATCACCCTGCGCCTGCATCAGGCGCTGGTAGAAAAACTCAATGCCATTCCGAGTCTGGCCAGCGTGCTGACCGATATCGAGATGCCGCTGGTGCCGGTACTGGCTCGCATCGAGCGTCAGGGCGCCTTCGTCGACGCAGAACTGCTCGGCATCCAGAGCATTGAGCTTGGCAACAAAATGGTCGCGCTGGAGCGTGAAGCCTTCGAGATTGCCGGTGAGGAATTCAACCTCGGCTCGCCGAAGCAACTGGGCGTGATTCTCTATGAAAAGCTCGGCCTGCCGGTGCTGAAGAAAACCGCCAAGGGCCAGCCGTCCACCGCCGAAGAAGTGCTGGCGAAACTCGCCGAAGACGATCACCGCTTGCCGAAGGTGCTGATGGAGCACCGCTCGATGAGCAAGCTGAAAAGCACCTACACCGATCGCTTGCCGGAGCAGATCAACCCGCGTACCGGGCGCATTCACACCTCGTATCATCAGGCCGTGGCCTCCACCGGGCGGCTGTCCTCCAGTGATCCGAACCTGCAGAACATCCCGGTGCGCACCGCTGAAGGCCGGCGCATTCGCCAGGCATTCGTCGCGCCGAAGGGCTACAAACTGCTGGCGGCGGACTACTCGCAAATCGAATTGCGGATCATGGCGCACCTGTCCCGCGACGAAGGCTTGATGAACGCTTTCCGCAACAACCTCGACGTGCACACCGCAACCGCTGCCGAAGTGTTCAAGGTCGAGCTGGATCAAGTGACCTCGGACCAGCGCCGCAGCGCCAAGGCGATCAACTTCGGCCTGATCTACGGCATGGGCGCGCAGAAGCTTGGCAAGGACATTGGCGTCGACACCAAGACCGCCAAGGCCTACATCGATACTTACTTCGCCCGTTATCCAGGCGTCCGTGAATACATGGAACGCACCCGCGCGCAGGCGGCCGATCAGGGTTACGTCGAAACTTTCTTCGGTCGTCGCCTGTACTTGCCGGAGATCAACTCGAACAAGCCACAGGAACGCGCCGCCGCAGAACGCACGGCGATCAACGCGCCGATGCAGGGCACGGCTGCGGACATCATCAAGAAAGCCATGGTCGCTGTGGACGACTGGCTGGCGACGTCAGGGCTGGATGCGCGGGTCATCCTGCAGGTACACGATGAACTGGTGCTGGAGGTTCGCGAGGATCTGGTTGAGCAGGTCAGCGCCGAGATTCGCCTGCACATGAGCGAAGCGGCGAAGCTCGATGTGCCGCTGCTGGTGGAAGTGGGTGTCGGCAACAATTGGGATGAGGCGCACTAAGACTTCAGCGTTGCCGCGACTTGCTGTCGCGGCAAGCCGCGCAGAACGGGCTTAGACCGATAAATGCCTGAAGCTATTCCAAAGCTTTTTGAAAAAAATCTGAACTAATCTGCCGATCCAACACTCAGAGGTACTGAATGGCTGGTGAAGCCCTTCGATGCTCCTATGTTGTGTTAAGTGTTGGCAGATATCTGAACCCCGCCCTAGCGGTTCGGAACTTAAACCCCGGAACTTCTCCCTCCCCAATGAAGTCCGGGGCTTTTTTTGCCAAAAAATCGGCTGTAGCGCGGCCATGCTGCGTTGAAAGCAGGTCTAACAATGCTCATTTAGGTTCCCTAAAGTCGAGCGCGACCCCGGCCGTTTTAGCCCTACTTTCGCCTTGCCTGGCCACACAACAACCAATTTTTCCCCATTCCGAATTACTCGGCTGCCGCCTCGGCGCCTTTGTCTGCCAGTTCCATCCAGTCGGCCAGTACAGTGTAGGCCTCTTCCAGGCCCATGCGTTTTGGTGCGGAGAACAACTGGATGGTGATCGAGTCGCCCCAGCCTTTGCGGATTTCCGACTGTACTTTCAGCAGAGTATTTTTTGCCGCGCCGTAGGTGAGCTTGTCGGCTTTGGTCAGCAGGATGTGCATCGGCATGCCAGCAGCGACGGCCCAGTCGAGCATCAGCAGGTCGAAGTCGGTCATTGGATGGCGGATGTCCATCATCAAAATCAGACCTTTCAAACTCTCCCGGCCACCGAGGTAAGCCTCGAGGTGGCGCTGCCAGTGTTGCTTGAGCGGGATCGGTACTTTTGCATAACCGTAGCCCGGCAGGTCGACCAGACGGCGATCATCGTCTAGCTTGAAGAAATTCAATAGCTGTGTGCGACCCGGAGTTTTCGAGGTGCGCGCCAGGCTGGCATGAGTCAGGGTGTTCAGCGCGCTGGATTTGCCGGCGTTGGAACGACCGGCAAACGCCACTTCGAAGCCTTCGTCGTCAGGGCATTGATCGACTTTGGCGGCACTGAGCATGAACGTGGACTGTTGGCACAGGCCGAGGATGGGATTCTTGAGTTGCATGGGATTTCCGATGTGGGCGGCGCCGGGATTGGGCGCGGAACGCGGTGTCGCTTCCGTTTCAGTGACGCCAGTATATAATGCCGCAGATTTTGTGTGTGCTTTGTCCCAGCGAAGGATGAAGTTCACGAGAGCGTCAGACTTTGATTGCGCATTAGAACGCAGAACGCTCTCAACCCTGAAAAGGTCGTTTTATGACGAAATGGCTGCTGGCTGCCGGAGTCTTGGTGCCGCTTTATAGCGCACAGGCTACACAGGATCCGGAAGCCGTGTACAACCGTGTTTGTGGTGCCTGTCATTCCGGCCAACTACCCATGGCGCCCAAAAGAGGCGATCAGGAAGCTTGGACGCCGAGGTTGGCGAAAGGTATGGGGACGCTGGTGCAACACGTGACCCAGGGTTTCAAGGCGATGCCGCCGCGTGGTTTGTGCATGGACTGCAGTGCCGAGGATTACCAGGCCATCATCCTGTGGATGAGCGAGAGTAAGCCCGGTCCATAACTTAACCCTTAGCCGTAGTTGGATTAGCTGATGAACAAATTGATCGTGAGTCTGCTGTTGACCGTGGGAATTTCAGGCTTCGCCCATGCTGCCGGCGATGCCGCAGCAGGCCAGGCCAAAGCTGCCGTGTGCGGGGCCTGCCATGGCCCGGACGGCAACAGCATGGCGCCGAATTTTCCGAAACTGGCAGGTCAAGGTGAACGTTACCTCGACAAGCAATTGCACGACATCAAGTCGGGCAAGCGCGTGGTGCTGGAGATGACCGGCCTGTTGACCAACCTGAATGATCAGGATCTGGCCGATATTTCCGCCTACTTCGCCAGCCAGAAAGGCAGCGTCGGTGCCGCCGATCCAAAGATCGTCGCTCGCGGTGAAGCGCTGTTCCGTGGCGGCAACCTGGAAAAAGGTCTGCCAGCCTGCACCGGCTGCCATTCGCCAAATGGTGCCGGCAACGCTGCAGCAGGCTTCCCGCATCTGGGTGGCCAGCACGCTCAATACATCGCCAAGCAACTGACCGACTTCCGCAAGGAAGACGGTGGTCGCGCCAATGACGGCGACGCGATGACCATGCGCACCATCGCACGCAAGCTGAGCGATGAAGACATCGCTGCGGTTTCCAGCTACATCCAGGGCCTGCACTGAGGCTCTGATTCGAGGGTTGAACGAGGCGCGCAACGCCTGCCACGTTAACGCTCGATTAATCCTTCGCAGCGAGTATAAAAAGGGTGGCTCAGGCCGCCCTTTTTTGTGGCCGCTGCCGTTACACTACAGCACTCATGCCCGCCAGGATCTGTGTCAAAACAGGTCGAGCGAGGCGACCCAAATTGTTCAGGAGTAAAGCATGCGTAATCTGATCATCAGCGCCGCACTCGTCGCTGCCAGCCTGTTCGGCGTCACCGCCCAGGCCGCTGAAGCCCCTGCCGCCCCTTATGTCGAACTGGCCAATCCGGTGCCGGTGGCAAAGCCTGGCAACATCGAAGTGGTCGAGCTGTTCTGGTACGGCTGCCCGCATTGCTACGCCTTTGAACCGGTGATCAATCCATGGGTTGAAAAACTGCCATCCGACGTCAATTTCGTACGCATCCCTGCCATGTTCGGTGGTCCATGGGATGCTCATGGCCAAATGTTCCTGACCCTGGAAGCCATGGGTGTCGAACATCAGGTTCACAACGCGGTATTCAACGCGATTCAGAAAGAACACAAGAAGCTCACCGACAAGAACGACATGGCTGACTTCCTCGCCACTCAAGGCGTGGACAAGGACAAGTTCCTCGCCACTTTCGACTCGTTCGCCATCAAGGGTCAGATCGTCAAGGCCCGCGAGCTGGCCAAGAAGTACGAAATCACTGGCGTGCCAACCATGATCGTCAACGGTAAATACCGCTTCGACATCGGCTCCGCCGGTGGTGCCGAGCAGGCACTGAAACTGGCTGACGACCTGGTCGCCAAAGAGCGAGCGGCAACCAAGGCGGCTGCCAACTAAGCGCGGCTTTCGCCATGCGCCGCTGGAAGTCCGAACGCATCGTTGGCCTGCATGATCCGCAGGTCAACGAGCATCACCTGGCGTCTACGGGCCTGCCCGCGGACGAGCGTCTGCGCTTGCTCAGTTTCAACATCCAGGTCGGCATCAGCACCGAGCGCTATCGCCATTACCTGACCCGCAGCTGGCAGCATCTGCTGCCGCACAACGGGCGTTCCGGCAATCTGCAGAAGATCGGTGATCTGCTTGGCGACTTCGATCTGGTCGCTCTGCAGGAGGCCGATGGCGGAAGTCTGCGCTCAGGCTACGTCAATCAGGTCGAACACCTGGCCCACCTCGGCGCCTTTCCCTACTGGTATCAACAACTCAATCGCAACCTCGGCCGACTGGCCCAGCACAGCAATGGCGTGCTCAGTCGCCTCAAGCCGTGGGCGATCGAAGATCATCCGCTGCCCGGCCCGAAAGGTCGCGGCGCGATCCTGCTGCGTTTCGGCGAAGGTCCGCAAGCGCTGGTGGTGGTGATGATGCACCTGGCCCTCGGCGCGCGGACGCGCAGCCTGCAACTGGCCTACATTCGTGACTTGATCAGCGGCTACAAGCATCAAGTGTTGATGGGCGACATGAACACCCATGCCAGCGACTTGCTCGAACATTCGCCGTTACGCGATCTCGGCCTGCTGGCCCCGCAGGTGGAAGCGACCTTCCCCAGCTGGCGCCCGCAGCGGTGCCTTGATCATATTCTGCTCAGCCCGACCCTGACTTTGGAAAAGGTCGAGGTACTGGCCCAGCCCATTTCCGATCACCTGCCGGTCGCGGTGGAAATTCGTCTGCCGGGTTCGCTCACGGCCGACGCATTGCCCGCGTTGAGCCCTGCCCCTCGCGGAACCTGTGAATGAGCGACGACGCCCAGCGCTGGAAAGAGAAGTACCTCAAAAGTATCGAACAGCAGGACAAGCTCGAACGCCGCTGGGCCGCGCGACTCGACCTGCTGCGACGCGGTCTGGTGCGCAGCACGCTGGCCGCCGAGGGCACCGACAAGGCTGTCGATCAGTGCATGAAGGAAATGCGCGAGGTAGTGCGCACCGATGACATGGACGCCGGCCTCGCCGCCCTGCTGCCGCGCCTGGAAAAAGCCGTGCTCGACTCGGAGCAGCGCCGTGAGACCCGTATCGATCAGGTCAGCACCGCGCTGACCGCGCTGGTCACCCAGCTGCAAGCGCTGCCATTGCCGCGCGAAGTTGCGCAGCCGCTGAAGAAATTCGCCAAACAACTGGACAGCCGCGTCGGTCAGGCGCGGGAAATGCCGCTGCTGCTGAGCGAACTTAGTGGCTTGCAGGGCAAGGCCTTGAGTCAGTTGGAGACGCCCGCCGAGCCGGGCCGGCCGGGCTTGTTGCAGCGTCTTTTCGGCAGTCGCGAGCCTGACGAATCCATTGCAGCGCTCGCAGACACTTCCGCCGCACCAGCGCCGCAGCCGGTCGCCACCGCGCAACCTGAACCGGAGCCAGCGCAAATGGCACCGATCGCAGACGCCGAGCCTGCAATTGCTGCGCCCGCCGCGACCGTCGAGGCGCCTGTACAGGACTCGCCCGAAGCGCAAATCGTCGCGTTCGCTACGCCTGTTGTCACCGTCGATGCCGAGCCAATGCCGCTTGAGCCCGCCGCTCCGGCCGCGCCAGACTCAGCTGCGCAACCTCTCGCTGCCCAGGCATTCAACCCGGACGAACTGAGCCATCCCGGCGATCCATCGCCGTTGATTCTCGACACTCTGCCCTTGCCCGAGCCGATCGCCCAAGCCTTGGCTGCCATCGACCCGGATCAGTCCGAGCACGACATCCTCTTCGCCCTGCCGGACTCGCCCGAGCCGTCTTACAGCTCCGTGGCCCGTCATATCGAAGACACCTTGATCGGCCTGCTCGACGACCTGACCCTGCCCGAGCGCCACCGGCCGCAAGCCGAAGCCATGCGCGAACGGCTCGAACATGGTCTCAACTGGTACGAATTGTTACCGATCCTCGACGATCTCGCAACCTTGATGCTGGCGATTACCGACAGTGGCCAGCATGAATTTGAAGCCTATCTGCAGCAGCTCAACGAACGCCTCGAAGCGTTTCAGAGCAATCTGCAAGCCGCCAGCGAAGGGCATGCCGACAACAGCTCGGCGGCGCGGGCCATGGACACTCAAATCCGTGAACAGGTCGACGGCTTGCAGAGCAGCGTCCAGCAAGCGGCCGACCTCGATGACCTCAAGCATGTGCTGGAGAATCATCTGGAAGGCCTGCTGGGAACGATGGACCAGCACCAGAAGCAGCGCGACACCCGCGAGCAGGAAGTCGCCGCCAGACTGAAAAGCCTGTCGGAGCGGGTGGCGCATATGGAACAGGAAGCCTTGGGCTTTCGCGAACACCTTGAGGAACAGCGGCAGAAAGCCCTGATCGACCCGCTGACCGGCCTGCCCAACCGTGCGGCGTGGAGTGAACGCCTCGAGCATGAAATCCAGCAATGGCAGCAGCATGGCAATACCTTGAGCCTGGCCATGCTTGACCTCGATCATTTCAAGCGCATCAACGATAATTACGGTCATCTGGCCGGCGATAAAGTCCTCAAAATCATCGCTACGGTACTGCGCAAACGCCTGCGTGGTTCGGACTTCATTGCCCGTTTCGGCGGCGAAGAATTTGTCCTGTTACTGCCAGCAACGCCGCCGGCGGTTGGCGCAAAATTGCTGGAAACCCTGCGCGCAGCGATTGAAGCCTGCCCGTTTCACTTCAAGGGTGAGCGCGTAACCATCACGGTTTCCATGGGACTCGCATCGTTCAGAACCGGAGAACATAGCGATCTTGTGCTGAAAAGAGCCGATCAAGCGCTGTATCGGGCGAAAAATGCCGGCCGCAACCGAGTGGAGCTGGGCTGAGGCAATTGTTCCATTTTGTTTAAATCCGCCCGCTGGCGGCCTCAGGTGAAATCCGTACGTTACACTGTTGCATTATCGTCTTCTGCGTACCGTCCTCTGCCTATGAAATTTTTTGCCCTTGTTGCTTCGCTGCTCGTCCTCGCTGGTTGCGCCAGCGGCCCGCGCTACAACACCAGCCATCCGTCAGCCAATTACGACAGTCGCATCCAGTTCGTTGTGGTGCATTACACCTCGGCGTCGCTGGAGCGCTCGCTGCAGTTGCTGACCCACGGCGAGGTCAGCAGCCATTACCTGATCGGCGATGACAAGGGCGGCACGATCTATAAGTTGATGGATGAAAACCAGCGCGCCTGGCACGCCGGCGAGAGTCAGTGGCAGGGCCGGACCTGGTTGAATTCCAGTTCTATCGGCATTGAAATCGTCAATCCCGGCTACAAGGACACCCCGACCGGGCGCCTGTGGTACCCCTACAGCGAAGCGCAAATCCAGTCGCTGATCACGCTGCTCAAGGACATCAGCAAACGCAACGGCATCAGCTCCCGGCACATCATTGGCCACAGCGACATCGCGCCGCTGCGCAAGCTTGATCCCGGGCCGCTGTTCCCGTGGAAGCGTCTGGCTGATGAAGGGCTGGGGCTGTGGCCGAACGAGCAAGCGGTGGCACGTCAGCAGGCAGTATTCGATAGCAGCCCGTTGCCGGAGATCGGCTGGTTCCAGGCGCAACTCGCGCGTCTGGGTTATGACACGCCGCAAACCGGTGAGCTGGACGTCGCCACGCGCCATGTCCTCGCCGCGTTCCAGATGCATTACCGCCCTGCCCGCTTCGACGGCACGCCGGATGCGCAAACTGCAGCACTTCTTCTGGTGCTCAACCAGACAAAATAATGACGCCCGCCCGACGGT
The DNA here is from genome assembly GCF_049897785.1 of Pseudomonas sp. TSRC2-2. Classification (NCBI taxonomy): domain Bacteria; kingdom Pseudomonadati; phylum Pseudomonadota; class Gammaproteobacteria; order Pseudomonadales; family Pseudomonadaceae; genus Pseudomonas; species Pseudomonas sp. TSRC2-2. Next base: position 65,982 of record NZ_JAFCWZ010000001.1, read on the forward strand.
CAGGGCGAAATCGCAATCAGCAGCTATAACTCATGGTAATTCTTCGGAAATCCCTTGATGGCTGCGACCCGAGAGACGCTGCGTAGCTGGTTTTATCGCCCTGTTTTTTTGGCGATGATTGCGGCTGTCCTCAGTGCCAGTCTGTTGATTGCCGGCGGCATGTTCGCGGCGATGCGCCAGATGGAAATGCGCGAGAGTCAGGAGATGAACGCCCAGGGCGAGCGCTTTCTCGCCCGTCTCGAACAATTGTTCGGCCAGTTGCGCGAAAGCCTCGACGATCTCGAAGCCCAGCCCTTGCGCGGCTGCGACGAAGAAATGATCGCGACGTTGCAGCAAGTCACCTTCAACTACCGCTTCGTCTATGAAGCCGCATATATGGACGCCTCGCGGTTCTGCTCCAATCGCCCGCATCAGGAAGGCCTGTCATTGAATCGCGCGCCGGACATCCAGGGCCCGACCTACAGTTATTGGCTGAACACCACGACCGAACCGGATGAAAACCGCGCGGCGCTGATGCTCGGCCGCGGCAATTTTCGCGTCGCCACCTCACGCGGGCATTTGACCGACATGGTCGATCTGTCGCCCGGCAGCAGCCTGCTGGTGGTGCTCAACCACGGCACTCGTGCCATCCCGGTGCTGGGCACTGAACAGGCCTGGCCACCGACCGAACCCTGGCCACCGAAAAGCCGTGATGCCCTGCAAGTGACGCAGACGCGGCTGATCTACCGCATGCCCACCAATAACCCGGAATATCAGCTGGTGCTCATTACGCCGCGCACTGGCATGCATGTCCCGGCAGTGTGGTGGTGGTTGTTGCCGGTGTGCCTGATTGCCGGGGCCATCGTCGGTTTCCTGACCTTCCTGCTGGTGCGCCAGCGCCAGTCCCTGGATGCCGAACTGCACGGGGCGATCCGCCGGGGCGAACTGCAGGTGCTGTATCAACCGATCTTCGACCTCGACAGCCGCAACTGCGTTGGCGCCGAAGCCTTGCTGCGCTGGCGGCGCCCGGACGGCACGCTGACCAGCCCCGACCTGTTCATTCCGATGGCCGAGAACACCGGACAAATCCGCCAGATGACCGACTTCGTGCTGCAGCGCCTGCTTGAGCAGTTGGGCCAGTTACTGCGCGCCAATCCGCAGCTGTACATCTCGGTGAACCTCGCTGCCTGCGATGTCATGGTGCCGCGCATCGGCCAGGTGATGGCGCGCCTGCTGGCGCTGCACCGTGTCGCCGCGCGGCAGATTGCCTTCGAAGTCACTGAACGCGGCCTCATCGATGTGGTGGTGGCGAGGGAAAATCTGCAAGCGCTGCGCGATGTCGGCCATCAAGTGCTGATCGATGATTTCGGCACGGGCTATTGCAGCCTCGCCTACCTGCAGACCCTGCCGGTGGACTGCCTGAAGATCGACAAGGCCTTTATCGATGCGCTGGGCCATGACGCGGCGAGCAGCGGCGTCGCGCCGCACATCATTCACATGGCGCAGGCGCTGGATCTGAAAGTGATTGCCGAAGGCATCGAGCTGGAATCCCAAGCGACATTGCTCAGCAGTGAAGGCGTCAAATTTGGACAGGGCTGGTTGTTCGCCCATGCGCTGAGCGCCGTGCAATTCATCGAACTGATCACTCGCGGCAGACGCCTCGCCGGACGGCGTATGGACGACGAAGCTTAAACCGCCAGCGCCATGTAGAACTGCGTGCCCTGCCCCGGCCGCGAATAAACACCCATGCGCCCGCCGTGCAACTGGACGATTTCCTTGCACAGCGCCAGCCCGAGACCGGCGCCGCCCTTCTTGCGTCCGACCTGCACGAACGGCTCGAAGATCCGCCCCTGCTGGCCGTAGGCAATGCCTTCGCCATTGTCTTCGACGCTGATGATCACCCGCTCGCCATGGCGGCGCGCCTGCAGACGGATCTGCCCGTCGCGGGCGGTGTGGCGCAGCGCATTGTCGATGAGGTTGTCGAGGACGCGATCGAGTTGCGCCTGATCCGCCTGCAACCTCGGCAATGGCCCTTGAATCTCGACATTCAGCGCTACACCTTTGGCCGCCGCCGCGTCGGCAAAACGCAGTTGCGCCTGCTCCAGCAAGTCTTCGATGGAGCATGGCGCCAGGGTGAGTTTTTGCAGACCGTTCTGGTAGCGCGAAAAATTGAGCAAGTCGTTGATCAACTGCATCAGGCGCTGCATTTCTTCGTTGACCGTATCCAGCAGGTCAGCCTCGCGCGACTCCGCCGGGAATTTCGCCCGCTCGCGAAACAACCCGAAGGCCATGTGCATGCCCGTCACCGGCGTGCGCAGCTCATGGGAAGCGCGCAAAACAAATTCGCTACGGACCCGCTCGAACGCACGTTGTTCGGTGACATCGTGCAGCACCATGACCGCGCCGAGAATATGTCCCTGGGTGTGGCTGACCGGCGTCAGGCTGTAGGTCAGCAGACGCGACTCGCCATCGACTTCGATGCTGAGATCTTCCGGCGCCCGTTCCAGCGTGCCGCCGCGCAGGACCAATTGCAGTTGTGCATCCAGCTCCGGACGACCGAGTGCAGTGCCCAGGCCCTGGCCGAGTCGGTCGTCTTCCCAGCCCAACTGGCGCTGAGCCACCGGGTTGAGGTGTTCGAGCTGGCCCTGGCGATCAATCATCAACAAACCGTCGTCGATACTGTCGAGCACCGCTTGCAAGCGCTGCTGACCGGCCAACAGTTCGTCGACATTCATCGCCTGGTGTTCGCGCAATGCCTCGGCCATCAGGCCGAAGCGCCGCGACAACAGATTCACTTCCATGGCCGTGGAAATCGGCAGGGTCACGTCATAGTTGCCCTGGCCGATGTTGTCGGCAGCTTTGGCCAGCGCTTCGATAGGCGCGCCGAAACGTCGGGCGATGCCTTGAGCGGTGACGAAACCGATGATCAGTACCGCCAGCCCGACCAGGCCAAGCAGCCCGGCAATCAGCAAGGCGCGTTCGCGGGCAGCGTGCTGGACCGCGTTGATGGTTTCCAGCGCGTGTTTGTGCTCAGCGATCAAACCATTACGCAGAATATTGAAGCGCTCGCGGAAATCCGCGCTGGTGCTGGCGTTCCTGGCCGCTTCGGCAGTCACATCGAACGAGGCAAGGAAGTGCAGGTAATCGGCCTTGGCCTGGCGGAAACCGTAAGGCTGGTCATCGCCCTCCTGCTGCTGGGCGATGCCCTGATCGAGCAGCTCGAAATAGTGTTGCTTGGACGCTTCGAACGCAACGGGATCGGGTTTTTCCGCGAGCATGATGATCAATTGATCGCCAAGGGTCTGGCGCAGCTTGAGTCCCAGATCCAGCGTGACGAAATTGCTGCGTACCAGCGCTTCCTGGGACCCGGCCATCTGCATCACGCTGACCAGCCCGAGCAGAAGCCCAAGCAAGGCCACAGTGATCAACGCAGAAATGCTCAGGAACAGGCGCGTACGCAGCTTGATCGCCAGTTTCATCGCGCACTGCTCACAGGTTGTACTGCTTGCGTTTGCGATACAGGGTCGAGGCGTCGATGCCGAGGGTTTTCGCCGCTTGGTCCAAGGTGCCGGCGGTGGCCAGCACCGCGCCAATGTGCGCTTTCTCCAGTTCATCCAGGCTCAGCGCCGCGCCAACCCGTGGCGCGTTGTTGGCCGGTTGTTCGGCCATGCCCAAGTGACTGATTTCTACGCGTTCCTGCGGGCAGATGATGCTGGCCCGCTCGACCACGTTGCGCAGTTCACGAATGTTGCCCGGCCAGCGATAGCCGAGCAGCGCTTCGCGCGCCTCATCGCTGAAGCCGCGCGCCGGGCGTGCGTACTCTTTGACGAAACGTGCGAGGAAGCGATCGGCGAGGGTCAGGATGTCTTCGGCGCGCTCGCGCAATGGCGGCAGGTGCAAAGTGATGACGTTGAGGCGATAGAGCAGGTCTTCACGGAAACGGCCGTCGCGGACCATGTCTTCGAGGTTGAGGTTGGTGGCGGCGAGGATGCGCACATCGGCGCGGCGAGTCACCGGATCGCCAACCCGCTCGTATTCCTTGTCCTGGATGAAGCGCAGCAACTTTGGTTGCAGGGTCAGAGGAAAGTCGCCGATCTCGTCGAGAAACAGCGTACCGCCGTCCGCCTGGTTGACCCGACCCAAGGTGCTTTCACTGGCACCGGTGAACGCGCCACGGCTGTGACCGAACAGCTCGCTTTCCATCAGCTCGGCAGTCAGCGACGGACAGTTGATAGTGACGCAGGACTTCTTCTCGCGTTTGCTCCAGCCGTGGATCGCACGGGCCAATTCGCCTTTACCGGTGCCGGACTCGCCGAGGATCAGAATGTTGGCGTCAGTGCTCGCCACCTGACGGGCCGTCTCCAGCACGACTTTCATCGCCGGGCTGTGGGAGTCGAGCCCGTCTTTTGGTTTGCGGATCTCGCCTTCGAGCGCTTCAAGACGCGCGGAGAGCTGGCGCACTTCCAATTGTTTGGCGGTGGCCAGACGCAATTGGTCGGGGCTGCATGGCTTGACCAGATAGTCGGCGGCACCCGCCTGGATGGCATCAACAGCGGTGTCGACCGCCGAATGGGCGGTGACGATCACCACGCGCATCCACGGCGCCTGTATGCGCATTTGCGCGAGGACGTCGAGACCGTTGTCCTCGCCCAGACGCAAATCGAGGAAGCACAGATCGAAGACCTGACGTTGCAGCAGCGCTTCGGCCTGAGCTGCACTGTTGGCCGTGGCTACCGTATAGCCTTCATCTTCGAGGCAATAACGAAACGTACGCAGGATGGCGGATTCATCGTCCACCAGCAGAATGCGGCCTTGTTGCTCAGTGGCAGATTCCATTTTTCCTACGCTCCATAGTGATTAGTCTTGGGTTAGTCCCGGAAAAATCGGGCAAGTTGCATGGTTGATTCTGAACGATACCAGCCATAGGAGGGTAGCTCTCTACTACCATAACGGCCAATTCATTGATTTCGTTGAGTTTTAAAACATTTTGCGTTTTGCAGGGCAGATCCTGCGTCCTCTTCTGACATCCGCGTACCGGTAGCAATTCCATATCATCGAAATTTCCCACGAAATAATCGTGCATTGCGCACGACCGCAGAAGAGCCATCGTGCAGGATGCGTCGCAGTAAATTTCTCATACGCATACAACCCATTGTTTTTATTGGGTTTTTTAGACTTTAAAAAACTGGCATGCAGACTGCAATACCTCACTCAGCCCGGGCAGAACAGCACTGCCCCAACCGAACAAGCGTGAGGAACACAGGATGACTCGCCCAATCGCCGCCCAAGTACGTATTTCGCCACTGCAGATCCAGCAGGGTCTGTTCGGTGTACTGGCGTTGTTGATCACCCTGATCGTCTGCCAGCAGTACATGAGCTGGGAAAACAGCCGTAAACCCGAGCCTCTGATTTCGATGCAGCACAGCACGCAAAAGCACTTCAGTGCCGTGAGCAGCAGCCAGGCCGAAAACGCTTCGATGCACATGATCGATGTCGACCAGGCGCAACCGCTGGATCAACTGCCTCGCGAAGAACGCTGGGTTTTCTAACCCGCTGAATACATTCGGACGCGCAGCGTCGGAAACCGCAAACACCCCTAAATAGAGAAGTAAGGAGAATCACCATGTTGAGCTGGGCAATTACATTCTTGATCATTGCCATCATCGCCGCCGTTCTGGGCTTCGGTGGTATCGCGGGCACCGCCACGGGTATCGCCAAGATTCTCTTTGTCGTGTTCCTGGTGATGTTCATCGCTTCCTTCTTCTTTGGCCGTCGCGGCCGAGGTTAACGATGATCGGTCTCAAGACATTGGCCGCCGCCCTGCTTCTGGGCGGCAGTGCCATGGCCATGGCGGCCAATGACGGCCAGACCCGGGTCAATGAACTGCTCGCTTCCGACGCGCAGTACCGTGAAACCTGGGAAGGCGTGATCAAAAAGGAAGAGCGCGTACCGGAATGGGTGATCAACCTGTCCGGCACCTCCGAGCAACAGATGCATGCCGTTACGGAAGATGGCGATCAATATCTGGTCGGCCCGCTCTGCGAGAGTCAGGACAAGTGCCTGAATCACCGTTTGATCGTTGCCTTCAGCTTCGACAAGGATGACGCCTACGCCATGCTGGTCGATGTGCCGGAAGGTCTGCCGCAGGACAAGTCGCCGACGCGACATGCGACCTATCGCTTCTTCGGCAAACCTGATCAGGGCATGCAGGATCTGCTGATGGAAACCCTGAAGAAAGATCCGAAGTGGTACTGATGCAGGACGCACAAGGTTTTTGAACACGAAAGCAGCGCCCGCTGCTTTTCATTGCGCCACCCGACGAGGGCGGTGCATGACCAGGGGGCCGGGACGTTCTGACTGATGCAGGGTCGGAGTGACCTACGGGTACAGGGAGTACCTGCGCAAGGGCCGGGTCAGGGTAAAAGCTGCGCCGCAGGTTCGTCGACCCCAGAGTCTGACGAACCTGCGCTGGGCTTTGAACCAGCTCGAATGTTGATCCAGCACGCCAATCCCTTCTGTGAATCGCCCACACTGCGCGCAAAATTGTTTGCGGCGTTTGCGGCGACCGTATATCGACAAAGATCGCGCTCGATCCGTGTGACTTCTAGTCTTGCGATTCAGACTTTTTCCACAAATTTCTGCCGAATTCGCCTGTGAAAAATCCATTCGGCCTACGCTGTAATGGCCGGTTCACGGCGCTTATGCCGGCTTAAATGTCACAATCGAACCGCTTGGGACGCCAGTTTCAATTGAAAAAGCTCATGCCGATTCGGCATAGGGTAGGCGTTTACGGCATTAGACGGCGCCATCTTGCATCGGAATAGTTGCGCCTTTTTTCGCCTGCCGAAGAGCCGTAACTACGCGATTCGGGGCACCTTATACGGAGGCAGATGCACAGACTTTTCCGCTGATCAGCGTTCCAGTTCCTGCATGTGCCTGAGTCAAACGCAAGTAAGGGTAAAGATAATGAAGAAGGCAAAAATCAGCCTCGCCTGGCAGATCCTCATCGGTCTGGTTCTGGGGATTGCACTGGGTGCGTTGCTCAACCACTTCAGCGCCGAGAAGGCCTGGTGGATCAGCAACGTCCTGCAACCGGCAGGCGATATCTTTATCCGTCTGATCAAGATGATCGTGATCCCGATCGTCATTTCCTCATTGATCGTCGGCATCGCTGGCGTCGGGGACGCCAAGAAGCTCGGGCGTATCGGCCTCAAAACCATCATCTACTTCGAAATTGTCACCACCATCGCCATCGTGGTCGGCCTGGTGCTGGCCAACGTGTTCCATCCGGGCACCGGCATCGACATGAGCACCCTGGGCACGGTGGATATCTCCAAGTACCAGGCAACCGCCGCCGAAGTGCAGCATGAGCATGCGTTCATCGAAACCATCCTCAACCTGATCCCGTCGAACATCTTCGCGGCCATGGCCCGCGGTGAAATGCTGCCGATCATCTTCTTCTCCGTACTGTTCGGTCTCGGTCTGTCGAGCCTGCAGTCGGACCTGCGCGAGCCGCTGGTGAAGATGTTCCAGGGCGTCTCGGAAAGCATGTTCAAAGTCACCCACATGATCATGAACTACGCCCCGATCGGCGTATTCGCACTGATCGCGGTGACCGTTGCCAACTTCGGCTTTGCGTCCCTCGTGCCGCTGGCAAAACTGGTGATTCTGGTTTACGTGGCCATCGCTTTCTTCGCCTTCGTGGTGCTGGGCCTGATCGCCAGGCTGTTCGGCTTCTCGGTGCTCAAGCTGATGCGCATCTTCAAGGATGAGCTGGTGCTGGCCTACTCCACCGCCTCCTCGGAAACCGTGCTGCCACGGGTGATCGAGAAGATGGAAGCCTACGGCGCGCCGAAAGCGATCTGCAGCTTCGTGGTGCCAACCGGTTACTCGTTCAACCTCGACGGCTCGACCCTGTATCAGTCGATCGCGGCGATCTTCATTGCCCAGCTCTACGGGATCGACCTGTCCATCAGCCAGCAATTGCTGCTGGTGCTGACCCTGATGGTCACCTCCAAAGGCATCGCCGGCGTACCGGGCGTGTCGTTCGTGGTGCTGCTGGCCACCCTGGGCAGCGTTGGCATCCCGCTGGAAGGCCTGGCGTTCATCGCCGGTGTCGATCGGATCATGGACATGGCACGTACCGCATTGAACGTGATTGGTAACGCCTTGGCGGTGCTGGTCATCGCACGCTGGGAAGGCATGTACGACGACGCCAAGGGCCAGCGCTACTGGAACTCCCTGCCGCACTGGCGCAGCAAGGAAAAACTGCCGGCGGGCGAGACCTTCAAGCAATAAAGTAAAACCTGTGGGAGCGGGCTTGCTCGCGAAGACGTCCTGTCAGAAACGTCATTCGCTGAATGACACACCGCTTTCGCGAGCAAGCCCGCTCCCACACGCGATCTGAGTCAAACCCATGATTTCATTGCCCCATCAATGGGGCACACAAACCCCGGAGCAATCCGGGGTTTGTCGTTTCTGGCGACCCCGTTATCATTCGCCGCATTCTTCGGGGGGTTTGACTGATGCTTAATGGCCTGTGGCTTGGCTTCTTCATCGTGGCAGCCGTGTCGGCACTGGCGCAGTGGCTGGTCGGCGGCAACGCCGGGATCTTCGCGGCGATGGTGGAAAGCATTTTCGCCATGGCCAAGCTCTCGGTCGAAGTCATGGTGCTGCTGTTCGGCACCCTCACCTTATGGCTGGGCTTTCTGCGCATTGCCGAAAAGGCCGGCATCGTCGAGTGGCTGGCCAAGGTCCTCGGCCCGCTGTTTCTGCGGCTGATGCCCGAAGTCCCCGCCGGCCACCCTGCCCTTGGCCTGATCACGCTGAACTTTGCCGCCAACGGTCTGGGCCTGGACAATGCCGCCACGCCGATCGGCCTGAAAGCCATGAAAGCGCTGCAGGAGCTCAATCCCAGCGCCACCATCGCCAGTAACGCGCAGATCCTGTTTCTGGTGCTCAACGCCTCGTCGCTGACCCTGCTGCCCGTGACCATTTTCATGTACCGCGCCCAGCAAGGCGCGCCGGATCCGACGCTGGTGTTCCTGCCGATCCTGCTGGCGACCAGTTGCTCGACCATCGTCGGTTTCCTCTCCGTGGCCTTCATGCAGCGTTTGCGCATCTGGGACCCGGTGGTGCTGGCCTATCTGGTCCCCGGCGCGCTGCTCCTCGGCGGCTTCATGGCCCTGCTCGGCACGCTTTCCGCGACAGCGCTGGCGGGATTGTCGTCGATCCTCGGTAATCTCACGCTGTTCGGCTTGATCATGCTGTTTCTGCTGATCGGTGCGCTGCGCAAGGTCAAGGTCTACGAGGCATTCGTCGAAGGCGCGAAAGAAGGCTTCGATGTGGCGAAGAACCTGCTGCCGTATCTGGTGGCGATGCTTTGCGCAGTGGGTGTATTGCGCGCCTCTGGTGCGCTGGACTTCGGCCTGGACGGCATCCGGCATCTGGTCGAGTGGGCCGGTTGGGACACACGCTTCGTCGATGCGCTGCCGACAGCGATGGTCAAACCGTTTTCCGGCAGCGCCGCGCGGGCGATGCTCATCGAGACCATGCAGACTTCCGGCGTCGACAGCTTCCCGGCGCTGATCGCGGCGACGGTGCAGGGCAGTACCGAAACCACGTTCTACGTGCTGGCGGTGTACTTCGGCGCGGTGGGGATTCAGCGCGCGCGGCACGCGGTGGGATGCGCGTTGCTGGCGGAGTTCGCCGGGGTAGTAGGTGCGATCGCTGTCTGCTACTGGTTCTTTGGCTAAGCAAAAAATTCCATTGTGGGAGCGGGCTTGCTCGCCAAGACGGCGTGTCCGTCACATAGCGTTGCCTGACGCTCCGCCTTCGCGAGCAAGCCCGCTCCCACAGCTTGTAGGGGATCAGCGGGACTGTGGCGCTAATGTCTGGCCTTGCTCGACCGCCCAAGCGACTACTTCGGCCGTAAGCCGATCACTGGCCTGGCCAAACCCGGCGACCACCGCCGGCACCTGCACATCGCTCAACGGCTGGTGTTCTTCAAAACGGCGGCTGGCGAGGATGCGTTGGTCGTACCCGCGCACCAGCAACGCATCGACCCGCACCACAACGCCGGCCTGCGCGCCCTGATATTCGGTCTGAAAGGCCTGCAAACTGCCGCCCAGTTCCAGATCTGCCTGAAAATTGCTGTCGTCCGTGCTCAAGAGCGTCACGCGACCATCCCGCGCAAAACCGTCGAGCAAGCGATTGCGCAGCAGCACCGGCGCCGGATCGCTCCAGCGCGAGCCCTTGTAGCTGCTGATCACATCACCTTGCGGGATCACCGCGATGCTCGGCCGGTTCAGTGCTTCGCTGGCCTGCAACTTATTCAAGCGCAGCGACCAGGACTGCGTCGCCGCCGGGCTGGCCGAGGCGGGCGCTGGCGCGGCGGGCAGGCGATAGACGTCCGAGGGTTCGGACTTGGGCAATATCGAGCACGCGCCGATCAGGGTCAGACCTGCGCCGAGCAGGGCGATTCGAGTCAACGTCATGGGGTGAATTCCTTGTTCTTGTCGCTGCCCAGCAGGTACCCGCTGGGGTTGGCCTCGAGGCGTTGGGAAATGGCGCGCAGCGAGGTCAGCGTCTCGCGCAGTTCGCGAATCGCCGGGGCCAGGCCGTTGAGGCCCTGCATGCCGTTATCCAGCGAATGCTGGTTTTTGCTGAGCAGGCCATTGATGGTCACGCTGCTTTGCTCCAGCGACTTCATCGCCTGCTCGGCGCTGCCCAACGCCTGCTTGCCCTGATCGTTGAGCAAGCCGTTGGCGTTGCGCATCAGCAGCGAGGTCTGTTCGAGCATGCTGCCGGCCTGCTTGCCGACCGTCGCCAGTTGCTGCATGGCTTGTTTGATATCGCCACGCTGGTCGTTGATGGTGCCGGTGGTCTGTTCGAGATGGGCGAGGGTCTTGCTCACGCGCTCGACGTTCTCGGCGGAGAACATGTGATTGGCGTTTTGCAGCAAGGCACTGATGCCGGTCATCAAATCGCTGCTGTCGTTGAGCAGGCGCGAGATAGGCGAGGGCGAGGCGATCAGCGTCGGCAGACTGCCGTCATGGCCGCGCAGTTTCGGGCTCTCGGGCGTGCCGCCGCTGAGCTGGATGATCGAGGTGCCGGTGATGCCGGTCAGCGCCAGTTTGGCCTGGGTGTTTTCCTTGACCGGCGTGTCGCCCGCCAGACGAATCCGCGCCAGCACCCGGCGCGGGTCTTGCGGGTCGAGGCGCAGGCTGACCACGTCGCCGACCTTGATCCCGCTGTACTGCACCGAGCTGCCCTTGGACAGGCCGCTGACCGCCTCGTTGAACACCACTTCGTAATCCTTGAACTCGGTGTCGACACTGGACTTGGCCAGGAACAGACCGAAGAGCAGGGCGCCTGCCACCACGATCACTGTGAACAGGCCGATCAACACATGATGGGCTCGGGTTTCCATGTCAGACCTCGTTGAGCAGTTTGGCGGCGTCCAGCGCCGAGCGGCCACGCGGGCCGTGGAAGTATTCGTGAATCCACGCGTCGTCGGTTTCCGAGACCTCATCAATCGGCCCGGCAACCAGTACCTTTTTCTGCGCCAGCACCGCCACCCGGTCGGTGATGGTGTAGAGCGTGTCGAGGTCGTGGGTCACCAGAAACACGCTGAGGCCGAGCGCATCGCGCAGGGTCAGAATCAACTGATCGAAGGCCGCCGCGCCAATCGGGTCGAGGCCGGCAGTGGGTTCGTCGAGAAACAGGATGTCCGGATCCAGCGCCAGGGCCCGCGCCAGGGCCGCACGCTTGATCATGCCGCCGGACAGCGACGCCGGGTACTTGTCCGCCGCCGACAACGGCAGCCCGGCCAGCGCCAGTTTCACCGCCGCCAGGTGTTCGGCGTCGTGGCGGCTGAGGCCGGCGTGTTCAATCAGGGGCAGGGCGACGTTTTCGGTCACGGTCAGCGACGAGAACAGCGCGCCTTTCTGGAACAGCACACCGAAACGGCGTTCTATCAGCGAGCGTTCATGCTCGGCCAGGTTCGGCAGGTTCTGGCCGAAGACCTTGACCATGCCTTCGCTGGGCCGATTCAGCCCGACGATGCTGCGCAGCAACACCGATTTGCCGGTGCCGGAGCCACCGACCACGGCGAGGATTTCGCCTTTGTACACGTCCAGATCAAGGTTCTCGTGCACGCTCTGCGGGCCGAAGCGATTGCACAGGCCACGGACCTCGATCACCGCCTCCGAGGGCGCGCGGGGTAAACGACTCACCAGCCCATCTCCATGAAAAACAGCGCAGCCACCGCGTCGAGCACGATCACCACGAAAATTGACTGCACCACGCTGGAAGTGGTGTGCGCACCGACCGACTCGGCGCTGCCGCTGACCTTGAAACCTTCCAGACAACCGATCGCCGCGATCAGGAAAGCGAAAATCGGCGCTTTCACCATGCCGACCAGAAAGTGCTGTACACCGATGTCCGATTGCAGCAGCGACAGGAACATCGCCGGCGAGATGTCCAGCGACACCGCGCAGACCACACCGCCGCCAACAATCCCCGAGAGCATCGCCAGAAAGGTCAGCATGGGCAGCGCCACCAGCAGCGCCAGCACCCGTGGCACCACCAGCAGCTCCATCGGGTCGAGACCGAGGGTGCGGATGGCGTCGATTTCTTCGTTGGCTTTCATCGAGCCGATCTGCGCGGTGAACGCGCTGGCGGTGCGCCCGGCCATCAGGATCGCCGTCAGCAACACGGCGAATTCGCGCAGGAACGAGAAGCCGACCAGATCCACGGTAAAAATTGTCGCGCCGAAACTGGCCAGCACCGTGGCGCCGAGAAACGCCACCACCGCGCCGACCAGAAACGTCAGCAGGGCCACGATTGGCGCGGCGTCGAGGCCGGTCTGCTCGATGTGCGCGATCATCGGCGTGATGCGCCAGCGCCTGGGCCGAAACAGGCCACGGGCGATGACTTCGAGAATCAGCCCGACGAAGCCGAGCAGTTGCAGCGTGTCGGTCCAGACCTTGTCCACCGCGCGGCCGATGCGCGTCAGCAGTTGCACGCTGACGCTGACTTCCGGCTCTTTGATCGGCACGCAGAAATCGCTCAGCGAGCGGTACACGGTTTGCAGCAAGGCGCGGTCGGCCGTCGAAAGGGTGCAATCGGGGTGTTCGGCAGACTTGCCCAGCCGTTCGGAACCGAGCAGTTCGACCAGCAACGAGGCGCCGGCGGTGTCGAGAGCGCCGAGGCCGTTCAGGTCGATCGGGGTACTGGCGTCGTATTGACCGTGGAGCTTTTCACTCAGGTGCTTGAGCGCCGTGTAATGGGCCAGCGTCCAGTCGCCGGTGACCCGCAGGCGAGCAGGACTGAGCGCGGTGTCCAGGTGGGCACTGCCGGGGGTTGGGCTGCTGGTCATAAGCTCCGTGCTTGTACGGCCGTTACGAGAGCCTACGTAATAGCACGAACCGGATTACTTTTCTTTGGCCGGTGTGCTGTCCGTAATTGCGAAACGCAGCACGCCGATCAACTGGCCATCCTCGGTCAGCACGCGCACCTGCCATTTGCCCGTCGGGTTACCGGGGAAATTCTGCTTGTGCGTCCACGCCCGGTAGCCTTCCTTGCGCCCGCCGTGAATGTCGAGGGCGATGCGGTCAACCTCTTTGCCGTTGAAGGTCCAGACGTGATAGATCCGCTCATCGAGGCCACGCGGCGCGTTGATCGCGGTGTAGGCGTAGAGCCCGCCGCTGCGGATCTGCTCGGCGCTGACGGTATCGAGGCTGGCGCCGGGGGTGCGATCCTGCAGCTGCGTGCTGATCGCCACATCGGTCATCCACAGCGTCGCCGGCGGCACCCAGGAACGCAGCGCCCAACCGACGCCACCGATGCCGACGGTAATGAACAGAATCGCCAGGGCGTTGCGCACCGTGCGGATCGGGAAGATCGACGCCAGGCTCGGGAACGACAGCAGCACGGCAATCCCCAGCGCCCATTTGAAACTCTGTGCGGTCGTCAGGTGCATGATCACCGGCAATGCGGTGAGCAGGGCGGCAAACAGCGTCAGCGTGTGCAATGCGAGAAATGCCCAGCGCCGTGGCGCCAGCCATTTGTAATACAGCGGATCGACGATCGAGATCAGTGCGGCAATGCCAAGCAGGCCGGTGAAAATCAACTGACCGCTGTTCCAGGTGGTGGTGATGAAGAAGAACGGCAGGACAAAAAACAGGCTTTCCTGATGGATCATCTGCGTCGCGTAGCGCAGCAGCGGCTGGGGGATCTCGCGTTTGAAGATCCGTGTGAACAGCCCGGTCAGGGTGTTTTCCAGCATCAGCCAGATCCAGCTGAGCAGCATGATCACCGTGATCCAGCTGGCCAGCCCCTGTTGGCGATCGACGAGGATGAAACTGCCGACCCCGGAAATGAAACCACCCGCCGCAATGACCCCGGGGTAGCGCTTGATCAGCTCGAGAATGCGCTGGACCAGGAGGGTTAATTTCGACATGTGGGCAATTCACTGCAGGGTAAGGAAATACCCCGACAGAGTAGCGTCCGCCGGGCGTTGTGGCGAGGTTGCGGGTCACATAAATCCACCACATTCCCTGTGGGAGCGGCTTGCTCGCGAATGCGGTGGATCATCCGGCAATGCAGTGACTGACCCGGCGAATTCGCGAGCAAGCCCGCTCCCACAGGGTCAGTGTTCGGCCGGTTTGCGGTGGCGATGCAGACGCCAGCCGATCACGATCAGCAGCAATACGCCGACACCACCGGCGACCAGCCACAACACCTGATCATCACTGATCAAGGGCTTCTCGATCCTGATATACCCCGGCTGCAACAGCAGCTCGCGCATGGCCTTGTTCGCCGCGTCCAGCGTCACCCCTTGCAACTCCCGAGCGGGATTGGCAAAGCGGCCATCCTGATAGTCGGCCAGCGCGCTCCAGTAATAGTCCGCCAGCGCGCTGTTGCCCTGCACGGCCCAGGCCTGATGGGCGATGGCAGCTTGCTTGATGCGGGCGAAGGTGCTCGGGTCAAGGCCGTTTTTCAGCAGGTCGGCCTTAAGGTCCGCCAGCACCTGAATGGCTTCGTCGACGTCATCGCGATCAAGGTCAGCGTTGAGGCTCATAAAGCCGACACCGCCGAACACTTCGCGCTCGGCCCACGGCCCGTACGACAGGCCGTGGTTGAGACGAATCTGCCGATACAGCGCCCAGTCGAGGTAATCCTTGAGAATGTCGAAGGTCTGGTCGTACTGATCGTCAAGCACCGGTTCCGGCACCAGCCAATGCAGCTTGGCGCTGTCGCCGATGAAGCCACGGGTGAGGGTGCGTTCATGGGCGGCGCTGGTGCGAATGTCCGGCAGCGCCCGATGCTCGCTCGGCTCGACCGGCTCCAGCTCACCCCAGGTGCGCTCCAGATAGGCCGGCAGCAGTTTGTCGAGTTCGCCGACGACGATCAGGGTCATGTTGTTCGGCGCGTACCAGGCCTTGCGCACCTTCTCCAATTGCTCCTGGGTAAGATGGCCGACTTCGGCGCGCTGCGGGCATTTCAATCCCAGTTCGACAGCCAGTTGATTGCTCGCGGTATGCCCGAGGTCCTGACGGTCGAGGAAGCGTTGCAGTTTGGTGTAATGGCCGCCGTCCTCACGCTCGACGACCCGTTTCGCCGCGTTGATCGCGTTGTCGTCGATGCGTGTCTGAGTCAACAGCGCGAGGAGCAGGTCGAGTACCTTGCGCTGGTTTTTCGCCGGGGCTTCGATGACGAACGTGGTGTCGGCATTGCTGGTGAACGCATTCCAGTCACCGCCCAGCGCCTGCATGCGCTCCTCCAGACCGCCTTCGCCAGTGGCGTCGATACCGCTGAACAGCAGGTGTTCGAGCAAATGCGGCAGCTCTTTCTCGTCGCAATCGAAATCATCGAGGCCGACGCCGACCACCAGCCGGATTGCCACATGCCCACGCTCAGTGCCGGGCTTGAGCATCAACTGCAAACCGTTGGGCAGCGCATAGCCTTCGACTTGAAAACGATCCAGGGCGAAGGCGGGCAGGGAGCCGAGCAACAGGCAGGCGAACAACAGGCAACGCATAACAGGCTTCCATACGGCTGATTTGGAGATCCGTGTCGTCAGTTGCGACCCCAATCGGCGGTCTCAAGGCTGAACCACTGTAACTGACTGACCGCAGCCTCAGACGTTCAAGGCGAATGCGTAATGTCGGCCATGTCATCCACCGCCAGCGCGCCGGTGTCCGCCGTTTCCAGCACCACATAGGCGCTGCTGCAGAACAGCGAGTTGAGCCGCTTCATGTCGGCAATCAATTCCAGATGCAACGAACTGGTCTCCAGACTCTGCACGATCTTGCGCTGCAAACGGCTGACGTGCGCGTGGGCCAGACGCCGCTCCTGCGCACGAAAACGGCGTTTCTCGCGCAACAACTGCCGCGCGCTTTCGCGGTCGCCACTGAGAAACACCGACAGGCCCAGGCGCAGATTGGCGATCAATTGCTGCTGCAGGCCGGCGAGATCTTCCAGGCCTTCCTCAGAGAACGAACGCCGCTGCGAGGTTTTCTGCTGCTGGATCTTGCGCAGCATGCGCTCGATCAGGTCGGCGGCAAGTTTCAGGTTGATCGCCAGCTCGATGATCTCAGCCCAGCGCCGACTGTCCTGCTCGCCGAGATCCTCGCGGGGCATCTGCGCCAGATAAAGCTTGATCGCGCTGTACAGTGCTTCGACATCGTCGGTCAGGCGGCGCATCTCCTGCGTGACGGCGGTCTGCTTGCCGCGCAGCACATCGAGGGAGGCGTCGAGCATGTTGTCGAGCAGATCGCCCATGCGCAGGGTTTCCCGCGCAGCATTGGCCAGCGCCAGGCTCGGCGTGACCAGTGCCGTCGGGTCGAGATGCCGCGGTTTGGCGGTGCCGTTGACCTCCGGCCGCTCCGGCAGCAACCAGGCACATAGCCGCGCCATCGGCCCGACGCTGGGCAGCAGGATCAGGCAGCGTGCGGTGTTGTAGAGCAGGTGGAAGCCGATGACCATTTCCTGGGGGCTGAAATCGAGGCTGTCGATCCAGTGCACCAGCGGGTCGAGCACCGGGATGATCAGCAGCAGACCGATCAGTTTGTACAACAGGCTGCCCAGCGCCACTTGCCGGCCGGCGGCATTCTGCATGCTGGTGCTCATGAAGGCGAGAATGCCGCTGCCGATGTTCGCGCCGATCACCAGACCGATCGCCACCGGCAGGCTGATCACCGCAGCGCCGGCCAGCGTGGCGGTCAGCAGCACGGCAGCGAGGCTGGAGTAGGAAATCATCGCGAACAGCGCGCCGACCAGGGCGTCGAGGAGGATGTCGCCGGTCAGCGAGGCGAAAATCACTTTCACCCCTTGGGCGTGAGTAATCGGCGCGGCGGCTTCAACGATCAACTGCAGAGCGAGGATGATCAGCCCCAGCCCGATCGACACCCGGCCCATCTGCCCGAGCCGCGTCTGTTTACGTGAGAGAAAGAAAATCACCCCGAGGAAGATCAGCAGCGGCGACAGCCACGACAGGTCAAACGTCAGCACCCGCGCCATCAACGCGGTACCGACATCGGCACCCAGCATGGTCGCCAGCGCCGGGGTCAGCGCCATCAGGCCCTGGCCGACAAACGAGGTGACCAGCATCGCCGTGGCGTTGCTGCTCTGCACCATCGCGGTGACGAGAATACCGGCGATGAACGCCAGCCATTTCTTCGACATGTTCTGGCCGATGACATGTCGCAAATTGGTGCCGTAAACCCGCAGGATGCCGGTTCGGACGATGTGCGTGCCCCAGATCAGCAGGGCAACGGCGGACAACAAATTGAGCAGGGTGAGCATGCAGACCCCCTGTAGTAGCAGCGCCCCAGAGGGGCAAGTGGACGGCACCGCGCGGTTTCTACGTTTTTGATACTTAAGCTGTAGTTGGCTAACGGTCTGGGCGCCAGCATTGCACAGCTAAAGAACGGAATGAAACAAAACTGTCATGAAAGCCGCTGTATCCGGCCCCGGAATTCGACACGTTTTCCCTGCGTGGCCGAAAACGACTGTGGGAGCGAGCTTGCTGGCGAAAGCGGTGGGCCAGCCAACATTGTTGTCGACTGGCACTTCGTCTTCGCGAGCAGGCTCGCTCCCACAGGTTATTGCGCTTGAGCAGACGAGCAGATTATTGGCCCGGCACATCCTTGCGCAGTTTCACCGGATCCTGCTGCTGTTTCTTTTTGGCCATCGCGCCGCGCAGTTTGATGTTGATCGCTTCCACCGCCAGCGAGAACGCCATGGCGAAGTAGACGTAGCCTTTCGGCACATGCACGTCGAACGACTCGGCGATCAGCACGGTACCGACTACCAGCAGGAACGACAGCGCGAGCATTTTCAGCGACGGGTGCTTGTCGATGAATTCGCTGATCTTGCCCGAGGCCAGCATCATCACCAGCACCGCCACGATAATCGCCGCAACCATGACCGGTACATGAGAAACCATGCCGACCGCAGTGATCACCGAGTCCAGCGAGAAGACGATATCGATGATCGCGATCTGAATGATGGTGTAGAGGAAGTTGCCGCCCTTGCCCGATGGCGCGTCGTCGCTTTCGTCTTCGCCTTCCAGCGCGTGGTACATCTCCTGCGAGCTTTTCCAGAGCAGGAACAGGCCACCGAAGAACAGGATCAGGTCACGACCGGAAATGCCCTGACCGAACACCTCGAAGAGGTCGGCGGTGAGGCGCATGACCCAAGTGATCGACAGCAGCAACAGGATCCGCGTGATCATCGCCAGGGCCAGACCGAAGATTCGGGTGCGCGCCTGCATGTGCTTGGGCATGCGGCTGACCAGAATCGAGATCATGATGATGTTATCGATGCCGAGGACGATTTCCAGGGCGGTCAGGGTAAAGAAGGCAACCCAGATTTCGGGGTTGGTCAGCCATTCCATGTGTATTCCTTTGAGCAATTGTTAAACCGAAAAAGGTCCGGGCCTCAAACCGCGAAGCCAGGACCCGAATCGGTGAGTCTTGGGCTTATAGAGTGCTGAACAGCGGGAAAGTCCCCAACAGCAGCGCAGCAATCAGAATGCAGATACACACCAGGATCGCCCATTTCAAGGTAAAACGCTGATGATCACCGAAATCGATACCAGCCAGCGCCACCAACAGATAGGTCGACGGTACCAACGGGCTCAGCAAGTGGACGGGCTGACCGACGATCGAGGCACGGGCCATTTCCACTGCAGTGATTCCATAGTGACTGGCCGCTTCGGCCAGCACCGGCAACACGCCGTAGTAGAACGCGTCGTTGGACATGAAGAAGGTGAACGGCATGCTCACCAGCGCCGTGATCACCGCCAGATACGGGCCGAGGAACTCCGGAATCACCGCCAGCAGGCTCTTCGACATCGCATCGACCATGCCAGTGCCGGACAGGATACCGGTGAAGATACCGGCCGCAAAGATCAGCCCGACCACTGCCAGCACGCTGCCGGAATGTGCGGCGACGCGATCCTTCTGCATTTGCAGGCACGGGTAGTTGACGATCATCGCAATACTGAACGCCACCATGAACAGCACCGGCAGCGGCAGCAGGCCGCCGATCAGCGTGCACATCAGGCCGAAGGTCAACGCGGCGTTGAACCAGATCAGTTTCGGACGGCGTGCGTCAGGGAATTGCGAGACGCTGATTTCGCTGTGATCGATCTCATCGCCGACCAGATGCAGCTCGCCGAGGCGGGCACGTTCACGTTTGCCGTAGAAGTAGGCAATCAGCAGGATCGCCACTACACCGACGGCCATCGCCGGAATCATCGGCACGAAAATATCCGACGGGTCGACATGCAGAGCACTCGCCGCACGGGCGGTCGGGCCGCCCCATGGGGTCATGTTCATCACGCCGCCGGCGAGAATGATCAGACCGGCCATGATTCGCGGGCTCATGCCGATGCGGCTGTACAGCGGCAGCATGGCGGCCACGCAGATCATGTAAGTGGTCGCGCCGTCACCATCAAGGGAAACGACGAGCGCCAGAACGGCGGTGCCGACCGAAACTTTCAGCGGGTCGCCCTTGACCAGTTTGAGGATCTTGCGCACGGCCGGGTCGAACAGGCCGGAGTCGATCATCAGGGCGAAATACAGAATGGCGAACATCAACATCACGCCGGTTGGCGCCAGTTTGGTGATGCCCTCTAGCATCATCGGACCGATTTTCGGCGCGAACCCACCAAACAGGGCGAACAGGATCGGGATGATGATCAGGGCGATCAGCGCGGACAGGCGCTTGGTCATGATCAGGAACATGAACGTGATGACCATGGCGAAGCCAAGGAAAGTCAGCATGGGATTACTCCAGGCGTAGCGCGGCTAATGGAATGAGCGGACCGGGCGGGATCAGCGCAGAACGGGAGGCGCGAGGCGTACGGGCGGAGTAACCAGCAGGGAGAGGGAAAAACGGCGGGTTGCAGAAGACATCAGAATCACCATTGTTGTTGTTAATTGGGCCGGGTCTGTGGAACAACCACAGGTCTTGGGCCAACCGGTCTGTTGCCGGGAGTGAGGCGATCCTAATCGGGGAAGCTTTCAGCTACCTTTCGCGATCGAAAGCGATGAATGAACGGTCAACCGGTGGGTGGCTGCAACGAGAGCCAATGAATACGGGAGAAGAGCGGTGGAGACGAACCAGACACATAACGGCGGCTGTCACTGCGCGCACATCCGCTACCGGTTCAGCGCAGCGCTGCAGGACATTGCGCATTGTCACTGTGCGATCTGCCGCAAGGTCAGCGGCGGTATCGTCACCACATGGATCACCGTGCCGGCGGCGAACTTTCAATGGCTGGCCGGAACGCCGGCACGCTATGAATCGTCCGCCAGTTGCGCGCGATACTTCTGCTCAAACTGCGGCGCGCAACTGGCATTGCTGACCTCGCTCAGCCCCGACACCATCGACGTGACCATCGCCACGCTGGATCATCCTGAAATCGCGCCGGCCGAGCGGCACATCTGGACTGACAGCCGATTGCCCTGGCTGCGTCTGGATGAGCATCTGCCGGGCGAAGCCGAAGAAACTCTCGATTAAAACACCGACAGATTCAACGGCCGCAGCGCGCCCATCCAGATGGCGTGTTCGGTGTGATCGAGCAAGTCATCGCCCGTGTCCGGGTGCAGGAATACCACCAGGCCCTTGCGGTTGAGCGCCAGCCAAGGCAGCACTTCGCCGATCAGCTCGGGGCCGAAGGCCAGTTGGCAGCTCCAGTCGGGGTGCGGGCCCACCGGGCGTTCGTGCACGCGGCCCATCTTCAGCGCAAACAGCTGCGCGGCCTGTTCGCACAAGGCCCGCGCCTGGTCGATGGTCCGCGCGTCGAAATAGACATGGGCGTGGTAGCCCTTGATCCCTTGCATCGTGTCGCCTCTCAATCGGTTCGAACCCTTGGCTGTTTCCACCGTCACAGGCCATATGGGCCAACTATAAGGAAAACAGCCATGAAAAATGCCGAAACCCCAGTGGTGAAAGTGGTGCTCTATGGTGCCATGGCCAGCCTGGGGGGTGCGTTGATGGCTGAATTGCTGCGCCGCCAACACGAAGTGATCGCCATTCTCGACGATCTCACCGCGCTCGCGCCGCGACCCGGACTGCGCACTAAAACCGGCGACTTGTTCGACGCCGAGCGGGTCAATCAGAGCGTCGCCGGCACCTCGGCGGTGATCTGTCTGCTGGACGCGCCGGGGCTGCCGTTCAGCAGCGACCATGTCGAGCGCTCGGTCACTCTCGGCCCGGTCGAACAGGTGCTGGCAGTCGACGCACTGGTCGAAGGCTTGCACCTGGCCAGCGTGCCGCGCTTGTTCCTGGTAGGCAACTTCGGTGTACTCGACGAGCCTGACAGTGACGAGCGTCTGCAACGTCACGCCGCTGAAGAAATCCTCGAGGCGGTGCAAAGCAGCGCACTGCGCTGGACCCTGGTCAATGCGCCGCATGGCGTTGCCGGATTGACCATCGAGCATTTCAGTCAGGTTGGCGGCAATCTCGAGCCGGGGCTTGCCGAACCCTTGGAGCGCTTGAACCGCGTGGCAGTGGGGATTGCCGATGAGCTGCGGCTCAATCTGCATGTGGGGCAGCATGTGAATTTTGTAGCGGCTTCAGATATTTAAAAGATCGCCTGCAGGAGCTGCCGGAGGCTCGGGCCGCGATCGGACGATCTTTTGCTCTTCACACCGCAATCGAGGGCAGGGCCAGACCGTTAAGCGATTCGGCACTGCTGGCCTGTTCCGCCATTAACCAATCAACAAACTCTTGAATCAACGCACCCCGACGTTTGCGCTGCGGCAGCACCACGTAATACCCCAGCCGCGACAGCGTGGTTTGCGCCAGCGGCCGGCACAGCAAACCCTGCATCAGCAAGTTATCCACAAGGTGGCGCCAACCAATCGCCACACCTTGCCCGCCAATCGCCGCTTGAATCAGCAACGTGTAATTGTCGAAGCGCAACTGACCCGGCGCCGGCGGCGTGGTCAGGCCAAGTTGACGGAACAGCCCGCTCCAGTCGAACCAGTTGCTGCTGTTTTCGCCGCGCAGGTGCAGCAGCGGAAATTCCAGCAGAGCCTGCGCGGGCAACGGCAATGAACGGTCCTTGAGCAGCAGCGGGCTGCACACCGGGAACACTTCTTCGCTGAACAGCCAGTGGCTCTCGCCCTGCTTGAATCGACCATCGCCAAACAGGATCGCCACGTCGATGTCGGTGCGCAGCATATTGTGGTTGCGCTCGCTCGTGACGAGGCTGACATCGATGTGCGGGTTGGCTTCGTGGAAGCGGTGCAGGCGCGGCATCAGCCAATAGGCGGCGAACGCGAAATCGGTCGCGACCTGCAGCACTTCATGTTGCTGCTGAGCGCTGATTGCGCTCAATCCTGCGTCGATGTTATGCAAACCCAAGGTAACTTGCTCGAAAAGCAGGGTACCCACCTCAGTCAGCTCAATGCCCCGGTAAATCCGATCGAAGAGGCGTGTTCCGAGTTGTTCTTCCAGGCGTTTGATCTGCTGGCTGATCGCCGGTTGTGTCGTACCAAGCTCAACCGCAGCCGCAGTGAAACTGCGATGGCGCGCCGCCGCTTCAAAGGCGCGAAGAAGATCGAGGGATAGGTCGCCGAGGGCCTCATACATAAGCTGTGCTTATCCTAGTCATTGTCTGTGGCGGGCTTTACCGAAGAAAGCGTGGGATCCATGCTCGGTTGCAGCACTCTCGCATAAATATTCAACATGGAATGCCGCGATCACATGAAGCGCAAGAACATTCTTTTCATCATGGCCGATCAAATGGCCGCGCCAATGTTGCCGTTCTACGGCCCATCGCCTGTAAAACTGCCAAACCTGTCCCGCCTCGCCGCCCAGGGCGTAGTGTTTGATGCCGCGTATTGCAACAGCCCGCTGTGCGCACCGTCGCGCTTCACTCTGGTCAGTGGTCAGCTGCCGAGCAAGATCGGCGCCTATGACAACGCCGCTGATTTTCCTGCCGATATCCCCACTTATGCGCACTACTTGCGCCGACTCGGCTACCGCACTGCGCTGTCGGGCAAGATGCACTTTTGCGGGCCGGACCAACTGCACGGTTATGAAGAACGCCTGACCAGCGATATCTATCCGGCCGATTACGGTTGGGCGGTGAACTGGGACGAGCCGCAGGTACGACCGAGCTGGTATCACAACATGTCCTCGGTGCTGCAGGCCGGGCCGTGCGTGCGTACCAATCAGCTGGATTTCGACGAAGAGGTGGTGTTCAAGGCACAGCAATATCTGTTCGATCACATCCGCGAGGATGGCGACCAGCCGTTTTGCCTGACCGTGTCGATGACTCACCCGCACGACCCGTACACAATTCCCAAGAAATTCTGGGATTTGTATGACGATGCCGATATCCCGCTGCCTACAGCCTTGAACCAGGACGAACTCGATCCGCACTCGCAACGGCTGCTCAAGGTTTACGATTTGTGGGACAAGCCGCTGCCTGTGGATAAAATCCGCGATGCCCGTCGCGCCTATTTCGGGGCTTGCAGCTATATTGACGCCAACGTCGGCAAACTGCTGGAAACGCTGGACGATACCGGGCTGATTGACGACACCATCATTGTTTTCTCCGGCGACCATGGCGACATGCTCGGCGAGAAGGGCCTCTGGTACAAAATGCACTGGTTCGAGATGGCCGCGCGGGTGCCGCTGCTGATCAGCGCACCGGGACAATTCCAGGCGGGCCGGGTCAGCGCCGCGGTTTCCACCGCCGACCTGCTGCCGACGTTCGTGGATCTGGCCGGAGGGAGCCTCGAACCGGGCTTGCCGCTGGACGGCCGCTCCTTGCTGCCGCACCTGCAAGGGCAGGGCGGGCATGACGAAGTGTTCGGCGAGTACATGGCCGAAGGCACCGTCAGCCCGTTGATGATGATTCGCCGGGGCGCCTACAAATTTATCTACAGCGAAAGCGACCCGTGCCTGCTCTTCGACGTGGTTAACGATCCGCGCGAAGAGGAAGAGCTGAGCCAGTCGCCGCAACACCGTCAGGTGTTCGAAGACTTTCTTGCTCAAGCGCGGACCAAATGGGATATCCCGGCGATCCATCGGGACGTGCTGGCCAGCCAGCGCCGACGCCGGTTCGTCGCCGATGCATTAACCATCGGCAAGCTGAAGAGCTGGGATCACCAGCCGCTGGTCGATGCCAGTCAGCAGTACATGCGCAACCACATCGACCTTGATGATCTGGAGCGCAAGGCCCGTTATCCACAACCCTGCCAAAACCAATAATGTTAAGGGGAAGTCCATGCGCAAGTTATCCACAGCTGTGACCGTTGGCCTGATCGCGTTGAGCAGCGCCTCGGCTTTTGCCGAGCAAGGCTGCGAGATCGTGAAAATGGCCGATCCGGGCTGGAGCGACATCGCCGCGACCAATGCCATCACCGGGTTTCTGCTGGACGGCATGGGCTACAAGGCCAAAGTCGATACCCTTGCGGTGCCGATCACCTTTGGCGGTTTGAAGGACGGCCAGGTTGACGTATTTCTCGGCAACTGGATGCCGGCGCAGCAGGGCTTTTATGACAAATTCGTCGCCACCGGTGATGTGACGCAATTGGCGAAAAACCTCGAAGGCACTGAATTCACCCTTGCTGTCCCCGACTATGTCTGGGAGGCGGGTGTGCATGATTTCGCTGACCTGAACAAATTCGCCGACAAGTTCGACAAGAAAATCTACGGCATCGGCTCGGGCGCCCCCGCGAACATTTCGCTGCAGGAAATCATCAAGAAGAACGACTTCGACATGGGTCAGTGGAAGCTGATCGAGTCCAGCGAACAGGCGATGCTGGCCGAAGTATCGCGGGCGGTGAAGAAACAGAAATTCGTCACCTTCCTCGGCTGGACCCCGCACCCGATGAACGTGCAACTGAAAATGCGCTATCTGAAGGGCGGCGAAAAATACTTCGGCGACACCGGCAACGTGTTCACCCTGACCCGCAAAGGCTACGCCGAGGCCTGCCCGAATGTGGGCAAGTTGCTGACCAATCTGGCGTTCACTCAGGACATGGAAAACAGCATCATGGCCGAGGTAGTGAACAAGAAAATCAGCAATGCCGCGGCGGCGAAGGCGTGGATCAAGGCGAATCCGGCGGTACTGGACAAGTGGCTCGATGGCGTGAAGACGGTGGATGGCAATGATGCACTGGTGGCGGTGAAGGCGAAGCTGTAAATGCATCCGCCGATCGTTCTAACGCTCTGCGTGGGAACGATCGGCGGGAAGGGCTGATACCCTTGTTGAAAACTCCAACCGTGAGGATCCATGGCCTTTCCCAGCCGTCATTCACTTTTTCCTTTCCTGAGCTGGTTGCCACGGCAAACCCGCGCCAGCGTCGGCAGGGACCTGATCGTCGGCCTCAGCGGTGCGATTCTCGCGTTACCCCAGTCGATTGCCTACGCCCTGATTGCCGGTCTGCCACCTGAATACGGTCTCTACGCAGCGATCATCCCGGTGATGATCGCTTGCCTGTGGGGCTCATCGTGGCATCTGATCTGCGGCCCGACGGCGGCGATTTCGATTGTGCTCTACGCCAGCGTCAGCCCCTTGGCCGTTCCGGCGTCGCAGGACTACATCACGCTGATTCTGTTGCTGACCTTCCTGGCCGGGATTTTCCAGTGGTTGCTCGGCCTGCTGCGCTTCGGCGCACTGGTGAATTTCGTCTCGCACTCGGTGGTGCTCGGTTTCACCCTCGGTGCGGCGGTGGTGATTGCCATCGGGCAATTGCCCAATCTGCTCGGGCTGGAATTGCCGGCCAGCACCACGGCGCTCGCCAGTCTGATGGATCTGGTGCGGCATCTCGGGGCTGTGGATAAGCCTTCGCTGATCCTCGGCGTCGCCACAGTCATCGTCGGCGTGGCGCTGAAAAAACTCCTGCCACGCTGGCCGACGCTGTTGATCACGCTAGTGCTGGCCAGCCTGCTGGTATGGATCTGGCCGGCGATGTTCGGCCATGTGCATCTGGTCAGCGCTTTCGTCGGTCGCTTGCCGCCTTTCAGCGCCTTGCCGCTGGATCCGGAGGTGATGCTGCGCCTGCTGCCGAGCGCCGTAGCGGTGGGCATGCTCGGGCTGGTCACCAGTCTGTCGATTGCGCGCTCGATTTCCGCCCGGTCGCAGCAGTTGCTTGATGCCAATCAGGAAGTCCGCGCGCAAGGCTTGTCGAATATTGTCGGGGCGTTCTTTTCCGGCTCGCTGTCAGCCGGATCGTTTACCCGCTCGGGATTGAGTTACGAAGCGGGTGCCTGTTCGCCACTGGCCGGGATTTTTTCTGCGGTCTGGGTAGCTTTGTTTGCGATCTTCGGCGCCGGGCTGATTTCGCATATTCCGATTCCCGCCATGGCCGGCAGCATTCTGCTGATTGCCTGGGGCCTGGTCGATCACCGAGCAATTCGGGCATTGCTGCGGGTCAGTCGTGCCGAGTTCGTGGTCATGGCGCTGACGTGCCTCGCAACGCTGCTGCTGGAACTGCAGACAGCCATTTACGCAGGCGTGCTGGCGTCGCTGTTTTTCTACCTCAAGCGCACTTCGCAACCGCGTGTGCAGCATTGGCCAGACGGTGAGGACGATGTTTTACGCGTCGGCGGTTCGATCTTTTTCGGCGCCAGCCATTACCTGCAAGTGCGCCTGCAACGGTTGCACGGAGCGCGGGTGGTAATCGAGGCACAGCAGATCAACTTCATCGATTATTCAGGGGTGGAGATGCTGCATCAGGAAGCGCGGCGTTTGTTGGGCCAGGGCCGCAGCCTGACCTTGCGCCGGGCACGGCCACAGGTCGTGGAAGAATTACGCAAGCTGGAAGGGGCGGAAAAATGCCCGATCCGCTTTGAGGATTGATCCAGGATCAGCTGAGTGGCCATTCGCGAGCAAGCGCGCTCCCACCGTGCAATGCGATCAAATGTGGGAGCGAGCTTGCTCGCGAAGCTCTTAAAGGGCTAATTGTCGGCGCAGTTCGGCGAGCACCGGAGCGGTATCCGGGCGCACGCGGCGCCATAAGTAGAACGCCTCCGCCGCCTGCTCGGCGAGCATGCCCAGACCATCCATTGCCAGCGCCGCGCCGTGCTCGGTGGCCCAGCGACAGAACGCAGTCGGTTCCTTGCCGTACATCATGTCGTAGCACAGCGTCTGGCCCGGCTCGATCAGGCTTGGCGCAATCGGCGGAACGTCACCGGTCAGGCTGGCGGAAGTAGCGTTGATGATCACGTCCACCGGTTCGCGCAACCAGTCGAAGCCACTGGCTGCTACCGGCCCCAGGTCGCAGAACAATTCGGCCAGCAGCTCAGCCTTGTCCACCGTGCGATTGGCGATGATCACTGAGGCCGGATTCTCCGCCAGCAATGGCTCCAGTGCCCCGCGCACCGCGCCGCCGGCGCCGAGCAAAAGGATGCGCTTGCCGGTCAGGCTGAACCCGGCATTGACCGTCAGATCGCGGACCAGGCCAGCGCCATCGGTGTTGTCGCCGAGGAGTGAGCCATCGTCCAGTTTGCTCAAGGTGTTCACCGCCCCAGCGCGCTGCGCGCGTGCGGTCAGGCTGTTGGCCAGACGGTAAGCCTCTTCCTTGAACGGCACCGTCACGTTGGCACCGCGCCCCTCCCGAAAGAACGCGGTGGCGCAGCCGGCAAAATCATCAAGCGGCGCCAGCAGCGTGCTGTAATCGAGGCGTTGGCTTGTCTGTTCAGCGAACAGCTGGTGAATCATCGGCGACTTGCTGTGGCCGATCGGGTTACCGAAAACGACGTAACGATCCATCACCAATCCTCAGGCCTCGGCCAGCCAGTCGCGATCCTGCAGGAAGTATTCGGTCAGGCGCGCTTCGGCGCTGCCTGGCTCGGCCTTCCAGTCATAACCCCAGCGCACTTGCGGCGGCAGCGACATCAGAATCGATTCGGTACGTCCGCCCGATTGCAGACCAAAGAGGGTGCCACGGTCGTAAACCAGGTTGAACTCGACATAGCGACCACGGCGGAACTCCTGGAATTCGCGCTGCTGTGCAGTGAAGGCATCGTTTTTGCGCCGCTGCACAATCGGCAGGTAGGCGTCGATGTAGGCGTCGCCGATGGCGCGCATGAACGCGAAACTGGTGTCGAAATCCCACTCGTTCAGATCATCGAAGAACAGACCACCAATGCCGCGCGGCTCATGACGGTGCTTGATGTGAAAGTAGGTATCGCACCAGGCCTTGTAGCGTGGATAGACATCAGCGCCGAACGGAGCACAGGCTTGCTCGGCGACGCGGTGCCAGTGGACGCAATCTTCCTCAACGCCGTAATACGGGGTCAGGTCGAAGCCGCCGCCAAACCACCAGACCGGTTCTTCGCCTTCTTTTTCAGCGATGAAAAAGCGCACGTTGGCGTGGGACGTCGGCACGTGCGGGTTGTGCGGATGGATCACCAGCGATACGCCGAGCGCCTCGAAACCACGCCCGGCCAGTTCCGGCCGATGCGCACTGGCCGAGGGTGGCAAGCCGCTGCCGAAGACGTGGGAAAAGTTGACGCCGCCCTTTTCGATCAACGTGCCGTTTTCCAGCACACGGGTGCGCCCACCACCGCCCGCCGGCCGGGTCCAGGCGTCTTCGACGAAGCATTTGCCGCCGTCTTCGGTTTCGAGCGCGGCGCAGATGCGGTCTTGCAGATCGAGCAGATAGGCCTTTACGGCGTCGGTGCGGGTCGTCATGGCTTCACCTTGAATCGGGCGGCGCCCCGGCAGGCGGGCGGCGCAAATGGGCGCGTAGCATACCATCGCAGACCGGCGCGCCGCAGTTGACGAAGATCAAGCGGGGGAGTTGGATAGAGGGCTTAGTGACGACCCAAGGAGAGCAGGCAGATGGCAAAGCGTATCCAGTTCGGTGCCCACGGCGGTCCCGAAGTGCTCGAATATGTAGATTACGAACCCGCTGCGCCCGGGCCGAATCAAGTGCGCGTGGCCAACCATGCGATCGGCCTGAATTTCATTGACACCTACTACCGTAGCGGCCTGTATGCGCCGCCCGCCTTGCCGTCTGGCCTGGGTTCGGAAGGCGCCGGCACCGTCGAGGCGGTGGGCAGCGACGTCACCCGGTTCAAGGTCGGCGATCGTGTGGCGTACGGCAGCGGCCCGCTCGGCGCCTACAGCCAGGTACATGTCCTGCCGCAAGACAATCTTGTACACCTGCCCGACGAAATCAGCTTCGAAACGGCTGCCGGGGTCATGCTCAAGGGCCTGACCGTGCAATACCTGCTGCGCCAGACCTACGAACTGAAGGGCGGCGAAACCATTCTGTTCCATGCGGCAGCGGGCGGCGTCGGCTCGCTGGCCTGCCAATGGGCCAAAGCGCTAGGCGTGAAGCTGATAGGCACCGTCAGTTCCAGGGAAAAAGCCGAACTGGCCAAGGCCAACGGCGCCTGGGCCACTATCGACTACAGCCATGAAAACGTAGCCGAGCGTGTGCTGGCTCTGACTGACGGCAAGAAAGTCCCGGTGGTGTATGACGGCGTCGGCAAGGACACCTGGCTCACGTCCCTGGACAGCGTGGCGCCACGTGGCCTGGTGGTGAGTTTCGGCAATGCCTCGGGCGCGGTCGATGGCGTCAATCTTGGCATTCTCGCCGCAAAGGGCTCGCTTTATGTCACCCGGCCGACATTGGCGACCTACGCCAACAACGCCGAGAACCTGCAGCGCATGGCTGACGAGTTGTTCGAGATGATCATCAGCGGCAAGCTGAAAGTCGACATCAGCCAGCGCCATGCATTGGCGGATGCGGCGAAAGCACAAACTGAACTGTCGGCGCGGCGAACAACCGGTTCCACAATTCTTTTGCCATAGTTCCATGTTGATACTCGGCGAACTCTTCCATGAGTTCGCCGAGTATCTTCCAGCTATATCAAGTACATCTTGCGATGAAGTTTCTTTGCCGCCGGTCTACGAGCGGCAAGCTTGCTGCGCAACTTCTTCGACTCGTACACGAGCCATTTTTCAGCCCACTCTTCAAACATTGGCGGATCAATACTGGCGGTTATGAACATCGCGGTACTCCGGCTGATGATGCACGTTCATGTTCACAGGCTGATCCAGGGCCATCAGTATTTGTCGCCACTCGGCGGACAACAGCCAATAGTCGCCACGGGCACGCTGTTCGATATGCATTGCGTGCGTAGCGATCGGGGTCAGGCCGAAACGCTGAAACAGTTGCCGCTGTGGCGATCTGCACAAGGCCGTCACCCCCTGATATCCGCGATCGATTGCCCATTGCGCGGCGGTGGCGAGCAGGCCATTGATCGACACCGGTCGATGCTGCTGGGAAAGGGTAATCAGCCGACTGAATTCGACGTGCCGCGCCAATGCCACGGTGGGAGAGACATGATGTTGCGTCAGTGAGGCCCATTCGAACGGCGCCGGAGTTGCGCGCAGCACCGCAATGAGTTGATCGCGCTGGTACAGCAAAAAGTGTGTGCTGCGTGCGGTAATCGCCAATCGGGCGTCCAGCGCCCGGGCTCTTGATGTGAGCATGTAATGCTGCAACCGCAGGCGAAACTGTCGACCGATGAAGCGTTCAAATTCCCCGGCATCCGAGCCTGCCTCAAGAATGGCCACACGATAATCGGCCTGTTGATTCTTGAGTGTCTCCTGAAAGCCCTGCAGATAATCCTTGAGGTGTAAATCCGTAATATCCATTACTTCTCCGCAGCCATTAACATTTCGAAGTTGCTTCAAGCACATTGAAAGAATGGATGCTTTTGGAGATCTCGCCACTGCACGTGTTCTGATAATCCCGTGGGAAAATTTACGAATATTTCAGACTTAACGCTTCGTCTGACGCATGAAAGAACAATGGCAACGGATAAGCCCTAAACGGATGCATGAATAAACTGCAGGCATGCGCAAACTCCTCGCCTGAACCGCCGAGGAGTGCGCAAAAAGTATAAAGAAGTGGCGTCAGTCAGGGCGAATGACGTTACCGCTGGCCAGGTCGCGGATCACGCTGGGGTTCTTGCGTCCGCCAAGGCTGCCACCCAGCACCAGGTCAACCTGCCCACGGAAATACTGTTCGACCCGCAAGCGCGTGCGTGCCGGCGGCCGCCCCTGAGGATTGGCGGATGTCGAGATCAACGGCCCGACCAGTGAGCACAAATCGCGCACCTGAGGATGATCACTGACCCGCAGTGCCACGGTGTCATGCACGCCTGTGACCCATTCCGGCAACAGATTCTGGTGTGGCACCAGCCAGGTGTTCGGCCCCGGCCAGGTGCTGGCCATGCGGTCGATCCAGTCCTGCGGGAAGTCCTCGAAAAGGAAATCGAACTGGCGGATGTTGTCAGCGACGAGGATCAGTCCTTTGCTCACCGAGCGATTCTTGATCGCCAGCAAGCGGTCCACGGCGTCTTCGTTCCACGGGTCGCAACCCAGCCCCCAGACGGCTTCGGTTGGATAGGCAATCACCGCGCCGGCGCGAACTTCACGCGCGGCTTGTTGCACACGCCAACTGTTGACCATGAAAAAACTCTCCACAAACAGGTTTCGCGCAGTTTACCGATCTTCCTTGTAAAACCTAGCGTGACCGCGCCAACCAGCGACCGTTTTCGCACACCGCACGGCCGTCGATCTCCAGCTCGGTCAGCGTCGCAAGCACTTTGGGCAGCGCCCAGCCACAGCTCGCGGCCAGGGCTTCGCTGGTGTGGGGCGCCGCGTGAAGCAGCGCAAGCAACGGATGATCATCCTGCGGCGAAGCTGTGGATAACAACGGCTGCTGCCAGCCACGCAGGGCTTCGAGAATGTGTTCGATAGTTTCCACGAGCACCGCGCCGTCGCGAATCAACTGGTGACAACCGCGGGCGCCGGGGTGATGGATCGATCCTGGAATCGCGTAAACCTCACGCCCTTGCTCGGCCGCCAGTCGCGCGGTGATCAACGAGCCGCTGGCAACACTGGCCTCGACCACCAGCACGCCAAGGGATAAGCCGCTGATGATGCGGTT
Organism: Pseudomonas sp. TSRC2-2; assembly: GCF_049897785.1. Lineage (NCBI taxonomy): Bacteria > Pseudomonadati > Pseudomonadota > Gammaproteobacteria > Pseudomonadales > Pseudomonadaceae > Pseudomonas > Pseudomonas sp. TSRC2-2. Next base: position 98,414 of record NZ_JAFCWZ010000001.1, read on the forward strand.
GCGTCGGGGGAAGTTGCTCGGGCTCGGCCCGGCGTCCAGCGGAAACTCGGAAAGCACCGCACTGCCCGAGGCAATCATTGCCTCAGCCAGGCCTTGGTTGCGTTGTGGATAAAAATTTTCCAGGCCCGTACCAAGCACACCCACGGTCTGGCCGCCAGCGTTCAGTGCGGCCTGATGCGCAGCGGCATCAATGCCCAGCGCCAGACCACTGGTGATGACAAAGCCGGCCCCGGCCAGACTGCGGGAAAACGCCGCCGCCGTGTCCATCCAGGGACGCGAAGCGCGGCGGCTGCCGACCATCGCCAACTGCGGTTTCTCCAGAATCGACGGATCGCCGGCAACGAATAAAAGCGGCGGCGGATCGGGAATTTGCGCCAGCAATGCTGGGTAATCCGCTTGATCCCACATCAACAAATGTTGGCCGGGGCGCTCTAGCCAGCGCATTGCATGGCTGGCGCCATCGCGCACCGTCGGACAACGTCGCGCCTCGGCGCAGGCCGATGGCAACCCCAGCGAGCGCCACGCACTGGCCGGCGCACTGATGGCTTTCGACGCCGAGCCGAACGCTTCGAGCAGTTTGGCAAAACGCTTGGGGCCGATATCCGGCATGCGGTGCAGGCGCAGGCGCGCCTCCAGTTCCGCCGGGGAAATGGCCGTACTGAGCGACAACATGAATGGATCATCCTTGATCGTTCTATGCTCCGAACCATTCGGAACAAGCTGTGGATAACTCTGTTGGTAACTTGTGAAGCAAGCTTACGGATTTCGCACCTTGTCGAGCACCGCCAACGAACGCGAAGCGTTGAGCACCAGGCCGTAACTGAGTTTGTCATAGGTGCGAAACACCATCAGCAAGCCGGCACGCTCATCAGGAATTTTCAGCGGCTGGCCGGTGATCCGGTCACGCACGGTTTCGCCGGTTTTCATCACCGCCAGTACATTGCCTTCGGCCAGACCGTCGCGTTTGCCCCTGTTCAGCGTGACGACGTCCATCACGCCGATCTGGGTGACGCCACGCGGCACGTCGATAATCAGGCCGTCGATGGATCGATTCGGCGCGCTGGGCATGAACGTCGAGTTGATCGAACGTTCTTCGCCGCTGAACAAGCGGTCACCAAGCCGCACCTCCTGGGTGGTGCGCTGCAGGGCGAGGGTGGCGACATCGCCTTCGGCAGCAACGATTTCGCCACCACCGATATCGTCCGCGTTGATACCGAGGAACTCCTTGGTTTGCGGGTCGGTATACACCTTGCCTTGGCGGAAGATGCCGTACACCGGTTGCTCTGGATCGAAATGGCCGCGGGCGAAGATGCGGTCACCGGTGCCACTGAGCACCCGTTCGGCGTCGCCGGCAACGATGTATGGCGCCTTGTCGAAGTCTTCGGCCTTGTCGACGATGCGGTTGCTCAGCAGAAAACTGTTGATGGACTTCAGCGGAATGCTCGGAATCGCCTCGGCCACCGGGCTGGTGCGAATGCGTGGCGAAAGCTTGATGGTGCCGCGCGACTCGCCACGGTTGACGGTCAGTTGCGGCTGGCCATTGACGTAGCTGAGCGTCAGCGTGTCGCCGGGATAGATCAGGTTGGGGTTCTCGACCTGCGGGTTGGCCCGCCAAAGCTGTGGCCATTGCCAGGGCTCGCGCAGGTACTTGCCGGAGATGTCCCAGAGCGTGTCGCCCGAAACCACCGTGTATTGCTGTGGAAAACCATCCCTGAGTTGCACTTGCCCTTGAGCGCCGCCGGCCGCAGCCAGAAGCAGCAGGGCGAGTAGTGTTTTCCTCATGCAGTGAATCCCTTTATCATGTGCATTCGCGTGAATCGTCAGAGCCCCCGTGGCTCGCTTCTGTTTTCAGAAGCTACGCTTCACAACGGTAGCCTGCATCCTCGGACCCGCCAGGCCATCGACCCGACTTTACTCAACGTGTGCAGCAATCGAAGCCTATGGCCATTTTAAACATCCTCGAATTTCCGGACCCGCGTCTGCGCACTATCGCCAAACCAGTGGCTGTAGTGGACGACGAAGTGCGTCAGTTGGTCGACGACATGTTTGAAACAATGTATGAAGCGCCGGGCATCGGCCTCGCCGCGACCCAGGTCAACGTGCACAAACGTATCGTCGTGATGGACCTGTCCGAAGACCGTACCGAGCCACGGGTGTTCATCAACCCCGAGTTCGAACCGCTGACCGACGAGATGGACCAGTATCAGGAAGGCTGCCTCTCGGTACCGGGCTTCTACGAAAACGTCGACCGCCCGCAGAAGGTCAAAATCAAGGCGCTGGACCGCGACGGCAAGCCCTATGAGCTGATAGCCGAAGGTCTGCTCGCGGTGTGCATCCAGCACGAATGCGACCACCTCAACGGCAAATTGTTCGTCGATTACCTGTCCACGCTCAAACGCGACCGGATCAAGAAGAAACTGGAAAAGCTGCACCGCCAGAACGCTTGATGCCCCTCTTCAAAGGCTTGCTGCGGCAAGCCTTTTTCTTTTTATGAGACGCCTTTCATGACTGAGCCACTGCGCATTGTTTTTGCCGGTACCCCGGAATTCGCCGCCGAGCACCTCAAGGCTCTGCTGAGCAGCCCGTACGAGATCGTGGCGGTCTACACCCAGCCGGATCGGCCGGCCGGCCGCGGGCAAAAACTGATGCCGAGCCCGGTCAAACAACTCGCTCTGGAGAATAATATCCAGGTGTTGCAGCCGCCGACCTTGCGCAATGCCGACGCTCAGGCGGAACTGGCCGCGCTGAAACCGGACTTGATGGTGGTGGTCGCCTACGGCCTGATCCTGCCGCAAGCGGTGCTGGATATTCCGCGTCTGGGTTGCATCAACAGTCATGCGTCGCTGCTGCCACGCTGGCGCGGTGCGGCGCCGATTCAGCGCGCCGTCGAACACGGCGATGCCGAAAGCGGTGTGACCGTGATGCGCATGGAAGCCGGACTCGACACCGGGCCGATGCTGCTCAAGGTTGTCACCCCGATCAGCGCCGATGACACTGGCGGCACACTGCATGATCGCCTCGCCGAAATGGGTCCGCCCGCCGTGGTCCAGGCAATTGCCGGCCTCGCTGCGGGCACCCTGGAAGGCGAAGTGCAGAACGACGAACTCGCCACCTATGCGCACAAACTGAACAAAGATGAAGCACGCATCGACTGGAGCCGTCCGGCGGCAGAGCTGGAACGTCTGGTTCGCGCCTTCAACCCATGGCCGATCACCCACAGCACGCTCAATGGCGAAGCGTTGAAAGTGCTGGCCGCGAAAGTCGCCGACGGCACTGGCGCTCCGGGTGAAATCCTCAGCGCCAGCAAGGACGGCCTGATCGTCGCCTGCGGTGCACAAGCGCTGTGCCTGACTCGTCTGCAACTGCCCGGTGGCAAAGCGCTGAACTTCAGCGACCTGTTCAACAGCCGCCGCGAGAAATTCGCCGTCGGCAGCGTGCTGGGTGCAGCGGTGGACGCGCAATGAATCCACGTCTGGCCGCCGCCAAGGCACTCGCCGCCGTGCTCAGCGGCAAGGCTTCGCTGAACAGCTCCCTGCCCCCGCAGCTGGACAAGGTCGAGGATCGCGATCGCGGTTTCACTCAGGATCTGGCCTTTGGCAGTGCACGCTGGCAGCCACGCCTGTCGGCATTGGCAGAGAAGCTTTTGCAGAAACCGTTCAAGTCTGCCGACGCCGATGTCGAGGCGCTGCTGCTGGTCGGTCTTTACCAGTTGCTCTACACCCGCGTACCGGCTCACGCCGCCATCGGTGAGACCGTCGGTTGCGCCGACAAGCTGAAAAAACCCTGGGCCAAAGGCCTGCTCAACGCCGTGCTGCGCAATGCCCAGCGCGAAAGCGAGACGATTTTCGCCGAACTCGAACGCGACCCGGTGGTGCGCACGGCGCACCCGCGCTGGCTGCAAAAATCCCTCAAGGCGTTCTGGCCGCAGCAGTGGGAAGCCATCTGTGCAGCGAACAACGCGCATCCGCCGATGATCCTGCGGGTCAACCGCCGCCATCACAGCCGCGACGCCTACCTCGCGCTGCTGAACGATGCCGGAATCGCCGCGACACCTTGCGAATACAGCCGCGACGGCATCGTCCTCGAAGCCGCCGCCGATGTGCGCAGCCTGCCGGGTTTCGCCGAGGGCTGGATCAGTGTGCAGGACGAAGCCGCGCAACTGGCCGCCGACCTGCTCGACCTGGCGCCCGGCCAACGCGTGCTCGACGCCTGCTGCGCGCCCGGCGGCAAGACTTGCCATATCCTCGAAGCCGAACCGGCGCTGGCCGGCGTGGTGGCGGTGGATCTGGAGGCCAAGCGTCTGGTGCGGGTGAAGGAAAACCTTGAACGCCTGGGCCTGAGCGCTGAGCTGATCGCCGCCGATGGCCGCGACACGGCGAAATGGTGGGATGGCAAACCGTTCCAGCGCATCCTGCTCGATGCACCGTGCTCGGCCACCGGGGTGATCCGTCGCCATCCGGACATCAAACTGACCCGCCAGCCCGACGACATCGTCGCCCTCGCACAACTGCAAGGCGAGTTGCTCGACGCCATGTGGAAAACCCTCGAAGTCGGCGGCATCCTGCTCTACGCCACCTGCTCGACATTGCCGACGGAAAACACTGAGGTGATCGCTGCGTTCCTCGAGCGCACCCCCGGTGCCCGCGAACTGGATCTGGCCACTGCGGCCGGCATCAAACAGCCCCATGGTCGCCAACTGCTGGCCCAGCAGGGCGGCCATGACGGGTTCTACTACGCCAAGCTGATCAAGATCGCTGCCGCACGCAGCTAAACGGATTCAACGGAGTGACTGGATGAAAATCATCATCCTCGGTGCAGGACAGGTCGGCGGTTCGCTGGCCGAACATCTGGCCAGCGAGGCCAACGACATCACCGTGGTCGACACCGACGGCGAGCGCCTGCGCGACCTCGGTGACCGCCTCGACATCCGCACGGTTCAGGGCCGGGGCTCGCTGCCCTCGGTGCTGCGACAGGCCGGTGCCGACGACGCCGACATGCTGGTCGCGGTGACCAACAGCGACGAGACCAACATGGTCGCCTGTCAGGTCGCGCACACGCTGTTCCACACCCCGACCAAAATCGCCCGGGTGCGCGAAGCGTCGTACCTCAATCGCGAGGAACAGCTGTTCCAGAACGAAGCGATTCCGGTCGACGTGCTGATCAGTCCCGAGCAGGTCGTGACCAATTACATCAAGCGTCTGATCCAGCATCCCGGCGCCTTGCAGGTGATCGACTTCGCCGAAGGCGCGGCGCAGCTGGTGGCGGTGCGCGCCTATTACGGCGGGCCGCTGGTCGGCCAGCAACTGCGCCAGTTACGCGAGCACATGCCAAACGTCGAAACCCGCGTGGCGGCGATCTTCCGCCGTGACCGGCCGATCCTGCCGCAGGGCGACACGGTGATCGAGGCCGACGACGAAGTGTTCTTCATCGCCGCCCGTGAGGATATTCGCGCGGTGATGAGCGAAATGCGCCGCCTCGACGAAACCTACAAACGCATCGTCATCGCCGGTGGCGGGCAGATCGGCGAACGCCTGGCCGAGGCCATCGAAAGCCGTTATCAGGTGAAGATCATCGAGATGAGCCCGGCGCGCTGCCGCTACCTCTCCGACACCCTCGACAGCACCGTGGTGCTTCAGGGCAGCGCCTCGGACCGCGATCTGCTGCTGGAGGAGAACATCGCCGACGCCGATATCTTCCTCGCCCTGACCAACGATGACGAAGCCAACATCATGTCGTCGCTGCTGGCGAAACGGCTGGGGGCAAAGAAGGTCATGACGATCATCAACAATCCGGCTTACGTCGACCTGATTCAGGGCGGCGACATCGACATCGCCATCAGCCCGCAACTGGCGACCATCGGCACCCTGCTCGCCCACGTACGCCGAGGCGATATCGTCAGCGTGCACTCACTGCGGCGCGGCGCGGCGGAAGCGATCGAGGCGATTGCCCACGGTGATGCGAAGTCGAGCAAGGTCATCGGCAAGCCGATCGAAAAGATCGGCCTGCCGCCGGGCACTACCATCGGCGCGGTGATTCGCAACGAGAAAGTGATCATTGCCCACGACGACACGGTGATCGAAGCGGGCGACCATGTGATTCTGTTCCTTGTGGACAAGAAGCATATTCGCGATGTGGAGAAGCTGTTTCATGTGGGGTTGAGCTTTTTCTGACCTGAAAACAACGTTGCCCGAGATGGCCCCTTCGCGAGCAAGCCCGCTCCCACCTTTGGAATGCGTTGCCCTGTGGGAGCAGGCTTGCTCGCGAAAGGGGTATTGCTGAGCAAGACTCACCTCTGACACACCGCAGAAAGGAACGCGCCTATGCTCGAATCCCTAGAAAAAATGCTCGCCAAAGGTGCGGATAACGCTCTGTTGCGTTTCGGCCTGGGCAAGGGTTATCTGGACTTGGGCGAAAACGCCAGGGCTGCCGAGCATTTCCAGCACTGCGTTACGTTCGACCCGAAGTACTCAGCAGCGTGGAAGTTACTGGGCAAGGCGCAGCTGGCGCTAGGCGATCACGCCGCTGCGCGTCAGGCCTGGGAGCAGGGCCTGGAAGCGGCCCGCGCCCACGGCGACAAACAGGCCGAAAAGGAAATGACCGTGTTTCTGAAGAAGCTCGAGCGGCAGGCGCCTTGAGCTACAGACAGCGCAAGGTGACGCCGTCTGCATCAGCCGCCAACCTGTCGCAGCGGCTCAGTACCAGCGCGCTTCGCCCGGCGGACGCTTCTTGAAGCGCTTCATGCTCCACATGTATTGGCTCGGATACGCCGCCACGTAACGCTCGACCACTTTGCTCATCGCCGCGCAGGACTCGGCGGTATCGGTGCTGTACATGGCTTCGGGTGCGGCTTCGAGGATCACTTTGTAGCCCGAGCCGTCAGGCAGGCGCAGAGCATGCAGGAACACGCCGACCGCTTTGCCGCCGGCCAACATGTTCGGCACGAATTTGCTGGTCAGTGCCTGAGTGGCGAAGAAGGGCACAAAGATCCCGGCGGATTCGGCCGGCTCCGGATCGGCGGGAATGCCCACGGCACCACCTTTGCGCACTTCCTTGATCACGCTGAGAATGCCTTCCTTGGTTGACGCGGCGACCTTGTTGCCCAATTGCACGCGCTGTTTTCGCAGCAATTCATCCACCGCCTTGAGCTTCGGCGGCCGATAGAAAATGATCGGTTTGCACTGGCTGCAGTAGAAGTGGTTGAGCACTTCCCAGTTGCCCAGATGGCTGGTGATGCCCACCACGCCTTTGCCCGAGGCCAGCGCCTCTTTCAATACGTCGAGGCCTTCGACTTCGCGGACCAGGTCGATCGAGCGCTGCGCCGGCCAGATCCACGCACAGGCGCTTTCGGTCAGCGACTTGCCGATGTCTTTCAGACTCTGGCCGACCAGACGCTCGCGCTCGGCCGCATCCATCTGTGGGAAACACTTGGCGAGGTTGATCCGCACCACGTCGCGGGAGCGGTTGGGGGTTTTCCACATGATCCAGCCAATCGCCGAACCCACGGCCTGCACGGCCCGCCATGGCAGCAGGGCAAACAGCCGCAGCGCGCCTACCAGCAAGGCGCCTTTAAACTTTTCCACAGGTCACTCCTGATCTTTGTGCTGTGCGCGAGGCGGGCATTCTAACCGGCGCTGACCAGCTGCGCGTAGCGGTCGCAGTCCTGGGTGTGGTCCATGACCATGCCCGAGGCCTGCATCAGCGCGTAGCAAATGGTCGGGCCGACGAACGTGAATCCGGCTTTTTTCAGCGCTTTGCTCATCGCCAGCGCTTGGGGGGTGATCGCCGGAACTTCGCTGCGATCCTTGAAGTGATTGATGATTGGCTGGTCGCCTACAAACGACCAGAGCAACGCCACCGGATCCTCCAGCGCCAGCCACGCCTGGGCATTACGCCGCGCGGCGTTGAGCTTGAGACGATTGCGGATGATCCCCGGATCGAGCATCAGTTCGTCGATTTCGGCGTCGCTCATCTGCGCGACACGCTGCACATCGAAGCCGAACAGCACCTGGCGATACCGCTCGCGCTTGCGCAGCACAGTGATCCACGACAGCCCGGCCTGGAACCCTTCGAGCAAAAGCAACTCGAACAAACCCTGCGCATCGCGTAGCGGCGTGCCCCACTCCTGATCGTGATAGGCCATGTACAGCGGATCTTCGGTACACCAAAAGCAGCGTGGCATAAGGCTCCAGGGGGCGTGCGCAGCAACGAATCGGGTATACTCCCGCTCTTTAAATCGCAGCCCAAGAAACAGGTGAATTTCGTGAGCCAGCCTACGCCAGCCGTGCGTACCTTCCAAGACTTGATCCTCGCGCTCCAGCAATACTGGGCCGAGCAAGGTTGTGTGGTACTTCAGCCCTACGATATGGAAGTAGGCGCCGGCACTTTCCACACCGCGACCTTCCTGCGCGCCATCGGCCCGGAAACCTGGAACGCCGCGTACGTGCAGCCAAGCCGCCGTCCGACTGACGGCCGCTACGGCGAAAACCCGAACCGTCTGCAGCACTACTACCAGTTCCAGGTGGTCCTGAAGCCGAACCCGGACAACTTCCAGGAACTGTACCTGGGCTCGCTCAAGCACGTCGGCCTCGACCCGCTGGTGCACGACATCCGCTTCGTCGAAGACAACTGGGAATCGCCGACCCTCGGCGCCTGGGGTCTGGGCTGGGAAGTCTGGCTCAACGGCATGGAAGTCACCCAGTTCACTTACTTCCAGCAGGCGGGCGGCATCGAGTGCTACCCGGTAACCGGCGAGATCACCTACGGTCTCGAGCGTCTGGCGATGTACCTGCAAGGCGTGGATTCGGTCTACGACCTGGTCTGGGCTGACGGCCCGTTCGGCAAAGTCACTTACGGCGACGTGTTCCACCAGAACGAAGTGGAGCAGTCCACTTACAACTTCGAACACGCCAACGTCGACAAACTGTTCGAACTGTTCGACTTCTATGAAAGCGAAGCCAAGCGCCTGATCGAGCTTGACCAGCCGCTGCCGTTGCCGAGCTATGAAATGGTGCTGAAGGCGTCGCACACCTTCAACCTGCTGGATGCGCGCCGGGCGATCTCGGTGACTGCGCGTCAGCAATATATTCTGCGCGTGCGCACCCTGGCGCGTTCCGTTGCGCAAGCCTATCTGCTGGCTCGCGCCAAGCTGGGCTTCCCGATGGCGACCCCGGACCTGCGTGACGAAGTACTGGCCAAGCTGGAGGCTGCACAATGAGTGCGCAAGATTTTCTGGTTGAACTGGGCACCGAAGAACTGCCACCCAAAGCTCTGAACACTCTGGCTGAAGCGTTCCTCGCCGGTATCGACAAGGGCCTGCAAGCCGCCGGCCTGAGCTACGAAAGCAAAACCGTCTATGCCGCGCCACGTCGTCTGGCCGTGCTGATCACTGCGCTGGCCACTCAGCAGCCGGATCGCAGCATCAACCTCGATGGCCCGCCACGTCAGGCCGCGTTCGACGCTGACGGCAATCCGACTCAGGCTGCCCTGGGTTTTGCCAAGAAGTGCGGCGTCGAGCTGAGCGAAATCGATCAGAGCGGGCCGAAACTGCGCTACAGCCAGAACATCGCTGGCAAGCCGACCGCGAGCCTGCTGCCGACCATCGTCGAAGATTCGCTGAACGACCTGCCGATCCCGAAACGCATGCGCTGGGGTGCGCGCAAGGAAGAATTCGTGCGTCCGACCCAATGGCTGGTGATGCTGCTCGGTGATCAGGTCATCGACTGCACGATCCTTGCGCAGAAGGCTGGCCGTGATTCCCGCGGTCACCGTTTCCACCATCCGGACGCCGTACGCATCGGTTCGCCGTCGAGCTACCTCGCCGACCTGCGTGCCGCTTACGTACTGGCCGATGCCAACGAGCGTCGCGAAATCATCAGCAAGCGCACCGAAGAACTGGCGACCCGTCAGGAAGGCACCGCGATCGTGCCGCCGGCGCTGCTCGACGAAGTGACCGCGCTGGTTGAATGGCCGGTGCCGCTGGTGTGCTCCTTCGAGGAGCGTTTCCTCGACGTACCGCAGGAAGCGCTGATCACCACCATGCAGGACAACCAGAAGTACTTCTGCCTGCTGGATGCCGACGGCAAGTTGCTGCCACGTTTCATTACCGTGGCCAACATCGAGAGCAAAGACCCGCAGCAGATCATCGCCGGTAACGAGAAAGTGGTTCGCCCACGTCTGACCGACGCCGAGTTCTTCTTCAAGCAGGACAAGAAGCAGAAGCTCGAAAATTTCAACCTGCGCCTGCAGAACGTGGTGTTCCAGGAAAAACTCGGCAGCGTCTACGACAAGGCCGAACGTGTTTCCAAACTGGCCGCCTACATTGCCGCGCGCATCGGCGGCAACGCCTCGTGGGCGGCCCGCGCCGGCCTGCTGTCGAAGTGCGACCTGGCCACCGAAATGGTCGGCGAGTTCCCGGAGATGCAAGGCGTCGCCGGTTACTACTACGCCCTCAATGACGGCGAGCCGCAGGATGTCGCGCTGGCATTGAACGAGCAGTACATGCCACGCGGTGCGGGTGCCGAATTGCCGGCGACCCTGACCGGTGCAGCTGTGGCCATCGCCGACAAGCTCGACACCCTGGTCGGCATCTTCGGTATCGGCATGCTGCCAACCGGCAGCAAAGACCCGTATGCCCTGCGTCGTGCCGCGCTGGGTGTGCTGCGTATCCTGATCGAAAAGAAACTCGATCTCGACCTGAACGACGCCGTGGCTTTCGCCGTGACTGCGTTCGGCGGCAAGGTCAAGGCTGCCGGCCTCAACGAAGCCGTGCTGGAATTCATCTTCGACCGTCTGCGGGCGCGCTATGAAGACGAAGGCGTGGACGTCGCCACTTACCTGTCGGTGCGTGCTCTGAAGCCAGGCTCGGCGCTGGACTTCGACCAGCGTGTACAAGCGGTGCAGGCCTTCCGCAAATTGCCGGAAGCAGCAGCGCTGGCGGCGGTGAACAAACGTGTGTCGAACCTGCTGAGCAAAGTCGAAGGCTCGGTGCCGACCGTGGTCGAGGCCAAGTATTTCGACAACGCCAACGAGTTCTCGCTGTACTCGGCGATCCAGCAAGCGGATCAGGCGGTTCAGCCAATGGCCGCGGCGCGTCAGTACAACGAGTCGCTGGCGCGCCTGGCAGCACTGCGCGAACCGGTCGACGCGTTCTTCGACGCGGTGATGGTCAATGCCGACGACGCCAATGTGCGGGCCAACCGTTACGCGCTGCTGGCACGTCTGCGAGGTCTTTTCCTCGGCGTTGCCGACATTTCGCTGCTGGGTTGAGGGATTGCTGTTGAAGCTGCTGATTCTCGATCGAGACGGGGTGATCAATTACGACTCCGATGCCTATATCAAGTCGGTAGAGGAGTGGATTCCGCTGCCCGGCTCGATCGAAGCGATCGCGCAGTTGAGCAAGGCTGGCTGGACGGTGGCGGTGGCCACCAACCAGTCAGGCATTGCTCGTGGCTATTACGACCTCGCCACCCTCGAGGCCATGCACGCGCGCCTGCGCGAGCTGGTCGCGGAGCAGGGCGGTGAAGTTGGCTTGATCGTGTACTGCCCGCATGGCCCGGACGAAGGTTGCGATTGCCGCAAACCGAAACCCGGAATGCTCAAAGCCATTGCCACGCATTACACGGTGCCGTTGACCAACGTCTGGTTTGTGGGCGACAGCCTTGGTGACCTGGAGGCCGCCAAAGCCGTCGATTCACAGCCAGTTTTGGTGAAGACCGGAAAAGGCGAAAAGACTCAGGGCAAAACCCTGCCGGTTGGCACACTGATTTTTGACGATCTGGCGGCGATTGCCGCAGAACTTATCCACAACTAGAGTACTTCTGAATTTCCTGGCCAGGGATTGCTCGGGAGTGCGCTTGAACAGTCGGGCATTGCCCCGTAACGGTAACCGTCGCCATGTCGATACTGCGGGCCTTCAGAATTTTTCTTTTTTATCTGCTGCTGGGCACAACAGCGTTGCTGTGGTGCAGCCTGAGCTTTTTCATCGCGCCTTTTCTGTCCTTCAAGGCGCGTTATCGTTTCATCAACGTGTATTGGTGCCGTTGCGCCCTGTGGCTGACCAAGGTGTTCCTGGGCATCCGCTACGAAATCAAAGGCGCGCAAAACGTGCCAGACCGGCCCTGCGTGATTCAATCGAACCACCAAAGCACTTGGGAGACATTCTTTCTCTCCGCTTATTTCTCGCCATTGAGCCAAGTGCTCAAGCGCGAATTGCTTTATGTGCCGTTCTTTGGCTGGGCCATGGCCATGTTGCGCCCGATCGCCATCGACCGCGACAACCCCAAAGCCGCACTCAAACAAGTGGCGGCCAAAGGCGACGAGCTGCTCAAGGACAACGTCTGGGTGCTGATTTTCCCGGAAGGCACCCGAGTCCCTTACGGTACCGTCGGCAAATTCTCCCGCAGTGGCAGCGCATTGGCAGTGAATGCGGCACTTCCAGTGCTGCCGATTGCACACAATGCCGGCAAATTCTGGCCGAAAATCGGCTGGGGCAAACAGGCTGGAGTGATCACCGTAGTCATCGGCGAACCGATGTACGCCGAAGGCAGCGGGCCGCGCGCCATTGCAGATCTGAATGACCGTGTACAAGCGTGGAACGAGAAAACCCAACGCGAAATGGGCTCACTGCCCCCGGCGCCCCAGGCACCGGTCGCGAACGATCGACTGGCTGTCTGATTTTTGTGGATAACCTGTGTACGCTTTCGTCGCAATTGGCCGCAATCGCTCCATAACTTACTGATTTTTCTCTATATTTCTAAATCGAAAAGTTAGGCTGAATCCGTGCATAAGTTTTATTCGGATGTAAAAAAACCGGCTGTTATAGCCGGTTTTTTTGTGCCTCTTCATTCTGCAATCAGCGGCAAATCGATCCGGAACGTGGTGCCCGTATCAACCACGCTGTGGCACTCGATCACGCCACCATGATGATCAATAACAGCCTTGACCATCGACAGACCCAAGCCCACGCCGTCAATGCCCTGGGCCGAGGAGAAGCGTCGATACTGGCTGAACAGCTCAGGCAATTCATCGGCGGCAATTCCTTTGCCCTGATCCGTCAACTCGCAGCGCAGCCACTGCTCGTGACAACTGACCTTCAGTTGCACAATGCTGTCTGCCGGGCTGTACTTGATTGCGTTCTCCAGCAGGTTGAACAGGGCGCGCGTCAGCAAACCCTGATCGGCCAGAAGCAGCCGCTCCTGACATTCTTCATCGACCTGATTGAGCAGCTCGATGCCTTTCTGCTGTGCGATGGGCAGGGCTTGATCCAGTACGTCCAATACCAGCATCGCGAACAGCGTCGGTCGGAACTGGTAGGTTTCGGACTCGGCCCGTGCCAGCAGGACAAACCCATCGGTCAGATCCAGCGCGCGGCGAACCTGGCGCTCGATCTGCTCGAATAAAGGCGCATCGGCGCCCGCCTGGTGACGGTGGACATCGAGCAGAGCGAGGATGGCCGAATGAGGCGCGCGCAGGTCATGGGAAAGAAAGCGCAGCAGAACGCCGCGTTGTTCCTCGGCGGCACGTTCGGCACTCAAGTCCGTCAGGCTGAGCAACCAACCAATCGGCGTATCGCCGTCCACCGGCAGCAGCGCCGCTCTTTCGAGACGCAGACTGCGCTCCTTGTGATCGCGAAATTCCAGCAGCGCCAGCGTCGCCAGCGCCGGTCGCGGGGCTGTGGATAATTCCGGATAACCGAGCCGTGCCAGTTGATCGAGTACGTCATCGCCCACCAAGGGATCTTCGAACAACTCGCGCGCCTTGCGATTGCCCAGCAGGATCTTGCCCTGCGGATCGCTGATCAGCGTTGCCACCGGCAGATATTCCAGGCCATCGGCAATGAAGCGTCGGGTATCGCGGGTGCGGCTCATGGCTTGTTCGAGCGCCATGATCTGGCCCTGCAACCGGTCAGCGCCGGTGAAGCGGGTCCGGCGTCGCTCCGGGAAGACTTTCGGTTCGCTGTCCAGACGTGCCAGCTCCCAGCCGAAGTAGGTCAGCACCACACTCAGGCGCCGCCAGTTCCAGATCAGGTAACCGAACAACATGCCCAACGCCGCAGACGTGGGCGACCACCAGTAACGGATCTCGGCAAGCAGGGCGCTGCCAATCAGCGCACAGGCCATGCCGATCAAGGTCACCCACAGCGCCCAACGCGGGCGCCACAGCAATAACCCCAGCACACACGCGACCATCACCACCGACAACAGCGCGCCGAGCACCGGCGATGGATTGTGCAGATTGACCTGAGCGCGATAAGACAGCAAGGCAGTCAGCGGCAACAGCACCAGACTTATCCACAACCATTCCTGAACCAGCCGCCGGAACAGCCGCTGTACCTGGCTCGGCACACGACTTTCAGGTCGACGTTGAGGCTTATGCATGGCGCAAACGGCAGGGCAGGGTGGATGATTTCATAGGTCTCAGGTCTGAGGCTCGGACTCGAAGAATCATAGCGGACACCGACCATCGACGGGCCGCTTCTTTCATAGCGGCTGTAGAGTCGTTATTGTCGACATCCCAGCCCCAGCGACAAGGAACACCGCCGATGCGCGTTGCCATTCTGGACGACGAACCCGCCGAACTGCGCCGGGTCGAGCAGACCCTGGAGCAAATGGCCGAGGCTGGAGAACAGCCGTGGTCACTGCACAGCTTCGAGCGCGGCGAAGACTTGTTGCGCTATCTGCGCCGGGAGACGTTTGACCTGCTGATCCTCGACTGGCAACTTCCCGACCTCACAGGTCTGGCGCTGCTGCGCTGGACCCGCGAACACATGGACGCGCCACCGGCGGCGATCATGCTCACCAGCCGCGACGGCGAGAACGATATCGTTCAAGCCTTGAATGCCGGAGCGGACGACTATGTCAGCAAGCCGTTTCGCCCAAACGAGTTGAAGGCGAGGGTGGCAGCGGTATTGCGTCGGCATAGCCAGCCACGCAACGCGGCGGGAGAAGTACAGACGTTTCACGATCTGGCTTTTGACGACGCCGAGTTGACCGTCACTCGGGAAGGCAAACCGATCCTCATGACGGAGCGCGAATACCGGCTGGCGCGGTGTCTGTTCAGCAATCTGGGTCGGCCGTTGTCGCGGGACTATCTGTATGAACGCTTCTGGCCGAACGAAGAGACGACGTCCTCGCGGCCGCTGGATACGCACATCTACCGGCTGCGCAACAAGCTGGGGCTTACGGCGGATCGGGGTTGGCAGTTGCTGACGATTTATGGGTATGGGTATCGGTTGGAAAGTGTGGCAACCGGGAATGAATAAGCGGCAACGACCGGTAAGCTTATCAATCAAGGAGAAGGTTTCGAGGCACTGACTGTGCACGCCGAGATCAATCGGGCCGGACGCTTATTGGCTTGCGCCATGTGTAATAGAGAAATACCACGGCCAACAGGGTGAAGGGGACGGCAGTGACGGGAGCAAATCCTGAGACTATGTAGCCCGCTGTTCCACCTACGCCAATTGCCAATGCAAGAAAGAAGAAATCACTCTTTATATGTGAGCTTCGGATAACCCTTTTTAGCATCTTCGTTTTCCTCCGCGAAGTTATACATCGCGATACAGTGCGCGCCGCGTGAATATTGTTTTGGCAGTAGTGACGTCGCTCGACGACAAAGCCCCCCGATTACCGAAGCGTAGGAGAACTTTTAAATTCTGGTTGATTCCAGAGGAAGTGGAAGCTGTGGGGCACTGGCTGCGACTGCGACTGCAACAATTTCGCAATTTGTGCAGTCACCATTTGCGTGAGTATTCGCGAAATAACGGATCGAGAAAATCACAGTGCCCTCACACTCAGACTAACCGACTCAAATCAGATCTCTGTCCCTCGAGCGGCACCAGCGCGCAGGTGATACTCCGAATGCTTTTTTGAACTGCTTGGTCATATGGCTTTGATCAAAAAAACCTGCTTCAACCGAGGCTTCCACCAGCGACCTACCTGCAAAGATTGCGGCTTTTACTCGATCCAGTCGCCGCATTGTCAGGTAGCGGTGTGGACTTGTACCGAAGTAGACCCGATAGTCCTTGGATAAACTCCATTTGTCTCGCCCAGTACACTCGGCAAGATCATCCAGGCTGACTGGTTGCTGCAGATTATCGTTCATGTATTCACGAGCTCTATCGGCCGCCGTGAAACAACTGGCACCTGTAGCTGCACGCTCGCCACATACAGCCTGCAGCGTGGTGAAGAGTTGAAAGATAGCGTCATCTTCCTCCAGCGGATCAAGGGGGTCATCCAGCGCAGAGAGGATATTGTCAGTCGCAGCAGCGAACCGCGGATCATTTGAAATGCCCCCTTTCAGGAACGGCAGGGGCTTACCGTGCAGTACCTGTTGAGCCAGCTCTGGGGTGATATAGAGCATTCGATAACGGAACCCCGAATCGCTACCGGCATGGCCGTCATGCTCTTCATCGGGATGCAGGACAAGGGTTTCCCCTGGCAGGCTATTTCGATTTTCCCCACGATAGCGAAAGCTTTGCACGCCCGACAGCGTCCGGCCAATGGCGTAAGTGTCATGCCGATGAGGGTCAAAACCATGGGCGCTGAAAAATGCTTCCAACCGCTCGAGTTTTGAAGTGTGAGGCGAATGTCGTACCCAATCCTTTGGAGATGGAAGCTCAATCATGGCCGGTTCACCTGGCTTTTGAATATTCCTGACATAGTGCTGATCCTTAGCTGAATGGTCTAACGTCTGACGATTGGCAGGAAAACAAGCGTTTCCAGCTTTCAGAAAGCTAGCACCGCGCTGTCTTTTTTTGAAGAGCAGACTACTTCCCATCCGCAGCTTCAACCTAAGGTATGAGTACGATAGACCCCGTCGTGTTACGACTCTCCAACAACGCGTGTGCTCGCTCGGCTTCTGAAAGCGCAAAGGTAGTACCCACTCGAACCTTCATACCCTCACGCAGGCATTGGAAAAACTCTTCTGCAAGGCTTCGCAATACCGCCGAATCGCTGATGTAGTCGAACAATATGGGCCGACTGACCGTAAGTGACCCAGCGCGGGCCAGTTGCGCCAACGCCACGTTTTCAACGGGCCCTGATGAGTTGCCAAAACTGATGAGATGTCCGCATGGAGCAGTGGAGTCCAGCGAGGCCTGCCAGGTAGAGCGTCCGACTGAATCGTAGACGAATTTCGCCCCTTGAGCGCCTGTTAACTGCCGCGCCTGGTGAGCGATGTCTTCGCCAGCAAGGATCGTCGCCCAGGCTCCCGCCGAACGCGCCAATTGCGCCTTGGCTTCAGTTGAGACTACGCCTATCAGGCGGATGCCTTTGCGCTTGGCGTATTGGCATGCCAGCAAGCCCACACCGCCGGCTGCGGCATGAAAAAGAACCGTATCGCCGCTCTTCGGCTGACAGACCTTATTAAACAGGCAGATCGTTGTAAGCCCCTTCAGCAACCCGCCCGCGGCGGTTGTGAAACTGACATCGTCCGGCAGGTGAACCAGTCGAGTTTGATCTACACAGAGTTGCGTAGCATAAGCACCAAGCGACGATTGAACGTAAGCAACCCTGTCCCCGACCCGAAAGTGCGTCACATCCTCTGCGCATTCGATCACTGTACCGGCGCCCTCGGTTCCCAATCCTGAGGGCAATGCCGGAGGGGGATACAAGCCGGAGCGAAAATAGGTGTCGATAAAATTCACACCGATCGCCTGATTGCGGATTCTCACTTCTCCCGGGCACAACGGGTTGACGGTCGAAGACTGGTACTCAAGTACGGAAGGCGACCCGTGGGAATGGAAGATCACTCGTAATGCTTCATCAGTATTCATTCAAGGGCCGATAAGGTCAGGTAAATGGAAAACGAAAGCAGTGACAGCCCGATCAGCTTGGGCACGCAGAGTTGCATGGCATGGCTTGGTGCTGTCCGCACGACCTGCCCCAGCCAGGCCCAGGCAAGCCCGATCGGTACCACGATCAGGACAAAGGACAGCAGCGCCCAACTATAGAGTTGCGCCGTTCCATAAACTTCTCGTGGGAATACCACAGAGGCAAACAGGAGGGCCTTGGGATTAAGCAGCGTGGCGGTCAGCAGTGACTTTGGGCTCACTGCCGGGCGGCGGGACCCGCTCGCCATTAGCTTCGTTGTAGCAATGCGCGCAGCCAGGTAAGCGAGGTAAGCCGCGCACAGTAACTTCACGGCTGTTCCCACACCCGGGTACCGTGCGGATAACGCTATGAGTACGAACCCCCAGGCGCTGATTGCAATGCTGTAGCCCAACGCTTCAGTGGCGATCAGCGGCAAAGTTCTGGCTGGGCCGCAGGTGTAACCGGATGTCATCAGCAAAGTGTTGGTAGGGCCAGGCATCATCAAAATCAACGATGCACCTGTGGTGATGTTGAGAAACACGTGAATGAAATCCATTTCAAAGGCAATCCGTTGAGTTACAAGGCGATAAAATTTCGCAGGCTTTCCATGACCTTCGGCATGTTCTGACGAACGAAAAAGTGGTCGCCGGGAAACATTTGCTGGAAACAATTTCCCTTGGTTTTGCTGGACCATGCTTTTAAACCGGCGATCGGAACAGAAGGGTCGGCATCGCCGCCGATGGCAAGAACGGGTATCGAAACCGGATCAGCGTCAGCGAGATTGATGCTTTCTGAAAGGGCGAAGTCGCTACGCAGGGTCCTCAGGGCAATCGCACGTAAGCCCGGGTTTGCCGCAACTTCATGAGGAAGGCCTCCGAGCCCCATGATGTAGTCCATGAACTGCTCGTCAGTCATCGTTGATGAATGCAGTCGATCGGCGGGAGCTGCGGAACTTGCACACGCCGTAAGCGAGACTATCTGCGCATCGGGATAAAGAGTGTCGCAGTGAGTGGTGAATTTATGCGCGATGCCAGCTCCCAGGCTGTACCCGAACAGGTGCAATGGCAGATCAAACAGATCGCTGGCAGCCTGCATCAATGGCGGTAAAAGTTCATTGATATCGGTGATGAACGACTCGCCGAAACGTGCTTCCCGTCCCGGAAG
Organism: Pseudomonas sp. TSRC2-2; assembly: GCF_049897785.1. Classification (NCBI taxonomy): domain Bacteria; kingdom Pseudomonadati; phylum Pseudomonadota; class Gammaproteobacteria; order Pseudomonadales; family Pseudomonadaceae; genus Pseudomonas; species Pseudomonas sp. TSRC2-2. The sequence continues at coordinate 117,385 of NZ_JAFCWZ010000001.1, forward strand.
CTGTATGGCGCAAACTTCAATTTGCGGGCCTAGTAGCGATTGCCAGTCTCTGTAGAACGAAGCGCTACCGCCGCCAAACGGAAAACAAAGCAATCGACTTTGAGCTGTCGGCTGCACGGTTCTCTGTAACCATCTGGTCGAGGATGGGCTACTCATCGTGCGCCTCGACCGGCTGCTCGAAATAGGCATTGCCATTCGCTGCGAACCAGTCGCGACGGGGCGGCGTAAACACGTCAAGGTCGACGGTGTCCTCCAGGCACTCTGCAGCGTGCGGAATATTGGCTGGAAAGTGCAGAACGTCTCCCGCGCACAAGATAGTGCTTTGTTCCATTTCCAGTCCGTAAGTGAAGCGGATTTTGCCTTTGAGGATATAAGTCATCTGTTCGTTGGGATGACTGTGATGCTTAACGATGGCGCCGGCCTTCATTGTCAGCTTGACCATCATCAATTCATTACCGCCGATGATCTGGCGGGCTATCAGGTCGCTCAACTGCTCTACCGGGACGGTGTCCCAATTGGTCACAGGCTGTTGCTTGTGCATGTCAGAGTCCTTGAGCATGAACGTAAAAGTCGTAGAGCATGAAGGCCGCGCAGATGGCCAGAGCGATGCCCATCAGTCGATTGAAGAAATTGAAGTAAGACTCCTTGGTGATTCGCTTGCCCAGCACTGCACCCAGCAACGAATAAATTCCCGGTGCGCCGGCGCCGCCCAAAGCGATCATGGTCGATACAACCGCGATGCTGATACCGGTGACATGGGCAGCCGGAAACATCACAGTCGTGATGGGCAGAACCACCATCATCCCTTTGGGATTCAACGCCTGGATCAAAAAGCCGTTCCAGAATGTCAGTGGTTTATCCGCCGCCTGTGTGTCTTCAGTTTTCCCGGGCAAAACCACTTTTGAGGTAAACACCTTGAACGCCAGGTACAAGGTGTAAAGCCCCCCGATGAGCGCCAGATAGGGCAGTACGGAACGAGAAATCAACGCTTCGCCCGTGTAACCAAAAATAAGGAACAACGCGAACATCGCGCAGCCTACGCCGATGAAAAACCCGACGGTGCGGCGAAACTGTCCGGTAAGTCCGGCGTTCAGGCCCATTACATTGACAGGGCCGGGGCTGTACATGACGCTGAACGCGTAGAGGAAGATTTCCATGTCGTGATCTCTTGTTTTCAGGCCGATTCAAGGCCAAATGTAGAAAGAATCGAGGTGTAAGCAGACTGATCAATGACTTCGTCATTAGCGACCATCTGCTTTTGCCATTGGTAGAAGGTCCGGAAGGCCGAGACGGGATCGCCCTGAGTCAGCGCGGTAGTCACTTGAGCGGGGGGCAGGGCGCCGTTCTCTCCCAAGCGAGTCGAAAGCTTCTGGCAACCATTGAGGAAGCTGTCGATCTGGTCGATTAACGCCTTGCGAATCACCAACACCTTTTCAGGTTCTTCGCCGACCAACAGCGCGAGATCCACCGCTGGATCGCCATCGCTGCGGCTACCGGCATACTCGACAGACTCGAGTAACGTTAGCGGGACAAACGCCTCCAGGCCACCCAAATCAAAGATCAGTCCGGCAAGCACGCCTATGTTTTTCTTCTGGATTGCCGCATCGACCTGAAGATGATCCGGCCGGTGTGTAACCGTGGTCACCGCAGCCTGAAAACTCGGACTGAAATCCACCCGAACGGGTAATCCTTGTGTGGCGTCCGGATGAAAAGTCCCGTATTGGGGACTCCAATACAGCTCAGCCCTGTCTGGTGAAGTTTGCTCGATTCGGGCAATCACTTCGCCAGGTATGCGTTTATCTTCATGCAACCGGGCACTACCCTTGCGCAGAAGGACGTTGATCGTGTTGTTGTGGACGTCCATCGCGGGCTTGCCATCAAGCCAACCGGTGCGGATGGCGAAACCAGCTTTCAGCACCGGCGGGGTTGGCATCGAGTGCTCATCGACCTGCGCATCAAGAGAAAGAGCAAAGCGAATCGGCAAACCGACCTGCCTGGCGAACTCAAGATCGGTCTTGTTGTGAGCAGGATTAACCAGAACGGCACCTGTACCGAAGTCGGGTTTCACCCAATCGGCGACCCACACGGACATCAGATCGCCAGTCAATGGATTGCGGACATAGGCACCGGTGAAATAATTGTCAGCATCGGGGCGTTCGGTCAGCCGTCGTGTGAACCAGTGATATTTGTGTACGGCGATGGCGCAGGCTGCCGTGCAGGAGCTCCAGTCCGTTACGAATACATCGATGGACTCTTGCGAATCGAACAGCTTCAGCGAACAAATTGCGCCTTGGGACTGACGCACACTTTTTCGAATTCGCGCGACGATCTTTTCCGACCAGAATGGAATCTGGGTCGAGATCTGCACCGCGGCATCGCTGGATGGGCCATAGAAGGCTTCGAATGAACCATCTTCGAGTGTATTGAAGTGCACTTGGCCGTTTTCCAGCAGCCGGTTCAGCTGCAGGCCCGCCTCGATCTTGTCGGCGGTGACCGGCGCGCATTGGGTTGCGCGGCTCATGAACGCGGCGAACAGCGAGCTGCGCTTGAAGCTCAAGTCGGCAGCGTCGCCGGTTTGTGGCTGCTCCAGCAATGCAAAGGTTTTCATCATCTTTTCTCCAGTTAAGCCGGTCCACGCAGCTGACGCAGACCGGCCCGGGGTTAGGCCGTTTGCTCGGTCAGCGTTGGTTGAATGGCCTTACTCAATTTGATAACCGAGGAGTTTCGGAACAGTGATTCCATGTTGATGTGAACTTTCAGATCGTCATGCAGTTGGCGTTGGATCTCGGCCATCATCAGGGAGTGACCACCTACGTCGAAGAAGTCCTCATCCACTTTCAGCTGCGGATAGTTCAGGACGTCTGCACAGATCTTGTGAATAGCGTTCAGCATGGAGTTTTCTCCTCTTTCGCAGAGAACGAGAACGCTTGCCCGCGGTTATTGGCGTTGCGAATTTTGTTGTGGTCGTAGGTGTCCTCACCGGAGACAAGCACCGTCGCGTAGTCGGCGAGGTCGAATGTTTCGCCGTGCGCGTTATACGTCTTCAGATCGGGATAAACCCGCACGTGGGTCGGAACATAGCGACCGGAAATGGCCAGGCGGGTCTGCCGTTCGGTGGTATTGTCATGAGAAGCGTGCGCGCAGGAGGCCGTGAAAATAACGCACTCGCCGGCTTGCAGTTCCATGTCCACAGGGTTCGCGCTTTCAGGGTCCCATGATGGATCGACCTTGAATTCAGAAAAGTCGTAACCGAAAAAACCGGTGTCGGTCTGGGTGTGCTGGTATTCACCGTTACGCCCCGTAGAGACGCTTTTCTTCTCGTCGTAGTAATACTTTTTATGCGAACCCGGCAGGAAACGCATACACGCAGTTTCCTTGGTTGCTGGTGTGAACGCGGTCCATACCGTCAGATCGATATAGGCATTCCAATCTGTCTGAGTCGGGACAATGAGCGGATTGCCATCGGTGTAGCTGTAGTCACGAACCTGATGCCATTCGGTACCCCGGCCGCCAGGAAACTTCGCGAACCATTCCGAGCGCCAGCACAGCAGATCGGCACCCAGAATGCCGCGAAGGTACTTCAGAATCGTTGGGTGCATGATGTGACGGGACAATTCGGGGATATCGAAATGTCGGTCATAGTTCATGTTGTTGTCGTAAAGAATGTGCGAACGATCATGGTTCGCAGCGCGTAGTGCGCGCAGGATTTCTGCCGCTTCATCCGGTTCGTAAAGTTTGATCGGACCAATGAAGCCATTCTTTTCGAAGAATTCAATATCCTTCTGAATGTCATCAGTGATCACCGCGCTTGCAGGTAATCCAGTCGTTGCAGATATTTTTTGATCCATCTGACTCATGTGATGCTTCCTTTTTTGGATGTTGCGTACGCTTGGTTCAGGCCAGGCTCAACAGAGCCTGCCGATCAATCTTGCCGTTCTGGGTAAGGGGAAACTTTTTGCACGCCACATAGCGGCGCGGATGCATGTGGCGGGGCAGAAGACGCCCGAGCCGATGACCGATATCGCGGATCGGTGGAAGTGCGTCAGCGGTCGCGACGAAGGCAGTCAGCTCGGGATCCTGGTCAGGTACGGCTTGAGTGTTCAGGACAATAGCGTCCTCGGCAGTTGGCAAGGCGTTGCGAACTCCGTTCTCGATCTCGGACAGATTCACCAGCATCCCTCGGATCTTGATCTGGTTATCCCGTCTTCCCAGACACACAGATTTGTCCTCAGACAGGTGCCGAGCGTAGTCACCGGTGAAGTACGCCCGCTGTAGGACGCCATCGATGGATATTTCCCGAAAGCGTTCTGCCTGCAGGGTCGAGTTGTTCAGATAGCCTCTGCCTACCCCAATGCCGGAGATCACGATTTGACCGATATCACCGATCGAAACCTGTCGGTCGTCGTCATCAAGTATGTCTACCCGGCAGTTACCGACGGGGCTTCCCATCGGAATGCCTTCAGCCAGATAGGACTCGTAGTTGGACATCGAATAGGACGTAGCCACATCGGTACACTCGGCGACACCATATTGGTGAATCAGCTTGCAGGCTGAGCCTTTTTTCCGCGCCCACTCCATCACCCGGGTGGCAGCCAGTGCTTCACCTCCGATGAACAAATGCCGTAGCGTCGCGAGACGATCACCCGCCTGGCCGGCCTGGATGATTACGTAGAGAGAACTTGGCGCCAGATGAATACTGCGAATCTGGTGACGCTCAATGAGGTCGACGATCTCGTACCCGTCGAACATGGCACTGCTCGTGAGTGAAATCGCCGCACCGCTGTACAGAGGCGTTACCAGGCTGCGCTGGGAAATGTCGAAACCGAATGCCGATACCAGGAGGCCGTTGGCTTCTTGGTCAAGGCGGTATTCGGCAACATGCCAACTGATCAGATTCGCCCAGCTGCGATGGGTGATCGCAACTGCTTTCGGAATACCTGTGGTGCCCGACGTGAATACGGTGTAGCAAAGATCATCTTCCTGGGCAGGCGACACCATCGCAGCGGCGCAAGGGGCTGCCGCCAGTTCCTGGCGCAAGGACTCGATCTCGACGACGGTAAGCGGCAAGTCCTGAAGCAGACCAGCGGCCTTTTCGGATGTAAAAATGAGTTTGAGGTTCGCCAACTGCTGAATCATCAAAGTCAGCCTGGAGGCGGGATTGGCGGTATCCAGTGGTACATAAGCGGCACCGCTTTTGAGAATGCCAATAATGCAGACCAGGGTTGAGACAGAGGGCTGAAGAAATATTCCGACGAGGTCTCCCGCTTGTATTCCTTGTTCACCGAGATAGCGAGCCAAAGCGCTGGTCTCGCGATCCAGTTGCGCGTAAGTCAGTGTTTCATAGGCACTGCGTACAGCAATCGCACCAGGTGTTTCAGTTGCCCAGTACGCTACCTTTTCATGAATCATGGGCGTGCGAAGACCCTGCTTATCAGTAACAGACATCGACTTAATTCCTGAAATGAAGTCAGCTGGCAGTAGAAAGTCTGGCCGCGGTCTCGACGATGATGTCTTCCTGTCCAGCCACTAACTTGCGTTGACCCAACAATTGATAGAGCTGATATTCATCCACGCTGAACTGTTCCGCGGCGCGCCTTATATGCGGAGCAAACCCTGAGAACAGTCCGTAAATTCCGCTAGCGATATTGGCCGCGCCAATGTGCGGCGTCAGGCAATCGAGATACTGTTCCGAGGTGCGCGCCAGCCTGGCGATGGATTCGAAGGAACACTGGGTCCGATAGCCCAAGCGATTCAGCACGGCGATCAAAGTCTCCAGCTGCGTATTGCCAGCCCCTGCGCCAAAGCCCTTGATGCAAGCATCCAGCAGTTGAGCACCCTCCTCGACAGCAGCGAGCGAATTTGCAACCGCCATGCCGAGGTTATTGTGCGCGTGGAAGCCAAGCTTGGTGTCGGTAAGCTCCTGTATAGCCTGAATTCGCCAGCGCACATCATCAGGGGTCAGGTAACCCGCACTGTCCATCAGGATAACGGCATCGGCACCATAGCTCGCCATGAGCGACGCCTGCTCGGCCAGCAAATCTGGTTCCGCCATATGACTCATCATCAAGACACCGTAGACGGTCTTGCCCTGATTCTTGACCGACTCGATATAGGGAGCGGTAATGTTGGCTTCCGTGCAGTGACTGGCTATACGGAAAATATCCACACCGACTTCAATAGCCATTTCAAGATCAGTCGACTTACCCAACCCGGGGATGAAGTGAATACCCAGACGTCCGTGTTGGATGGCCGATCTGGCAGTTTCAAGCATTTCCCGATCGTCAATGTTACTCAGCCCCAGAAGGGCCGAAGAACCGCCTAGTCCGTTGCCATGACCCACTTCAATTACATCGATTCCTGCAGCGTCGGCCTGCTCGGCATATAGGCGAATCTGTTCTTTGGAGAGTTGGTGGCGGACAGCATGGTTGCCATCACGCAAAGTGCAATCAGTAATGGTAATCATGCGGCGCTACGCTCCCAGCAGGCAGAGTGGAATTCGGCTACTGCAATCGCGGCACAATTGATGATGTCGAGGTTGCCGGCATAGGCGGGAAGGTAATCACCGCTACCGCGCACCGTTACACTCATTGCCAGGTGGCCTTTCGACTCGATTGGTTCCAGTACCATCTGATAGCCAGGCACGTATTGTTGAACACGAGCAACCATCTGCCTGACAGTAGCCCGCACCTTCTCGATGCATTCGTAACGGCCCTTGGCAAATACCGTCGTCTGCATGTCGATGCCAGGTTTGGCCGGATTGATGTTCAGAACTGCCTTGGTCAAACCCGCACCGCTAAAGTGTCGTAACGCTTGCTCGGTGGTCAAAATGTATTGATTAATGTTTTCCCGCGTCGCGAGTCCGGCGCTGTCCGATGCGATGGTCGAAGCAACTTCGATGTACTCCAGAGATTCGAACGATTGAGCAATCGCGTACGCCAACGGAATACTCGCCTGGCCGCCACAAGTAACCAGATTCACGTTGCGTTCACTGGCGATGCTGTCGAGGTTGATCGAAGGCACGCAAATTGCGCCGAGCTTTGCCGGGGTCATATCAATCGCCAGGAGGTTAGCCCTGCGAAATACCTGATCGTTCATTCTGTGCGATTGAGCAGACGTCGCGTCGAAAACAATATCGAGCTCAGTGGCGTGTTGGGCCAGGAACTCAATACCATCTGACGAAGTAGCGATGCCCAATTCGCGGGCCCTAGCCAAGCCTTCGCTATTGGAGCTGCGTCCGATCACCATTCTGAGATCCAGATGATGAGAGCGCATCGCCTTGTACATCAGGTCGATTCCTATGCTTCCCGATCCGATTATCGCTGCGCGCTTGCGAGGTATTACTGATTCCATTTTTGCTGACTCCTGACCTGACATCCATCCCCGTTACCTCGCTCGGGACTCTGTTCCTCAGAGTCCCTAACCCGTTTAGAAACCTTAAGCCAGCAGGTTGGGGGATTGCTTGTACGTTCTTGGGTTCAGAGAGGAAATGGAGAAGATTCATCGGCGCAGGCATCTGAGGTCATTCAGAGATGGCATTGCGTCTGGAGAAGGATGGGCGAACCGGGCCCGGAGACCGCAATTTGGAAAGCAGAGGCCAGAAGTTGAGATTACTGAAAATAAAAAAGGCCAATTCAATGAATTGGCCTTTTTGCGTTTGAGTCAGTCAATCATCTACTTGTGAAAAAGTGATCAACTGAGGTAACAACCTACACGGATCAGAAATCCAGGTTGGACACCGCCAACGCGTTGCTTTCGATGAAGTCCCGGCGAGGTTCGACCGCATCACCCATCAGGGTGTTGAAGATCTGGTCTGCACCGATGGCGTCTTCGATGGTGACTTTCAGCATGCGGCGCACGCTTGGGTCCATGGTGGTTTCCCACAGCTGATCCGGGTTCATTTCACCCAGACCTTTGTATCGCTGAATGGTGTGGCGCTTGGTACTTTCGGCCATCAGCCAGTCGAGGGCTTCCTTGAACTCAGTAACAGCTTTCTTGCGCTCGCCACGCTGGATGTACGCGCCTTCGTCGAGCAGGGTGCTCAGCTGCGCGCCCAGGGTGACCACAGTTTTGTAGTCGTTGCTGCCGAAGAAGTCGCGGTTGAAGGTGACGTAGTTCGACAGGCCGTGGGAGATCAGTTCGACCTCCGGCAGCCAGACGCCACGTTCACGGTCTTCGCGCAGGCTGGCTTTGTAGACCAGGCCGGACTTCTCGTTGGTACGCAGACGAACTTCATACTGGGCCAGCCACTCTTGCATTGCTGCATGATCGCCCAGGGTTTCCAGGCTGACGGCTGGCAGGTAGATGAAGTGCTCGGTCAACTCCTGTGGGTACAGGCGCGACAGACGCTTGAGCGTCTTCATGACCATACGGAAGTCATTCACCAGACGCTCCAGCGCTTCACCGGAAATGCCGGGGGCTTCTTCGTTCAGGTGCAGGCTCGCATCTTCCAGGGCCGACTGAGTCATGTACTCTTCCATGGCGTCGTCGTCTTTGATGTATTGCTCTTGCTTGCCTTTCTTGACCTTGTACAGCGGCGGCTGGGCAATGTAGATGTAGCCACGCTCGATCAGCTCCGGCAACTGACGGAAGAAGAAAGTCAGCAGCAGGGTGCGGATGTGCGAACCGTCGACGTCAGCGTCGGTCATGATGATGATGTTGTGATAGCGCAACTTGTCGATGTTGTACTCTTCGCGACCGATGCCGCAGCCCAGCGCGGTGATCAGCGTGCCCACTTCCTGGGAAGAGATCATCTTGTCAAAGCGAGCTTTCTCGACGTTGAGGATCTTGCCCTTCAACGGCAGGATCGCCTGGGTCTTGCGGTTACGTCCCTGCTTGGCAGAGCCGCCCGCGGAGTCACCTTCCACCAGGTACAGTTCGGACAGCGCCGGGTCTTTTTCCTGGCAGTCAGCGAGTTTGCCCGGCAGGCCGGCGATGTCCAGCGCGCCTTTGCGGCGGGTCATCTCACGAGCCTTGCGCGCCGCTTCACGGGCACGGGCGGCGTCGATCATCTTGCCGACCACCAGCTTGGCTTCGTTCGGGTTTTCCAGGAGGAAGTCGGAGAAGTATTTGCCCATTTCCTGCTCGACCGCAGTCTTCACTTCGGAAGACACCAACTTGTCTTTGGTCTGCGAGCTGAACTTCGGATCCGGCACTTTCACCGAGATGATTGCGGTCAGGCCTTCACGGGCATCGTCACCGGTGGTGGCGACTTTGTGCTTCTTCGCCAGACCTTCCTGCTCAATGTAGTTGTTCAGGTTACGCGTCAGCGCCGAGCGGAAGCCGACCAGGTGGGTGCCGCCGTCTCGCTGCGGAATGTTGTTGGTGAAACACAACAGGTTCTCGTTGAAGCTGTCGTTCCACTGCAGGGCGATTTCCACGCCGATGCCGTCTTCGCGCTGGATGTTGAAGTGGAACACCTGATTGACCGCAGTCTTGTTGGTGTTCAGGTATTCAACGAACGCACGCAGGCCGCCTTCGTATTTGAACAGCTCTTCCTTGCCGCTGCGCTCATCCTTGAGGACGATGCCGACACCGGAGTTGAGGAACGACAGTTCACGAATGCGCTTGGCGAGGATGTCCCAGCTGAAGTGAATGTTCTTGAAGGTTTCGCTGGAAGCTTTGAAGTGAATCTGGGTGCCGGTGGTTTCGCTGTCGCCAACGATGGCCATCGGTGCCTGAGGTACGCCGTGAACGTAGGTCTGTTCCCAGATCTTGCCGCTGCGGCGGACGGTCAGAACCAGCTCTTCGGACAGCGCGTTCACTACCGAAACACCTACACCGTGCAGACCGCCGGATACCTTGTAGGAGTTGTCGTCGAACTTACCGCCAGCGTGGAGGACGGTCATGATGACCTCGGCGGCGGAAACGCCTTCCTCTTTATGCACGTCTACCGGGATGCCACGACCGTTGTCTTTAACGGTGATGGATTCGTCCGGGTGGATGATGATGCTGATGTCGTCGCAATGGCCGGCGAGGGCTTCGTCGATCGAGTTGTCGACCACCTCGAACACCATGTGGTGCAGACCGCTACCATCGTCGGTGTCACCAATGTACATACCGGGACGTTTGCGTACGGCATCCAGGCCTTTCAGCACTTTAATGCTCGTTGAGTCGTACGTATTTTCTTCGCTCAATGCCTTCACTCCCGATGGTCGTGGGTCTGGGTGATACGGCCCTGTTCCACGTGGAACAAAGCGACTGGCGTTTCCGTCTGCCAGCCTTCCCTCAGTAATTCGTGATCTACACAGGTGATGAACACCTGGCAGCGTAAGTCTTCCAGCAAGCGGCACAGCGCGCGACGATGGCTCTCGTCCAGCTCGGACGGCAAGTCATCCACCAGATAAATACACTGACCGCGGCGGGCCTGGCTGACCAGGTGCCCCTGGGCAATCCGCAGCGCACAGACCACCAGCTTCTGCTGACCCCGGGACAAGATGTCCGCGGCATTGTGTGCGCCCAATCTAAGACGCAAATCAGCGCGTTGCGGTCCGGCCTGGGTGTGCCCCATCTGCTGGTCCCGTTGTACGGAACCGGCAAGTACGGCGCTCAATTCGCGGTCTTTGTCCCAGCCTCGGTAATAGCTGAGCGTCAAACCGTCGAGCTCAACCAGTTCGCTCAAGGTCTGCTCGAAGACCGGTTTCAAGGCTGTGATGTAAGCGCGGCGGTATTCATCGATTTCAGCGCTAGCCTGGCACAGTTCCCTGTCCCAAACCGCTTGCGAAACGGCGTCAAGTGTACCATGCCGCAGCCAGGAGTTTCTCTGGCGCAAGGCCTTCTGCAAACGCTGCCAGGTCCCCATGAACCGAGGCTCAACGTGGAACACACCCCAATCGAGAAACTGCCGACGAATCTTCGGCGCGCCTTCCAGCAGACGGAAGCTGTCCGGGTTGATCAACTGCAGTGGCAGGATCTCCGCCAACTGCGCAGCGCTGCGCGCGTTCTGGCCATCGATACGGATCTGGAATTCGCCCTGACGGTCTCGGGAGATCCCCAGCGCACTGTGTCCGCCCTCTGCCAATTCAACCTGACCGAATACCGTACAGGCGAGTTGCTCGTACTGGATGACCGGCAACAGGCGCGTGCTGCGAAACGAACGGGCGAGCCCCAGCAGGTGAATGGCTTCCAGAACACTGGTTTTGCCGCTGCCGTTGGCGCCGTAAAGGATGTTGATGCGGGGGGAGGGGGAGAAGGTCACCGGGTGCAGATTGCGCACCGCGGTGACCGAAACGCGACTTAACGACATTCAGGATCCGCTGATTACAGACGCATCGGCATGACAACGTAAGCCGAGTCGTCATTGTCGGACTCTTGCACCAGCGCACTGCTGTTGGAGTCAGACAGGATCAGGCGAACCTGCTCGGTGGTCATCACGCCCAGCACGTCGAGCAAATAGCTGACGTTAAAGCCGATTTCCAGCGAGCCGCCATTGTATTCAACGCCCACTTCTTCTTCCGCTTCTTCCTGCTCCGGGTTGTTGGCCTGGATCTTCAGCTGACCGCTGGCCAGTTGCAGACGGATACCACGGTACTTCTCGTTGGACAGAATCGCGGTCCGGCTGAATGCTTCACGCAGTGCCTGGCGATCGCCCAGGACCAGCTTGTCGCCACCCTTTGGCAGCACACGCTCGTAATCCGGGAATTTACCGTCGACCAGTTTCGAGGTGAACGTGAACTCGCCGGTGGTCGCACGAATGTGGTGTTGACCAAGGACAATGCTGACATTGCCATCCGGCTCGGTGAGCAGACGCGCCAGTTCGAGGATACCTTTGCGCGGCACGATCACCTGGTGCCGATCCGGCTGACCGATATCGGCCTGCATTGAACACATGGCCAGACGGTGACCGTCAGTCGCGACCGCGCGGATCACACCCGCAGAAACTTCCAGCAGCATGCCGTTGAGGTAGTAGCGCACGTCCTGCTGGGCCATGGCGAAGCTGGTGCGTTCGATCAGTCGACGCAGCTTGCTTTGCTCCAGGCTGCAGGTCAGCGAGCCCGGGCCTTCTTCGACGGTCGGGAAATCGTTGGCCGGCAGGGTCGACAGGGTGAAACGGCTGCGACCAGCCTTCACCACGAGCTTCTGCTCGTCGACTTTGATGTCGATCAGCGCATCGTTGGGCAGGCTTTTGCAGATGTCCATCAGCTTGCGCGCCGGCACCGTGATGGAGCCCGTTTCGGCAGGCTCTTCAAGTTGCACACGACCAACCAGTTCGACTTCCAGGTCGGTACCGGTCAGCGACAGTTGCTGGCCTTCGACAACCAACAGCACGTTGGAGAGTACCGGCAAGGTCTGTCGGCGCTCGACGACGCCTGCGACCAGTTGCAGGGGTTTCAACAGGGCTTCGCGTTGAATGGTGAAATGCATGGTCTAGTCCCTTGCCTTAATAAGCTGCGCTGGTGTTCATCAAGTGGTCAATGTACGCAGCAGGTTCTTGTAGTCCTCGCGGATGTCCGCGTCGGATTCCTTAAGTTCATTGATCTTGCGGCAGGCGTGCAACACGGTGGTGTGGTCGCGACCGCCAAACACATCGCCGATTTCCGGCAGGCTGTGGTTGGTCAGTTCCTTGGACAACGCCATCGCCACCTGACGCGGACGTGCAACCGAGCGCGAACGGCGCTTGGACAGCAGGTCGGAGATCTTGATCTTGTAGTATTCGGCGACGGTGCGCTGAATGTTATCCACAGAGACCAGTTTGTCCTGCAACGCCAGCAGGTCTTTCAGGGATTCGCGGATCAGCTCGATGGTGATGTCGCGGCCCATGAAGTGCGAGTGGGCGATCACGCGTTTCAGCGCGCCTTCCAGCTCACGGACGTTGGAGCGAATACGCTGGGCAATGAAGAACGCGGCGTCATGGGGCAACTCGACCTTAGCCTGATCGGCCTTTTTCATCAGGATCGCCACGCGGGTTTCCAGTTCCGGCGGCTCGACGGCAACGGTAAGGCCCCAGCCGAAGCGGGATTTCAGACGTTCTTCAAGGCCTTCGATTTCTTTCGGGTAGCGGTCACTGGTAAGAATGACCTGCTGACCACCTTCAAGCAGGGCGTTGAAGGTGTGGAAAAACTCTTCCTGAGAGCGCTCCTTGCGAGCGAAGAACTGAATATCGTCGATGAGCAAGGCGTCCACCGAACGGTAGAAGCGCTTGAATTCGTTGATCGCGTTCAGTTGCAGCGCCTTGACCATGTCGGCCACGAAACGCTCGGAATGCAGGTACACGACCTTGGCATTCGGATTCTTCTTTAATAGGTGGTTGCCCACCGCGTGCATCAAGTGGGTTTTACCCAAGCCGACGCCACCATAAAGGAACAATGGGTTGTAACCGTGCTTGGGGTTGTCCGCCACTTGCCAGGCCGCCGCACGGGCGAGCTGGTTGGATTTACCTTCTACGAAATTCTCGAAGGTGAATGTACGGTTCAGGTAACTGGTGTGCTTGAGCGCACCTTCGACCTGCACGGTGCGCTGTTCGGCGCGAACCGGGGCCTGTTGCGAAGCAGCGCCGGCCATCGGGTCGAAGCTGTCACGGGACGGCTCCTCACTGACTTCAGCAGTTTTCTGCGTGGAACGCTTGGCCGGAGCGGGCGCCGGTGCCAGGTTGTTCGTCGGCACGTTATTGGCCTGCGCCTGGGAAACCTGCGCCGCCGCCAGCGGGGCATTCGGTGCGGCACGCGGTGCGGAGCTGCGTTTGCTGCCTATTAACAAGGACAGCGCCGGCGTCGAGCCATTGCCGTGCTCATCCAGCAATTCAAGAACCCGGCCCAGGTACTTTTCGTTGACCCAGTCCAGCACGAACCGATTCGGTGCGTAGACGCGCAACTCGTCGCCTTCGGCTTCGACCTGTAGTGGACGGATCCAGGTGTTGAATTGTTGGGCAGGCAGCTCTTCGCGCAAAAGCTCTACGCACTGCTGCCAAAGTTCCACTGACACGGATATCCCCTAAGTTGAAAGCCGGTGAGGCAAAAACAAGCGGCCATTGTAGCGGCGAGCCGTTAACTTATCCACATGCAGGTAGCTCCATCGCCATCATTTATCAACGCACAGGCGTCACGAAAGGCGACCAACGGTCTGTGAATAAGCCCTGTGGATAAACACCTCTGAGGGCACTGGACAACTGGGGGCTGAACCCGGTGGATAACTGGCCTGTGGATAACAGGCCCTTTCACTCACAGCTTATCCGATAGCGCAGCACAGGCTGAACACGGTTTTCCCCTGTAGTTGTCATTCTCTGTACATCACATGGAATAAGGCCTCGTGGCGGTTATCCACAGAAGAACCCGTGCCTAGCTTTTACAAGCTTTACAGAAAAGCTTTAAATAATTCCCTTCTTTATTTTTATATCTGGCGGACAGGCTTTCGAGCTAAAACCCCACTCGGATCTATTTATAAGGAAACGCTGGTTGGAAATTGACCTGAAGGCTTGCTTTCTCTAGAATCCCCGGTCTCTTAAAACGGGGGCCATTCCGGCCCGTTGTGGACGAACCAGGTAACACGACATGAAACGTACTTTCCAACCAAGCACTATCAAACGCGCTCGTACCCACGGTTTCCGTGCTCGCATGGCTACCAAGAACGGCCGCGCAGTCCTGTCGCGTCGTCGCGCCAAAGGTCGTGCGCGTCTGGCAGTTTGATAATCCGGTACTGGAGGTGAGTCAGGACTTCAGTCGGGAAAAGCGTCTGCTTACCCCCCGGCATTTCAAGGCAGTCTTTGACTCCCCTACCGGCAAGGTTCCGGGGAAAAATCTCCTGCTCCTTGCACGCGACAACGATCTTGATCACCCCCGACTAGGGCTGGTTATCGGGAAAAAGAGCGTAAAGCTCTCCGTTGAGCGCAATCGCCTCAAACGTCTGATGCGCGAATCGTTCCGTCTGCACCAGGATTCACTGGTCGGCTGGGACATCGTTATCGTCGCGCGCAAAGGTTTGGGTGATGTAGAAAACCCCGAATTGATTCAGCATTTCGGCAAACTCTGGAAGCGTCTGGCGCGTAACAAGCCAGTTCCGGCAGTCACAACCGAAACTGTAGGGGTAGACAGTACCGATGCGTAAACTGGCCCTCGTTCCGATCCAGTTTTATCGCTATGCCATTAGTCCTTTAATGGCCAGCCACTGTCGCTTCTACCCCAGTTGTTCCTGCTACGCGTATGAAGCCATTGAAAATCATGGCCTTCTGCGCGGTGGCTGGCTGACCTTTCGTCGTTTAGGTCGCTGTCATCCGTGGAATCCCGGTGGTTATGACCCGGTTCCACCTGTCCCTACCTCCCGTTCTTCTTCGATGGCCGAGTAATCATGGATATCAAACGCACGATCCTGATCGTCGCCCTGGCAATCGTGTCCTACGTCATGGTTCTTAAATGGAACCAGGATTATGGCCAGGCTGCCCTGCCGACTCAGAATGTTGCTTCCAGTACGACTACATCCGGTTTGCCGGACACCGCCACTGGCACCAATGCCGCCAGTGACGATATTCCGCGCGCCGCCAGCGATACCAGCGCACCTGCCGAAACGCCGGTTGCCGCCAGCAAGGACCTGATTCAGGTCAAGACCGATGTGCTCGATCTGGCGATCGATCCACAAGGTGGCGACGTTGCGCAACTGACTCTGCCTCTGTATCCACGTCGTCAGGACCGTCCTGACGTGCCGTTCCAGCTGTTCGACAACGGCGGCGAACGTGTTTATCTGGCGCAAAGCGGTCTGATCGGCACCAACGGCCCGGATGCAAACCCGGCCGGTCGTCCGGTTTATTCCTCGGAGAAGAAGGTTTACCAACTGGCTGACGGTCAGGATCAACTCGTGGTTGACCTGAAATTCAGCAAGGACAGCGTCAACTACATCAAGCGTTTCACCGTCAAACGTGGCCTGTACGACGTTGCCGTTTCCTACATTGTGGATAACCAGAGCGCTCAGCCCTGGAACGGCGCGATGTTCGCTCAGCTGAAACGTGATGCAAGCGCGGATCCTTCGTCCACAACAGCTACTGGCACTGCGACTTACCTGGGCGCTGCCCTGTGGACAAGTTCGGAGCCGTACAAGAAAGTGTCCATGAAGGACATGGACAAGGCGCAGCTCAAAGAAACCGTCACCGGTGGCTGGGTCGCCTGGCTGCAACATTACTTCGTGACTGCGTGGATTCCGGCCAAGGGCGAAAACAACATCGTCCAGACCCGAAAAGACAGCAAAGGCAACTACATCATCGGTTACACCGGTCCTACGTTGACCGCTGCTCCGGGTGCCAAGGTTGAAACCAGCGCTGTGCTGTACGCCGGTCCGAAAAGTCAGGCAGTGCTGAAAGAGTTGTCCCCAGGTCTGGAATTGACCGTCGATTACGGCATTCTGTGGTTCATTGCCCAGCCTATCTTCTGGCTGCTGCAACACATCCACGCGATTGTCGGTAACTGGGGCTGGTCGATCATCTTCCTTACCATGCTGATCAAAGGGATTTTCTTCCCGCTGTCAGCGGCCAGCTACAAGTCGATGGCGCGCATGCGTGCCGTGGCGCCGAAATTGGCTGCGCTGAAAGAGCAACATGGCGATGACCGGCAGAAGATGTCGCAAGCCATGATGGAGCTGTACAAGAAAGAGAAGATCAATCCACTGGGCGGCTGCTTGCCAATCCTCGTGCAGATGCCGGTCTTCCTGTCGCTGTACTGGGTTCTGCTGGAAAGCGTGGAAATGCGCCAGGCGCCGTTCATGCTGTGGATCACTGACCTGTCGATCAAGGATCCGTTCTTCATTCTGCCGATCATCATGGGCGCAACCATGTTCATCCAGCAGCAGCTGAACCCGACTCCTCCGGATCCGATGCAGGCGAAAGTGATGAAAATGATGCCAATCATCTTCACCTTCTTCTTCCTGTGGTTCCCGGCAGGTCTGGTGCTGTACTGGGTAGTGAACAACTGCCTGTCGATTGCACAACAGTGGTACATCACGCGTAAGATCGAAGCGGCAACGAAAAAAGCCGAGGCGTAACTTGCACTGTGGATAACACCACTCAAAACGCCCCCTAGTGGGGCGTTTTGCTATCTGCCACTTTTGTCTGGATGCCGCTTTATGAGCACACCCCGTGAAACCATCGCCGCCGTCGCCACCGCCCAAGGTCGCGGCGGTGTGGGCATCGTCCGTATTTCCGGGCCGTTGGCCAATGTGGCGGCAAAAGCCATCAGCGGCCGAGAACTGAAACCGCGATACGCCCATTACGGGCCGTTTTTCAGCGACGATCAGCAGGTGCTGGATGAAGGTCTGGCACTGTATTTCCCGGGGCCGAACTCGTTCACCGGCGAAGACGTCCTGGAATTGCAGGGCCACGGTGGCCCGATCGTGCTCGACATGTTGCTCAAACGCTGCCTGGAACTGGGTTGCCGTCTGGCCCGTCCGGGTGAATTCAGCGAGCGCGCCTTTCTCAATGACAAACTCGATCTGGCCCAGGCCGAGGCCATAGCCGATTTGATCGAAGCCAGTTCTGCACAAGCGGCGCGCAATGCGTTGCGTTCATTGCAGGGTGCATTCTCGCAGCGTGTGCATAACTTGACCGAACAGCTTATCGGTCTGCGCATCTATGTCGAAGCCGCCATCGACTTCCCCGAAGAGGAAATCGACTTTCTTGCCGACGGCCATGTGCTCGGCATGCTCGACAAGGTGCGCGACGAGTTATCCACAGTCTTGCGCGAAGCCGGGCAGGGTGCGTTGTTGCGCGACGGCATGACTGTGGTGATCGCCGGTCGGCCAAATGCCGGCAAATCCAGCCTGTTGAATGCATTGGCCGGTCGCGAAGCCGCGATCGTGACCGAGATCGCTGGCACAACGCGGGATATTCTGCGCGAACATATCCACATCGACGGCATGCCACTGCATGTGGTCGACACCGCCGGTCTGCGCGATACCGATGATCATGTGGAAAAGATCGGCGTGGAACGAGCCTTGAAAGCCATTGGTGAAGCGGATCGGGTTCTGCTGGTGGTCGATGCAACCGCGCCGGAAGCACTGGACCCGTTTGCCTTGTGGCCTGAATTCCTCGAGAGCCGACCGGATCCGTCGAAAGTGACGCTGATCCGCAACAAGGCTGATCTGTCCGGCGAGATGATTGCGTTGGAAACCAGTGACGACGGTCACGTAACGATCAGTCTCAGCGCCAAGTCCGCTGAAGGTCTCGATCTGCTGCGTGACCATCTCAAGGCGTGCATGGGTTACGAGCAGACCTCGGAAAGCAGCTTCAGCGCACGCCGCCGGCATCTGGAAGCACTGCGCCACGCCAGCGCGGCGCTGGAACATGGCCGCGCCCAATTGACCGTGGCCGGGGCCGGCGAATTGCTCGCCGAGGATTTGCGCCAGGCTCAGCATTCGCTGGGGGAAATTACCGGAGCGTTCAGCTCAGATGATTTGCTGGGAAGAATCTTCTCCAGCTTCTGCATCGGCAAATAACAGAGGGGGCTGTGGATAATTATCCACAACCCTCTTTGCTGTCACCAATTGTAGGAAACCGTACCAAGCAAAGTACGATCCTCACCCCAGTAGCAGCGGCCGGCGTCGTTGCAGCCCGACACATATTCCTTATCGAACAGGTTCTTGGCGTTCAGGTCGAGACTCCAGTGTGTATCGATCTGGTAGCCAACAGCCGCGTCAACCAACGTAACGTCGCCAGCATTCAGCTTCCCGTATAGCGAAGGGGAGGTGTAAGCAAACGCGCTGTCGAAATAACGCACACCACCCGCGACGTACAAACCTTTCAGATCACCGTCGAGAAAGCGATATTTCGCCCAGGCGGAGGCTTGATTACGTGGCACTCCGGTCATTTGGTGTCCTTTGACCAGCGACGTCGGCGCATCCTTGGTGATCTTTGCATCGGTGTAGGTGTAAGCCGCCGTGACGTTGAGGTTTTGCGTCAGATTACTGTTGAGTTCCAGTTCCACACCTTTGGCGCGGCTCTCGCCCACCTGGCGATAGGTCGAGGTCGTTGCATCGAAATAGGTGTCGTCCTTCTTGCGCAGGTCATACAGCGAGGCCGTGAATGCCGTATCCCAGCCGATCGGCTCGTACTTGAGACCCACTTCATATTGACGGCTGGTGATCGGATCAAGCGGTGCGCCGGCATTGGAAATCTGCTGCACCGGCACGAATGCCGTGGAATAGCTGACATACGGCGTCATGCCGTTGTCGAACTGATACATCACGCCGCCCTGATAGGTGAACTTCTTGTCCTCGGAGCTGATGTTGCTGCCTCGCGCCACTTTGTCGCGAAAGTCACTGTCGACCCAGTCCTGGCGCCCGCCGAGCAGGAACAGCCAGTGGTCGTACTTGCTCTGAATCTGTGCATAAACGCCTTTCATCTGTTGCTCGAGCAAGGTGTTTTGCACCGCAATCGGCGTGGTCGGGTCGCGCAGATAAACCGGGTTATACACATCGATCGGCCCGACGATGCCGGCGTTCCAGTCCTGGTTGAAGGAAGTGCGATCGTAGCTGGCGCCAAACAGCACGGTGTTTTCCAGATCTCCCGCCTGGAACTTGCCTTCCAGCTGGTTATCCAGCGAATACACCATGGATTTGTTGTAGCGATCGTAGGCGGTCATGTTCAACCGTGTGCCGAAGCCGGCGTTGTTCAGATTGCCCGGCCAGGTTTCGTGGCGGGTGATGCGCGACTGCATGTAGCGCGAGTTCTGGCGGAACTGCCAGTCATCGTTGAACGAATGGCTGAACTCGTAACCGGTGCTCCAGGTTTCCCGTTCGAAAGTATTCCAGTCCGGGTCGCCGAGCATGGTGTCTTTGGCCAACTTGCCATTGGGGTTGCTCAGCAACGTGCCAGCGGCCGGCAGGCCTAGCTCCATGTTGGTGTGATCCTTCTGGTAGTTGGCCAACAGAGTCAGCGTATTGAAATCGTCGAAATTCAGCGTTAGCGAAGGCGCGATATAAATGCGGTCGTCGGGAACGTGATCGGTCTGGGTATCGGATTTGCGCCCTAGCATCACTACACGCCCGAGGACGTTGCCGCTGTCATTGAGCGGGCCGGAGACGTCGACGCCGATCTGCCGGCGATTGTTAGAGCCATAACCCAACTGCACTTCGCCGTGAGGCGAGGCAGTCGGGCGTTTGCTGACCAGATTGACCAGACCGCCCGGTGCATTTTCGCCATACAGCAGCGAAGACGGGCCACGGAACACCTCAACCCGTTCGAGTCCGTACGGCTCGGTGCTGGTGTCATAGCGATTGCCCTGCACGCGCAGTCCATCGCGCAGCAAACCGTAGCCGTAATCGGTGGCGTTGAAACCACGGATGTAAAACAAGTCTCCCGCCAGACTGTCACCGGCGGCGAACGGTGGGGCGAAGATTCCCGGCACGTAGCCGAGGACGTCGGTGAGTGTCTGAGATTTCTGATCTTTGATACGTTGCCCGGTCACCACTGACACCGAACGCGGTGTTTGCGATAGCGGTGTACTGGTTTTGGTACCGATCCGGCTGCTCTGCGCCTTGTAGCCAACGTCGGCGGCATAATCCAGATCCATTGGATTGGCCAACTGCGCGTTGATGTTGGTCGGGGCCAGTTCCAGGGAATCTCCGTTGGGCAAGGTCTGCAGAATGTAGCTGCCCGGGGCTTGGGGCACGGCCTGTAAGCCTGAGCCTTGCAACAATTGAGCGAAACCCTGTTCGACGCTGAAGTCGCCGTTCAACCCGGCGCTGCGCAAGCGACTGGTCTGCTGCGGCGAGAACGACAGAATCACATTCGCGGCAGAGGCGAACTGGCTCAGGGCATTGTCCAGCGGACCGGCGGCAACGGTGTAACGCTGGGATGCGGTTGCAGCGAAGGCACTGTGGCTGGTGACCAGACAGGTCGCTGCGCTGGCCATCATTAAGCTGTAAGCCATGCAGTGAGGAGAAAAGCGCTGACGGAACGTGGGAAGACGCATAGGTGGATGTGCCCTGAAGGTGGCGAAGAGCCGCGTTTATCGCGATTACCTGTAGGGCCGGGTCAGGGCAAAAAAAGATAACCCTCTTTGCACTTATTTTTCCCCAAGCGTTGTTTAGATCAGGTTCTGTGGCTGATCGAGACCCAGTAACGGCTGAAATAGCGGACATTGATCGGCAACGAAGCCTGAAGGTTGGCCAGCACTGCGTCGGTCGAATCAAGCCGGAACGTCCCGGAGACCCGCAAGTCCCGCGCGCGGCGATCGCAATGCAAAACACCGCTGCGATAGCGTCCCAACGCTTCGATGACATCGCCCAAGCGCGCATTCAGAACGATCAATTGACCGTTGATCCAGGCCACTTCCGATGATTGAAAAGGATGAGTCAGGCCGACATACCGACTATCGAAATCCGTGCTTTCGCCTGCTTTCAGGATGAGCGCAGCGGTGGATGACTGCGCAGGTTGAACGCTGACTCGATCTTCCAGCACGCCGACCCGGGTCGAGCTCGACATTTGATGCACCGAGAACCGGGTGCCCAATGCCTGGATTCGACCGTCGCGGGTTTGCACGTAAAACGGGCGCTGGTCGCCAAGCTTGCCGGTTTGAATGAGGATTTCGCCCGAGCGCAAGCGAATCAGGCGCTGGGCTGCGTCGAAAGCAACATCTATGGCCGAGTCGGTGTTCAGCTTGATCTGGCTGCCATCGGCGAGGCTGACGGTCCGACGCTGGCCTACACCGGTTTTATAGTCGGCCCAGACGTATCCAAGGGATGTGCGTTGTTGGACATTCCAGCCCACGAAACCTGTACCCGCTGCAAGCAGCAACAGTTTGAGTACCTGGCGCCGTGGTTGGCCACCATTGAGGGCGCGACGTTTCAGATCCTGCGGCAGCGTACCGAGGTGGCGCTGCAATTGTTCCATCTGGTTCCACGCCGCCAGATGCGCCGGATCGCTTTCTATCCACAGCTGCCAGGCTTTTTGTTCGGCAAGGCTCGGTGGCTGGGACTGCAATTGCACGTACCAGCTGGCGGCGGTTTCGAATACCTGGCGGTTGGGGGCGATGGCCATTAATGCTGCGCCATGACAACAGCACATTCAGTCAGGGCGCGGATCATGTGTTTCTTGACTGTGGTCAGCGAAACCTTCAGCTGCAGAGCGATCTGTTGATAAGTCATGCCATCCACCTGCGAGAGGATGAATATCCGCCGTGCCCGCGTGCCAAGGCCGGCCAATGCTTTATCCACAGCGACCAGCGTTTCAATAATCAGCGCCTTATCTTCTTCGCTGATGACCAGGCCTTCGGGCCGAGCCGCCAATGTCTGCAAATACGCGGTTTCGATGGAGCACCGTCGATAGCGATCGATGACCAGACCGCGTGCGATGGTCGCCAGGTAATCCCTCGGCTCTCGAATATGCGCCGCATTGCGCGCCGCCAGAATTCTCAGAAACGTGTCATGTGCCACATCGGCTGCATCGCAGGTGTTATGCAGTTTGCCCTTGAGCCAACCATACAGCCACGAATGGTGTTGCTCGTAGATTTGCTCAATCGCAGCGGTGTGGGCGGGTAGGGACATGGGGAGGAACTGGCGAGTTAATGATAATGGCTATTATTAGCCTCTGTTACCTTCTCTCACAATAGACTTTTCACTTCCTGCTATGGCTTCCCCATGCCTCACCGATCCTTCGCTGAGGCTTTTCTGCGCCTGAAAAAACCCCTTCCGGCAATTTTCTGTGGATTAAGCTCTGTGAATAACTGCCGGTAAGGTCAGTTGATAACAGGGCTCGAAAACTGAATATAACCCGCCCTGTGGATAACCATGCTGTTCATCCACAGGCTTAAACCGGTTATCCAAGGGCCTCATTGGCACCTGAACACAGGGTTTTGAAAGTCTGTACACATTGTAAAATAAGGGCTGTGGCGATCTATCCACAGAAAGCACGCTCAGTAAGAATAAACATAAAAACAAAGGTTTTATAAATTTCTCTCTTTTTTATTCTTTTAACCTCGAGTTCTCCACAGCTGGTTAAATTTTGTTCAAAGGGTTCTTTAGAAAGGGCGAAGTCCCTATACTTGCCGACCAGGTTCAGAAACCTGAGCTCAACTATTTCCTGAATGACCTACTTAAGCAGGCACGAGGTGCGTGGTGGATTTCCCTTCCCGTTTTGAAGTGATCGTCATCGGCGGCGGTCATGCCGGTACCGAGGCAGCACTGGCGTCAGCACGCATGGGCGCAAAAACCCTGTTGCTCACGCATAACGTGGAAACCCTTGGCGCCATGAGTTGCAACCCGGCCATCGGTGGTATTGGCAAAAGCCATCTGGTCAAGGAAATCGACGCCCTCGGCGGCGCGATGGCCATGGCCACCGATAAAGGCGGCATCCAGTTTCGCGTATTGAACAGCCGCAAAGGCCCGGCCGTACGGGCCACCCGTGCGCAAGCCGACCGGATTCTCTACAAGGCCGCTGTTCGCGAAATCCTCGAAAACCAACCGAACCTGTGGATATTTCAACAGGCTGCTGACGACCTGATCGTTGAGCAGGAGCAAGTCCGCGGTGTCGTCACGCAAATGGGTCTGCGTTTTTTCGCCGACTCCGTGGTGCTGACCACCGGTACGTTCCTCGGCGGACTTATCCACATTGGTCTGCAGAATTTTTCCGGTGGCCGTGCCGGCGATCCGCCGTCGATCGCGCTGGCGCACCGTTTGCGTGAACTGCCGTTGCGTGTCGGCCGTTTGAAAACCGGCACACCGCCGCGTATCGACGGCAAATCTGTGGATTTCTCGGTGATGACCGAGCAGCCAGGCGATACGCCGATCCCGGTGATGTCGTTCATGGGCAACAAGGAACAGCATCCACGGCAGGTCAGTTGCTGGATTACGCACACTAACGCTCGCACTCACGAAATCATTGCCGCGAATCTTGATCGTTCGCCGATGTATTCCGCTGCCGGTGAAATCGAAGGCGTCGGCCCGCGTTATTGCCCGTCGATCGAAGACAAGATTCACCGCTTTGCCGACAAGGAAAGCCATCAGGTGTTCATCGAGCCGGAAGGTCTGACCACCCATGAGCTGTACCCGAACGGGATATCCACAAGCTTGCCGTTTGATGTGCAGTTGCAGATCGTGCAATCGATCCGCGGCATGGAAAACGCGCACATCGTGCGTCCGGGTTATGCAATCGAGTACGACTACTTCGATCCGCGCGACTTGAAGTACAGCCTGGAAACCAAAGTCATCGGCGGTCTGTTCTTCGCCGGGCAGATCAATGGCACCACCGGTTACGAAGAAGCTGGCGCGCAAGGTCTGCTCGCCGGGGCCAACGCTGCGCTGCGTGCCAAGGGCAAAGAAGCCTGGTGTCCGCGTCGCGATGAAGCGTACATCGGCGTTCTGGTCGACGACCTGATCACCCTCGGTACCCAAGAGCCGTACCGCATGTTCACTTCACGCGCCGAGTACCGCCTGATCCTGCGCGAGGACAACGCCGACTTGCGTCTGACCGAAAAAGGTCGCGAGCTTGGTCTGGTCGATGACGCGCGTTGGGCGGCCTTCTGCAAGAAACGCGAAAGCATCGAGCTCGAAGAGCAGCGTCTGAAGAGCACCTGGGTACGGCCGAATACCCCTCAGGGCGAGGCGATTGCCGAGAAATTCGGCACGCCGCTGACCCACGAATACAACTTGCTCAACCTGTTGAGCCGTCCGGAAATCGATTACGCCGGTCTGGTCGAGGTGACCGGGCAGGGCGCTGAAGATCCACAGGTTGCCGAGCAGGTCGAAATCAAGACCAAGTACGCCGGTTACATCGATCGTCAACAGGATGAAATCGCCCGGCTGCGCGCCAGTGAAGACACCAAATTGCCTGTGGATATCGACTACACGAACATTTCCGGTCTCTCCAAGGAGATCCAGAGCAAGCTCGGCGCGACTCGCCCTGAGACGCTCGGTCAGGCTTCGCGAATTCCGGGCGTGACCCCGGCAGCCATTTCGCTGTTGATGATTCATTTGAAAAAACGCGGCGCGGGCCGTCAGTTGGAGCAAAGCGCTTGAGTGCCCAAGTCACTTCGCAACACGCCGAAGAGTTATCCACAGGAGCCCTTGAGCTCGGTATTGAGCTCACGCATACCCAGCACGAATTGCTGCTGGGTTATCTGGCCCTGTTGATCAAATGGAACCAGGCCTACAACCTCACTGCCGTGCGCGATCCGGACGAAATGGTTTCGCGTCACTTGCTCGATAGTCTGAGCGTGATGTCGTTCATCGAAAACGGCCGCTGGCTCGACGTTGGCAGTGGCGGCGGGATGCCAGGTATTCCGCTGGCGATCCTGTATCCGGGATCGCAAGTGACCTGCCTGGACAGCAATGGCAAGAAAACCCGCTTCCTGACTCAGGTCAAACTCGAACTCAAGCTGGATAACCTGCAAGTTATCCACAGTCGCGTCGAAGCGTTTCAGCCTGCCCAGCCGTTCAACGGGATCATTTCCCGGGCATTCAGCAGCATGGAAAACTTCACTAACTGGACTCGCCACCTGGGCGACGCCGATACACGCTGGCTGGCAATGAAGGGCGTTCATCCGGCCGATGAGCTGGTAGCATTGCCGGCAGATTTCAAACTCGATAGCGAACACGCCCTGGCCGTCCCCGGTTGCCAAGGCCAACGCCATCTGCTGATACTGCGCCGCACGGCATGATTGGGAACACAAGCAAGAATGGCTAAGGTATTCGCGATAGCGAACCAGAAAGGTGGTGTGGGCAAGACCACCACCTGCATCAACCTCGCAGCATCCCTGGTCGCGACCAAGCGCCGGGTGCTGTTGATCGATCTCGATCCACAAGGCAACGCCACCATGGGTAGCGGTGTGGATAAACATGGTCTGGAAAACTCGGTCTACGATCTGCTGATCGGCGAATGCGACTTGGGCCAGGCCATGCACTTCTCCGAGCACGGCGGTTACCAACTGCTCCCGGCCAACCGCGACCTGACCGCGGCCGAAGTGGTGCTGCTGGAAATGCAGATGAAGGAAAGCCGTCTGCGTAGCGCGCTGGCGCCCATCCGTGACAACTACGATTACATTCTGATCGACTGCCCACCGTCGCTGTCGATGCTCACGCTTAACGCATTGGTCGCCGCTGACGGCGTCATTATCCCCATGCAGTGCGAATATTTTGCGCTGGAAGGTTTGAGCGACCTTGTGGATAACATCAAGCGCATCGCTGAACTGCTGAATCCGAACCTGAAAGTCGAAGGCCTGCTGCGGACCATGTATGACCCGCGCCTGAGCCTGATGAACGATGTCTCGGCGCAGCTCAAGGAACACTTCGGCGATCAGCTGTACGACACGGTGATCCCGCGCAACATCCGCCTGGCCGAAGCACCGAGCTATGGCATGCCGGCGCTGGCTTACGACAAGCAATCGCGTGGCGCGCTGGCCTATCTGGCCCTGGCGGGCGAGATGGTTCGCCGTCAGCGCAAAAATTCACGTATCGCCGCTGCCCAGCCAACTTAAGGAATCCCCATGGCCGTCAAGAAACGAGGTCTCGGACGTGGACTGGATGCACTGCTGAGTGGTCCGACGGTCAGCGCGCTGGAAGAACAAGCCGCGCAGGCTGACACCCGCGAACTGCAACACCTGCCGCTGGACCTGCTGCAGCGCGGCAAATATCAGCCGCGCCGCGATATGGATCCCCAGGCACTCGAAGAACTCGCGCAGTCGATCAAGGCCCAAGGCGTGATGCAGCCGATCGTAGTACGACCGATTGGCGGTGGCCGCTTCGAGATTATCGCTGGTGAACGCCGCTGGCGCGCGAGTCAGCAGGCCGGGCAGGAAACCATCCCTGCAATGGTGCGCGATGTGCCTGATGAAACGGCCATTGCGATTGCGCTGATCGAAAACATCCAGCGTGAGGATCTCAACCCGATCGAAGAAGCAGTCGCCTTGCAGCGTTTGCAGCAGGAGTTCCAGCTGACTCAGCAGCAGGTTGCCGAGGCTGTGGGTAAGTCTCGAGTGACTGTGGCTAACCTGTTGCGACTTATTGCACTGCCTGAGGTCATCAAAACCATGCTGTCGCACGGTGATCTGGAAATGGGTCACGCACGTGCCTTGCTCGGTCTACCGGACAATCAGCAGGTCGAAGGGGCGCGACATGTTGTCGCACGAGGGCTGACTGTGCGCCAAACCGAGGCACTGGTTCGCCAGTGGTTGAGTGGCAAACCGGAGCCTGTGGAAGCTGCAAAACCCGACCCGGACATCGCCCGCCTCGAGCAGCGGCTGGCCGAGCGCCTGGGCTCTGCGGTGCAGATTCGCCACGGGAAGAAGGGCAAGGGCCAATTGGTGATTGGTTATAACTCGCTTGATGAGCTTCAAGGTGTGCTCGCGCACATCCGCTGAAACATTTCCTCATGTAGCGTGCAGTCGGAAATCACTACCTGACAGTTGAATAGGGGCAGAACCGCCCCTATACTCTGCGCGCATTTTGTCGGCACAAATTATGCCAAGTTATTGAATTCTGGCAGCCGACCATTGGAGAGCATTTGTGATGGAAACCCGCACGCCAAACCGCTTGCCTTTCCATCGCCTGGCGGTATTTCCGGTGTTGATGGCTCAATTTGTCGTTCTGCTTATTGCCGCTTTGGCGCTCTGGCAATGGCATGGAGTCGTTGCCGGGTACTCGGGACTTTGCGGAGGCCTGATAGCCTTGCTGCCCAATGTGTATTTCGCTCATAGGGCATTTCGGTTTTCCGGCGCCCGAACAGCCCAGTCCATCGTACGGTCTTTTTATGCCGGCGAGGCAGGCAAACTGATTTTGACGGCAGTGCTGTTTGCACTGGTGTTCGCAGGTGTGAAGCCACTGGCGCCAATCGCAGTATTTGGCGTGTTCGTGCTGACTCAGTCGGTCAGCTGGTTCGCTCCCCTGCTGATGAGAACAAGACTTTCGAGACCTTAGGGCGTTTGAGGCAACCATGGCAGAAACAACCGCTTCGGGCTATATCCAGCACCACTTGCAGAACCTGACTTTCGGTCAGCTACCCAACGGCGGCTGGGGCTTTGCCCACACCGCAGCAGAAGCCAAGGAAATGGGCTTCTGGGCTTTCCACGTCGATACTCTCGGCTGGTCGGTCGCGCTGGGTCTGATTTTCGTTCTCCTTTTCCGCATGGCGGCAAAGAAAGCGACGTCGGGTCAGCCGGGTGCTTTGCAGAACTTCGTTGAAGTATTGGTCGAATTCGTCGATGGCAGCGTGAAAGACAGCTTCCATGGCCGTAGCCCGGTGATTGCACCGCTGGCACTGACCATCTTCGTCTGGGTGTTTCTGATGAACGCCGTCGACCTCGTACCGGTCGACTGGATTCCTCAGTTGGCCATCCTGATCTCCGGTGATGCGCACATCCCGTTCCGCGCCGTGTCGACCACCGACCCGAACGCGACCCTGGGCATGGCGTTCTCGGTGTTTGCACTGATCATTTTCTACAGCATCAAGGTCAAGGGCATCGGCGGCTTTATCGGCGAACTCACCCTGCACCCGTTCGGCAGCAAGAACATCTTCGTTCAGGCCCTGCTGATCCCGGTGAACTTCCTGCTGGAATTCGTCACCCTGATCGCCAAGCCGATCTCTCTGGCTCTGCGTCTGTTCGGCAACATGTATGCCGGCGAGCTGGTGTTCATTCTGATCGCTGTGATGTTCGGCAGCGGCCTGCTCTGGCTGAGTGGCCTGGGCGTTGTTCTGCAGTGGGCGTGGGCAGTGTTCCACATCCTGATCATCACCCTGCAGGCGTTCATCTTCATGATGCTGACCATCGTCTACCTGTCGATGGCGCACGAAGAAAACCATTAAGACGAGTCTCGACTAGTCTGATGTCCTTCCCGGTGAAACGGGAAGGGGCTCCTGACGGGGCATCTGAAACGATTTGTTTTACCGCTTTAATCTAAAAAACCTAAACCATACGACGTAAAAGTCGGGAGGAAAGATGGAAACTGTAGTTGGTCTAACCGCTATCGCTGTTGCACTGTTGATCGGCCTGGGCGCACTGGGTACCGCAATTGGTTTCGGCCTGCTGGGCGGCAAGTTCCTGGAAGGCGCAGCGCGTCAGCCAGAAATGGTTCCAATGCTGCAAGTTAAAATGTTCATCGTTGCCGGTCTGCTCGACGCCGTAACCATGATCGGTGTTGGTATCGCTCTGTTCTTCACCTTTGCGAACCCGTTCGTTGGTCAGATCGCTGGCTGATTACTCGGATATTCCGGGTAATTTGGTGTGATGGACAACGTAACTGCGAGGTGTTGGCGTGAACATTAATGCGACCCTGATTGGCCAGTCCGTTGCGTTCCTGATTTTTGTACTGTTCTGCATGAAGTATGTATGGCCTCCGGTCATCGCTGCTCTGCACGAACGTCAAAAGAAGATCGCTGATGGTCTGGACGCTGCCAGCCGTGCAGCTCGCGACCTGGAGTTGGCCCAAGAGAAAGCGGGTCAGCAACTGCGCGAAGCGAAAGCTCAGGCAGCTGAAATCATCGAGCAAGCCAAGAAACGCGGTAACCAGATCGTCGAAGAGGCTGTTGAAAAAGCCCGTATCGACGCTGACCGTGTGAAGGTTCAGGCTCAAGCCGAGATCGAACAGGAACTGAACAGCGTCAAAGACAAGCTGCGTGCCCAAGTGGGCTTGCTGGCTGTTGGCGGCGCCGAGAAGATCCTGGGTGCCACAATCGATCAAAACGCGCACGCAGAGCTGGTTAACCAACTGGCTGCTGAAATCTAAGCGAGGGCGATCATGGCAGAACTGACCACGTTGGCCCGACCTTACGCTAAGGCGGCCTTCGAGCACGCTCAGGCCCACCAGCAACTGGCCAATTGGTCAGCCATGCTCGGCCTGGCAGCAGCGGTGTCGCAAGACGACACCCTGCAGCGCGTGCTCAAGGCCCCGCGACTGACGAGCGCAGAAAAGGCCGCCACGTTCATTGACGTGTGCGGCGACAAGTTTGATGAAAAGGCACGCAATTTCATCAACGTCGTTGCCGAAAACGACCGTCTCCTGCTTCTGCCGGAGATCGCCGCTCTGTTCGACCTGTACAAGGCCGAACAAGAGAAATCGGTAGACGTTGAAGTGACCAGTGCTTTCGCATTGAACCAAGAACAGCAAGACAAACTCGCCAAGGTTCTCAGTGCACGACTCAACCGGGAAGTGCGCCTGCAAGTTGCGGAGGACGCTGCCTTGATTGGTGGTGTCGTGATCCGCGCCGGCGACCTGGTTATCGATGGCTCGATTCGCGGCAAAATCGCGAAACTTGCCGAAGCATTGAAATCTTGAGTTTGAAGGGGCAGCAGAGCAATGCAGCAACTCAATCCTTCCGAAATAAGTGAAATTATCAAGGGCCGCATCGACAAGCTCGATGTGACCTCCCAAGCCCGTAACGAAGGCACTGTCGTCAGCGTATCTGACGGCATCGTGCGGATTCACGGTCTGGCCGACGTCATGTACGGCGAGATGATCGAGTTTCCGGGCGGCGTCTACGGTATGGCCCTCAACCTGGAGCAGGACTCCGTAGGTGCCGTGGTATTGGGCTCCTACCAGTCGCTGGCTGAAGGCATGAGCGCCAAGTGCACCGGCCGCATCCTCGAAGTTCCTGTTGGTAAGGAATTGCTGGGCCGCGTAGTCGATGCTCTGGGTAACCCTGTTGACGGCAAAGGTCCACTGGGCAACACCGAGACCGACGCGGTCGAGAAAGTTGCTCCAGGCGTGATCTGGCGTAAGTCGGTAGACCAGCCTGTACAGACTGGCTACAAGGCTGTCGATGCCATGATCCCGGTCGGCCGTGGCCAGCGTGAGCTGATCATCGGTGACCGTCAGATCGGTAAAACCGCTCTGGCGATCGACGCGATCATCAACCAGAAAGACAGCGGCATTTTCTGCGTCTACGTAGCGATCGGTCAGAAGCAATCGACCATCGCCAACGTGGTTCGCAAGCTGGAAGAAAACGGCGCACTGGCCAACACGATCATCGTGGCTGCCAGTGCTTCGGAATCTCCTGCGCTGCAATTCCTGGCACCGTACTCCGGTTGCACCATGGGTGAATTCTTCCGCGACCGCGGTGAAGACGCGCTGATCGTTTATGACGATCTGTCCAAGCAGGCAGTGGCTTACCGCCAGATCTCCCTGCTGCTGCGCCGTCCACCAGGCCGTGAAGCTTACCCAGGCGACGTGTTCTATCTCCACTCCCGTCTGCTGGAGCGCGCATCCCGCGTTTCGGAAGAATACGTAGAGAAGTTCACCAACGGCGCAGTGACCGGCAAAACCGGCTCCCTGACCGCACTGCCGATCATCGAAACCCAGGCTGGCGACGTTTCCGCGTTCGTTCCGACCAACGTGATTTCCATCACCGACGGTCAGATCTTCCTGGAATCGGCCATGTTCAACTCGGGCATCCGCCCTGCAGTGAACGCCGGTGTTTCGGTATCCCGTGTGGGTGGTGCCGCTCAGACCAAGATCATCAAGAAGCTCTCCGGTGGTATCCGTACCGCTCTGGCTCAGTACCGTGAACTGGCGGCATTCGCCCAGTTCGCTTCTGACCTGGACGAAGCGACCCGCAAGCAACTTGAGCATGGTCAGCGCGTTACCGAGCTGATGAAGCAGAAGCAATACGCACCAATGTCGATCGCTGACATGGCGCTGTCGCTGTATGCCGCTGAGCGTGGGTTCCTGACTGACATTGAAATCACCAAGGTTGGCAGCTTCGAACAAGCGCTGATTGCTTTCTTCAACCGCGATCACGCCGATTTGATGGCCAAGATCAACGTTAAAGGTGACTTCAATGACGAAATCGACGCTGGCATGAAAGCCGGTATCGAGAAGTTCAAGGCCACCCAAACCTGGTAAGCCGCAGCGGGAGCCGCGAGGCTCCCGCTTGCTAACCTGATAGGTGTTACATGGCAGGCGCAAAAGAGATTCGCAGTAAGATTGCGAGCATCAAAAGCACGCAAAAGATTACCAGCGCCATGGAAAAAGTGGCGGTCAGCAAAATGCGCAAGGCACAAATGCGCATGGCTGCTAGCCGTCCTTATGCGGAGCGTATCCGCCAGGTAATTGGGCATCTGGCCAACGCCAACCCGGAATACCGCCACCCGTTCATGATCGACCGCGAAATCAAGCGCGTCGGTTATGTCGTCGTGAGCAGTGACCGTGGTCTGTGCGGCGGCTTGAACACCAACCTGTTCAAGGCCCTGGTCAAGGACATGGCGGTAAACCGCGAAAACGGCGTCGAGATCGATCTGTGTGTAGTCGGTAGCAAGGGTGCGGCCTTTTTCCGCAACTTCGGCGGTAACGTCGTTGCAGCTATCAGCCACCTGGGTGAAGAGCCGTCGATC
This sequence comes from Pseudomonas sp. TSRC2-2, assembly GCF_049897785.1. Taxonomy (NCBI): domain Bacteria; kingdom Pseudomonadati; phylum Pseudomonadota; class Gammaproteobacteria; order Pseudomonadales; family Pseudomonadaceae; genus Pseudomonas; species Pseudomonas sp. TSRC2-2. The sequence continues at coordinate 149,613 of NZ_JAFCWZ010000001.1, forward strand.
AATGATCTGATCGGCAGCGTCAAGGTGATGCTGGATGCCTACCTGGACGGCCGTATTGACCGCCTGTCCGTGGTGTCCAACAAGTTCATCAACACCATGACGCAACAGCCTACCGTGGAGCAGTTGATTCCACTGGTGGCAACCCCGGATCAGGATCTCAAGCACCACTGGGACTATCTCTACGAACCGGATGCCAAAGAGCTGCTTGACGGCTTGATGGTCCGTTACGTCGAGTCGCAGGTCTACCAGGCGGTGGTCGAGAACAACGCGGCTGAACAGGCTGCGCGGATGATCGCGATGAAGAACGCTACCGACAACGCCGGTGATTTGATCAGCGATTTGCAGCTGATCTACAACAAGGCGCGTCAGGCTGCGATCACCCAAGAGATCTCGGAAATCGTCGGCGGCGCTGCCGCGGTTTAACGGTTCAAATATTCAGAGGATCCAGCTATGAGTAGCGGACGTATCGTTCAAATCATCGGCGCCGTTATCGACGTGGAATTTCCACGCGACAGCGTACCGAGCATCTATAACGCGCTGACTGTACAAAGCGCGGCCGCAACCACTCTGGAAGTTCAGCAGCAGCTGGGCGACGGCGTGGTGCGTACCATTGCGATGGGTTCCACCGAGGGCTTGAAGCGCGGTCTGGAAGTCAGCGACTCTGGCGCAGCCATTTCCGTACCGGTCGGTAAAGCGACCCTGGGCCGGATCATGGACGTCCTCGGCAACCCGATCGACGAAGCTGGCCCGATCGACACCGAAGAGCGCTGGGGCATTCACCGCGCAGCTCCTTCGTTCGCCGAGCAAGCAGGCGGCAACGACCTGCTGGAAACCGGCATCAAGGTTATCGACCTGGTTTGCCCGTTCGCCAAGGGCGGTAAAGTCGGTCTGTTCGGTGGTGCCGGTGTAGGCAAAACCGTAAACATGATGGAACTGATCCGTAACATCGCCATCGAGCACAGCGGTTATTCCGTGTTCGCCGGTGTGGGTGAGCGTACTCGTGAGGGTAACGACTTCTACCACGAGATGAAGGACTCCAACGTTCTGGACAAAGTGGCACTGGTTTACGGTCAGATGAACGAGCCGCCGGGTAACCGTCTGCGCGTAGCACTGACCGGCCTGACCATGGCCGAGAAGTTCCGTGACGAAGGTAACGACGTTCTGCTGTTCGTCGACAACATCTATCGTTACACCCTGGCCGGTACTGAAGTATCCGCACTGCTGGGCCGTATGCCTTCGGCAGTAGGTTACCAGCCGACCCTGGCTGAAGAGATGGGCGTTCTGCAGGAACGTATCACTTCGACCAAGGAAGGTTCGATCACCTCGATCCAGGCGGTATACGTACCGGCGGACGACTTGACTGACCCGTCGCCAGCGACCACCTTCGCCCACTTGGACGCCACCGTCGTTCTGTCCCGTGACATCGCTTCCCTGGGTATCTACCCGGCGGTAGATCCACTGGATTCGACTTCGCGCCAGCTGGACCCGAACGTGATCGGCCAGGACCACTACGACACCGCTCGCGGCGTTCAGTACGTTCTGCAACGTTACAAAGAGCTGAAAGACATCATCGCGATCTTGGGTATGGACGAACTCTCGGAAGCCGACAAACAGTTGGTTAACCGTGCTCGTAAAATCCAGCGCTTCTTGTCCCAGCCGTTCTTCGTGGCTGAAGTCTTCACCGGTGCTTCGGGTAAATACGTTTCCCTGAAAGACACCATTGCTGGCTTCAAAGGCATCCTCAACGGTGACTACGACCACCTGCCAGAACAAGCGTTCTACATGGTTGGCGGCATCGAAGAAGCGATCGAGAAAGCCAAGAAACTGTAATCCCGGCGCCCGGCAACGGGCGCTAATTTAGGTTGAGGCAATCAGATGGCTATGACAGTCCATTGCGATATCGTCAGCGCGGAAGGGGAAATCTTTTCCGGCCTGGTCGAGATGGTGATTGCGCACGGTGCACTGGGTGATCTTGGTATCGCTCTGGGTCACGCGCCGCTGATCACTAATCTGAAGCCAGGTCCGATCCGCCTGATCAAGCAAGGCGGGGAAGCCGAGGTGTTCTACATCTCCGGTGGTTTCCTCGAGGTTCAGCCGAACATGGTCAAGGTACTTGCCGATACCGTGCAACGTGCTGCTGACCTGGATGAAGCTCAGGCGCAGGCCGCTCTCAAGGCTGCCGAGAATGCCCTGAACGAAAAAGGCGCGGACTTCGATTACGGCGCCGCTGCCACACGTCTGGCCGAGGCTGCAGCTCAGCTGCGCACCGTCCAGCAGATCCGCAAGAAGTTTGGCGGTTAATCCGTCAGCCGCTTGTTGTGCGATTGATAAAAAAGGGTAGCCTCGGCTACCCTTTTTTCTTTTCCGAATTCAAACCCCGGTCGCAGTCGCTGACCACCCAGGATTGGTAGCCAGTCATGTCTCTTGAAATCGTTATCCTCGCGGCCGGTCAAGGCACTCGTATGCGCTCGGCGCTGCCAAAGGTGCTGCACCCGATTGCCGGCAACTCCATGCTCGGCCATGTTATCCACAGCGCTCGGCAACTTGATCCACAGCGCATTCACGTCGTGATCGGTCATGGGGCCGATGTGGTGCGTGAGCGCCTGGCGGCTGATGACCTGAATTTCGTGCTGCAGGACAAGCAGCTCGGCACGGGTCATGCCACCGCTCAGGCCGTGCCGTTCATCAATGCGGACACCGTGCTGATCCTCTACGGTGACGTGCCATTGATTGAAGTCGAAACGCTGCAACGTCTGCTCAAGCATGTCGTACCGGGTCAAATGGGCTTGCTCACCGTAGAACTGGATGACCCGACCGGTTACGGCCGTATCGTGCGCGATGCCGACGGCAAGGTTGCGGCGATCGTCGAACATAAGGACGCCAGCGAAGCGCAACGTGCGATCACCGAAGGCAATACCGGCATCCTCGCCGTGCCGGCCAATCATCTGGCGGACTGGATGAGTCGCTTTTCGAACAACAACGCGCAGGGCGAGTACTACCTCACCGACGTGATCGAGATGGCTGTCAGCGACGGCTTGGTGGTGGCCACCGAACAACCCCACGACCCGATGGAAGTGCAGGGCGCCAATGATCGCAAGCAGCTTTCTGAACTGGAGCGTCATTATCAGCTGCGCGCCGGCCGTCGCCTGATGGCCCAGGGCGTGACCCTGCGTGACCCGGCGCGTTTCGATGTGCGTGGTGAAGTCAGCGTAGGCCGCGATGTGCTGATCGACATCAACGTGATTCTCGAAGGCAAGGTGATCATCGAAGACAACGTTGAGATCGGCCCGAACTGCGTAATCAAGGACAGCACCCTGCGCAAAGGTGTGGTGATCAAGGCCAACAGCCATATCGAAGGCGCCATTCTTGGCGAGGGCAGCGACGCTGGCCCTTTCGCGCGTTTGCGCCCGGGCACGGTACTCGAGGCTCGCGCCCATGTGGGTAACTTCGTTGAGCTGAAAAACGCGCACATGGGCGAGGGTGCCAAGGCTGGCCACCTGACCTACCTGGGCGATGCCGAAATCGGCGCACGCACCAACATCGGTGCCGGCACCATCACCTGCAACTACGATGGCGCCAACAAGTGGAAAACCGTGTTAGGTGCTGACGTATTTATCGGCTCGAACAACTCGCTGGTGGCGCCTGTGGATATCTCCCACGGGGCGACTACCGCAGCCGGCTCGACCATCACGCAGAATGTGGATAACGCCCAGTTGGCGGTCGGACGAGCACGTCAGAAGAACATCGACGGCTGGAAGCGGCCGGAAAAAATCAAAAAGTCCTGATTTATCCACAGCCTGACTTAGCCACGCCAATCCAATGTGGAAGCGGGCTTGCTCGCGAAAGCGTCATGTCGGTCAACATCAAAGTTGAATGATCAACCGCTTTCGCGAGCAGGCTCGCTCCCAGGCTAATTTCAAGCATTCTGAATTTTTCTCCTTGCGACTTGACGGCAACCTTTCGATAGAGTTTCATTACTTGCGTTATCTTTCGAATCGAAACTTAGGCCGCCATGTCCAAGCGCAATACTCCCCAGCGTCGCCATAACATCCTCGCCTTGCTCAACGAGCAGGGCGAAGTCAGTGTGGATGAGCTGGCCAAGCGTTTCGAAACTTCCGAAGTTACGATTCGCAAGGATCTGGCGGCGCTGGAAACCCATGGTCTGTTGCTGCGTCGCTATGGCGGTGCGATCACCATGCCGCAAGAGCTGGTCGCGGAAACCGCGCAGAGCATCTCCAAATACAAACAGGCGATTGCCCGCGCGGCGGTCAAACGCATCCGCGAACACGCACGCATCATCATCGACAGCGGCAGCACCACCGCGGCGATGATTCCCGAACTGGGCCAGCAACCTGGCCTGGTGGTGATGACCAATTCCCTGCATGTCGCCAATGCCCTGAGCGAACTCGAACACGAGCCGGTGCTATTGATGACCGGCGGTACCTGGGATCCGCATTCGGAATCCTTTCAGGGCCAGGTCGCCGAGCAGGTACTGCGTTCCTACGACTTCGATCAACTGTTCATCGGCGCCGACGGCATCGATCTGGTGCGCGGCACCACCACCTTCAATGAACTGCTCGGCCTCAGTCGAGTGATGGCCGACGTCGCGCGCGAAGTCATCGTGATGGTCGAGGCCGACAAGATCGGTCGCAAGATTCCCAACCTGGAGCTGCCCTGGAGCAGCGTCCATACCCTTATTACCGATGATCGCCTGCCGCAAGAGGCACGCGATCAGCTTCAGGCCCGTGGGATCACATTGATCTGTGCGGCTGTCAGTCAGGAGAAATAACCATGTGTGGCATTGTCGGCGCTGTAGCTGAACGTAACATTACCGCCATCCTTCTCGAGGGCCTGAAGCGCCTCGAATACCGCGGCTATGACAGCGCCGGCGTGGCGATTTATACCAACGATGAAACCCTGGAACGCATGCGCCGTCCGGGCAAGGTCAGCGAACTGGAAACCGCGTTGGCCGAGCAGCCGCTGGCCGGCCGTCTTGGTATTGCCCACACCCGTTGGGCCACCCATGGCGCGCCGTGCGAACGCAACGCTCACCCGCATTTTTCCGGTGACATCGCGGTGGTGCACAACGGCATCATCGAGAACCACGAACCCCTGCGCGAACAACTCAAAGCGCTGGGCTACGCGTTCAGCTCCGACACCGATACCGAAGTGATCGCGCACTTGCTGACCCACAAGCTCAAAGAACAACCGGACCTGACCGCCGCGCTCAAAGCGACCGTCAAGGAGCTGCACGGCGCCTACGGTCTGGCGGTGATCAATGCCCGGCAACCTGATCGTCTGGTTGCCGCGCGCAGTGGCAGCCCACTGGTGATCGGCCTGGGTCTGGGCGAGAACTTCCTCGCTTCCGACCAACTCGCTCTGCGTCAGGTCACTGACCGTTTCATGTACCTGGAAGAAGGCGATATCGCTGAAATCCGTCGCGACAGCGTGCAGATCTGGGACGTGAACGGCACCGCCGTCGAGCGCCAGACCGTGCAGTACACCGACGGCGCCGAAGCCGCTGACAAGGGCGAGTTCCGCCACTACATGCTCAAGGAAATTCACGAGCAACCGACCGTGGTCCAGCGCACTCTCGAAGGTCGCCTGAGCAGCAATCAGGTGCTGGTGCAGGCCTTTGGTCCGCAGGCCGCCGAGCTGTTCGCCAAAGTACGCAATGTGCAGATCGTCGCCTGCGGCACCAGCTATCACGCCGGCATGGTCGCGCGTTACTGGCTCGAAGAATTGGCCGGTATCCCGTGCCAGGTCGAAGTCGCCAGCGAATTCCGTTATCGCAAAGTGGTGGTGCAGCCGGACACGTTGTTCGTGACCATCTCGCAGTCCGGCGAAACCGCTGACACCCTGGCCGCATTGCGCAACGCCAAGGAGCTGGGCTTCCTCGCCAGCCTGGCCATCTGCAACGTCGGCATCAGCTCGCTGGTGCGCGAATCCGATCTGACCCTGCTGACCCAGGCCGGCCGCGAAATCGGCGTCGCTTCGACCAAAGCCTTCACCACGCAACTGGTCGGCCTGTTGCTGCTGACTTTGTCGCTGGGACAAGTACGCGGCACGTTAGCCAACGGTGTTGAAGCCACGCTGGTTGAAGAGTTGCGTCGCCTGCCGACTCGGTTGGGCGAAGCGCTGGCAATGGACAGCACCGTGGAGAAAATCGCCGAGCTGTTCGCCGAGAAAAACCACACGCTGTTCCTCGGCCGAGGCGCGCAATTCCCGGTAGCGATGGAAGGCGCCTTGAAGCTCAAGGAAATTTCTTACATCCACGCCGAAGCCTATCCGGCTGGCGAGCTCAAACACGGCCCGCTGGCGCTTGTGGATAACGACATGCCGGTGGTCACGGTCGCGCCGAACAACGAACTGCTGGAAAAGCTCAAGTCCAACCTGCAGGAGGTGCGCGCCCGTGGCGGCGAGCTGATCGTGTTCGCAGACGAGAAGGCCGCAATGACTAACGGCGAAGGCACTCACGTGGTGCAGATGCCGCATATCCACGACATCCTCTCGCCGATCCTTTACACGATCCCGCTGCAACTGCTGTCGTACTACGTCGCTGTGCTCAAGGGCACTGATGTCGACCAGCCGCGAAATCTGGCGAAATCCGTCACAGTGGAATAAGTTATCCACCGTAGGTGCACGCTGGGTCAGGCATCCGGTGTTCATCCCGAACGAGAAGTGCGACATCGCGCAATAGATGTTCCGCAATGCAAAAAGCCCCTGATATCAGGGGCTTTTGTTTTTACGGTCTTGCGGTCAGCGAATCGGTTACTGGTAATCGATTGTAAACACCACAGCACCGTTGGCAGGTCCAGGGGTCATGGTGGCGGCTGTCTGGATGTAGCGCGCTTTCAACGGAATTGCGTAACTGGCGCCTTCCGTCGTGGTTGTTACGACACCGCTTGGGCGAAGCGTTGCCAGCGGCACCGGTACCGGTACTGCGTCCCCCGTCCCTATCTGGATGCCAATGCCTGTGGCGGCTGGCAAGGTACCGCTCGGTGCGGGCGTCAGGCTGATGATGCCCTGTGCCGCGTCAATAACGCCGTCGGTGGAGTCAAGGCGGAAACGCAGGATATTGGAGGCTCGTCCTTGTTCAGTAGGGGTGTCAGTAACAGCATCAAAGATTGGGCTGCTTGGGCTCCCGGGGAACGTTCCGTGGAACGCAGGGCAATTATTCAGGCTGATCTGAAAACTCTGCCACGGTGTACCGGTGCCCACACCGGCAAACTCATTGACTGAACGGGTGCCCAGTGGAACGTTGACGTCCGGCGTGACGCAGGTGCGCGAGACAACATTCATGCTGCCGATGAAATTGACGTTTTGCAAATCCAGTGTGGTGCCTAGACTTGACCATTCCAGTTTAAGGCTTGGTAAGGATGCTCCCTGAATAGTGCCAGGCGATACATCACCGGTTTTTATAAACAACAGATCGAAGCCTAGCTGCGGCTTTTCTACACAAACAGCGGTCCCGTTGCCGCAATTCGGTGATGTTGCATTATTGGGCGCAGCGTCCCCCTCCGACCAGAGATAAACACCGATACCGGGAACTCCGGTCTCATAGACCTTTCCCTCGTACTGACCTGACCAACTCGAGGGCGGAAGTGGCGTAGACGACAACGTTCGATCACGGAGACGGGGATATGAGCCTGGGACGCATCTGATTTGTGAAAGAGTGTCGGAAGCCGTAAAAATCTGTTTGAAGAGTATTGTTCCCAACGGAACGTCTCTGCCGACGGTGATATTCGAACCGATCAACGCGACTGATCTGTTGACCGTATCGAAGCCTGGAGCGAATTCACAAGTGGCCATGGCCGTGCCGGATAGCATTGTGAAGGCCAGCCCGAGCAAGCCATTTATCTTAGTACGTGTACGCATTGTGGCCTCTTCTGATTAATGGCTGGCGCTTGGCTTGGCAGGGTTAGCGGCTGTCGCACAGATAGCGGAGGCCGACGCTGCTTGTTTCTGCGAGCGCAAGGTATTCAACGGAATCACACAGTTTTCCCCGGCTTTTTCACCAAAACGGATAATCAGTGCCTCCGCCGTTGGCTGAACCCGAGCGAACAACTGACCGCCCTGACCGACTACGCCCACCGGGTTACCTTTGTCATCGCTGACTTCAGTGCCAAATGGCAGCGGACGACCATCCGCCAGCGTGGCACGCACGAGTACCGATTCACCCTGGCGGGTTTCGAAGTTCAACTTGACCACAGCACCTGATCGTGGAGCGACTTGCTGGCTGGTCTCTTCCAGTTCTACATCCAGCGAGCTGCCGATTGGATCGAGCGCAACTTCGTTCAACTCGTAGGGGCGCAAGTAAGGGATGACTGCGTAACCATTACCATCGACTTTCAAGCCAGGGTAACCGGCCACCCTTGCGTTTTCCGCACCCGCGGCATGGACGATCCCGATGGTGTCGCCGGTATAAGGTGTAAAGGTGACGCCACCGCCATGTGCGACGATTCCTCCACTGACGCCAATCGACGCACTTTCGTATGTATCGCTCTGACTCATCGAAGCATTGAGCATCGCTTTGGAACTGGTGTAACCACCGTTCAGCGACGTGGTATTGGAACTTGTGGCACCGTCGTGGCCTACGGTCACGCCATATTGATACTGTCGCTCATCACCGGCGGTTCCGCTGAGGGTTGCCTGCTCATTCATATCGCCATTGTCGTTACGGCCAACGCGCATCGACAATTGCGGACGGTTGAGTGTCGTGCCGAATTCCAGCGGCATGCTGACCGTGAACAGGTAGTTGGTCTGCATGTCACCGGTGCCAAAACGCGCACGGTTGGCGCTAACGCCGAAATTGATCTGGCGATAATTCGTGTAGTAACCGGCCTGGTATTGAAGGTCGTTACCCCCGCGATCCCAATAATCCTGGGTAAACCCCGATAGGACCAATTGACCATAGTTACCAAGGCGCTGGTTGGCAGTAACGGAAAACCGGCTTTTCTGGCGACCAAACATCGACGTGTCCAGATTGCCCTCTTCCGCGTCGCGCAGGGTGAGCGCGTCATCGAGGTCGAGGAAGCCGCTGCTGGAAAAACGATAGGCTGCGACGGTGAAGTTACTGCCGGTACTCAGAATGTTTTTGCTGTACGACAAGCGCACGCTTTGTCCGTTTTCCGTGCCTGACTTCAAGCGAGTCTGGGCTTGGGTCATGTCGATGGCCATCGCCCCCACTGGGGTGCTGAAGGCCATACCCGCCAATATGGAGTTATAGTCATCTGTCGCTTGCACACCGGTGTACCCGGTAAAAGTATTGTTCAGACCTCGTTGATAAGTGGCCTGAAGCAACTTCTGCTGGTTATCGATGTAACCGATCCGGGTTTCACCTGCGGTGACGCTGTAACGGGACGTTCCGGGCCGCAGTAATTGACTGACAGAGGCGAACGGAACAATGAACGTCTGACTTGAGCCATCCGCTTCAAGCACCGTGACGTCCAGGTCACCGCCGTAGCCGGTTGAATACAGATCGTCGATCACAAAAGCGCCAGGCGCTACGGAGTTCTCGTAAATCAGATTGCCGTTCTGACGAATCGTCACTCGAGCGTTGGTGCGGGCAATACCGCGAACCACGGGTGCGTAACCGCGCAGAGATTGCGGCAACATCCGGTCATCGGTCGCGAGCTGAGCGCCACGGAATGACACGGTGTCGAAGATCTCACCGGACGTGTTGCTTTCACCCAGGGTCAGCTGACTACGCCAGGACGTGATGTCCCGTTGCGCGTAAGTATTGAGGGCCTCGTATTTGTGGCCGGTATCCTGATCCCAACTCGACGAACCATTGTGGCGCAGGCGCCAGTCGCCCATGTTGAAACCGCCATTGAGGCTTAAATAAGCGGAATCGTAGTTACCGCCCACATCGTTATTGGAGTGGTAGGCGTTGAAGTTGTAGCTCAGCAGGCCGGCGGTGATTCCGCGATCCCAGAGTTCAGGGCTGACATAACCGCGAGCATCACGACGAACAATGGCTTGTGGTAATGAAACATCCAGTTCCTGCGTGTTAGGGTCGAAGCGCGCAGAGGCATCGGGAATCAAGTTCGCCAGTTCAGCGCACTGCGGATTCGAGTCCAACAGGTTGTTGGCGATCGGGCTCAATTTTTCCATTTCGATGCCGATCAGTTGCATCAGCTTTCGATCAAAGCAGATCTTCGAATCGGTACCATCGGGTTTACCGACAATACGGATTTCCTGGCGGCTCATCAGCACACCGTTCACCGAGATATCGGCGCGGTACTGACCAGGAATAATCGGGTTACCCTTTTCGTAACGCGTCAGATCAATATTCGACGAACCAGGCGCAAGGAAGCTGCTGTTAAACTTAACTTCTTCGTTCGCAACAGCAAGATTTATCATCAAAGAAGAGGGTGCGCCAACCAAGAACATGGTTGTCCATGTTATTTTACCGAACACGTTTCTGGCCCACAGATCAATTCCGAGGCGAAAGTTGCCGTTCATAGTTATCTCGTAAATTAAAAAATGGACCTGAAAGACGAGCTGGACAATTACTTGTTGAGGTCTGCAGTTATCTTGTTGTAAGCGCCATAGTCATTAATGGCTTCAAATTCGATTTTGCTCAACGAAGACGGGGCACTGTTCAATTGCTTGACCGCAAAAGACCTGGTTTCTCCGGGGCCGATCATTGCCGGGGCGACTTCGTAGCGTTTACCCCCATCCACCAACGTGATACTTGCCTGGGACACGTGATAGGCCGAAGGGTTGAACGCTTTGATCGAATATCCGCCACCCGCCACAGACGGGCCTGCGCTCCACTTTACTTGAACAGGCGCCTCTGCAGGCTTGCCAGGCAAATTAGCGGGGCGGTAGAACAATTTAAGCCGCGTTCGAAAAGCCATATACATCTTGTTGTCGGCTGTTGCGACACTGTCGGTTGGCGGTATCTCCAACACGTTGAGCCAGTAAACGCTTTCCTTGTCCGCAGGCAAAGTTGCGCCCGTGAACATCAGCCGCAGGCTTTGTCCTTTATTTGGATCAATTCGTGAAACCGGGGGCGTTATGACAAACGGAGCATTGGAGTTAGTCGGGCTCGCCTTGACATCACCTGAATCAATCCAGGATTGGATAAGAACAGGCGAACCACCGTTATTGTTAAGTTTGACAGTGACCTCTTTCTGGCCTGCCGGGTATATAACCCGAGTGCCCGTGACCACTACACCTGCAACCGATTGGCCAATGGACATAAAAGCAACCATGCCCAATGCCAAGCCAAGAAGATTCTTTCTCATACACGCCCCCGTTTGAGTTTTGCGCTGCAATCAGCTGATCGCAATACCCAAAAATATCACCGATAATCGATAGCGAAAGTGACTTGGCTTGTTACGAGACCCGCAGTTGTGGTGCCGGTAGCATAATATTCGACGGCGTAAGGCATGGTGACGGCACCGGATGCATCGATGGTGTAGCGAGTGTTGCCACCTATCTGCGTGTCACTGCCGATCTGGATAGGCGAACCGGTTCCACCATCCAGCAATTGCAGTTCTACGTTGGTAGCACCATTAGCGTCAGTGTTACGCATACGTCCTGTCACCGGGTCTACTGTACTGCCCGCCTCGTAAAATGCGGTGACGCTAGTTGAAGTCTGCTGACACCCTGTCAAGCCAATCAGAAACGACGTCGCGCCCGCTGTTTGACCTGCAGCAGTAAGGAGACTGGTCGAGACCTTGGGAAGATTTTTGGTTTGTGGGCTCGCACCACCATCAATCGTGACGGTGCAGGTTTGTGCAACCAGCTGACCAGCGAAGTTAATGGTGCCATCAGAAGCCTGTACGCTTCCTACGGTTGCAACGCTCATCAAGGCCAGGGCAATTACTTTGCGATTCATATCAGTACTCATTCTTCATGGGGGACAGGGACTGGACGGAAATGGCGCTGATCGAAATGAGCGGCTTGATCCGGACAGGGCGCACATCATAGATGCAGGTGTCGGATTCAACTGTAGTTCGATTCCCTGTGTTGCGTAGGAAAATTCCCAGTGATTTTTCCAAATAGAAAATAGTAAGTCGTTGAAGTGAACTAGAGCAATTATACAAATCGAATCTCATCGGGATTTTTTATTTGGACTCAATAAGTTAGGTATTTAACAGCACCTATGCGACGACTTCACTTCGAAAATGTGACGGGTAAGAAGTTGTACAAGAACTTTGTAAAAAAATAGGTATTTCCCTCTACTTAAACACTTTGAAAAGACGGCATCATCAACCTGTTTTGAAAGCGACGTCGTTTTTGTATCGTATCCTTGGCATATAAAGGTATGTCAGGCAGGGATCGAAAAACTGTTCATAGTGCCCACCGTGCTTATGCCTTGACCCGCTAGCCGTCACGTAGCCCTTAATCGTAGGCCGGCCATTCAAATATGCTGCGCAACTGCTTTAATAGAAGAGTGAGCTTGGCTAAGCGTTATCTGGCAGGCGCTCAGGATCTGGCGAGCTGGCGTAACGTGGCTTTGAATGCCTACTGGTTGGCATGGATTTTTGCAATGGTCTTGAGAAATTTCCTAAACTCGACTGACATTCAGGTATGTTGCGACTCGACATCGGTCTGGTCCTCATTCCGATCGTCGTCCGTGCACTCAGCAACGTCTTTCGTCCACTTGTCCTGTAGGGTTTTTTTATGTTTAAAGCGATCATCGTGGACGATCATCCTTTCATTCGATCTACGGTCAGAATGCTGTTGAATCAGCAGCACTTCGATGTGGTAGCCGAGGCTGATAACGGCGCTGATGCGGTGCAGTACGCGCGCGAACACAGGCCGGATCTGATTATTCTGGATATAGCCATGCCCAAGCTTGACGGGCTGGAGGTTATTTCGCGCATCAGCGCACTGAACCTGTCCTGTAAGGTGCTTGTGCTGACTTCGCAACCCGCACCGGTTTACTCCATACGCTGCATGAGGGCCGGCGCGGCGGGGTTTCTTTCCAAGACCAATGAACTGGGCGAACTGGTAAAGGCGATCAAGATCGTGATGGACGGTTACACTTTCTTTCCCAACCTGAACAACACTTCATTGGGGCGCATCGATACCCAAGCGAGCGATCAGGTACTTATCCAGAGTTTGTCGGATCGAGAACTTACGATTCTGCAACAACTTGCCAGTGGGATGAGTAATAAAGATATCGGCGAGGCGATGCTGCTCAGCAACAAGACGGTCAGTACCTACAAAACACGGCTTATTGAAAAGCTCAACGTCAAATCGGTGGTCTACCTCGCTGATTTTGCCAAGCGCAACAATCTTATCTAGACCACTATGAACTTTAAAATCTGCCTGGCCGGTCTGTTTTTGTGCGGCGCCTTAACGGGCCTGCCTGTGTTGGCAGATCCGCAGCCTGATAGTTTGCGAGTGCTCGGCCGATCCGATGTTGCTGAGTACGCAGTATCGCTGGATGAAGTCGACTGGGGTTGGCTACGCAAAAAGGGCAAATTGTTACTCGGTGACAGCAGTCCGGATTATCCGCCCTTTGCGATCACCGGTAACGGCAATGATTATGAAGGACTGACCGCCGATTATGCGCAGTTGATCGGGCAACTGCTGCATATTGATATTGAGGTGCGGCGCTACGCCTCGCGCAGTGATCTGCTGGGTGCTCTGAAATCGGGCGAGATCGATATGATCGGTACGGCAAACGGCTTTGAGGCGGCCGATCCTGAGCTGGCGATCACGCTGCCTTACGCGGATGATAATCCCAGCCTGGTTACGCGCATTGACGAGCGTCCTGATCTTTCGCAAGACCTGGCCGGCAAGCGCGTGGCGATGCTGTATCACTATCTTTCGCCGTTGACGGTCAAGGCCTTTTACCCTGAAGCCAAATTGCAACTCTACCCTTCAACTCTGGCGGCCATCGGCGCGGTGGCGTTCGGCCAGGCCGACATTTATTTGGGCGACGCGCTCAGTTCGAACTATCTCATCAAAAAGAACTACCTGAACAATGTGCGAATCAGCGATTTTTCACAAATGGAGACGCAGCCGTTCAGCTTTGCGGTTCAGGGCGGCAATGGCCAGTTACTGCGTATCCTCAACGCGGCGTTGAAAGTCGTCCCCAGCGAAGAACGCATGCGAATTCAACACCGCTGGAGCGCTGGCGGGATTGCCATTCGCGGGCAGCACGCGCTGCACTTCAGTATTAAAGAACAGCACTGGCTGAATGCGCACCCGCGCATCGTCGTAGCGATCAACGATAACTTCGTCCCCCTGACGTTCGTCGATGAGGAGGGCAATTTTCGCGGCATCAGCGCTGACGTGCTCGCCAAGATCAGCTTGCGCACCGGGTTGCAATTCGATATCCGGCGCGTCGATTCGGTCAGTCAAATGATTGATGAAGTCACCAGTGGCAGGGCGGACATGCTGGCAGCGTTCACGCCCAGCACCGAGCGCGAAGGTGAGCTGCGTTTTACCAGGCCTTATCTGATCAACCCGTTCGTGCTCGTCACCCGACGCGGCGGCGATGGTACCGCTTTGACGTTGGACAAGATGGCCGGAAAGCGCCTGGCGCTGATTACCGGCAACTTGATGCGCCAGTACCTCATCGAGCAGTTTCCTGCTGTGCAATTGGTTCCTGCGCGCAATGCGCATGAGGCTATGGACATGGTTGCCACAGGCAAGGTCGACGGCGCACTCAACTCGCTGGTCAGTGCGCGTTTCATGATCTCGCGCCAATACCGTGACACCTTGCAGATCATCAGCACGGTCGGGACTCAGCCTGCACCTCTCGCGCTAGCGACTGATCGTGGCGCACTGGAGCTGTACTCGATTCTCGACAAGGCCTTGTTGAGCATAAGCCCGGAAGAAATGGATGAACTGACCAACCGCTGGAGTAGCGAGTTGACGGTGAATGACAGCTACTGGCTGCGCAATGGCAGCATGATCATTCGTGGCTTCGTGATCGCAAGCGTGCTGCTGCTGATGGCATTGGGCTGGATTGCTTATCTGCGACTGTTGATGCGCAAGCGCCGCCAAGCGGAACTGGCCCTCAATGATCAGGTGGAGTTCATGCGTGTGCTGATCGATGGCACGCCGCATCCTATTTATGTGCGTGATCGCGAAGGTCGCCTGATGATCTGCAACAGCGGTTATCTCCAGGTGTTCGGCGTGGCGCGTGACGCGGTCATCGGTAAAACCGTGACTCAGGGCCTGTTGATTGATGCAGTTCAGGCGCAGGGGTATCAGGATGATTACCTGCAAGTCATGAAGGACGGTAAACCGAGCATTCAAGACCGCAGTCTGACGCTCCCTGACGGACGCAATCTGACGATCTATCACTGGATGCTGCCGTACCGGGGTAATGACGGAACCGTGAACGGCATGATTGCCGGGTGGATTGATGTCAGCGAACGACTTCACCTGTTGCAGGAGCTACAAATCGCCAAGGATGCGGCCGACGGCGCCAATCGTGCCAAGACCACATTCCTGGCGTCCATGAGTCACGAAATCCGTACGCCGATGAACGCCATCATTGGCATGCTGGAATTGGCCATGAAGAAGGCCGATCAAGGTCAGACTGATCGTTTCGCGATCGAGGTGGCCTCGGGAGCAGCGCGAGATCTGCTGGATCTTATAGGCGATATCCTCGACATCGCGCGGATTGAATCCGGGCGCCTTTCGCTGGCGCCGCAACGTGCCAATCTGCGCGAACTGGTGGAATCGGTGGTGCGTATCTTTGACGGCCTGGCGCGGCAGAAGCAATTGCGCCTTCAACTGGAAATGGACGCTTTAAGCAATGTCGATGTGCTGATTGACCCGATGCGCTTCAAACAGGTGCTGTCGAATCTGTTGAGCAATGCGATCAAATTCACTGAGGTCGGTCACGTCCAGCTGGGAGTGAATGTCGACTGCAGCGACGATGAGCGTCTGCGCCTTTGCGTGCGCATCAAGGACAGTGGCCGTGGGATCTCTGAGGACGACCAGGCCAAGTTGTTCAGCCCGTTCTCCCAGGCAGGCAACCATGGGCAGTCGGCTCGCAGTGGTTCCGGTCTGGGCTTGGTGATCAGTCGCACACTCTGCGAAATGATGGGCGGAAGCCTGACGTTGTCGAGCCAGCTGGGGCAAGGTACGGAGATTGAAGTGCGCCTCAGCTTGCCGACCCTTGACCCGTTGGTTAGCACGCCGCTTGAAAACCTCGAGCCGCCGCAGGGCGGCCGGCAGAGCCTGAATATCCTGGTGATCGACGACTATCCGGCCAACCGTTTGCTACTGTCGCAACAGCTGAGCTACCTCGGCCATCGGGTCACCGACGCCGAAGACGGCGCTCGCGGTCTGCGTGCCTGGCGCAGTGGGACATTCGATGTGGTCATCACCGATTGCAACATGCCCGTCATGAACGGCTACGACCTGGCCCAGGCGATTCGTGACGATGAGGCCGCCCGAGGCGCGCCACGCTGCCTCGTGCTGGGGTTCACTGCGAATGCCTTGCCCGAGGAGAAAACGCGTTGCACCCTGGCCGGTATGGACGATTGCCTGTTCAAACCGATCAGCCTCAAGGATTTGAGTCAACGTCTCATTGCCGTTGTGCGACAGCCGCGCTCAGCTGTGGAGCTGCCGACCGGACCCTCCACTGCCGATGACATGGATCTGAGCGATCTTGAACAATTGACCCATGGCGACTCGGACTCGATCAAACTGCTGTTAAGCGACCTGGCCACCAGCAACGACGAAGACAGGGTCAAATTGCTGCGCTTGTTCACCGCGCATGATCTTCCGGGACTGTCCGATCTGGCACACAGGATTAAGGGGGGCGCGCGCATTATCAAAGCTCATTCATTGATCCAGGCGTGTGAGGCGCTTGAAATTGCCAGCGTGGGCGCCGATTCAGATGCCTTGACCGAAGCCGTGGACGTGCTGCATCAAGCAATGGATCGGCTGTCCGAGGTATTGAATGAACGTCTGGCGTAACGGATTATCACCGATCGTTGGGTGACAATTTTTGTGTTCGGCACCAGCCCCGCAATCGCAGCCTCGGCTGCGATTGTCGTATCCGCCCGAGGTATCCCATGGATCGTTTCCAGGAAATGCAGATCTTCGTTGTCGTTGCCCAGGAGCAAGGCTTCTCGGCAGCATCGCGGCGTCTGGGTTTATCGGCGGCGAGTGTCACGCGGGCGGTGGCGGCCCTGGAGCAGCATATCGGTACGCAGTTGCTGGTGCGCACCACGCGCACCGTGCATCTGACTGAAGCAGGCCAGCGATATTGTGACGATTGCCGGCGGATTCTCGCCGAAGTGCAGGAGGCCGAGGACTCGGCGGCCGGCAGCCATGCCTTGCCGCGCGGGCAGTTGACGATTACTGCGCCGGTGTTGTTCGGTGATCTGTTCGTTACGCCCGTGATGGCCGATTACCTCTGTCGCTATCCGGATGTGACGATCAATGCGCTGTTGCTGGACCGGGTCGTCAACATGGTCGAGGAGGGCATTGATGTCGCGGTGCGCATCGGTGAGCTGCCGGACAGCAATCAGCATGCGATTCGCGTCGGTGAAGTGCGGCGGGTGATCTGCGCTTCGCCGGATTTTCTCGCCAGCCATGGCCGTCCGGAGCATCCGCAGGCCTTGGCCGATCTCCCGGTGGTGGCGACGTCGGCGATCGGTCAGCAACGCAACTGGCCGTTTCTCGACGGCGGTGAAGCGCTCAGCGTGCGCACCGAACCGCGCCTGACCGTTACGGCCAATCAGTCGGCGATCACCGCCGCGCGCAGAGGCCTGGGCCTGACGCGAGTGCTGTCCTATCAAGTGGCTGACAAAGTCGCGGCGGGCGAGCTGGAAATCGTCCTCGCCGAGTTTGAATTACCGCCGTTGCCGATCCATGTGGTGTATCAGGGCGGGCGCAAGGCGCCGGCGCGAATCCGCAGTTTCGTCGACTTCGCCGTGAAGGCGCTGCGTGAGCACCCCGCCTTGAGCGCTGTGGCGTTATTGCACGAGATGAAATAATCGATTGCAGGGGCTGGTTATTCTGTTGTTCCAGCAACCCATAGATGATGACTCCATCGGCGCGCTCATCCCCGTAGCGACGTCACTTTCCAGCGGAGTCGACCATGCAAGCGATCAAACTCTACAACTTTCCCCGTTCCGGCCACGCCCACCGCGTCGAGTTGATGCTGTCGCTGCTGCAACTGCCGACGGAACTGATCTTTGTTGATCTGGCCAAGGGCGAGCACAAGCAGCCGCAGTACCTGGCGATCAACAGCTTCGGACAAGTGCCGGCGATTGATGATAACGGCGTGGTGCTGGCCGATTCCAATGCGATTCTGGTGTATCTGGCGCAAAAATATGGCAACGGTCGCTGGCTACCAACCGACCCGGTGGGCGCGGCGCATGTGCAGCGCTGGTTGTCGGCAGCGGCGGGACCGATTGCCTTTGGCCCGGCGGCGGCACGCCTGATCACCGTGTTTGGCGCGCAACTGAATGCCGAGGAAGTCATTGGCCGTGCGCATAACCTGCTCAAGGTCATGGAGCTGGAGTTGGGCAAAACGGCGTATCTGGCGGGCGAGGAGCCGAGCATCGCTGACGTGTCTGCCTACAGTTACATTGCGCATGCGCCGGAGGGCAATGTCTCGCTGGATGACTATGCCAACGTTCGCGCCTGGCTGGCGCGGATCGAAGCCTTGCCCGGTTTTGTCGCGATGCCGCGTACCGTCGCGGGGTTGCAGAAAACCGCGTGATTTCCTGCACTCAAGCGTAGGACAGCGCCTTTTCAGCCAGCAGTTCCTGATACAGCTCTGTCCACTTGCGGCCCATCTCATCGGCGGTGAACAACTGCCGGTAACGCGCTTCGGCTTTGAGACCCATTTCGGCGGCACGCGCAGGGTTTTCCCATAGCGTACGCATGGCTTCACGAAAGGCCTGTGGATTGCTCGGAGGTACCACCAGCCCGGTTTCGTTGTGAATATTGATGAAACTGGTGCCGGTGCCGATTTCGCTGGAGATCATCGGCTTGCCGTACATTGCGCCTTCGAGCAACGAAATCCCAAAGGCCTCCGAACGCAGGTGCGAAGGGAAGACGATGGCGTAGCTCAATTGCAGCAACGCGACCTTGTCCTCATCACTCAGTCGTCCAAGGAAATGGATATTGCGCAGGCCCAGCTCAGCGGCCTGTGCATGCAGTTCCTGCTCCAGCGGCCCGGCACCGACGATCACCACGGGATAATCGACGTCTTTGAGTGCATCGAGCAGGATGTGCAGCCCCTTGTAATAACGCATCACCCCGACGAAAAGAAAAAACTTATCCCCAAGCTGTTGGCGCCAGCGGTTCATCCGTTCGCTATCGGGCTGTGGATAACCTGCCTTGTTCAAACCGTAAGGAATAACCCGTGTCTTGTGTTGAAACTGCTGCAGTACATCGCTGGTGTGCAGATAGTTGGGCGAGGCGGCGACGATACGGTCCGCGTTGGCGAGGAAGCGGTTCATCAGTGGCCGATAGAGCTTGAGCAAATACTTCTGGCGAATGATGTCCGAGTGATAGGTGACCACGCTCGGCTTGTTCACGGCGCTGGCGAAATGCACCAGGTCCATGAACGGCCACGGGAAGTGATAGTTGATCACGTCGGCCTCGGCGGCCAGCTCGCGGAACTGCTTGAACACACTCCATGAAAACCCGGTCGAGGCAAACTGGATATCCAGCTTCGCCCGATACACCTGGTGTTGACCGAGTTGCACCACCGGCGGGGTCGGGTCTGCACTGAGGGTCAGCACCTGTGCATCGATGCCGTGCTGGGCACCGCTCTCGCACAACTGGAAGATGACTTGTTCGATGCCGCCGACCGAATCGGGCAGGTATGTCTTGAAGAAATGAAGAACGCGCATTCAACCTCCCATGGCCTGGCGGTAGGCACCGGCCGTAGCCTGTGCACAACGCTTCCAGGTAAAAAGCCTCGCCTGCTGCAATCCTGCTTCGCGGCAGGCCTGCCAATGCGGTGAGTCGTCAATCAAACGGCTCATTGCGTCACGCAGGCCCTCGGCATCGTCCGCTTCAATATAGTTGCCAGCCGCGCCGGCCACTTCCGGCATCGCCGAAGAGCGAGTCGTCACCACCGGCGTGCCACTGGCCATGGCTTCCAGCACCGGCAAGCCAAAACCCTCATACAGCGATGGAAATATCAGCGCCCGGGCGCCGGCCAGCAGTTGCGCCAATTGCTCATCGGGCAGATAGCCGAGCAGACACACATGGCCGCTGGCCAACGCCTGGCGCAATGGTTCGTTGAACTGCTCGCGCTGCCAGCCGGCCATGCCCGCGATCAACAAGGGAAATCGCTGGCGTACGGCGTCGGATAGCAGGGCGTGGGCCTGCAACGCCAGGCTCAGGTTCTTGCGCGGCTCAAGGGTGCCGACGCAGAGGAAATATTCCCGTGTCTGAACGGCGTGGGCCTTGAGCACACTGTCGATTTCCTCGGTTTGCCGAGGACGGAAACGTTCGGCCACGCCTAGCGGCGCCACCACGAATCGCTGCGCAGGAAGATTGAAAAAAGCCTGGGCCTCGTCAGCGATGGCCTGTGAGTCGGTCAGAATGATTCGCGCCTGTGCCACGCCTGCGGCCAGACGGCGTTCGATTTCCCTCAGCCGTGCCGGCGGCTGGGTTTGCGGGAAATGCAGGTGCGTCAGGTCATGCAGGGTGATCACGGTCGGGCCGTCGAAGGCCAGCGGCCACAGGCTCGGTTCGTGATAGAGGTCGATCCCTTGCGCGCGCCCCTGATCGAAGCGTTTCTGCTCCAGCCAGCGCCGTGCCTGATAAGCCCCGGGTATCTGCCGCAACAATGGCGTCATGCGCGAATAGCCGGGCATGGCAGCATCCGGCAAAACGCAACTCCAGCCCCAGCCGTGAAACAGGCTGATGTCCACATCCGATTCGCCACGCAAGGCGTTGACCAGCTCGGCAACGTAATGGCCGATGCCGGTGCGCGGTGCTTGCAGGATGCGAGCGTTAAGAGCAATGCGCATGCTGATGTTCCGGAGCCGGCAGCGAAGCATTGAGGTTGCGCACAATACGCTCGACCAGTTGCGCGCTCGCCTCACGCCAGCTCAGCCAGCGCCAGTGTTCAAGGCTCAGCGGTGCCGGAAAAGCGCCGGAGCGCTCCATTCCGACCACCAGGTCAGTCAGCGACTGCGGATTGGTCAAATCGAAGTAGGCCATGTACTCGCCACCAATTTCGCGGAACACCGGAATGTCGGAGGCCATTGCCGGTAACCCTCGTTGCATGGCTTCTACCAGTGGCAGACCGAAGCCTTCGACATGGGACGGAAACACCAGCGCAGTAGCGTGGGAGTAGGCGTATTCGAGGCTTTTGTCGGACAGCGTGTTGTACATGAACAAACGCCGGTTCAGTTCGGGGTGTTGGCGGATGCGATCGATCAGTGCCTCACACTTCCAGCCAATCTTGCCGACAATGCACAACCGGGCTGGCGAGCCGACGGACCAGGCGCGTTCGAACGCATCAAGCAAATAGGCGTGGTTCTTGCGCGGCTCGATGGTGCTGACCATCAGAAACACTGGTTCAGGGGTTATGAACAGCTGCAGCAAGCCGCGGTCGACTTCCGCCTCGGCTTCGCTCAGGTCCAGCTCGGAGCCCAGATGGAAGTAATCGAACCAGCGTTGGTCGACCTGATGCGAGCCGATGCGGCGCTGCATTTCCTCATGCACCTGATCGCGGATCGTCGCCGAGATCGCTACATAGCCATCGGCCGTGCGCGCGATCCAGTCAAACCAGTCGTTGAACACCTTGACCAGACCGGCATCGCAAAACTGTGGATGGGTCAGCGGGATCAAATCGTAGATAACCGAAACGATACCCACCCCGTCACGCTTGAGTTGTTCGGCGAGGGGGAAAAAGTTCGCGTGCCACGATGAGTCCAGCAGCACCAGTTGATCACCCGCCCGGTGGGCCAGCGGCACGCAGCGCTCAGGAATGTGTTTGCCCCGCAGCGCGCGTTCAAACAGGCGCATCGGCAGACTGAAACAGCCAAACGCGGTTAGCCTGCAGCCGATATACAGCACCCGTCGGGTGAAATGCGAGCGGTTGAACGGCCAGCGCCGTTCCAGTGCGCGGTGACGTAACCAGAAGGCGTTGGCCCACTCCTCGAGTTTCACCCTTACGCCGATCATGTCGAGCTTGAGCGACTTGATTGGCGCCAGGCTTTTTACCTGGTAGAGAGCACCCTCGATCATCACTACCGGGATGCATTCAATGCTTTCATCGGCGCTCGGCAGTTGCTGGATGACGTTGCGCACTACGCGTTGAATGCCCGAATTGGCGGCAGGGTGCTCGAAAACATAGGTGCATTCCACCAACAAGCGGGTCATGGCAAGCTCTCCGTGTCGGTCAACTGGGCGAGGGGCGCGCTGCTGCGGGTAATGTCGGTCTGCGCCTGCAACCAGGAGCAGCCGACGAAGTCTTCCTGGCGATTGTTGATCACGTGGAAAATCAAACCGTAGTCGCGCCACTCGAAGTTGCGGTCCAGATGCGAGTCCAGCCGGGACAGACTCAAGGCGACCGAGTAGCTGCCCTTGCCCAGTCGCATGTCAAAGGCGAAACGGAAAGTTACTCGCTCGCCCGCGCTGAGGTCGGTCACCGCTTTGTCCAGACGATGGGTATTGATGCCGTAAATCGCTTGTCCCAGGCGATCCTTGATCATGAAGCCAAGAATAAGCCGCTCGATGTCCTGGCGGATTTCAGTCTGTACTTCCAAGACCACCGGCTGACCGACCTCGGCGACCTCAAGGCTGCGGCCCTGTGCGTCGAGCAGGCGAACGTTGAGAATGCCCGCTTCGCCGGTGCCGGAAATCGTCTGCACCTGGCCATTGGCAAGCATCTCTTGCCGTACGATCTGGCCCTCACGCTGGGCGAGCATGGCGTTGTAGTAGTCCATGACTTCTTCGGGTTTGCCACGCATGGCCAGGCGGCCATTCTCCAGGAGGATGGCGCTGTCGCAGATTGACTGAATGGCCGAGCGGTCATGGGAAACGATCAGCAGGGTGGTGCCCGCCCTGCGGAAGCTACGGATGCGCTCGAAGCTCTTGTGCTGGAAATAGGCGTCGCCGACCGACAGCGCCTCGTCGACGATCAGGATGTCCGGGCGGCGCGCGGTAGCGACGCTGAATGCCAGGCGCATCTGCATGCCGCTGGAATAGGTACGCACCGGATGATCGATGGCCTCGCCGATCTCGGCGAAGCCTTCGATTTGCGGCATCAGCGCGTCGATCTCTTCGACCTGCATACCCAGCAGTTGCCCGGCCATGACGGCGTTCTGGCGACCGGTAAAGTCCGGGTGAAAACCCATGCCCAATTCCAGCAGCGCGGCCACCCGCCCCTGCAGATGGATGTGTCCGCAAGTCGGTTGGGTAGTGCCGGTGATCATCTTGAGCAAGGTGCTTTTGCCCGCGCCGTTGACGCCGACGATACCCACGGCTTCACCGGGCTGGATTTCGAAGTCGACATCACGCAGCACCCAATGCAAGTCATGCCGAGCGCGGGAGAACGGCACCAGCCATTCGAGCAAGCGGCTCCAGCGGTTCGGGTATTGCTTGTAGGCTTTGGCCAGGCCGGTGACGCGTATGTGTCCCATCAGAGTTCGTCCACCATTTCACCGACTCGCTGGCGGAACAGGCGTAGCGCCATGGCGCAGAGCAACAGTCCGATGATCAGTAACGGCAGCAGGGCAGGCCAGTGCGGCCATTGATTGTAGAGGAAGACGTTCTGATAGCTGGTCATCAGCGCGGTCATCGGGTTGAAACTGATGATGTGCTGAATGCCCGATGGCAGGATCGACAATGGATAAACGATGGGCGTGAGCCAGAACCAGAACTGCAGGCAGATACCGAACATTTGCCCGACATCGCGAAAGAACACATTGAGCATGCCCAGCAACATCCCCAGTCCGGCGGCGAAAATCACCTGCACGACCAGCAGCGGTATCAGCGCCAGCAGGGCCATGCCGGGCAGGCGGCCGCTGACCAGAAGGAAGCCGAAGAACAGGCCGAGAATGATTGCAAAGTTGATCCCGGCGTTGAGCAGAGTGATCACCGGCAAGCAGATGCGCGGGAAACTGAGTTTCTTCAGCAGGTTGGCATTTTCCAGAAACATGGTCTGGCTGCGTGTGGTGATTTCCGCGAACAGACCCCAGGTCAGCAAACCGGCGCACAGGTAGACGCTATAAGCCAGACCATCCTCCACGCCCGGCAGGCGAGCGCGCATGATCTGCGAAAAAATTACCGTATAGACAACAATCATCGACAGCGGGTTGAGCACCGTCCACAGCGCGCCGAACAGCGAGTTGCGATATCGCGACTGGAACTCGCGTTTGACGCTGCCGAGGATGAATCCCCGGTAGCTGCGCATTGAGCGGTACAAAGAAAGCAGCATTCAGACCGTCCTGCCGTATTGATCTTCGAAGCGAACGATATCGTCCTCGCCCAGGTACTCGCCGCTCTGCACTTCGATGATCACCAGATCGATCACCCCAGGATTTTCCAGGCGATGGCGGTGACCGGCAGCAATGAATGTCGATTCGTTCTTGGCGACCAGCGTGGTGCCGGAACCGTTGTTGGTGACCTTGGCCATGCCTTCGACCACCACCCAGTGCTCGTTGCGGTGATGGTGCATCTGCAGCGACAGCTTGCCACCGGGTTTGACCACAATGCGCTTGATCTTGAAACGCGGGCCTTCTTCCAGAACGGTGTAGGTGCCCCACGGTCGGCTCACCGTGCGATGCAGGCGATAGGCCTCGTGGGACTTGTCCTTGAGCTGTTTCGCCACGCGGCGGACATCCTGAGCGCGGTCGGCATGCGCGACTAATACGGCGTCGGCGGTGTCGACAATGATCAGGTTATCCACCCCCACGGTCGCTACCAGCCGGCCTTCGCTATGCACGAAGTTGTGGTGGCTGTCGATGAAGATGGCTTCGCCGCTGGCGCGGTTGTTGTCGGCGTCGGCGGGAATCAGCGCTGCGACCGCGTTCCACGAACCGATGTCGCTCCAGTCGAAACCGGCGGGCACCACAACGACTTTTTCCGAGCGCTCCATCAGCGCGTAGTCGATGGAGATGTCGGTGATTTCGGCAAACAGCGTCGGCGACAACTCCTGTTGCAGGCAGCCGACCGTTTCGACCGGCGTGCTGGCAGCCATGCAGGCGCGGGTCTGTTCCAGCAACTCGGGGGCGTGCAGTTGCAGCTCGGCGAGGAGGGTCGCGGTGGTGAAGCAGAACATCCCCGAATTCCACAGGAAGTTGCCGCTTTCCAGGTAATGCGTGGCGGTTTGCAGGTCGGGTTTCTCGACAAAGCGCTGCACCCTGGCCGCGCCTCTGGCATCCAGCGGCGCACCGGTTTCGATGTAGCCGAAGCCGGTTTCCGGGGCGGTCGGAACCACGCCGAAGGTCACCAGATAACCATCCTTGGCCAGATTGACTGCATGCTCGACCGCACTTTTCAGGGCGTCCTGATTGACGATCAGATGATCCGCCGGCATCACCACCATGATTGCGTCGTCGCCATGCAGTGCCTGCAACGACAGCGCTGCTGCCGCGATCGCCGGTGCGGTATTGCGCCCGCTCGGCTCAAGCAAAAAGTGCCCGCGATGGCGTGACACCCGGGCTGCGCAGTAGTGGTCCTTGCTCTGGAAGTAGTACTCGCGATTGGTCACCGTGACGATGTCGCCCCAGCCATCGAGCAACGCTGCCGCGCGCTGGTAGGTCTTGGCCAGCAACGACTGGCCATCGGGCAGGGTCATGAACGGCTTGGGGTGGCCCTCGCGGGACACCGGCCACAAACGGGTGCCGGCACCGCCGGACAGAATCACGGGGATGAGCATGGCCTACTCCTTGGCAACGCGTTTCATGTCCGCATCCATCATCATGCGGATCAGGGTGTCCAGGTCGGTTTTCGGTTTCCAGCCCAGCACGCGCTGGGCCTTGGCCGGGTTGCCGAGCAACACTTCGACTTCGGCCGGGCGAAAGAACGCGGGGTCGATCTTCACGTAATCACGGTAGTTGAGGCCGACGTGATCGAAGGCGATGCGGCACATTTCGCGCACCGTGGTGGTTACGCCCGTGGCGACCACGAAGTCGTCCGGTTTGTCCTGTTGCAGCATCAGCCACATGGCTTCGACGTAATCGCCGGCAAACCCCCAATCACGTTTGGCGTCAATGTTGCCCAGGGCCAGCTCCTGCTGTTTGCCCTGCTTGATGCGTGCGGCGGCATCAGTGACCTTGCGGGTGACGAACTCGATGCCGCGCAGCGGTGATTCATGGTTGAAGAGGATGCCGCTGCTGGCGTGCAGGTTGAAGCTTTCACGGTAGTTGACGGTGATCCAGTGGCCGTAGAGCTTGGCTACACCGTAAGGGCTGCGCGGGTAGAACGGCGTGTTCTCGTCCTGCTGTTCAGCTTGGATCAGACCGAACATTTCGCTGGTCGAGGCCTGATAGAAACGCGTGTGCGGGCTGAACTGGCGGATCGCTTCGAGCAGGTGCGTCACGCCCAGTCCATCGACGATGCCGGTGGTGACCGGTTGATCCCACGAAGCGGCGACAAAACTCTGTGCGGCGAGGTTATAGACTTCATCCGGTGCCGATTTGATTACCGCACGCTGCACCGAGCAGGCATCGGCCATGTCGCCGTCCAGATAGATGATATCGGCTTCGATACCCATCTCGCGCAGGCGCCAGCGTGAATCGCTGCTGCGTCGGGCGACGAGGCCATGAACCCTGTAACCCTTGTCCAGCAGCAGTCTGGCCAGATAGGCGCCGTCCTGGCCCGTGATCCCGGTAATCAGTGCACTCTTTGTCATTCTTGGCGTACTCGCATCTCCCAGTCGGACAGGATCGCCCGCAGGGATTGTTGTGTGGTGGTGGCGGGCGCCCATCCTGTGGCGTTGGCCAGTTTGGCGTGGCTGCCGCAGACGCGCCGCTGGTCGGCGCGACGCATGCGCGCCGGATCCTGCACCAGCTCTACGTCGACTTCGGCCAGATCGGCCAATTGTTCGATCAGGCTGCGAATGCTTTGCTCGCGGCCAGAGCAGATGTTGTAGACCTGCCCCGGTGTGCCGTTTTCCAGCAGTGCGAAGTAGGCGCCAATTACGTCGCTGACATCGAGAAAATCCCGTGTCACGTCGATATCGCCGACTTGCAGTTGCGGCGCTTGCAAGCCCTGTTTGATGCGGCAGATCTGCCGGGCAGCGCTGGCGATGACGAAGCTGTCTTTCTGCGCGGTGCCGATGTGATTGAACGGACGCGCAACCAGCACCGGCCAGCTTTCGCTCAGGCCCCATTGCAAGCTGAGGAACTCTGCCGAGAGTTTGCTCACTGCATACGGATTGCGCGGCAGCGGCGGTTGCTGCTCGGTGATTGGCAAATCCTGTTCGCCGACCTGGCCATAGACGTCGCCGGAGCTGACATACAGGAAAGTGCCGGCAAAGCCGCGAGCCTTGAGCGCCTGCAACAGGTTGAGTGTGCCGAAGAGATTGATGTCGAGGGTGCGGGCCGGGTCACGAAAGGCTTCCGGCACGAAGGTCTGGCCGGCCAGATGAATGACCGCATCGGGCAATTCCGGCCAGAGATCGGTGAGGCTGTCGGCGTCTGTGAGGTCGTAGGGCGAAGCGGCAGGCAGCAGCGCCCACGACGAACCCGGCGCAGCCAGACGAGACTGAATGTGTTGTCCCACGAAGCCGTTGAGGCCCGTGACGAACAGACGTTTTTTCAAACAGCGACCCCTTGGTCATGACTTGCGCCGCTTTTCCACAGGCTTTAAGGAGAGGTCTGTCAGACCGCAGGAAAAGCCTGAAAAACTATGGGCGAAGTCCGTTGTTGTAGTTATTTGCGCTCAATCTGGGCCAATTGCACGGCAATTTCAACAGGGCAAACCGTGACTGGTCAGTTCTCGTCAGCGTAGCCGGATTTATTCTTGGCGGGCGGTTCCCGGAGCCGCAATGGATGTGTTTAGAATGGCGCTCGTCGCCCTCCCAGGGTTTGCCCGAGGGCATCGCGCAGCGGGGGACGCCGACCACTAAAACAAGAACGAAGACGTGTCTGGGGAGACTGACCCATCAGTGCCCGGCCGTCATAGCATGAAGTAGCCGGGATGGCGCTTCATCGTGGGATGCCATGAATTTCATTCTCTATTCGGACGTCAACGACAGCTCCATCAGTGCCAGCCTTGGGCGCCCGGAATACAGCTATTACTTCGTGCTCAAAGCTTACCGTCCAGTGCTGGAAAGCCTTGGCCAGGTGCATGTGGTGGCGTCGCCTGATGCGGTTGATCCGTTGTATCTGCGATTGCGTCAGGCCGATCAGGAATGCCTGTTTCTTTCCTTTGCCCCGCCTCACAAGACCCCAACGGGGCTGCAATGCCCGATGGTCTGCGTGATCGCTTGGGAGTATGACTCGATTCCCAGCGAGTTCGCTGCCGGCGATGAACGCCAGGACTGGCGTCAGATGCTCGCGCGCCATGGCCGGGTGATTACCTTGTCGTCTCATACCGCGCAGGCGATCCGCCGCAGCCTCGGTGAAGATTTCCCCGTACTGGTTTTGCCAACGCCGCTGTGGGAGCGCTTTGCGCAAGTTCGACAGGATTATCCCAGTGTGCCGGTCAACCCCGGCAGCACCTTGCAAATCAAGGGGTGCATCATCGACAGCCGCACCTTGGGATTGTCCGCCGACGGCCTTATCGCGCCGATTCACAGCGAGCAGGAACTGGAAACCCGTGGTCTCGCTCAAGCGCCCGAACTGACCGTCCACCGACGGGCATTGATCACCAGACACTATTTGCGTGAATGCTACCGGGCCCTGAAGAGCCCTTCCGAGCACCGTCCTCTGTTTCTGCTCAAGCACAACCTGTTGCAGTGGTATCGCGAAGCGCTCAGCGATCTGTTGCCCGCTACCGTTCGGCACAAGCTCGCCGGCTGGCGTGCATCCTCACGCGATGTGCTGCCGGTAACGGTCTCGCAGGCACTGGACCAGGCCGACCACCCGCAGGCGTCACTGCCTCACACGGACGCACAGGTCCAGATCGACGTCAGCGGCGTGGTGTACGTCAGCGTGTTCAATCCGCAGGACGGGCGCAAGAACTGGCATCACCTGATCACTGCGTTCTGCTGGGCCATGCGTGATGTCGAGGACGCCACCCTCGTGCTGAAAATCACGCAGAACGACTTGTCGAGCTACTACGTCCACCTCATTACCTTGCTGTCACAACTGTCGCCCTTCGCCTGTCGAGTGATAGTCATGCACGGATACCTGGAAGATGACGAATTCGCCCGTCTCTATGGCGCCGCCAGCTTCTACGTCAATGCGTCGCGCTGCGAAGGTTTGTGCCTGCCATTAATGGAGTTCATGTCTTGCGCCCGGCCAGTGATTGCCCCCGACCACACCGCGATGGGCGATTACATCGACGAACGTGTCGGCTTCGTCGTCAAGTCGAGTCGCGAGCCGACCATCTGGCCCGAGGACGTGCGCATTCTTTATCGCACCTTGCGCCACCGCCCCGATTGGGGATCGTTGAAAACCGCCTACGAGAACAGTTACATCATGGCCAAGAACAATCCGCAGGCTTACCAGGCCATGGCAGCGGCGGCCAGTGAGCGCATGCGCGAATACTGCGGATTCGGTCCTGTACAGAAGCGCGTGGCGACATTTTTCGGGCTCGCGACGACCAGCGCAAACGTCCCCCTGTCGGTCAAGACCGGAGCGGGCTCATGCTGATCATCATTCATTCGGAAACCAACAAGAGCAATATTCAGCAGAACCTCGGACGGCCCGAGTACAGCTATTATTTCGTGCTGAAGGAGTTCCGCCCTGTACTGGAACGAATCGGTCAGGTGATCGAGGTCAGCCAGCCCGACGAACTGGTCGACCGTTTGTACTTCGACTGTTTGAGCCGCGGCGAGGCGTGCATTTTCCTGTCCTTTTCCCCGCCGCACCGTACCCCCATTCATTACGCCTGCCCGACCATCCCGGTTTTCGCCTGGGAGTTCAGTACCATCCCCACTGAAAGCTGGCAGGGTGAACCCCGCCATGACTGGCGCGTGGTCCTGCAGGCCTGTGGTCGGGCGATTACCCATTCGACATTCACAGTCAAAGCGGTCAGCGAGGTCATGGGAGATGACTATCCGGTGTGTGCGATTCCCGCCCCGGTGTGGGACCGTTTCGCCGAGCGCGGTGAGCATTTGCTCAGGCATCCGGTCGTAGATGGCGTAACGCTCAACCTGCACGGGCTGCTGATCGACAGTCGCAAGGCGGACCTGCGTGCCTACGGCCCACCGGCACTGCGCGAAGGTGCGCCAATACCCCTTGATGGACCGGCCGCAGATTGCCAGTTGCACCTGGAAGGCGTGGTCTACACCTCAGTGTTCAACCCTTACGACGGTCGCAAGAACTGGCAGGACATGATCAGCGCGTTCTGTGCCTCATTTCGCGAGATCAGTGATGCGACCCTGGTTCTGAAACTGACGCACCACGACATCGCCAACGCGCTGACCGACATGCTGCACCACCTGTACAAGAACCAGTTCTATAAATGCCGGATCGTGCTGATCCACGGCTATCTGGCCGATGCCGATTACGAAGCGCTTGTGCAGGCCACCAGTTACGTGGTCAACAGTTCGTACGGCGAGGGTCAGTGCTTGCCACTGATGGAATTCATGTCGTGCGGCAAGCCAGCCATTGCGCCCGTGAACACGGCGATGGCCGATTACGTGAGCCGCGACAACGCGTTCCTGGTCGACTTCACCGAGGAGCTCACGGCCTGGCCGCATGACCCGCGCGCGGCCTACCGCACCTTGCGTTACATGACTGACTGGGATTCGTTGTGTGCCGCCTACCGCGACAGCTACGAGGTGGCAAAAAACGACCCACCGCGTTATGCGGCCATGTCCGTTGCGGCGGTTCAGAGCCTGCAACGCTTCTGCAGCCAAGCCAGCACCGAGCAGCGGTTACGTGCCTTCCTCGAGTTGCCGCTGCCAGCTGCCGGCCCGCAGCCTGCGCAGGTCACGCTCGCATGATCGGGCGTCTGCTCGCTCGCTGGCTGCCCTCGCGTGCGGCATTGCCGCCGGCGCAGCCACCTGTACCCGTATCGCCCCGTGACGTCGGTCTGCATGACGCAGTACTCGACGGCTGGTTCCGGAACGACAGCGGCGAACTGCTTCAGGGGTTTGCGATAACGGCAGACGATACCGTGCTCGACGTCGGTTGCGGCGAGGGCGTGGCCACATTGTTTGCCGTGCGTCAGGGCGCTTCGGTGATTTTCACCGACAGCGAACACGATAAGGTGCGAAACCTCGCGCGTGAAGTCCAGGCGCAAAGTACAAATGCCAGCCTCGGACTGGTCAGCAACAGCCTGCCCTTACCGCTGGCCGACGGCTGTGCCAGCAAGGTCGTGTGCATGGAAGTGCTGGAACACATCGCCGAACCCGAGCCCTTCATGGCCGAGCTGGTACGCATGGGACGGCCCGGTGCGCAGTACCTGCTCAGCGTACCGGCACCGGTCGGCGAGCACCTGCAAAAAGGCATCGCGCCGGCCAGCTACTATCAATCGCCCAACCACGTGCAGATTTTCACCCCTGAGCGCTTCGCCGCGCTGGTGGAAGAGGCCGGTCTGGTGATCGAGCATCGTCGGGCCAGCGGTTTCTTCTGGGTGATGGGCATGATCTTTTTCTGGGCGGGCGAACGCGCTGCGGGACGTGATCCGGCTGGCGCGGTGCGAGATCGCATCCAGGCTCCATTCATGCCTTTGATGGAGAGCTGGGCGAAAACCTGGCAGGACTTGCTCAACCAGCCCGGCGGACTGGCGATCAAACAGATCCTCGACAGCTTTCTGCCCAAGAGCCAAGTGATCATCGCTCGCAAGCCAGTGCAGGAGGTAGACGTGCCATGAACGGCAGACTGATCTTTGAACCTGTGCGCAACCGCCGTGCCTCGCTGATGCAGGGCCTCGGTGCGTCACGATCCGCTATTCCTGTCCCTGGAGCCACTTCATGCTCAGCCTGTTGAAAAAACTCAGGGCTGCGACGCCAGCCCCGGCGCTGTCGCAGCCCGTTGCAGCGGTCGCCAGCAAGGTCGATCCATACATGCTCGGCCTGTACGATGCCAAGCTCAGTGGCTGGTTCAATCAGCAGACCAATGAGCTGTTCAAAGGCTTCGCTGTGTCAGCGGATGACACGCTGCTCGACGTAGGCTGCGGCGATGGTGGCAACGTGCATTTCTGCGGCATGCGCGGGGCGAAGATCATCATCGCCGATATCGATGCAGGCAAGGTCGACGCCACCCGGCAGCGTCTGAGCGATACGCCGGCGCGAGAGGTGGAATGTCACGTCACTGACTGCAACCCGCTGCCGATTGCCGACGCAACGGCGACACGTGTGGTATCCACCGAAGTCATCGAGCACGTCGACGATCCGGCGCAGTTTCTTGCTGAGCTGGTGCGCGTGGGCAAACCCGGCGCGATGTATTTGCTGAGTGTCCCGCATCCGAGTTCCGAGGAGTTGCAGAAAGACATCGCCGCGCCAGAGTATTTTCAGAAGCCCAATCACATACGCATCATCAGCGAAGAGCAATTCAAGGCAATGGTCACCGAGGCCGGGCTGGAGATTGTCAGTCACACCCAGTACGGCTTTTACTGGTCGATGTGGATGCTGCTGTTTTGGGAAGCGAAGGTTGATTTCAGCAATCCGGATCATCCGCTGCTCGATCACTGGGCCGAGACCTGGCAAGCGGTGCTGGATTCCCCGCGCGGAGCGCAGATCAAACAGGCGCTGGATGCGGTGGTGGCCAAGAGTCAGGTAATCATCGCGCGCAAACCTGCGGCATCCGTGTAGAAGCTGCGGCACGCTGCGATCTTTTGATCTTGATTCTTGAAGCCATGTCCAAAGATCGCAGCCTCGTTTCACTCGACAGCTCCTACAAGGGTTTTGTGTAACCTTGCGGCCTGTGGTCTCGGGGATTTTCAAGGTATGCGGTTTATTGTGGGTCTGTTTCTCGGTGTGTTGCTTGCGGGGTGCGAGCAACACGCCGCGCCAGCCCTCGACCAGCAACTCTACGTCTGGCAACGTCAATGGACGCCGGCGCATGAAGCGGCATTGCGCGACAGCCACGACGACTTCTCGACACTGCGCGTGCTGGCGTTGCAGGGTTTTGCGGGGGCGCGGTGGAGCAGGGCGCGGGTTGATCCGGCGTTGTTGACAACCGATGGCCGCCCGTTGATCGCAGTGATTCGCCTCGATGGCCAGATGCTGTCGCTGGACCAGGAGCAGGTCACCGCGCAGATTCTGCAAGTCATCGCCGATTGGCAGGCGCAGGGCCTTACGCTGAACGGTATCGAAATCGACCACGATGCCGGTAACGCACGGCTGACCGGATACGCTGGATTCCTCAAACATTTGCGCGCGGCCTTGCCGCCATCGTTGCCTTTGAGCATCACAGCGCTGCCGGCCTGGCTCGATAGCGCGCAGTTGCCAGCGCTGTTGCAAAGCGTCGACAGCAGCGTGCTGCAAGTTCACGCCGTGAGTGATCCGCGACTGGGTCTGTTCGATCACGAGCAGGCGTTGAAGTGGGCCAAGGCCTGGGCACGTGTCAGTGCCAAACCGTTCTATCTGGCGCTGCCGGCCTACGGCGTTGCGCTGTTGGAAAATGACGGCGGCGCGCCCGTGGTGGAAAGCGAAGTGCAACTTGAGCGCGGCGGTCAGCGCCGGGAATTGCTCGCCGATCCGCTGCAACTCAGCCAGCTGGCCAAGGCTTTGCGCGAAGCTCCGCCCGAGCATCTCGCCGGGCTGATCTGGTTTCGCCTGCCGCTGGCCAATGATCGTCGCGCCTGGAGCCTGACTACGTTGCGCGCCGTGGCACGCGGCGATGTGCTGAACAGCCGATTGGGTCTGTCATTCAAAGAACTGGGCGGACTTTATGACGTTCAGCTCGAAAACCGCGGCAATCTCGACAGCCCCTGGCCCGCGCGAATCACGCTAAAGGCGCAGGGTTGCGCCGGCGCCGATGCGCTCGCCGGTTACTCGTTGCAACAAAGTGCCAATCTGCTTACCTTCTCCCGCCTGCGTGACGGCCGCTTGCCGGCGGGCGGGCAGCGCGCTATCGGTTGGGCGCGTTGTGCACATATTGATCAAGGAGGTTCGCATGTTGACCCGTAACTGGCCCCGCCATCTGCTTTGCCTGAGCCTCAGCCTGCCGCTGGGTTCGGCGCTGGCCTGCGGCCCGGACTTCCCCATGCGCCTGCTCGACAATCGCGCGCAGACCCTGGCCGATCTGCCCGAAGGCAGTTTCAGTTTCGAAATCAGCCGTTTGGGTAAAACCATTGCCGGGCTGAAAATTGTCACCGCCGCGACCCATAATCCCAATGATTACGCCGAAGACAACGCGTCCGAGCTGGCGCGCGAACAGGCTGAGCAGCTTGGCCTGAGCACCGAGCAATACGCCGTGGTCAAGCGCCTGCGCGGGCTCAGCGATGCACGTCAGGCCGAGGAGCAGGGCGCCAGTCTGCCGGCGGAAATCCGTTTGTACGTCGCCGGCGCCGTGGCCTTCGCCAGCGGGGATCATCAATTGGCCACGGAGTATTTCAACAAGGTGCTGGGGCTGCCGGCAGAGCAGCGTCCGTTGCGCAGCACGTGGGCGGCTTATTCCCTGGGGCGCATCGCCTTTGCCATGAGCAACCAGGCGCACGACCGCAGCGCAGCGCTGGAGCAGGCACGCGATGCCTTCCGCCAGGCTCGGCAGTTGAGCATCGACGGCTTCAGCGATCCGCTGGAACTGGGCGTTGCCAGTCTCGGTGAAGAGGCACGCGCGTTGCGCAGCGCGGGCGACTGGAGCGCCGCCATCGAACTCTACGAAGCCCAGAACCTGCATGGCTCGGCGGTCGGCTACACGTCGCTCAAGCAACTGATGAACGAGCTGGCCGAGTTGCCCGAGGCTCAGCTGGCGGAACTGCTGCAGCAGCCAGCGGTGCAGCAACTGGTCACGGCGTGGCTGGTCAGCCGTCAGGGCTGGTCATTCGGCGAACAGCCGGCAAACCAAAAAAAGCTGGTAACGCTGTTGCAGAACAACACCCGTGGCAGCCACGACAATGCCGATCGACTGGCGGCGATGAGTTATCAGCAGGGCGACTACGCGTCTGCCAAGGCCTTTCTGGTAAACGCCGGGGACGGCGGGCTGGCCTGGTGGCTGCGGGCAAAACTGGCGGTGCGTGAGGGGGACATAACTGCCGCCGCCGCAGCGTACGCCAAAGCCGCCCAAGCCTTCCCGCAGAACGAGGACTGGGGTTATCGCCGCACACCGGACTGGGCGTTTGAAACGCTGCAGCCCAAATGCCGGGTCGAGGGCGAAAGCGCGATCCTGGCGCTGCAGCGCGGCGAATACCTGCAGGCTTTCGTGCAGTTGTATCGCAGTAACAGCATCTACTGGCTTGATGCCGCCACCGTTGCCGAACGGGTGCTGACGGTCGAGGAGCTCAAGCAGTACGTCGATGAGAATGTGCCGGCGCCGCCGCCGTTGACTCAACAGGAGCGCGATAACTACGTGCCGCTGTCGGTGGCCGCCAACCTGCGCAATCTGCTCGGTCGGCGGTTGCTGCGTGAAGGGCGTTACGAAGAAGCGATCGCTTATTTCGCCAGTGACGATTTGCAACACAAGGCCCGGCTCTATGGCGAGCAACGGCTAAAGGCCGATGCTGCGTGGTGGCCGAGCAAACGCGCCAGTGCGTTGTACAACGCCGCATGGACGGCGCGGGAGTGGGGCATGGACATCCTCGGTTATGAGATGGCGCCTGATTACGCCACATTCGGCGGCAACTACACGCTGGAGAGCACGAAGCTGGATGTCGGCCCGCTGATTTCCGCGGCGCAAGTGCAGCGCCAGCAGGCGAGCGCCGCGCAACCGGACCAGCGCTATCACTATCGTTTTGTTGCTACGTCATTGGCCAGCCGCGCGGCCGATAACCTGCCGCACACCAGTCAAGCGTTTGCCGCGGTGTTGTGCAACGCCGCCGGCTGGAACAGCAGCCTTGAAGACCAGAGTGCGCTGTATCAGCGCTACGTCAAGGAAGGTCCTTATGTGCCGTGGGCACAAGACTTCGGTAATCAATGTCCGTACCCGGACTTCGAAAATGCCGACAAGCGCTACGTCACCCAGGTCACCGATGCCGTCCGTGCGACGCTGCGACCGTACAAGTGGCCGGTGCAGATCGGCGCGGTGCTGCTGGTCGCTGCTGCTGCGCTACTGCTGATCACCCGTCGCCAGCGCAAGGTACGCAAGGCTTAAGCCTGTTGAATGAAGCTCAGGCGTACGGCGAAGCCAATCAACAGGCTGCCGAACAGCCATTGCTGAACGCGCTGAGCCGTTGGACTGTGTTGCAGCCAACGGCCCAATGCCGCACCGGTCAGGGCGACAACACTGTCGAACAGCAGGCCGACGCTGACCAGCACCAGGCCAAGTAGAGCGAACTGGCCCAGCACCGGCGTGCCATGACTGACGATGAATTGCGGCAGCAACACTGAGCAGAACAGCAAGGCCTTGGGGTTGAGCAGGTTGGTCAGCAGGCCGCGCCGGATCGCCTGCCGCCATTGATCTTCGCCGGGTAGCTGCTCTTGCGCTTGCAGGTTCGGTACGAGCGGGCTGCGAAAACATTGAATGCCGATCCACAGCAGGTACGCCGCGCCCGCGATGCGCACCACGTCAAACGTCCACGGTGCCGTTTTGAACAGCGCCGCCAGCCCCAATGCCGCCAATGCCACGTGGCAGGCGCGGGCGATCGCCAGGCCCAACGCGGTGGCCAATGCCGCGCCGCGACCCTGCCGCGCACCGGTCTGCAACAGCAGGATCATGTCTGGCCCCGGCAAAAGAAGCACCACAGCCAGCGTCAGGATAAACAGCCAGAGACTTGCCACGTCACGCCCTCGTTCGTTGTTGATGTGTGGGCGCCAGTCTAGAGCGAGAGGGCGGGGCAGGTGCTTGCGTAGTCGGCTTCAAAACAGGGCGGGTTTGGCATAACCTGCTGGTTTTCTGAGCTGTACCTATCGGGATCTGCCAAAGATGAAACTCGACACTTACGACCGCAAGATTCTCGCCGCGCTGCAACGCAACGGCCGCTTGAGCAATGTCGAGCTGGCGGAAGAAATCGGCCTGTCCGCCTCACCGTGTTTGCGGCGGGTGCGCATGCTGGAAGAGGCAGGGGTGATTCGCGGCTATCAGGCCAATCTGGATCGTGATGAAGTCGGGTTGGGGCTGACGGTGTTTGTCGGCGTCAAAGTCGAGCGGCACAACGAAGAGCGGGCCGAGGCTTTTTATGCCGCCGTCACTGCATTGCCCGAGGTTGTCTCAGCGTTTCTGGTGTCCGGGGAGTCGGATTTCCTGTTGCAGATAGTCGTGCCTGACCTGCGAGCGTATGACCGCTTTGTCAGTGGACACCTGCTCAAACTCCCGGGGGTGAGCGATATTCGCAGCAACTTTGCCATTCATACGGTGAAAGCGCCGGGTGCGTTGCCGTTAGGGCATCTGCCGCTGTAGACCGGGTAGCGCCATTGGCGAGCAGGCTCGCTCCCACAGGGGTAACGCATTCCAAAGTGGGAGCGAGCCTGCTCGCGGAGGCGGCGGCAAGGTTTGAAAGCTACATTTGCGTCGCCATCCCCTCGACATTCATCGCCGCCTGGCGCAAGGCTTCCGAACGCGTCGGATGCGGATGGCAGGTCAGTGCGATGTCCTCGGCCGACGCGCTGAACTCCATCGCCACACAAAACTCGCCGATCATCTCGCTCACGCTCGGCCCGACCAGATGCACGCCGAGCACTTCATCGGTGCGCTCGTCGGCAAGGACTTTGGCAAAGCCTTCGGTTTCGTGATTGATCTTCGCCCGGCTGTTGGCCGTGAAGGGAAACTTGCCAACCTTGTAGGCACGGCCCTCGGCCTTGAGTTGTTCTTCGGTCTGGCCGACGCTGGCCAGTTCCGGTTGGGTGTAGATGACGTTGGGGATCAGCGCGTAATTGACCTCGCCCGCCTTGCCGTGGATCTGCTCGACGCAGGCCATGGCCTCGTCTTCAGCCTTGTGCGCGAGCATCGGCCCGGAGGTGACGTCGCCGATCACCCAGACTCCGGCGGCTTCGGTGCGATGTTGTTTGTTGGCGAGCATGCCGCGTTTGTCGGTACTCAGGCCGACGTTCTCCAGCCCCAGGCCTTGGGTGTACGGCCGGCGCCCGATGGCCACCAGCACATAATCGGCTTCGATCAGCTCAGCCGTGCCGCCAGCGGCAGGCTCGACACTCAGCTGCACGCCTGTAGCAGAATGGGTGGCGCTGGTGACCTTTGAGCTCAACTTGAAGGCGATGCCCTGTTTGCTCAGCGCGCGCTGCAAGGTCTTGCCGGCCTCGGCATCGACACCGGGGCAGATGCGGTCAAGGTATTCGACCACGGTGACCTGCGCGCCGAGTCGCCGCCATACCGACCCCAGCTCCAGGCCGATCACCCCGGCACCAATGACCACGAGATGTTTGGGTACTTCACCGAGCGACAGCGCGCCAGTGGAATCGAGGATGCGCTGGTTGTCGATCTCGACGCCAGGCAGGGGAGTGGGCTCGGAGCCGGTGGCAATAATGATGTCCCTGGCGGTGAGCTCGGTCTTGTTGCCCTGGCCGTCGGTCACCGTCACTTTGCCCGGGCCGTCGATGTGGCCCCAGCCCTTGATCCAGTCGACTTTGTTCTTGCGAAACAGGAACTCGATGCCCTTGGTCAGGCCGGCGACGCTTTCGTCTTTCTGTTTCATCATCTGCGCAAGGTTCAGCGTCGGTTTGACCTCGATGCCGAGGTTGGCGAACTCCGGACCCACCGCAGCGGCGTACAGCTCTGAGGCGTGCAGCAAGGCTTTGGACGGCATGCAACCGACGTTCAGGCAGGTGCCGCCCAGCGTTGAACGCCCCTCAACGCAAGCGGCCTTGAGCCCGAGCTGGCCGGCGCGGATCGCTGCGTTATAACCGCCGGGGCCACCGCCCAGAATCACCACGTCATAGTTGCTCATGCGCTTGCTCCAGGTTGCTCGATGGGAATAGCCAAGATTAGTTGCGATAAAAATTATGCGCGTAATATGAGCGTTGCCGGACATTTCGGTCAAGGCTTCAGGCAAACGACAGCTGCGGCGTTTTTGAATAAGCGCAGTTGTGTACGAATATTTCACAGTTTCCGTTATATCGTAACGCTACGACCAATTTAGCCGGGGTGATATGCAAGTCGATCTTGAGTTGGACGCCACGCCAGTGACCGGGCTGGCGCGGTTTCAGCAGGCAGCCGCGCAGGGGCGCAAGTTGCGCCGGCTGGCTTATGGTCTCGGCGCATTGGCCGGGCTGGGCTGGATGCTGGCGTTTTTCGTCGGCCTGTTTGCGCCGCAATCGCTGTGGCTGCCGTTGTTGATCAACCAGAGTGCAGCGTTGCTGGTGCTGGTCGCCGGAGCGCAATCGGCGTGGTGGGTGGCGCAATGGCGCGCGCGGGTCATGCATCCGCCAGTTTCGCCGCCGGCAATGGTGGAGGCGGGCGTTGCAGGCGATGGCTGGTATGAAAGGTTGCTGGAGCGCTTGAGTCAGCGCAGCCGGCATCTGCTTGGACAAATCGGTGCGCCAACGTTATGGCTCGGCGGCTGGGCGTTACTGGTTCTGCTCAGTACAGAGCAGGTCTGGAATCTCACTTTACCTTCGGCGGCGTTGGGTCTTTCGGCGAACCTCGGTGCGGCATTGGCGTTGTTACTGGCGTTTGCCGTGCTGGTGGTAGAGCGGCAACTGGCGCAGGAGCCGTCGGCGCAATGGCCGGAAGCGGTGGCACTGGCGCAACTGTCCCGGGTGGTAATCATCACCCTTTTGATCAGCGCATTGTGTCTGCTGTTTGCCAGCGAAACCGCAGTCTGGCCAGTGCGCGTTGCGGTATTCAGCGCAATCCTGCCGATGTCGGTGGCCATGGAACTGCTGTTGCGCGCCGTCCTGTCAGTCTTCAGCCCGCGCCGTGAACAACTTGAGCCGACCCTGCTGGCGCGCAGTGTCATCGCCGACATGCTGCGCTGGCCGCCACAGCCGTGGCTGGCGTTGCAACACGAAATGCACAATCGGTTCGGCATCGATCTGCGCCAGGTCTGGGCCTTCAGTTATATGCGCCGGGCCTTGTTGCCGGTGTTGGCGGTGGTCGCCCTGAGCGGTTGGCTGCTGACCGGCATCCATGAAATTCCCCTGCAAGGTCGCGGGATTTACGAGCGCTTCGGTAAACCGGAACAGGTATTCGGCCCTGGTTTGCATGCCGGTTTGCCTTGGCCATTGGGGCGGGTGATCTCCGTTGAAAACGGCGTGGTCCATGAACTGGCGACCAGTGTCGGCGACAAGCCAATCGCCGTGCAGTCCGACTCCGCTGAAGGCCCGGCGCCGCTGACCGCCAACCGGTTGTGGGATGCCAGCCACGTCAATGACAAATCCCAGGTCATCGCCAGCAGCCGCGGCGCGCAACAGGGCCTGCAAATCGTCAACATGGACGTGCGCTTTGTTTATCGCATCGGTTTGAACGACGAGGCGGCACTCGCCGCGACTTACAACAGCGCCGATGTCCCGACCCTGATTCGCAGCACCGCCAGCCGCATTCTGGTTCACGATTTCGCCTCGCGCACCCTCGACGGTTTGCTGGGCGATGACAGGGCAGGGCTGGCCGAAAAAATCGGCCGCGCGGTGCAAAGCGATCTGAACCACCTGAACAGTGGCGTGGAAATTCTCGCCACAGTGGTGGAAGCGATTCATCCGCCGGCGGGCGCGGCGAATGCCTATCACAGTGTGCAAGCGGCGCAGATCGGCGCGCAGGCGTTGATCGCTCGCGAGCGCGGGGCGGCTGCGCAGGCCACTCACGAGGCGCAGTTGCAGGCGAGCACGGCGCGGGATCAGGCAACGGCCAATGCGCGGGAGATCAATGCCGCTGCACAAACGGCCGACCTGAAATTCGGCGCCGAACAGAAGGCGTTCGCCAGTGCCGGCCAGGCCTTCGTGCTGGAGCAATATCTCAGCGAGCTCAGTCAGGGCCTGAATAAAGCCAGGTTGCTGATACTCGACCATCGACTCGGCGGCAGCGCAAATGCGCCGACCATCGATCTGCGCACTTTCACTTTGCCGACTGATCCGTCCTCCCCACGCACTACCGTTCAGCCAGGAGCTACCCATTGAGCCAGTCGCCTGTTCATGATGTTCACGACCACAGCGGCCACGACCACGGCCACGGCGGGCATCACCATCATCATGGCCATCATCACCACGGCAATCCGCAAGAGGCCGGACCATTTCCGTGGCGCCGTATGGGCTGGGCCGCGTTGCTGGTGGCGTTTGCCGTGGCCGCCGCGAGTCTGGTGCAAGTGCGCTCCGGTGAAGCCACAGTCATCACCCGTTTCGGAAATCCGTCCCGGGTCTTGCTTGATCCGGGTTTGAACTGGCGGTGGCCTGCACCATTCGAAGCGGCGATCCCGGTGGATTTGCGTCTGCGGACAACCTCCAGCGGTTTGCAGGATGTCGGCACCCGCGACGGTTTGCGCATTATTGTTCAGGCTTACGTGGCGTGGCAGGTAGAGGGTGATCCTGAACAGGTGCAGCGCTTCATGC
The DNA here is from genome assembly GCF_049897785.1 of Pseudomonas sp. TSRC2-2. Lineage (NCBI taxonomy): Bacteria > Pseudomonadati > Pseudomonadota > Gammaproteobacteria > Pseudomonadales > Pseudomonadaceae > Pseudomonas > Pseudomonas sp. TSRC2-2. The sequence goes on from NZ_JAFCWZ010000001.1 coordinate 191,188, forward strand.
GCGCCGTGCAGAACCAGCCGGACGAAGCGGCGCGGCAGATTCGCACCTTCGTCGGCTCGGCCCTGGAGACTACGGCCAGCAGTTTCGACTTGGCCAATCTGGTCAACACCGATGCCAGCCAAGTGCACATCACCGATTTTGAAGCGCAGTTACGTCAGCAGATTGATCAACAGTTGCTCGCCACTTATGGCGTGCGCGTGGTACAGGTCGGCATCGAGCGACTGACTTTGCCTTCGGTCACACTCAGCGCCACGGTCGACCGCATGCGCGCCGAACGCGAAACTATCGCCACTGAACGCACAGCCATCGGCAAACGCGAAGCGGCGCAAATTCGTTCCGCCGCCGAGCGCGATGCGCGCATCGTTCAGGCCGATGCAACAGTTAAAGCCGCTGACATCGAAGCGCAATCTCGGGTCGAAGCGGCGCAGATTTACGGTCGCGCCTATAACAGCTCGCCGCAGCTTTACAACCTGCTGCGCTCGCTCGATACCCTGGGAACCATTGTCAGGCCGGACACTAAACTGATTCTGCGCACCGATGCCGCACCGTTCCGCGTATTGGTCGATGGCCCGCCGACTTTCGACAACAAGGCCGGATTGCAGCCATGACAGACGAAGTTCCACGTGGAACACATTCGTTGAACAGTCCTTGGATTCAGGCTGGGCGCCTGGCGTTTATCGCCCTGTATGCGGTGACGGTGTTGGCCGCTCTGGTATGGGTATTTTCGAATGTGCGGCAAATCGATCCGCAAAACCGCGCAGTGGTCATTCATTTCGGTGCGCTGGATCGCGTTCAGAATGCCGGACTGCTATGGGCGTGGCCGCAACCTTTCGAGCGGGTGGTTGTGTTGCCAGCGGCGGATCGGGTGATCGAGCGTCGGGTGGAAAATCTGTTGCGCAGCGACGAGGCGCTGAAGGCTGACCGTGTGGCCTCTTTTGCTACGCCATTGAACGATGCTCTCGCTGGGTCGGGTTATTTACTGACCGGGGACGCCGGCGTAGTGCAACTGGACGTACGCGTTTTTTACCAAGTTTGCGACCCCTACGAATTCGTGTTGCAGGGCGAACATGTGCTGCCGGCACTCGATCGGTTGGTGACGCGCAGTGCCGTGGCGCTGACCGCTGCGCGCGATCTCGACACCATTCTCGTCGCCCGCCCGGAACTGATCGGCGCCGACAATCGGGCGGCCGAGCGGCGCGAGCGGTTGCGCGGTGATCTGGTGCGAGGTATCAACGCGCGTCTCGCCGAATTGAAGGCGAGCGGGCAGGGCATCGGTATCAGCGTGTCGCGGGTCGACGTGCAATCGAGTCTGCCGGAGCCAGCGGTCAGTGCTTTCAATGCCGTTCTGACGGCCAGTCAGCAGGCGGATAAGGCCGTGGCCAACGCGCGGACCGAGGCGGAAAAACTCACGCAATCTGCCACTGAACAGGCTGACCGCACGCTGCAAGTGGCGCACGCGCAGGCGGGCGAACGCCTTGCGAAAGCCACGGCCGATACCGCCACCGTCTTGAGTCTGGGCAAATCCGTGGACTCGCAAATGCTCCTGCGTCTGTATCGCGAACGCATGCCGAAAATTCTTGGTCAGGCCGGGTCGGTCACCACTATTGACCCGAAAGACGATTCTCGATTGATCATTCAAGGAGCCAGTCAATGACGGCGACCTCTGCTGCTCCTGGTCTGTTGTCCTCAGCTGAACAACGTCGCGCCGCACGCCAATTGACCTTGGCGATGCTCGCGCTCGGGCTGCTGGGTCTGGGTTTGCTCTGGCGCTGGATGCTCCCGCAGCAAATCGGGGTCAGCCAATTGCTGCTCGGGTTCGCCTCGTTGCTGGTAGCGGTTCCAGTGATGCGTTCGGCGTGGTACAGCCTGCGTTATCCCAGCCTGCACGGCATCACCGACCAGTTGATCGCGTTGGCCATGCTCGGTGCGTGGGCGACCGGCGATCTGCTCACCGCAGCGTTGTTGCCGATCATCATGATCTTCGGCCATGTGCTCGAAGAGCGCAGTGTCATCGGCTCCCAGGAAGCGATTCATGCCCTTGGCCAATTGACACGAAGCCATGCGCGCAAGCTGCAAGCAGACGGTTCGATCATCGAGGTGGATAACAGCGCGTTAAGCGCTGGGGATATTGTCGAAGTGCGCGCCGGCGATCGGGTGCCGGCGGATGGCCAAGTGTTGTTCGGACAGGCGAGCCTCGACACTTCGTCGATTACTGGTGAATCGGTGCCGGTGGACGCTGAAGTCGGCACACTGGTGTTCGGTGGGGCCATCAACCTCGACGGAGTGCTGCGCATCGAAGTGACCCGCACCGGCGACGAATCCACGTTGGGCAAAGTCATCGCCCTGATGCAAAACGCCGAGCGCTCGAAACCGCCGATCACGCGATTGCTCGAACGTTACGCCGGTAGTTATATGGTGCTGGTGTTGCTGCTGGCAGCGGTGACCTGGTTCGTGACCAACGACGCCCAGGCAATGCTCGCGGTATTGGTGGCGGCGTGTCCGTGTGCTTTGGTGCTGTCGGCGCCGGCCACGGCAATTGCCGGCGTAGCCGTGGCTGCTCGCCATGGGATTCTGATTCGCAGCTCGGCGTTCCTTGAAGAGCTCGCCGATCTGACCTCACTGGTGGTCGACAAGACCGGCACGCTGACTTACGGCACGTTGCGTTTGCAGTCCATCGACAGCCTCGAAGCTGACGCTGCCCAAGTGCGAGCGCTGGCCGCCAGCCTCGGCGCGGCCAGCAGTCATCCGGTCAGCCGCGCACTCTCGGTGCTGGTCACTCAGCAAGCCTATTGGCCGTTGAGCGATATCCATGAACGCCAGGGCCTTGGTGTCATAGCAGTAACAGAGAAGGGCGAAGCTGCGCTCGGCCGTCCCGAATTGTTCGCGCAACTGGGCGTCTCCACGACCGCCGTGCCTGATCACGATGGCCCAATCGCCGGCCTGGCTTTGAACGGCAAATTCCTCGCCTGGCTGTTGCTCGCCGACAGCGTCAAACCCGAAGCGCGCTTTGCGTTGAGCCAGTTGCGCGAACTGGGGCTGGGCCGACAACTGCTACTGACGGGTGATCGGCAGAGTGTGGCCCGAACCCTGGCGCAAGAAGTCGGGCTGAGCGAAGTCCAGGCGCAGGCGCTGCCGCAAGACAAGCTCAATCGAGTGCTCAGGGAAATCGACAACGGCTTTCGCCCGATGGTGGTTGGCGACGGCATCAACGATTCCCTCGCACTCAAGGCCGGCGTGGTTGGCGTAGCGATGGGCGCAGGCGGCGCCGACATTGCCCTGGCGTCGGCGGACATCGTTCTGATTGGCAGCGATTTGCGTCGCCTCGCTACCTGCGTGCGTTTGAGCCGTCGGTGCCGGCGCACCTTGCAGGTCAATGTGATCATTGGTCTCGGCTGGACGCTCGCCATCGTGGTCTTCGCCGCTTTCGGGTGGCTGGGCGCGGCCGGGGCGATGATCGCGGCGTTGCTGCACAACCTGAGCACCCTGTTGGTGCTGGGCAACGCGGGACGTTTGCTGCGCTTTCAGGAGCCCTTGCTCAAGCTCGACCCCCAGGAAAAATGAAAGAAAATTCATCGAACCGCAGGCTGCGCAGGCAGTCATCTACCGTAAGGCGCGGATTATCTGCTGTTCAGCCGAGGCGCCGGTGATGGTAGACAGGGCGGATCGAATCGATAGCCTGCTATTTTTCCAGGTTGGTCTACCCTCAGATCAGACGTCTGAAACAAGGGGGATTTTCCATGCTCGCGCAACTTCCACCGGCCTTGCAGAACCTGCAGCTACCGCTTCGCCTGCGACTCTGGGACGGCCATGAGTTCAACCTGGGCCCGGCGCCAAGCGTCACCATCGTGGTCAAGGACCCGCAGATGGTCACTCAGTTTACCCACCCAAGCCTGGATGCGCTGGGTGCGGCGTTTGTCGAGGGCAAGCTGGAACTGGAGGGCTCGATCAGCGAAGTCATCCGGGTCTGCGACGAGTTGAGCAGTGCGTTGCTCGATGAAGACGAAGCCAGTCAGCCGGTGCGTGCGCATCACGACAAGGACACCGACGCCAAAGCCATTTCCTACCACTACGACTTGTCGAATGCGTTCTACCAGCTCTGGCTGGACAGCGACATGGTGTATTCCTGCGCCTATTTCGAAACCGGCAGCGAAACGCTCGAACAGGCGCAGCAAGCCAAATTCCGCCATTTGTGCCGCAAGCTGCGCTTGCAGCCGGGCGAGTATCTGCTGGATGTCGGCTGTGGTTGGGGCGGTCTGGCGCGTTTTGCGGCGCGCGAGTTCGGTGTCAAAGTGTTCGGCATCACCTTGAGTAAAGAGCAGTTGGCGCTGGCGCGGGAGCGGGTCCAAGCCGAGGGCCTGGAAGACCAGATCGAATTGCAGTTGCTCGACTATCGCGATTTACCGCAAGACGGTCGTTTCGACAAAGTGGTCAGCGTCGGCATGTTCGAACACGTCGGCCACGCCAATCTCGCCGAGTACTGCACCACCCTGTTCGGAGCAGTGAAGGAAGGCGGGCTGGTGATGAACCACGGCATCACCGCCAAGCACACGGACGGCCGTCCGGTGGGGCGCGGCGCTGGGGATTTCATCGAGAAGTACGTATTCCCCAACGGTGAATTGCCGCATCTGGCGATGATCTCTGCCGAGATCAGTGAAGCGGGTCTGGAGATTGTCGATGTAGAGAGCTTGCGACTGCACTATGCGCGAACGCTCGATCACTGGAGCGAGCGCCTGGAGGACAACCTCGAAGCGGCAGCGAAGCTGGTTCCGGAGCAAGCGCTGCGTATCTGGCGCCTGTATCTGGCCGGCTGCGCCTACGCCTTCGCCCGGGGCTGGATCAACCTGCATCAGATTCTCGCCGTGAAAGCGCACCCGGATGGCAGTCATGAACTGCCGTGGACCCGCGACGACATCTACAACCCCTGATACCCGAGGGTTCAGAGAATCGGCGAAATCAGCCGGGCGATCCGCATACCGACCTGTTGCAGGCGGTGGATTTCCCGGCTTTCTTCTTTGGCCACCTCGTCGGCCTGGGCGAAATCATCGTTGAGCATGTGTTCCACAGCGGCGGCGAACGCAGTGTCGACGGTGAGCAGCATCACTTCGAAATTGAGGCGGAACGAGCGGTTATCCAGGTTGGCACTGCCAATGGCGCTGATCTCGCTGTCGATCAACACCACTTTCTGATGCAGAAAACCCGGGCGGTAACGGAACACCCGCACCCCTGCACGCACCGCTTCAAAGGCATACAGGCTGGACGCGGCATAGACGATGCGGTGATCGGGCCGCGACGGCAACAGCAGCCGTACATCGACACCGCGCAACACCGCCAGCCTCAATGCCGCGAACACGGCTTCGTCCGGGACGAAGTAAGGGCTGGTGATCCACACTCGTTGCGTCGCCGCGTGAATGGCTTCGACGAAAAACAGCGAGCAGGTTTCGTAGGCGTCGGCCGGGCCGCTGGCGAGCAGTTGGCAAAGCACGCCATCGGCCGGGTACTCGTCTGGCAGGATCAACGGCGGCAGAGTGCGTGCGGCCCAGAACCAGTCTTCGGCAAATGACTCCTGCATGCAGGCAACCACCGGCCCGCGAACCTTTACGTGAGTGTCGCGCCATGGCGCCAGGGGCGGTTTCTCCCCCATGTATTCGTCGCCAACGTTGTGACCGCCGACAAAGCCGACCACGCCGTCGACCACGACAATTTTACGGTGGTTACGGAAGTTGACTTGAAAGCGGTTAAGCCAGCCGCTACGCGTGGCAAAGGCTTTGACCTCGACGCCAGCATCTCGCAGCGCTTGGACGTATTGATGGGGCAGGGCATGGCTGCCGATGCGGTCGTAGAGCAAGTGTATGGACACACCTTCGGCGGCTTTCTTCAGCAGCAGGTCACGCAGGCGCTGGCCGAGCCGATCGTCATGAATGATGAAGAACTGCACAAGTACCGCTTCTTTTGCTTGTTCGATGGCCGTGAAGATTGCGTCGAAGGTCGCAGCGCCGTTCACCAGCAGCTGCACCTCGTTGTTTGCCAGACACGGCATGCGCCCCAGTTTCGGCATTGCCCGCAGTGAGGCATAGGCGTTCGACGCGCGGGCGGCCAGGGCTTCCTCCACCCATGGGCGCCAGTTCAGTTCGGAAATGGCCAGGCGCATCTGTTCGTTGGCCTGGCGCCGGGCCTTGATGTAACCATCGAAGGTGCTGCGACCAAATACCAGATACGGAATAAGCGTGAGGTAGGGAATGAAGATCAGCGACAATGCCCAGGCGATTGATCCCTGCGCGGTGCGCACGGTGAGCACCGCATGAATCGCAGCGATCGAACCGAGGGTGTGTAGCAGAGCAATCAAATAACCGAAAATGTGCGGTCCGAAATAATCCATGGGGCAGCCTTGCTCCGCGAGATGCAATGCTTAACAGACCATGTTCTGCTGCGAATGTCTCTATTTAATCGGTGCATGAACCGACGCAATCGGCCGGCGTCTAACGGCCACAACTGATCAGGAGTTTCTCGATGAACGTTCGTCTGCTGGGTTTGGCGCTGGGCCTGGGTTTGGCATTGCCGGTGGTTGCGCAGGCGCAGATGCTGCAGCCGGGGTTGTGGGAAATGTCTTCGAGCAATCTGAAGGTCGATGATCAGGCCATGGATGTGCAATCGATCCTTGGCCAGATTCAGGGCCAGATCACCCCGCAGCAGCGCGCTGCGCTGGAGAAAAACGGCATCAACATCGGCGGTAAAGGCATCCGCGCCTGTTTGACGCCGCAGCAGGTGGCCACCAACGATATCCCGCTGGCCGATCCGCAATCGGGCTGCAAACAGCAGATCACCGAGCGTACCGGCAACCAATGGAAATTCCGCTTCAGTTGCCCGAAAGCCCAAGGCACCGGTGTAGCGACATTCCTCAGTGACCGCGAATTCACCACCGTCGCCAACGGCACCTTCAATGCTATCGGCATCAACCAGAAAGGCAGCCTGGAAACCCGGGCCGTATGGCTGGGTCAGGATTGCGGCAGCGTAAAACCTCGCGCATGAATCCCTCGCGCTCCCCAGCTGGAACCTATTCCAACTGTGGGAGCGAGCCTGCTCGCGAATCAATAGAACACCGCACAACTCATGGCTGACTTAACGCCTTGTACAGCGTGTTCAGGTTGTATTCGAACAACCCGGTAAAGGTGCTCGCCGGGCCACTGCCGCCAATGCATCCGAGTACAGCGTGCCGCCGATGTGCGCGCCGCTTTCATCGGCGATCTGCTTGAGCAGCCGTGCATCCTTGATGTTTTCCATGAACACTGCTTTGACGTTGGCCTGGCGAATCTGTGTGATCAGCGCAGCCACTTCGGCGGCCGATGGCTCGCGTTCGGTGGACAAACCCTGCGGCGCGATGAAGTCGATGCCGTAGGCCTGACCGAGGTAGCCGAATGCATCGTGGCTGGTAACGATCTTGCGGTTGCCCGGCGGCAGCGCTCCGAGTTTGCTTTTGGCTTCGGCGAGCAGGGCGTAGATCTGTTTGAGATAGGTTTGGCTGTTGCGCGCATAGTCAGCCTCGTTGGCCGGGTCAGCGGCGATCAGTGCCTTTGTGATATTGGCGACGTACAACTCGGCGTTCGCGAGGTTGTGCCAGGCGTGTGGATCCGGAACCGTTTCGCCATCCTCATCGAGCGAACGTGGAATCACTCCGCGACTGGCACTGATCACCGTCGCTTTGCTGTCGGTGCTGGTCACCAGGCGATCCAGCCAAGGCTCGAAACCGAGGCCGTTCTTGATGATCACTTTTGCTTTGAGCAACACCTTGGCATCGTCCGGTGTCGGCTCGTAGGTGTGCGCATCGGCATCTGCGCCGACCATGTTGGTGATCCGAACGTGCTCGCCGCCGACCCGATGAACCATGTCGGCAAGAATGCTGAAGCTGGTGACCACCGGCAGTTTTTCGGCGGCCGACAATGACATCGACAGCATCAGGCTGAACAGCACGAGTAGAGCGCGCATCGGGAAACACCTCATTGGGATGTGAGTAAAGGCGGGCGGCGCAGCAGACCGTGGACCGGTCCTAACACCACCGACAGCAGATAGCCGACCCCCGCGACCAGCACGATGGCCGGCCCGCTGGGCAGCGAGTAGTAAAACGACAGCAGCAAGCCGAGCCACACTGACAGGCAGGCCATCACGGCAGCGACGGCAATCAGTATCGGCAGACGACGACTCCAGAATCTCGACGCGGCAGCCGGAAGCATCATCAATCCCACCACCATCAGCGCGCCGATGGCCTGAAAACCGATCACCAGATTCAGCACGACGAGGGTAAGAAACACACCGTGGGCCAGAGGCCCGAGACGGCTGACTGTGCGCAAGAACAGTGGGTCCAGTGTGTCCAGCAGAAGTGGTTTGTAGATCGCCGCCATCGCCATGAGGCTGACAGCCGAGACCCACAGCATGCCGGTCAGCGTCGGCCCGTCTACCGCCAACGCTGAGCCGAACAGCAAATGCAGAAGGTCGAGGCGTTTGCCGGCAATGCCGAGAATCAGCACGCCGCTGGCGAGTGAAATCGGATAGATCGCGGCGAGGCTGGCGTCCTCTCGCAAACCCGTGCGCCGGGTGATCCAGGCTGCAAGTCCGGCCATGCTGAGGCCGGCGCCGAGGCCTCCAAGCGTCAGGGCAGGAAGACTCAGACCGGCAAACCAGAATCCCAGCGCTGCACCAGGGAGAATGCCGTGCGCGACAGCGTCGCCGATCAAACTCATACGCCTGAGAATCAGAAACACGCCCAAGGGCGCCGTGCTGCACGCCAGCACCAGGCCGCCGATCAAGGCGCGGCGCATGAATACGAATTCGCTGAACGGCTGCCAGAAATGGCCGACGGTGGCGAGCATCAGGCGACCTGCATGTGCGGTGTAGGCCGAATCAGTTCTCGGCTGGTTGCGTACACCCAGTGGCCGTTTTTGATCAGCAGCGTATGCGGAACATGTTCTCGCACCGCCGCCAAGTCATGGCAGACCATGACCAGTGTCCGGCCCTCGGCGTGCCAGTGGTGAATGTGCTGCCAGAGCAATTGCTGGCCGAGTTCGTCGAGTGCGCCGTGCGGTTCGTCCAGCAACAGCACTGGGGCATCAGCGAGGCTCAGTCGCGCGAGCAGGGCGCGTTGGAGCTCACCGCCCGACAGGGCCATCAACGGACGCTGTTCGAGTCCACTCAAATGCCAGTCTTCCAACGCGTTTTTCAGTCGCTGCGTGCGCAGTTGTGTCGATAGCCGACGGCCCCAGAAACCTGCGGCGATGAGCTCTTGGAGGTTGATTGGAAACTGGCGATCCAAATGCTGCTGTTGCGGCAGAAAGGAAATGCCGCTTTGCCGTGGAACAGCCATTTCCACCTTACCGGCTAAAGGCTTTTGCAGACCGGCGATGACCTTCAGCAGGCTGCTTTTGCCACAGCCGTTGGCGCCGATGATAGCGGTCAGGCTGGCACTTTCGAACTCAAGATTCAGGGGGGGCGTCAGCGGTTGGCCGGGTGCGCCCCAGACCAGCGATTGGCAGCGGATCATGGCTGCTCCCGTTGCCAGCTGCTCTCTGCAACGGCGTCATGGGCGTGGAGGCTCTCGGCGTGGATTACGCGAATATGGAATTGGCTGATGCCGGGCGTGCGTTGGAGGGCCAGGTTGAGACGGCGCGCGGCGTCTTCGCAGAACATCAGGTTTTGCCCATTGGCGAGAGCGAAGGCTTGCTCGTCGGGTCGCTTTACTGCGGTCTGTACTGCGGTGCCCAGTGCTGCTTCGGCGTCATTGATGATCGCTGTCAGCGGTAACTCGGCGATGAAATGGTCGAGATGCAGGTGCAGTTGCGCATAGCTGCGCTGGCTATGCGGTGTCGCTACGATTCCTTTGGTTGAGCCGAGCCATGCCAACACGTCTGCGTGTTGCAAAGACCTGTTGGCGAAATCATCGACGAATTGCTGCTGAATCAATTGCCTCGCCAAGGCTGCGGAACAGGGGCATGTCGAGGAATAAGGCACCTCGATTTTTAGTTCCACGTGGAACATCTGCTGTTTCAGGCTCGCTGAAATGGACGCCGGATAGGATTTCCAGCCGGATAGGGGGCTGACTAACGCCGGTCGTTTCAGCAATAAGTCGGTGTGAATGTTCAGATATGCGCAGGCGGATAGACCTTCGTGACTTATCAGAAAACCCTTGAGTACCTGATGCAGCAGAGCGGGAGAAAGGCTTCGCTGTTCGAGGGCTTCGAGTGCCACGTATAAACGAGACATGTGAATCCCACGCGCTTCGCCATCATCGAGACTCACGCCAGCGTCTACTTTGGCGCTGAGGCGTTGGCCTGCAAGCAATACCGGCAGGGCGATTCCATGCATTCCCACCCAATCGAGAGGCAATGCCTGGCGTGCAAATTGAGCGGCGATATCCGGGAGTGTAAGAGCATTCATAGTTGAGACCGTCGTATTGATCTCATTTTACGTTACATTATAACAATCCATTCAGCGACGCTTTTTTCATGAAGAGGTTTTCACTAGCAGCCCGTCATCCGGCTGCAAGTGAACCTTGCGCTGCTCCCTCCGGAGCTGGAGAAACGGTTGATGGTCGTCCAACCGACACGACGCGTGTAGCCAACCCAAGCCTCGCCGTCGGAGGCGATGCCGGTAAAAAAGGTCAATTGACCGAACCGACTATCGGTTTGCGCCCAGTAGCGATGGCCATTCTTTTCGAACCCCTTCAGATACAGCGTGGCACCGACCGTATAGACGCTATAGGCATTGCCGTCGGCGTCCTCGCACGCCAGCAGGTTGGCGCTGCGTGTGCAGTGCGCAGGCCCCTGAATCTGCGCTTGAGCCTGGCTCGCAAGCGTCAAACCGTAACTCAGTAGCAGATATTTCAGCGCATTGTTCATTGCGGTTTACCAAGAACGGTGGTGGGCGAATCGCTTATTTCTTGCGAGTCGAGGGAGTAGTGCGACTTGATAGTTATACTATAACATTGTTTTGGCCCCAGCCTGAGCTGCCGATTACAAACCAGCGTTCAGCACATGAAGCGCGAATCGGCCGCTATTAACGAGGATTATCCAATGTCAGCCAGATTGCCCGTCACCGTACTTTCAGGATTTCTTGGAGCCGGGAAAAGCACGCTTTTAAATTACGTACTACGTAATCGCGATGGCTTGCGCGTCGCGGTGATCGTCAACGATATGAGCGAAATCAATATTGATGGTAGCGAAGTCCAGCGTGATGTCAGCCTGAACCGTGCTGAGGAAAAGCTCATCGAGATGAGCAATGGCTGTATCTGCTGTACGTTACGAGAAGACTTGCTGGAAGAGGTCAGCAAGCTCGCCCGGGAGGGCCGTTTCGACTACTTGCTGATCGAATCCACCGGCATTTCCGAACCGCTTCCGGTTGCCGAAACCTTCACCTTCCGTGACGAACACGGGCAGAGCCTTGCCGACACTGCGCGCCTCGACACCATGGTCACGGTCGTCGACGGGGTGAACTTCCTGCGTGATTTCCAGGCTGCCGAAAGCCTCGCTTCTCGCGGCGAAATCCTCGGCGAGGAAGATGAGCGTTCCATCACCGATCTGTTGATCGAACAGATCGAATTCGCCGACGTCCTGCTGATCAGCAAAATTGACCTGATCAGCCAGCACGAGCGTGAAGAACTCAGCACCATCCTCAAGCGCCTGAATGCCCGCGCTGAAATCATTCCGATGGTGATGGGCGAAGTGCCGCTGGAGAAAATCCTCAACAGTGGCCGTTTCGATTTCGCAAAAGCCGCACAAGCGCCCGGATGGCTACGGGAATTGCGCGGTGAGCATCTCCCTGAAACACAAGAGTACGGCATCGCCTCGACGGCCTATCGAGCGCGCCGGCCATTTAACCCGCAACGCTTTTTCAACTTCATCGACCGGCCTTGGCTGAACGGAAAGCTGCTGCGCTCCAAAGGCTTCTTCTGGCTCGCCAGCAAACCCACTGACGCCGGTAGCTGGTCACAGGCCGGCGGCCTGATGCGCCATGGTTTTGCCGGTCGCTGGTGGCGTTTCGTTCCGAAGGATCAATGGCCGGAGGACCAGGAAAACGTCCAGGCGATCATGGGAAACTGGACGCCGAGCGTAGGAGATTGCCGCCAGGAACTGGTTTTCATCGGCCAGAACATCGACTTCCTGCAACTCACAGCCGAGCTGGACGCATGCCTGCTGACCGATGAAGAAATGGCAATGGGTTCAGAAGGCTGGCGCTTGCTGCCTGATCCATTTGGCCCTTGGCACGAAGAGGCTGCCTGATGCTCGCACTCAAGCCCCACCATCAACGAACCCGCCATCAACATCGGGGCCTGACGCCCGAAACATTGATGCGAATCCTTGACGAAGAAAGCAATCTCGCCGTCTGGCAACGCCAGCTACCGCTGCACATCGTCGACTTTGCGCAATGTGTGCTGTCGCTCAACGAGCCCCTGGCCGAGTCGCTTTGCCTGGAATTACCTGACGAGGACGCCGAACCGGATCTCGCCGGACTGGCTTCAGGGCTGCGTGATCTGCAAGGTTTCGAAGGTTTCATGAGCGACCTCAAATGGCTGATCAGTGCCTTCGCCTGTCTGCTCGGCGCGCGGCGGATCGGCGTGCGTCTGCGTGTACTGGACAAGGCCATGTGTCCGCGCTTCCACATCGATCACGTGCCCGTGCGCCTGATCACTACCTATGCTGGTGTTGGCAGCCAATGGCTAGAAGAAGGGGTGATGGATCGTACGCAACTTGGGCAGGCCAATGCCGAACCGCAGGATGCACGGTTGATTCACCAGCTCGGCAGTGGCGACATCGCGCTGCTCAAAGGCGAAAAGTGGCACGGCAATGAAGGCTTCGGCCTGATCCATCGTTCGCCGCAGCCGGCACCCGGTGAGCGGCGCCTGCTGCTGACCCTCGATTGGCTTGGCTGACAGTTCAGGGCTTGCGCCAGTCACCGCGGCTCTGACCTTCGCAATACGGTTTGAGATAGGCCGCATCAGTGGCCACGCCGTAATAGTGGATATCCTGGCGATAGGGCATATTGGCGACTTGCGCGTTGCTGCACACGCCGAAAGCCCCGCTCGGGCACTGGTCGACGTATTGCACTTCGACCTTCTGTCCGGCCAGCGTCGGTTGGCAGAAGCCGTCATTGAACAATTTCTGCGGTATCGTCCGGTTCTGCTGACAGACTTTGACGTCGAGTCGTTCGCCCTGTGTGTGCACCACGCAGGCTTGAGCCCATGCTTCGCTCGATAGCAGCGTCAACAGCAACGACCAGCCCCAGCTGCGCATCTTCGATCTCCTCAATAACCGTCTGCGGAAAAATGCCCGCCATGTTGCAGAACATTCCGACCCACGTCATCGCCGGCCCGTTGGGCGCTGGCAAGACCAGCCTGATTCGCCAGTTGCTGGCGCAACGTCCGGCGGCCGAACGCTGGGCAGTGTTGATCAACGAGTTCGGCCAGATCGGTCTGGACGCCGCGCTGCTGACTCGCGATGCCGATGGTATCGCACTGGGTGAGGTGGCCGGGGGCTGCCTGTGTTGCGTCAACGGTGCGCCGTTCCAGATTGGCCTTGGCCGATTGCTGCGCCAGGCCAGGCCGGATCGACTGTTTATAGAGCCGTCGGGGCTTGGCCATCCGGCGCAGTTGCTCCAGCAATTGAACGAGGCGCCGTGGCTGGGCGTGCTCGCGGTTCAGCCGTGCGTGCTGGTTCTGGATGCGCAGGCGTTGCATGCCGGTAAAGCCTTGCCGGACGCCCAGCAGCAAGCGTTGGCCGGCGCCGGGTTGTTGCTGTTGAACAAGGCTGAAAATCTTCGGGAAACGGCTCGAGACAGAATCGCCAGCCAGTTGCCGTCCGTCAGGCTGATCTGGACGCAGCAAGCCCGGCTACCTCTGAGCGAACTGCCGGGGCTGACCGTAAAAGCGAACGAAGGCGTGGATAATCTGCCGCTGCCCAAGGGAGTGGCACCGTTGCCAGCGGTCTGGAGCGATCCGAGTGTGCCGATTTGCCTGAGTCAGAGGCAGGACGGAGGCTGGAGCATCGGTTGGCGCTGGCATCCCGGGCAGGTATTTGATCAAGAACGCATCGCCGATTGGCTGGCCGCTCTCGAATGGAAGCGGGCCAAACTGGTTATCCATAGCGCGAATGGCTGGGTTTCGGCTAATGCGCTGGAGAACGCCGAGCTGGAATGGCAAGTCAGTGAATGGCGCAGAGATTCGCGGATCGAGCTGATTTTGAGTGATATTGCAGAAGTTGAAGGGCTTCAGGAGGGGCTGGCCGCTTGCCGGAAGCTTTAGAAGCAAAAGATCGCAGCCTTCGGCAGCGCCTGCAGTACCCGCATAGAGACTCGGATTTTGAGATCTCTCACGGCTTCCACTTGGTATGTTCCTGTCGCCACTGGCTCAGCTCAATGACCTCCGCCCGTGGCTTGTGCACTTCGACCACCGGCGGCGTGTCGTCGAACGGTGCCGGGTAGGGAGCCAGTTCAATCTGCGCACTGTGCGCGCCGAACTGGGTAACGGTACCGTTGTGGCGGCTTTCGCCGGTCACGGTGAACTCGAAGTTGTAGACCCGCGCCAGGCGTCGGCGGCCGTTGGCATCCTTGACCAAGCCGATTTTTTTCAGCGCGACGTTACCGTCCAGCAGCTCGACGCCAACATTGGTGCAATGCTGTTTGACCCGTTCCAGCGCACGCTCGCGCAGGCCGTGGTTGTGCCAAAGCCAGGCACCGGCGGCGGCGAACAGCATCAGCACCAAGATGTTTTCCAGGGTCAGCATCTACATCGAACTCCAAAAGATGGCGTCAGCTTAACTGCCTCGCCGGTCTGTCGTACAGGCTGTGTTTCGTCGCATACTGCGCGGCTTGAATTTCAATCGTTTTACGGAATGACCCGAATGAAACGTACGCCCCATCTGCTCGCCATCCAGTCCCACGTGGTGTTTGGCCACGCCGGCAACAGCGCTGCGGTTTTTCCGATGCAGCGCGTCGGGGTCAACGTCTGGCCGCTCAACACCGTGCAGTTTTCCAACCACACCCAGTATGGTCAGTGGGCCGGTGAAGTGCTGGCGCCGCAGCAGATTCCCGCGCTGATCGAAGGCATCGCCGCGATTGGCGAACTGGGCAACTGCGATGCTGTGCTGTCCGGCTACCTCGGCAGCGCCGCGCAGGGCCGGGAGATTCTCAGCGGTGTGGCGCGAATCAAAGCGGTCAATCCGAAGATGCTGTATCTGTGTGATCCGGTCATGGGCCATCCGGAGAAGGGCTGCAGCGTGCCCACCGAGGTCAGCGATTTCCTGCTCAATGAGGCCGCAGCCGTGGCGGACATCATGTGCCCGAATCAGCTGGAGCTGGACAGCTTTTCCGGGCGCAAGCCGCAATCGCTGTTCGATTGCCTGGCGATGGCGCGGGCGCTGCTGGCGCGCGGGCCGAAGGCAGTGCTGGTCAAGCATCTGGATTACCCGGGCAAACCGGCGGATGGCTTCGAGATGTTATTGGTGACGGCCGAGGGCAGTTGGCATTTGCGCCGTCCACTGCTGGCGTTTCCGCGTCAGCCGGTGGGCGTCGGTGACCTGACCTCCGGCCTGTTTCTGGCGCGGGTGCTGCTGGGCGATAGCCTGCTGGCCGCGTTCGAATTCACCGCTGCGGCGGTGCATGAGGTGTTGCTGGAAACCCAGGCGTGCGCCAGCTATGAGCTGCAACTGGTGCGGGCGCAGGATCGGATCGCGCATCCGCGGGTGAAATTCGAGGCTACAGCGATCAGTCTGTAATCTCGCCGTTCTTCAATAAAGATCGCAGCCTTCGGCAGCTCCTACATGGGTTTGCACTCCATAGTGCAGGTTGCCGAAGGCTGCGATCTTTTGCTTTTTAATCTCAGGCGTCGCCCTTGATCTCCTGATACCGCTTCTCCAGCTCCTGACGAATCTGTCGTCGCTGCTGCGCCTGCATGAAACGACGCTTGTCTTCGCTGTTCTGCGGTTGCAGCGGCGGCACGGCGGCCGGCTTGCGCTGGTCATCCACCGCGACCATGGTGAAGAAACAGCTGTTGGTGTGGCGCACCGAACGTTCGCGGATGTTTTCGGTGACCACTTTGATGCCGACTTCCATCGACGTGTTGCCGGTGTAGTTGACCGACGCGAGGAAGGTCACCAGTTCGCCGACATGGATGGGCTCACGGAAAATCACCTGATCCACCGACAGGGTCACCACGTAGCGGCCGGCATAACGGCTGGCGCAGGCGTAGGCCACTTCGTCGAGGTATTTGAGCAGCGTGCCGCCGTGGACATTGCCAGAGAAATTGGCCATGTCGGGGGTCATCAGTACCGTCATCGACAGCTGGGCGTTTCCGGGTTCCATAACGTTCTCACGGGTCAAGGCGGATGGCTGAAAGCACCTCTGCGGGTGCCTGGTCGCTTTTCGAAAGCACCGTTATCGGGACGCCGGGCGCAGGCTCGCCGTCACGCCGGGTTCGATCTGTTTCCTTATATTGCACCGCCTTTCAGAAAGAAATCGCGGTGTTAACCTGCAAAAGCCCTGTCTAAGGGCAATTCCTACATCAAAAGCGGATTTTTACCTTGCCTGCGCAGACGCTTCTGACGTCTGTCCGCGGCCTCGTCATTCAAGGAGCCCACACCATGCATGCCATCAGCTTCATTCAGGATCTGGCAGTGATCATGTTGGTCGCAGGTGTGGTGACCGTGCTCTTTCACCGTTTCAAGCAGCCGGTGGTACTCGGCTACATCGTTGCCGGGTTCATCATCGGCCCGCATACGCCACCGTTCGGCCTGATCCACGACGAAGAAACCATCAAGACCCTCGCCGAGCTGGGGGTGATCTTCCTGATGTTCTGCCTCGGCCTGGAATTCAGCCTGCGCAAGCTGTTCAAGGTAGGGGCGACGGCGTTCATTGCTGCGTTTCTTGAAATCATCCTGATGATCTGGATCGGTTACGAAATCGGCCGCTGGTTCGACTGGAACACCATGGATTCGCTGTTTCTCGGCGCGATTCTGGCGATTTCCTCAACCACCATCATCGTCAAAGCCTTGAACGATCTGAAGATGAAGAACGAGCGCTTCGCGCAGTTGATCTTCGGCGTACTGATTGTCGAGGACATCCTCGGCATCGGCATCATTGCGCTGCTGTCGAGCATCGCCGTCAGTGGCACGGTGAGTTCGGGGGAAGTGTTTTCCACGGTCGGCAAGTTGTCGCTGTTCATGATCGTCGCGCTGGTCATCGGCATTCTGCTGGTGCCGCGTCTGCTGGCCTATGTGGCCAGATTCGACAGCAACGAGATGTTGCTGATCACCGTGCTGGGCCTGTGTTTCGGCTTCTGCCTGCTGGTAGTCAAACTTGAATACAGCATGGTCCTTGGCGCTTTCCTCATCGGCGCAATCATGGCCGAGTCGCGGCAACTTCTGAAGATCGAACGGTTGGTCGAACCGGTGCGTGATCTGTTCAGCGCGATCTTCTTCGTCGCCATCGGGCTGATGCTCGACCCGATGATCCTGCTCGAATACGCTTGGCCGATCGCAGTGATTACCGTGGCCGTGGTGCTCGGCAAGATGCTGTCCTGCGGCCTTGGTGCGTTTATCGCCGGCAATGACGGACGTACCTCGCTGCGAGTGGGTATGGGCCTGTCACAGATCGGCGAATTTTCCTTCATCATCGCTGCGCTGGGTATGACCTTGCAGGTGACCAGCAACTTCCTCTATCCGGTCGCGGTGGCCGTGTCGGTAATCACCACGCTGTTGACGCCGTACTTGATCCGAGCCGCGGATCCGCTGTCGATCAAGCTTTCGGCCGCAGTGCCCAAGCGTCTTGGTCGGGTGCTCGGCATGTATGGCGAATGGCTGCGCAGCATTCAGCCGCAAGGCGAGGGCGCGATGCTGGCGTCGATGATCCGGCGGATTCTGTTGCAGGTCGGGGTCAATCTGGCGCTGGTGATTGCGATCTTCTTTGCCGGCGCCTATTTCGCCGAGCGCATGTCGTTATGGCTGCAGGACTGGATCGGCGATCCGAGTTGGCAGAAGGCATTGATCTGGGGTGGGGCGCTGCTGGTCTCGCTGCCGTTCCTGATTGCGGCCTATCGCAAGCTCAAGGCGTTGTCGATGCTGCTGGCAGAGATGGGCGTCAAGCCGGAAATGGCCGGGCGTCACACGCAGCGAGTGCGCCGGGTGATCGCCGAAGTGATCCCGATTCTCTCGCTGCTGGTGATTTTCCTGCTGCTGGCAGCCTTGTCGGCCAGTATCCTGCCGACCAACAAGCTGCTGATGCTGATTGCTGTTGTCGCGGCCGCCGTAGCGGCGTTGCTCTGGCGCTGGTTCATCCGCGTGCACACGCGCATGCAGGTAGCGCTGCTGGAAACCCTCGACAATCACAAGGAATCGTCGGGGCACTAACCACCCTGGGGCCTCTGGCGGATCAGCTTTCCAGCCAGACGTCCCGCGCCCAGTGCCACACCGATTCCCAGGTTTCTTCAGCAATCAATTCTTCTTCGGCCTGCCAAAGCACGACGGTGCCGTCTTCTTCGACACAGTAATAGTCATCGCCGTCCTGACAGATCGGAATCAAGCTGCGATCAACCCCTGCATCCCATGCATTGGCGGCGACATCAGGCAAGTAGGTGTGCGATTGCGGATCGGTGACGGTCACGGGTTCAAGGCTGCCATAGACCACATCGCTAACAGTCAGCAAAAATTCTCTGAAGACAAATGGAATGTCGATGAACAGTTGTTCTTCGATTTCCACCAGAAGGTCTTCGTCAGGCAATTCCAATGGAACCGGCACGGGTTCATTGGCTTCGCGCAGTTGTTCGATGATTTCTTCCACGTCCGGGATCCTCTTGCTTGAATGGCGCGGTTTATATGGGCCGGTTTATACAGTAGCTCGCTATAGATGCAACCGTGAAATGAAAAACCCCGGCCGAAGCCGGGGTTCTGTTACCGCAAGTGAAGCGCAGCAGGGATCAGCCGTTCTGGCGGATACCGGCGACCAGCCAAGGCTGGTTGTCGCCCTGTGGACGCTCCATGTTCCAGCTTTCGCTGAACACTTCGCCCTGATCGAAACGCGAGGTTTTCGACACGCCGGTGAAGGTCAGGGTGGCGATGGTCTTGTCGGCGCGATCATCGACGCCGTCCAGCTGCACTTGCAGGTTGTCGATGTAGGTCGACTGGAAGCCGTCGCCCAGGTCCGCACGCTCACGTTTGAGGAAATCAAGCATTTGCGGGGTCACGAACTCGGCGATCTTGTCCATTTCGTTGGCATCCCAGTGCTGCTGCAGCGACTGGAAGTGGCTGCGTGCGGCTTCAAGGAAGCGCTCTTCGTTGAACCAGGCCGGAGCGTTGATCACCGGGCGGGCAGCAGCCGGAGCAGCCGAACCACCGAAGATCGAGCCCATGGCCGCAGGCTTCTGTTCGAACACTTCACGCTGCATCGGCGCGCCGGCCGGAGCAAATTGCTCCTGCTGCTTGCGACGACGGGCGGCGATGAAGCGGAAGATCACGAACGCGATCAGGGCCATGATCAGGATGTCGAAGATCTGCATGCCCTGGAAGCCGTCGCCCATGAACATCGACGCGAGCAGGCCACCAGCGGCGATGCCCGCCAGTGGGCCGAGCCAGCGCGAAGCACCGCCGGCCTTGGCCGCAGCGCCAGCGGCACCGGCAGCGCCAGCGGTCGCTGCTGCACCGCCCACGCCTGGAGAAGAAGGAGCCATCTGGCTGGTCTGGTGCGTCGGCGCAGCGCCGGCGCTTTTGCCACCACCAAAGCGCTTGGCGTTGGCGTCGAGGCTCATCGTCAGGCCGATGCACAACGCCATGGCGATGCTAAGAAAACGTTTCATAAAGGGTATTCCCGTTTTGTGGAGACACGCGCGCCATGTTGCACAGCTGAAGTGTTACTGGCTAGCGAGAGAGTGTTTCGGGCTTTTGCCTGACAGGTCGCGTTCAGCTTGGCGAGGCAATCAGCCGATGTACTTTTGTCTGTAGGAAAAGGCGATAGGTTCAGAGGGATTGTGCTCGGTTCGCCGAACAACCTGTGGGAGCGAGCCTGCTCGCGAAGGCGTCGTGTCAGACAAATGAATGCCTGATGACGCACCGCTTTCGCGAGCAGGCTCGCTCCCACAGGGGTTCAGTGCAGCTCGTCAGATGGCTTCCAGCTTGGCATACCCGAGCATCAGCCACTTGCTGCCTTCGCTGAAATTCACCTGCACCCGGGCCTGAGCGCCGGAACCTTCGAAGTTGAGGATCACCCCTTCGCCGAAGATCGAGTGACGGACAGCCTGACCAAGCACAAAACCGGTTTCCGGAATCTCGCTGCCGCTGAACAGATTGCTGCCGCTCATCGACTGGTTGCCGCCGAACGGTCGGCTGACGCTGTTGGACAGACGCACTTCCTGAATCAGGCCTTTCGGCACTTCACGTACGAAACGCGACACCTTGTTGTAGGTTTCGCTGCCGTACAGGCGCCGGGTTTCCGCGTAGGTCATGACCAGATTCTGCATCGCTCGGGTGATACCCACATAGGCCAGACGCCGTTCCTCTTCAAGACGCCCCGGTTCTTCCAGGCTCATTTTGTGCGGGAACAGGCCTTCTTCCATGCCCACCAGGAACACGTAAGGGAATTCCAGACCTTTGGCGCTGTGCAGGGTCATCAGCTGAACGCTGTCTTCATGCTCGTCGGCCTGAGTGTCGCCGGCCTCCAGCGATGCGTGGCCGAGGAATGCCGCCAGTGGCGTCAGCTCTTCGTCCTCTTCGGTGTTTTCGAAGTTGCGCGCGGCGCTGACCAGTTCCTCAAGGTTTTCCACCCGGGCCTGACCTTTTTCGCCTTTTTCCGCTTCGTGGTACGCGATCAGGCCGGACTGCTCGATGACGGTCTGGGTCATCAGGTGCAGCGGCATTTCGGCGCACTTGGCGGCAAGGTTTTCGATCAGCTCGATAAACGCACCCAGTGCGCTGGCCGCGCGGCCAGTCAGGCCTTTGTTGGCAACCAGTTGGCGCATCGCTTCCCACATCGATACATCGCTGTGCCGGGCGTGCTCGCGAATCGCTTCGACAGTTTTCTCACCGATGCCGCGCGCCGGCACGTTGATCACCCGTTCCAGCGCCGCATCGTTGCCGCGACCTTCAAGCAAGCGCAGGTAGGCCATGGCTTTTTTGATTTCCGCGCGCTCGAAGAAGCGCTGCCCGCCATAGATGCGGTAAGGGATGCGCTCGCGCAGCAGGGCTTCTTCGAGCACCCGCGACTGGGCGTTGGAGCGGTACAGAATCGCGACATCGCTACGGGCCAGACCGGTTTTCAGCGCGCTTTCAATGGTTTCGACCACGTAGCGCGCTTCGTCGTGCTCGTTGAAAGCGGCATACAGGTTGATCGCTTCGCCGTCGCCGCCGTCGGTCCACAGCTCTTTGCCCAGACGCCCGGTGTTATTGGCGATGAGCGCGTTGGCGGCTTTGAGGATGCCGGCGGTGGAGCGGTAGTTCTGCTCCAGACGAATCGTCTCGGAATCCGGAAAGTCCGAAGAATACTGATGGATGTTCTCGATCTTCGCGCCACGCCAGCCGTAAATCGACTGATCGTCATCGCCGACCACCATCAGGCTGTCGCCGCCCTTGCCCAGCAGGCGCAACCAGGCGTACTGCACGGCGTTGGTGTCCTGGAACTCGTCGACCAGAATATGCCGGAAGCGCTTTTGGTAGTGCGCCAGCAGGCCCGGGTGGTCGCGCCACAGGTCGAGGGCACGCAGCAGCAGTTCGGAGAAGTCGATCACGCCAGCACGCAGGCATGCCGCCTCGTAGGCTTCGTAGATGCCGCGCATGGTGGCCAGGAACAAGTCGCCGCTGGCCTGAATGTGTTGCGGCCGCAGACCTTCGTCTTTCTGCCCGTTGATGAACCACTGCGCCTGACGCGCCGGCCAGCGTTGCTCGTCCAGACCGAGCTCGCGGATCACCCGCTTGACCAGCCGCTGCTGGTCATCGCTGTCGAGAATCTGGAAGGTCTGGCTCAGCCCCGCTTCCTGCCAGTGCGCCCGCAGCAAACGGTGCGCAAGGCCGTGGAAGGTGCCGACCCACATGCCGGCCGGGTTGATGCCCAGCAACTGCTCGATGCGGTGGCGCATCTCGGCAGCGGCCTTGTTGGTGAAGGTCACCGACAGGATGGAGTGGGGCGAGGCGTTTTCGACCTGGATCAACCAGGCGATACGGTGCACCAGCACTCGGGTTTTACCGGAACCGGCGCCGGCCAGGACCAACTGACGGCCAACGGGGGCCGCTACGGCCTGGCGTTGGGCATCGTTGAGGGAGTTCAGCAGAAGGGAGAGATCATCGCGCATCGGCGCATTCTAGGGTGCGCCGCAGGCCCGGGCAAACCGCACGTTGCATTAGCCGATGAAAGTGCTGCCGATGACGACCGGTCGGTCATTGACTGCAGGCTTTGGCCCGTCTCGCCTGAAGGCTTTCAACCAGGCCCGATGGGCAGGAAATTTCCCGGCAATTGTGATCGGCAGCAGTTTGGCAACGGGATCGGCTTGTGTATGCTCCGTCCACGTTTCGGGCGCACGCCCTCCTTATAAGAACAAGAACGTTGCCCATGACCCTCAGCGCCGAATTGTCGGGCCCCTCAGTGGAGCCCCGGCTAATCCGCAAGCACTATGCCGTCGAAATGGCGGTCGAGCGTACGCGTCTGCTGTATCAGGGCTCGCTGCTGCCCACGCTATTCATGTTGATCAACGGTCTGGTCTGCGCCGCTTTGCTCTGGAGCCCGCAGCGCTACTTCGTGGTCAGCGTCTGGCTGGTGTGGCTGCTGTCGCTGGTCGCGTTGAGGGTGATTCAGGTGGCCGCGTTCGATTCGGCGATTCCCGATCGCCAGGCCCAGCCGATCTGGTTCCGCATGTTCCTGCTCGGTTCGACCATGACCGGCCTGACCCTGGCCGGTGCCGGCATTGCGCTGGTGCCCGCCGACAATTTCATTCAACAAGCCTGGGTATTCGGCCTGATCGGTGCGGCAACGCTCTCTGCCAGTGTCGCCTATGCGGTGAGCCTGCCGGCGTTCCTGTCGTTTACCTTGCCCTGTCTGTTGCCAGCGATCGGCTACCTGTTCTGGGGTGGCGACGAGCAGTCTCGGGGCTGGGGCTGGCTGGGTTTGATCCTGCTCGGTTCGCTGAGCGTGGTGGCGTGGCAGGTCAACCGACTCATTGATCGCGGATTGCTCCGGCGCTTCCAGAATCAGCACCTGATCGAGCACTTGCAGCAAGCGCAAACGCGTAGTGAACAGCTCAATCAGGCGCTTGGCAAAGAAATCGAGCAGCGCCGCTGCGCCGAGGCCCTGTTGCGTGAAGCGCAGGCCGATCTGGAAGACCGCGTCACCCAGCGCAGTCGCGAACTGGATGCGGCCAATCAGGCCCTGAGCAAAAGCGAGGCGCGGTTGGCGCTGGCGCTGAAGGCCAGTGAGCTGGGTTTGTGGGACTGGAACCTGCAGACCGACGAAGTCCATCACACGCAGATTCAGGAGCTGTTCGGCCTCGCCCCGGAGTACGTCACGGCGCTGCTGCGCGACCTCAAACCGCGGCTGCACCCCGAAGATGTGCCGTCGCTCAAGTTCGCCCTGGTCGAGCATCTCAAGGGGCGCACCGAGGATTATCAGGTCGAATACCGCCTGCGTCACGGTGATGGCCATTGGGTGTGGATCGAAGACCGTGGCCGAGCCGTTGAGCGCAGCGCCAGCGGCCGGGTGATCCGCATGGTCGGCACCCGCCGCGACATCAGCGCCAGCAAAAGCCTCGAAGAACAGCAGCGGCTGGCGGCGACGGTGTTCGAAGCGGCCAGCGAAGGCATTGTGATTCTCGACCCGGACTACGCGCTGATTGCGATCAATCAGGCTTTCAGTCGTGTCACCGGTTACGAGACCGACGACATGCTCGGGCGCAACGTCGTCGAGTTGCCGTGCAGTCGCGATGCTCGCCGTCACTACCTGACGATCCGTCAGGCGCTGGAGCAGCACGGCAGTTGGCAGGGCGAACTCGTGGAAACCCGCAAGAACGGCGAGCTGTATCCGCAGTGGCTGCAGCTCAATGCGGTGCGCGACAGCCGCGGCAATGTCAGCCATATCGTTGGCTTCTTCGCCGATCTCTCGGCGCGGCGGGCGTCAGAAGAACGCCTGCGCTATCTGACCCATTACGACGAGCTCACTGGTCTGGCCAACCGTTCGCTGTTCCGCGAGCGCCTGCACGAAGCGCATCAACGAGTGCGACAGGGCGGGCGGCGCAGTCTGGCGTTGCTGCACATCAACCTGGATCGCTTCAAATTGCTCAATGACAGCCTCGGCCATGAAGTCGCCGATCAGTTGCTGCAGAAGATGGCGCGGCGGCTGGTCAACGCCTTGCCGGAAGCCGACACCATTGCCCGCTTGTCGGGAGACGAGTTTGCCGTGCTGTTCGATGCCTACGGCAACCTGTCGAGCCTCGCACGGGTAGCGACGCGGTTGTCAGCCAAGCTGCGTTTGCCGCTCAGTGTCGACGGGCATGAACTGGTGGTCAGCGCTTCGATGGGCATCAGCCTGTTGCCGGACAACGCGCGGGAAATCTCGGCACTGGTCAGCCAATCGAACATGGCCATGCAGCACGCCAAACATCTGGGCGGCAACAATTTCCAGTTCTACACCGAGAGCCTGCAGGCCAGCACTCTGGAGCGCTTGCAGCTGGAAAACCATTTGCGCAGGGCCATCGAAGAACAGCAACTGACGGTGTTCTACCAACCGAAACTGTGCCTGCAAACCGGTCGTCTGAATGCTGCTGAAGCGCTGGTGCGTTGGGATCATCCGAGCATGGGCCAGGTGCCGCCGGCAGATTTCATCGGCCTTGCCGAAGAGACCGGTCTGATCGGGCCGATCGGCGAATTCGTCCTGCGCCAGGCGTGCTGGCAGGCGTGCGAATGGCAGCGCCAGGGGCTGGCGCCGATCCGCGTGTCGGTCAACCTGTCGGTGCATCAACTGCGCCAGGGCAAACTGGTCAGCCTGGTGCGGCAGGTGCTGGAAGAAACCGGGCTGGCGCCGCACTGCCTGGAGCTGGAACTGACCGAAAGCCATCTGCTTGACAGCGTCGAACACATCATTGCGACGTTCCAGCAACTGCGCGATCTGGGGGTGAAGCTGGCGATCGATGATTTCGGTACCGGTTATTCCTCGCTGAGTTACCTCAAGCGCATCCCGGTGGATTACGTGAAGATCGATCAGGCGTTCATTCGCGGCTTGAGCGAGGGCAGTGCGGACGCAGCGATCACTCGCGCGATCATCGCCATGGCTCACGGGCTGGCGCTGAAAGTGGTGGCCGAGGGCGTCGAGCGCCAGGATCAGCTGGAATTTTTGCGCATGGAGCGCTGCGACGAAGTGCAGGGTTATCTGATCAGCCGACCGGTGGACGCTGCCTGTCTGGCCGGGCTTTTACGTGATCAGGAAAATCTGCGCTAGGGGCTACATGCAGCTAAGCGTGCCTGATGCCGGGACATGGAGTTACGCTTTGAGCAGGCAAAATGCCCATTCATGTAGTATAACTACAAGCTTGCTACATCCTTGCCCACAAGAAGAGTCCAGCCCCTTGAATCTGCTGCAACACATCGCCCAGTCACGTCACCTGTTACGCAAGTCGGAGCTCAAGGTCGCCGACCACGTGCTGCTTGACCCTGCGGCGGTGATGCACAGTTCCATGGCCGACCTCGCTCACAGCGTCGGCATCAGCGAGCCGACCATCGTGCGCTTTTGCCGCGCCATCGGTTGTTCCGGCTTCCAGGATCTCAAACTGAAACTGGCGCAAAGCCTGGCCGCCGGCGCCAGCTTCGGCCAGTTCGCGATCCACGAAGATGATTCCGTCGCCGACTACAGCCTGAAGATTTTCGACACCACGCTGCACACCCTGATGGAGGTACGCGAGAAACTCGACCCGGTGGAGTTGCAGCGCGCGGTGACGCTGATGTCGCAGGCGCAACGTGTCGAGTTCTACGGTTTTGGTGCCTCCGGCGCGGTGGCGGCGGATGCCCAGCACAAGTTCTTTCGTTTGCTGTTGACTGCGGCGGCGTACTCCGACCCGCACATGCAGGCGATGTCAGCGGTGACGTTGAAGCCTACCGACGTGGCGATCTGTATTTCCCAGTCGGGGCGCTCCAAGGATTTGCTGATCACCGCTAACCTCGTTCGCGAGAGTGGTGCGTCGTTGATTACCCTTTGCCCGAGCCAGACGCCGTTGGCCGAACTGTCGACCGTGAATCTGGCGATCGATGTGCACGAAGACACCGAGATTTACACGCCGCTGACCTCGCGAATCGCCCACCTGGTGGTGATCGACGTGCTGGCGATGGGCGTGGCCATGGCGCGTGGCCCGAGTCTGGTCAATCACCTGAAGAGCGTGAAGCGCAGTCTGCGCAGTCTGCGCTTGTCGCCCAAGGCTGTGAAAGCGCTGGACGATTAAGATCAAAAGATCGGACGATCTTTTGCTTTTTGACGGCGACTTTCATCAAACCGTCATCCCCCACGCCTATCTTGAAACTCCCGTACTCGCCTTGGGAGACTCGAAATGGCTCAGCCTTACGAAGAACGCAACAGCGCCGCGAAAACCCGTCGTCAGCAGGAAGATCAGCGCCGCATGGAATTTCGCCGCGCAATTGAAGATCGCTTTGAACTGCGCCAGCTTCAGGCCGAGATCGGTGATTTCCCCGAGATCACTCATTGGCAGGCAGCGTCCGCAGCTTCCCGTCGAAACGCTCAACCAACGCAATAATCTGCGCCCGCTCGCTGCGGATAAACGCCAGGAAGGCGTGCGCCACCGGTGACAGCCGCTTGGCTTTGGCTTGCACCAGGCACCAGCTGCGCATCAGCGGCAACTCTTCGACCGGCAGCTCGACCAGGCCGCCGGTCGCCAGCTCCAGGTTCAGGGCGTGGCGCGTCAACAACGCCAGGCCCAGACCCGCCAACACGCACTCGCGCTGAGCTTCGGCGGACGCCACTTCCTGGGTCTGGGTGAAGTGCACGCGCTTTTCCTTGAAGTATTCCTCGCAGGCCAGACGCGTACCCGAGCCCGGTTCGCGAATCAGCAGCGTATAAGGCTCGAGATCCTGCAAGCGCAGCGAGCCCATGTGCGCCAGCGGGTGATCCGGGCGCGCCACGGCGACAATCGGATTATTGAGAAACGGCAGAAATTCCAGGCCCATGTCCTGCGGCACCATCGACATGATCACCAGATCATCGCGGTTGTCCGAGAGACGGCGGATGACCTGACCACGGTTGACCACGGTCAGCTGTAAATTGACTTCCGGGTGTTGGCGTTTGAATGCGGCAAACAGGTGCGGCACGAAATATTTGGCGCTGGATTCCACTGCCAGTTTCAGCTGGCCCTGCAGCGAACCCTGCATGTCCGACAACTGCATATCGAGGTTTTCCAGCCGTCCGAAAATGTCCCGACTGGCGCGTTGAAGCGCTTCTGCCGCCTCGGTCATGTAGAGTTTTTTACCGACGTAGTCGAAAAGCGGCTGGCCAATCAACTCTTCAAGCTGACGAATCTGTAGGCTGACGGCCGGTTGCGTAAGGGACATTTCCTCAGCGGCGCGGCTGTAGGAGCGTAGATCGCACACCTCATTGAAGATTTGCAGTTGACGCAATGTCATACGCATCAAGGACTTACGCATATCAGTGGGGCTCGGTTGGCGAGTGAATGTTCTGACTATAAGTGTTTACTTATGCCTGTCCCAATTTTTATTCATTTTTGTTAATCCCTTGGCGGCGCTAGTGTGGGCTTGCGACTGAATTGAAACATTTGGTCACGCGTCGACCTGGGTCTAGCAGGTCGTGGTGCCACCGGCTCAAGGGAACCTCCAAGTGATAAAAAAGATCCTGATCGCCAACCGTGGTGAGATCGCCGTACGAATCGTACGAGCCTGCGCCGAAATGGGCATTCGCTCGGTTGCGATTTTCTCTGATGCCGATCGCCATGCCTTGCATGTGAAGCGTGCGGACGAGGCCCACAGCGTCGGAGCCGAGCCACTGGCCGGCTACCTCAATCCGCGCAAGCTGGTGAATCTTGCAGTGGAAACCGGCTGCGATGCACTGCACCCCGGCTACGGTTTCCTGTCGGAAAACGCCGAGCTGGCGGAAATCTGCGCCGAGCGCGGTATCAAGTTCATCGGCCCGTCGGCGGAAGTCATCCGGCGCATGGGCGACAAGACCGAAGCGCGGCGCAGCATGATCAAAGCCGGCGTACCGGTGACGCCCGGTACCGAGGGCAATGTCTGCGGCATCGAAGAAGCCTTGGTCGAAGGCGACCGCATCGGTTACCCGGTGATGCTCAAGGCCACCTCTGGTGGCGGCGGCCGCGGTATCCGTCGCTGCAACAGCCGCGAAGAACTCGAACAGAACTTCCCCCGTGTCATCTCCGAAGCCACCAAGGCGTTCGGTTCGGCGGAAGTGTTCTTGGAAAAATGCATCGTCAATCCCAAACACATCGAAGCACAGATTCTCGGTGACAGTTTTGGCAACGTCGTGCACCTGTTCGAGCGTGACTGCTCGATCCAGCGCCGCAACCAGAAGCTGATCGAGATCGCGCCGAGTCCGCAGCTCACCCCGGAGCAGCGCGCCTACATCGGCGACCTGTCGGTGCGTGCGGCCAAGGCGGTGGGGTACGAGAACGCCGGTACCGTAGAGTTCCTGCTCGCCGAGGGCGAGGTGTACTTCATGGAGATGAACACTCGCGTGCAGGTGGAACACACCATCACCGAAGAAATCACCGGCATCGATATCGTCCGCGAACAGATTCGCATCGCTTCCGGCCTGCCATTGTCGGTGAAGCAGGAAGACATTCAGCACCGTGGCTTCGCGTTGCAGTTCCGAATCAATGCCGAAGACCCGAAAAACAACTTCCTGCCGAGCTTCGGCAAGATCACCCGTTACTACGCCCCCGGCGGCCCGGGCGTGCGCACCGACACGGCGATCTACACCGGCTACACCATTCCACCGTTCTACGACTCGATGTGCCTGAAGCTGGTGGTCTGGGCGCTGACCTGGGAAGAGGCGATGGACCGTGGCTTGCGCGCGCTGGACGACATGCGTCTGCAGGGCGTGAAGACTACCGCCGCGTACTACCAGGAAATTCTGCGCAACCCGGAATTTCGTAGCGGCCAGTTCAATACCAGCTTCGTTGAAAGCCACCCGGAACTGACCAACTACTCGATCAAGCGCAAACCCGAAGAGCTGGCCCTGGCCATCGCCGCCGCCATCGCCGCCCACGCAGGCCTGTGAGGAATACAAGAATGAGCAAGAAGATTTTCGTAACAGACACCATCCTGCGCGACGCTCATCAATCGCTGCTCGCCACTCGCATGCGCACCGAAGACATGCTGCCGATCTGCGACAAGCTCGACAAGGTCGGCTACTGGTCGCTGGAATGCTGGGGCGGAGCGACCTTCGACGCCTGCGTGCGCTTCCTCAAAGAAGACCCGTGGGAGCGCCTGCGCCAACTGCGTGCTGCGCTGCCCAACACCCGTCTGCAAATGCTTTTGCGCGGGCAGAACCTGCTCGGTTATCGCCATTACAGCGACGACGTGGTTCAGGCCTTCGTCGTCAAAGCCGCAGAAAATGGCATCGACGTGTTCCGCATCTTCGATGCGATGAACGATGTGCGTAACCTGCGCGTGGCCATCGAAGCGGTGAAGGCTGCCGGCAAACATGCGCAAGGCACCATCGCCTACACCACCAGCCCGGTGCACACCATCGACGCCTTCGTTACCCAGGCCAGGCAAATGGAATCCATGGGTTGCGATTCGGTCGCGATCAAGGACATGGCCGGTCTGCTGACTCCATACGCCACCGGTGAACTGGTGCGCGCGTTGAAAGCCGAGCAATCGCTGCCGGTGTTCATCCACTCCCACGACACCGCTGGCCTGGCCGCCATGTGCCAGCTCAAAGCAATCGAGAACGGTGCCGATCACATTGATACGGCGATCTCCAGCTTCGCCTCCGGCACCAGTCATCCGGGCACCGAGTCGATGGTCGCTGCGCTCAAGGGCACCGAGTACGACACCGGCCTGAATCTGGAACTGCTCCAGGAAATCGGCCTGTACTTCTATGCCGTGCGCAAGAAGTACCACCAGTTCGAAAGCGAATTCACCGCCGTCGACACTCGTGTGCAGGTCAACCAGGTGCCGGGCGGGATGATTTCCAACCTCGCCAACCAGTTGAAAGAGCAGGGCGCCCTCAACCGCATGGGCGAAGTGCTCGCAGAAATCCCGCGCGTACGTGAAGACCTCGGCTTCCCGCCGCTGGTGACGCCGACCTCGCAGATCGTCGGCACCCAGGCGTTCTTCAACGTGCTGGCCGGCGAGCGCTACAAGACCATCACCAACGAAGTGAAGCTGTATCTGCAGGGCGGCTACGGCAAGGCACCGGGCGTGGTCAATGAAAAACTGCGGCGTCAGGCGATCGGCAGCGAAGACGTCATCGACGTGCGCCCGGCCGATCTGCTCAAGCCGGAAATGACCAAGCTGCGGGCCGATATCGGCGCTCTGGCCAAGTCTGAAGAAGACGTGCTGACTTTCGCCATGTTTCCGGACATCGGCCGCAAGTTCCTCGAAGAGCGCGCTGCCGGCACCCTTACGCCGGAAGTGCTGTTGCCGATCCCGGAAGCCGGCGCTGTGGCCTCGGCGGGCGGTGAGGGCGTACCGACCGAGTTCGTCATCGACGTCCATGGCGAAACCTACCGCGTCGACATCACAGGTGTCGGCGTCAAGGCCGAGGGCAAGCGCCACTTCTACCTGTCCATCGACGGCATGCCGGAAGAAGTGGTGTTCGAACCGCTCAATGAATTTGTCGGCGGTGGCAGCAGCAAACGCAAGCAGGCCTCGGCGCCGGGCCACGTCAGCACCACTATGCCGGGCAACATCGTCGATGTGCTGGTCAAGGAGGGCGACACCGTCAAGGCCGGCCAGGCTGTATTGATCACCGAAGCGATGAAGATGGAAACCGAAGTCCAGGCTGCGATTGCCGGCAAGGTCGCCGCGATACATGTGGCCAAGGGTGACCGGGTGAATCCGGGTGAAATTCTGATCGAGATCGAAGGCTGAGATAACAGCCGCGATCAACCGCTTTAAACCTCGGGGGGGCATGTGCTCCCCTTTTTTTTGCCTGTTTTTTCCCGACCTTGTCAGGCACACATGGGGGAGCGAGCCTGCTCGCGAATACGTCGGATCAGCCAACATCATCTGCGAGCGATCCACCGCTTTTGCGAGCAGGCTCGCTCCCTCAGGGGGCGTGCTTAATCCATCAGAACGCCATGCGCCACTGACCCGACACGCCATACGTTCGGCTGTCGTCGCCCAGCTCACCCGTTAAGCCCACGCCCAGTGTGTGCGCCGCCGAAAGTCCAAGATCCAGCCCTGCATCCAGCGACAGACTGTCCCGATCCAGTGTCGCGCCATTCACTTCGAAACGCTTGCCGCCGTTGCGCAGTTGCTGGCCGGTGCCGCTGTCGATTTCGCCGAAAGTGTGTTTCCAGCCTGCACTCAACCGTGGGGTCAAATGCATGCCGTTATCCAGCGTATTGATCCGCGCAAGCCGCAGGCCAAAGGTGCTGCTGAAATTGTCGCGGGTCTGGCCGTAGATTTTCAGCGCCGCATCGCCGCCTTTTTCGTTGTAGCTGTCGCGCTGATAACGCTGATAGCCGAGGCTGGCGAAGGGTTCGAGGGTCACGCTATCCCGGCCCAGGTTAAACCCGGCTTCGGCGAACGCCTGTTGAGTATTGGCGTCGTAGTTGCCCTTGAGACGATCGCTGAAACCCTTGAATGCTACCCGCCGTGTGCTGCTGCCGTCATGGCCGGCGTAGGTCGCGCCCAGGCGCAAAGACAGCGGGCCGTCTTGACGCACGGCGTATGCGCCAAGATGCCAGCTATCGAGGTCGCCGTCGTACTGGCGGGCATCGAGGTTCGTCTGCGATTTGCCGCCGAGCACGCCGACATGCCAGTGCTCGTCGAGTCGCCAGTCAGCGCCCATGACCAGCCCTTGAGTGGCATGTTGAAGGAGGCCGTCGGCGTCGCGGTCAATCTTGCCGCCGTGGCCCAGCGCCTGAATCCACAGCCGCCCGGAGTCTTCGCTGCCGGAGGTCTGATGAGGTGAACTGCGCGAGCCGGAGGTCGAGGCGGAATGGTTGTCCAGCTGCCGCATCGCCGAGAGCATGCTCGCACTGACCGGCGTGACGCTGCTCAGAGTGGCTTTGGCGAGGTTGGCATTGCTGCCGGCGGCGAGTTGGTCGAGCGCGATGGGGGCGGTGGCTTTATCGCTGGTCAGCAGTGCGGCGACGGCCGTGTTGGACGACTGCACTGAGGCAGCACTGTTGGTGCTGATCTCGGGAGCTGGCATGGGAGGCTTTGGACTATCGATGCTTTGCGCAATCGAACGAGCGTTACGCGTTCGGCCAAGGTCAGCGAAACCCGCAGCGTTGCGCACGTAGTGCAGCTTCACGGCGTTTGGCTCATAGGAGAGTGTTGGCTTCATATAGGCCAGATTGGTGGTGATCGCACCGAACTCGCCATCAATGACGTTTGCAGACAACAGCCGATACTCATTGGTACGAGCGTAGTCGCCCGGTACGCCGTAAATCTCGACACGGGCACCTTCCAGTCTCGCAGTGCCATGCACATGAACGGGATCTGATCCGCCGTCGGCAGACACGCCGTAAGAAAACACAGCGTCCCGGTTAAACGTCAGATCGCCTTTTATATGGGGAGAGCCGTGTTGCCGGCTGGCAAGCAGTGTTCCTGCAACGTACAGGCCCGTCACGTGGCCATGACCGCCAAACACTGCTCCGGGGTCGACATCGACACCATTGATCGATGCGTAGTTGAGCAGCACTGCGCCAGCTTTGACGTCAGCATCACCCTCGAAAGCGTGACGCAGGGTCCACTGCCCACGTGCGATTCGCATGGCCGAGAAATTGCGCGTTTCGCCGATCTCGCCGCCCTCTGCGGCATTGAACAACAGCCCGTTCGCACCTTCGCCACCGTCCAGGCGACCGTCCCAACGGGCGCCCTTGTTGACGACCAGCAAGTCATCGCCATCGCCCAATTGCAGGGAAACGCCGCCGATGTTCTCGAGCGGGCTCGAGGCAAAAGAGCGATGTGTCGTGATCGCAAACATGTCACGTTCAAACGGATGAACGAGATCGAATTCCTCATCGCCGGTTTCCTCCACCACGAACTCGGGAAATTCCAACCCTTCATAAAATGCCGGACTGAAATCCTCGATCGCAGCCGACGCGTGTGCGGCATCGATCAAAAGTGCGTCAGCGGCCTGCCCGGGCGACGGAGGAGTGTGCTCCAGCGGGCCGATGAATTCCTTGATCGCAAACAAGTCATCCGGATCCGCTTTCGGCGTGGGTGTTTTCTTCTTTCGAGGCTTGGCGGTTTTGTCTTCGCTGACTTCCACGAGCACCTGGGTATCAGGTTGCGGTTCTACGGACGCCTCGGCAGATCCGATCGTTAGCGCGATCGCCAACGCGAGGTGATGGGGGCGGTATTTGTGTAGGGCAGGCATCGAGTTCAACCTCCTTGTATGGAAGGCCCAACTCTATTGCTGCCTTGAACAAAGCGATGTCGGTCGGTTCCTGATGCTGCGCAGGCGACGTCGGATCGTTCTGTAGAAAAACTCTCATCAGGCTGCGCAAACAATTCTTTTGCGCAGCATCGCCGGTTCTTTTTCCTACGGCCGATATGGGTCACAGCGACATACGTCGGTGCCCCATCTGCATGGTTTTACGTCGATTGAAGCCCCAGCGGCTCCCGTCTGCATTTTGTTGCAGTTTAATGACCAAAACTGTCATCACGCTGCATTGATCGGTAATCAGACAATGAAATCGCTGAACGCGGTGTTCCGCCCATTTGGCATGAAAACGGGCGTTGTGCGAATACGCCGGGACAACGCTTGAAATCTTCGCGCCTGTTCAGCCACGCCGCACGTACGCCTTGCCGTAATGGCGCTCCATTCTTGCCTGAATCAACTCCAGCCCGATCGACAGCAGCCAGTAGATGATCGCCGCCGTGGTGAGCATTTCGATGTAGCGATAGCTTGAGCGGCCGTACGACTGGGCGAGAAACATCACTTCCCACACGCCCATCACCGAGATCAGCGACGAGTCCTTGAGCATCGAGATGAACTGATTGGTGGTCGGTGGAATGATCGTGCGCATGGCCTGGGGCAGGGTGATGCGCCAGAA
The DNA here is from genome assembly GCF_049897785.1 of Pseudomonas sp. TSRC2-2. Lineage (NCBI taxonomy): Bacteria > Pseudomonadati > Pseudomonadota > Gammaproteobacteria > Pseudomonadales > Pseudomonadaceae > Pseudomonas > Pseudomonas sp. TSRC2-2. Next base: position 225,401 of record NZ_JAFCWZ010000001.1, read on the forward strand.
AATCACGCTTTCGCGCAGGCCCAGCGCCAGCGATGCTTCGCGTTGGCCGTGATCGACGCCGAGGATCCCGGCGCGGAAGATTTCGCTCAGGTAGGCGCCGTAGTTCAGCGACAGGGCAATGATGCCGGCGACGATGGCGCCGGGGACGATGCCCAGTTGCGGCAGGCCGAGGTAGATCAGCAGGATCTGGATCAGCAGCGGCGTGCCACGAAAGAACGAGGTGTAGAAACTGGCGATGCCAAACGCCACGGCGCTGTTCGACAGGCGCGCCAGCGCGGTGATGAAACCCAGCAGCGACGAGGCGATGATTGAGCAGGCGCAGAGAAACAGCGTCAGCGCTGCGCCTTGCAGGAAGCCGTTGGGCGCCAGCTTCAGGCCAACGAGGTTGGGTAGCTTGTCGAGGATGATCGCGAACTTCAGGTCGAAGCTCAGAAAGAATCCGGCGAATAGGCAGAACAGCGCCGCCCACGTCAGGTACAGGCGCGTACGGAATCCGAAAAGCTTTTGCAGGCGTGTTTCAGCCACCGGTTGCGGTGGCTGTGGCGGGGTTGGAAAGGAAGTCATTGGCTGATATCGGCGCCGATCCATTTCTGCGACAGCTTGCTCAGGGTGCCGTCCTGTTTCAGCTGGGCGAATACCTCACGCACCTTGGCGTCCCATTGCGAGTCACCTTTTTCGATGGCCACTGAGTTCGGTTCCGAGTACAGCGGTTCGCCGGCCAGTTTGAAGCGCGGGTCCTGGCTCAGACGCGGCTGCGCGGTGACCAGATTGGTGAGGATCGCATCCAGGCGCACGCCGGCCCCCAGGCCCAGATCCTGAAAGGCGACGTTGTCGGTGTCATACGGGGCGATCTGCACATCCTCGAACGGATATTGCAACTGCGTATCCTCGGCGCCTTCGATGACCAGATTCTTGTTCAGGTAACTTTCGTAGCTGGAGGCGCTGGTCAGGCCGACTTTCTTGCCGCTCAGATCCTTGGCGCTGTGGATGCGATCGTCCTTGGCGTTGACCACAATCACCGCCGGCGAAGCGTAGTACTCGACCGGAAAGTCGAACACCTCGGCGCGGGCCTTGCTCGGCGTCATCGAGCAGATGCAGATGTCGTAGCGCCCGCTCCAGCGGCCGGCGGCGATCACGTCCCAGGACGGGGTTTCGAGACGAAGTTTGACGCCAAGCTTGTCCGCCACGGCTTTGGCAACGTCAACGTCGAAACCGTCGAGTTGATTCTGCTCATTGAGAAACGAGAACGGCGGATAGCTTTCCATCAGCACGCCAACCAGTTCTTTCTTCTGCTCGACACGGTCCAGCGTCGCGCCGCCGAAGGCTTGGCTGGAGGCCAGAATGGTCAGGCCCAGGGCCAATAGCGGTTGGAATTTCACAGTTGCTTCCTGCTGAAAAAAAGAGGTTGTTATTAACCGATTGGTGCGTATTAAATAGTTATAAGAACGGCTCCGATAGTGAGTTATTTTCATAAGCATATGAGTGAATAGCATATGAGCGCAGCAGCAACGGTCATTCTCGATGGCGGCATGGGCCGTGAATTGCAACGCGCCGGCGCGCCGTTTCGCCAGCCCGAGTGGTCGGCCCTGGCGCTGAGCGAAGCACCGCAAGCGGTCGAGGCGGTACACGCCGCTTACATCGCCAGTGGCGCTAACGTGATCACCAGCAACAGCTACGCAGTGGTGCCGTTCCACATTGGCGAGGCGCGGTTTGCAACTGAAGGCCAAGCGCTTGCGGCATTGGCGGGGGAGTTGGCGCAGCGGGCGGTGCTGGCATCCGGCAAACCGGTGCGTGTTGCCGGTTCGTTGCCGCCGCTGTTCGGCTCCTACCGTCCGGACCTCTTCGAAACGGATCGTGTGAGCGAGTTGCTGACGCCGCTGGTCAACGGACTGGCTCCGCACGTTGATCTCTGGCTGGCCGAAACCCAGAGCTCGATCGTCGAGGCACGCGCCATTCACGCGGGGCTGCCGAAGGATGGCAAACCGTTCTGGCTGTCGTTCACTCTCAAGGATGAAGACACCGATGAAGTGCCGCGCCTGCGCTCCGGCGAGCCGGTGACCGAAGCGGCTGCGGTGGCGGCTGAACTGGGCGTCGCGACCTTGCTGTTCAACTGCAGCCAGCCTGAAGTGATTGGCGCCGCCATCGACGCGGCGCGCGTAACGTTCGAGCGTCTCGGTGTGACGATCAATATCGGCGCGTATGCCAATGCGTTTCCACCGCAACCGAAGGAAGCCACGGCCAACGACGGGCTCGACCCGTTGCGTGACGATCTCGATCCGCCGGGGTATCTGCACTGGGCGCTGGACTGGCGACAGCGGGGCGCCAGTCATTTGGGCGGCTGCTGCGGGATCGGGCCGGAGCATATTGCGGTGCTGGCGCAGAAACTCGGTAGCTGAGCCACTCCAATCCAGAATGTGGGAGCGGGCTTGCTCGCGAAAGCGGCTGCTCAGTCACCGTTTGCAGTGACTGACACATTGCCTTCGCGAGCAAGCCCGCTCCCACATTGAAGTACTGTCAGGTGCAGCTACGGCATTCGGCCAAGCTTTTGAGTTGGCCGCCAGGCGTCTGGTTTTCATCGCTCAACCAGCGCTCGAACCCGGCACCAATCGCCGGCCATTCCGCATCCAGAATCGAATACCACGCGGTATCGCGGTTCTGCCCCTTGACCACCATGTGCTGGCGAAAAACCCCTTCAAAGCTGAAGCCCAAGCGCTCGGCCGCGTATTTGGAGCGGGCGTTGCCGTTATTGCACTTCCATTCCAGGCGCCGGTAACCCAGCTCGAACGAATACTTGGCCAGCAGGTACACCGCCTCGGTGCTTTTCGGCGAGCGCTGCATTGGCGCGCCAAAGGTGACGTGGCCGATTTCGATGCGGCCCTGCGCCGGAACGATCGACATCAGGCTGAGGATGCCCTGCACCTGATCGGTCGCACGGTCGATGACGCTGAAAAAATACGGGTCGCTGTTGGCCGCATGATTGTTCAGCCAGTCGTTGAATGCACTGCGCTCGCGGAACGGACCGTAAGGCAGATAATCCCAGAGTTTCGGATCGGCACCGGGGCCTTCAAGTGCGGCGTACAGTTGCTCGGCATGCCGCGCGGGGTCGAGTTTTTCCAGGCGAATGAAGCGGCCTTCGAGCAGGGTGGCGGAGGGGGCGGGGGCGCCTTTCCAGTCAGCGAGTGAAGCGCTCATGTGCGCGTCTCCTTAAAGGGCTTTACGAAACTGGATGAAACCTGGACGTTCGGCAATACGCTCATAGAGCTGGATCGCCGTGGCATTGGTTTCGTGGGTCAGCCAGTGGACTTTGCAGCAACCATCGGCCTTGGCGGTAGCGTAGACGTGCTCGATCAACAGCCGACCGACGCCGGTGCCGCGTGACTCGGGCACTACCAGCAGATCCTGCAGATAGCAGGAGTTTTCAATGCTCCAGTTCGAGCGGTGATAGATGTAATGCACCATGCCCAACGCTTTGCCATCGGCCCAGGCAAGGGCCGCGTGAGTCGGCTCGTTCGGATCGAGAATGCGCTGCCAAGTGCTCTGGGTGACGGCGTCTGGCAGTTCGGTGTTGTAAAAGCGCAGGTAGGCCTGCCACAGCGGCAGCCAGGCGGCGTGGTCATCGGCGCTGACCGGGCGGATATCGATCTGGGTCATACGGTTTTCCTTAACGCATCAAGCGGGCGAGGGTTTGATCGTTGGCGTCAGGGCTGGCGACGAGGCCTTCGCGTACCCCGGCAATGTCTTCGGCGCTGCGGTTCTGGCTGAGCTTGCGTTTGCCTTCGAGGCGGTCGATGGGAATGGCAAAACCGACGATGGCTTTGAGCATGCCATCGATGTAATCGGCCGGCGCATCGTCGACCGACCACGGCTGGGCGCGGCCCGCTTCGTGGCGGTCAGTGAGAGTGCTGACGATGTCGAGCAGACGCCCGCCATCGCTAAAGGTTTCGGCGGGGCCGTAGGCGTGGACAGCGATGTAGTTCCAGGTCGGCACGACTTTGCCGTGTTCGGCTTTGCCCGGGTAGAAGCTCGGGCTGACATAGGCATCCGGGCCGGCGAAGATCAGCATCGCCTCGGCGCCGTCGCGCAGGTCTTTCCACTGCGCATTGGCCTTGGCCAGATGGCCGTAGAGCGTGCCGTACTCGCCCTGTTCGCGATGCAGCAGCACCGGCACATGGCTGGCTTGCAACCCGTTCTCACCGTGGCTGACCAAAATGGCCAGGCGAGTGGCCAGGATCAGTTCGTGCAGTTGGGACAAGTCTTCGATGGCAAAGGCGCGTGGTGTGTACATGGACAGATTTTCCTTGGCGAATGCCTGCATCCTAGGCAGGCTATTGGTCTGTTGTAAGAGCCATTGCCGAGCCATTTGATAGGTCCATTTTCCATGCCTGATCTGCCGCCACTGTCGATGCCTTTCAATCCTGCCGGGATCGAGCTTGATCGCCGACTGGGCCTGAGCCGCCAGCTCTACCAGGCGTTGCGCTTGCGGGTGCTTGATGGGCGTCTGGCCAGTGGCACGCGACTACCGGCCAGCCGCGATCTGGCATCAGCCCTGGGAATTTCTCGTAACAGTGTGGTGCGCGCCTACGATCAGTTGTATGCCGAGGGGTTCATCGAAGGGCGCGTGGGTGACGGAACCTACGTCGCACAATTGGCTCAGGCATCAACCCCGAAGAAAAAACTATCCACAAATTCATCCACAGGCTTGTCAACAGGCTTACCCACAGCTTTATCCACAAATTGGCTGGATTTACCTGTAAATCCATCCAGCAGAGTTATCCACAACGGTGGACTTTCCCGTATCGAAAAGCATCATATGGCTCAACCGCCAAGCGGTCCGCCGCGAGCTTTTCGGGTAGGTGTGCCAGCGTTCGATCTGTTCCCTTTCGAGGTCTGGGCCAAGCTGAGCGCGGCTTTCTGGCGCAAACCGGATCTGCAGCAGCTGTGTTACGGCGACCCGGCCGGTGATGCGCGACTGCGCGGCATGATCGCTGCCTATTTGCGCAGTTCGCGGGGCATGCAGTGCACGGCTGAGCAAATTGTGATCACCAGTGGCGCGCAGCAGGGCATCAGCCTTTGTGCACAGTTGCTGGTCGAGCCTGGAAACGGTGTGGCGATGGAAAATCCAGGCTATCGCGCCGCCGGACATGCCTTCGCCGTAGCGGGAGCAAAATTGCATGGCGTGGCAGTAGACAGCGATGGCATCGATTGCAGCACCATGGCTCAGCTCAGCGACTGCCGTGTAGCCTACGTCACGCCGTCTCATCAATACCCCACTGGCGTGGTGATGAGTCTGGCCCGGCGTCTGGAATTGCTGGCCTGGGCCGAGCGTGTCGACGGCTGGATCGTCGAGGATGACTACGACGGCGAGTACCGCTACACCGGCGCCCCGTTGGCGCCGTTGGCGGCACTTGATCGTCAGGGCCGGGTGCTTTACGTCGGTACGTTCGGCAAAGTGGCGTTCCCGGCGCTGCGCCTCGGTTATCTGGTACTGCCGCCAGCGCTGGTCGAAGCGTTTTCGCAACGCCGTGCCGTCGACGTGCGGCATTCGGAAGTCAGCACGCAAGCGGTGATGGCCGAATTCATGGCGGCCGGGCATTTCCAGCGGCATATCCGCCGCATGCGTCGGGCTGCGCTTAGCCGGCGCAACTGCCTGCTCGAAGGCTGGCCGACGGCGATCGCCGGTGTCGGTCAATTGCCCGCCGTTCCTGCCGGGCTACACCTGACCGTGGCCGTGGACAGCATCGAGCGCGAGCAACAGTTGATCGCTCAGGCTGCTGCCGTCGACGTCGAGATCAACGGCCTGAGCACATACTGGTTACCCGACTCGACCACGCCCATGCAGCAGCGTGCCGGGCTGGTGCTGGGTTTCGCCGCCGTGCCGGAGGCGGCGATCAAAGCGGCACTGGCCCGGCTGCGACAGGCGTGGCAGGGATGAGCCGACAACGCCTCGCAGGCTGGATGAGTATCAAATTGCGAGGCCGTGGTTTCACGTCCCCGATTTGATTTTGGTCCAGGCCCGCGTCCGCGCGCGTTCGGCGTCCCGCGGCAGCGGTTGCAAGGTGTAGAGCGTGCTCATTGCCGCATCGGTCGGGTACAGGTTCGGGTTGTTGCGAATGGCCGGATCGACCAGGCCGGTGGCGTCCTTGTTCGGGTTGGGGTAGCCGACAAAATCGCTGACCGGGGCGATCACCGCAGGTTGCAGCAGATAGTTGATGAAGGTGTAGGCGTCCTCGGTGTTTTTCGCGCCTTTGGGAATGGCGAGCATGTCGAACCAGATCGGTGCGCCTTCCTTCGGCAGGCGCATGTCGACCACGACACCGTTTTTCGCTTCCTTGGCGCGGTTGGCCGCTTGCGAGAAGCTGCCGGAATAACCGACAGCCACGCAGATGTCGCCGTTGGCAATGTCAGCCATGTACTTGGAGGAATGAAAGTACGTCACATAAGGGCGGATCTTCATCAGCAACGCTTCAGCCCTGGCGTAATCGGCCGGGTTTTTGCTGTTGGGGTCGAGGCCCAGATGTTGCAGGACCAGCGGCAGAATCTCCGACGGTGAGTCGAGCAGGGCGACGCCGCACTGCTTGAGCTTGCTGATGTTCTCTTCCTTGAAGATCAGGTCCCAACTGTCCACCGGCGCGTTGTCGCCCAGAGCTGCTTTGATCCTGGCGGGGTTGAAGCCGATCAGGATGGTGCCGTACATGTATGGCACGGCAAATTTATTGCCCGGGTCATTGGCCTCGATCAGTTTCATCAGTTTCGGATCGAGGTGATTCCAGTTCGGCAGCTTGCTGCGATCCAGCGGCTGAAATACCCCGGCCTCGATCTGTTTGGCGAGGAACACGTTGGACGGCACCACCACGTCATAGCCGGAATTGCCGGTGAGCAGCTTGGCCTCGAGTGCTTCGTTGGTGTCGAAGATGTCGTAGATCAGTTTGGTCTGGCTGTTCTGTGCCTTGAAGTCTTCCAGGGCCTTGGGCGTGATGTAGTCGAACCAGTTATAGACGCGCAGCGTGCGTTCTTCGGCGTGGGCGCCAACGCTCAGCAGGGCCGCGCACAGCGCCGAGGCGATCAGTCGCTTTTTCATTGTTCAAAACCTTCCAGCACGTTCACTGCGTTGATGCCGATTTCTTCTACCGCGTAGCCACCTTCCATGACGAACAGGGTCGGCTTGCCGAGGGCAGCGATGCGTTTGCCCATGGCCAGGTAATCCGGGCTGTCGAGTTTGAACTGCGAGATCGGGTCGTCCTTGAATGTGTCGACACCGAGCGAGACGACGATGATGTCCGCGCCGTAGCGGTCAATTTCGTCGCAGGCCTGGTCCAGCGCCGCGCTCCACACATCCCAGCCGGAGCCGGCCGGCAGCGGATAGTTGAAGTTGAAACCTTCACCGGCACCTTCGCCACGCTCATCGTCATAGCCGAGAAAGAACGGAAATTCCGCTTCCGGATGGCCGTGGATCGAGGTGAAGAGTACGTCGCTGCGCTCGTAGAAAATCGACTGAGTGCCGTTGCCGTGGTGGTAATCGACGTCGAGGATGGCGACTTTCTGGTGGCCCTGATCGAGGAACGCTTGCGCGGCGATGGCGGCGTTGTTGAGGTAGCAATAACCACCCATCAAATCGCTGGCGGCGTGATGTCCCGGTGGGCGGCACAAGGCGAAGGCCGCGCGTGCGCCACGCTGGATTTCTGCTTGCGCGGTAAGCGCCACTTGCGCCGCGCTGTAGGCCGCTTGCCAAGTGCCGGCGGTGATCGGCGCGCCGCCATCGAAGCTGTAGTAACCGAGCTGACCATGCAGGCTGGTCGGTTTTATCGCACGCAGGGTGCGCGCCGGCCAGGTGTAGGGCAGCAAATCGCCGTCGGTGTTGAACTCCGTCCAGCGATCCCAGGCGCCCTTGAAAAATTCCAGATAGTCGCGGCTGTGAATGCGCGCGATCGGTTCCAGGCCGAAATCCTTCGGCGCTTCGACCGCACCGAGGTTTTGCTTCTGCACGCGTTGCAGCACATGGTCGGCACGCGATGGCATCTCGAAGCACGGTTTGAGCTGGCCATCAATAAGTTCGCAGCGGCCATGGTGCAAGTGGTGATCGTCTGAGTAGATCGTCAGCATTTGTTGTTCTCCGCAAGGCTGATTCGGTGATCTTCAGTGTTGCGGCGCGGGGCAGATCGGGAAACGTTGTGAGCGGCCAAAAGGGGATCGATGTGGCCAAAACCTCTGACCGAAATTCGCCCCTCACAATCAAAAGATCGCAGCCTTCGGCAGCGCCTGCGGGATTGGTACAGGAGCTGCCGAAGGCTGCGATCTTTTGATTTATCAGGCTCTGAACTGACTCGGCGCCACGCCGCTCCAGCGCACGAACGCATGGCGGAAACTCGCGGTTTCGCTGAAGCCCAGCGTTTCGGCAATCCGATAGATCGGCAACTGATCCTCACACAACATCTGCTTGGCTCGCTCGAAGCGCAGTTCATCGAGCAGTTCCTGATAACTGCTGCCCATGTCTTTCAAATGCCGGCGCAAGGTGCGCGGTGAGCACTTCATCTGCTGCGCCAGACCTTCAAGTCCAGGCGCAGCGTTCAACTGCGCGCTGAGCAGCTGACGAATACGGCCCAGCCAGGCCTGACGTCCGGTGAACTCCAGATTTTGCTTGCGGCAGCGCTCGGCCATGGCCTGATGGGTGATCGCGTCGGCCAGCGGCAGCGGCTGATCGAGCCAGTGACGGTCGAAGGCGAAGGCGTTGTGCCTGGCCGAAAAGTGCAGCGGCGAGTGGAAGGGTACGGCGTAGCTGGCGCGGTAGTCCGGTGCGGCATGTTCGAAGCGCGTGGCGCGCAGCGGCAGCGCATGGCCGAGCAAGTCGTCGCAGATGACTTTCAATGAGACCAGACAGAATTCGGCATTGAACACCGCCATCGCCGGGCTTTCGCGATAGTCGGCGGCGACGAACCAGACCTGCTCGCCATCGTCTTCCAGGCTCAGTTCGAACAGCGTGCCCAACAGCGCCGGATAGCGGATCGCCAGACGCAAAGCGTCACCGAAGGTGGCACAGGTCAGCAGGGCGTAACCGAGCATGCCGTAACAGGACACGTGCATGCGTCGGCCCAGCTCAAGGCCGATGTCACGCTTGAGCGCGACCGCGTTGGTGCAGACCTGCATCTCCTGATGGGTGGTGATGCGCGTATCGGCCCGCTGCAGATCCGCCGCAACAATGCCGCTGCCAGCCAGCAACGCCTCGCTCGACAGGCCTTCGGCCTTGAACGTGTTGAGGATCAGCGAAACCGCATTGAGGGTAGTGAGGTGGGAGTGGAGCATGGGATCTTCCAGCCTGGAGGTGGCTGGCATGCAGCAATTTATATGCCGTACGCAGATCAAAATGTGGGAGCGGGCCCGCTCCCACAGAATCTTGCGTTGTGTCAGACCAACTCGCCGCACAGATCGAGTTCAATCAGCCGGCGCACTTCAGCATTTGCCAGCCCGGCACCGAGCAACCCATGCAACTTGCCGAACGCCGCTTCTCGCGTCATGCCGCCACCAGACAACACCCCAACACCGCGCAAACGGCTGCCCGCCTCATACACGTCCAGCTCAACCCCACCTTCATGGCACTGCGTAACCGCAACCACCACCACGCCGTTATCCCGTGCGCGGCCAAGGCTGGCGAGGAATTGCGGGTTGTCGCTCGGCCCGGTCCCGCTGCCGTAGCATTCCAGCACGAGGCCTTGAATGCCGCTGTCGAACAGGCTGTCGAGGGTCTCGGCGCTGATGCCGGGAAACAGCGGCAACACCGCGACTTTCGCCAGTTGCCTGGGCTGGTTGTAGCTCAGCGCGAGGGGAATCGACGGCGCCTTCACTCCACCGCCCTGACGCTCCAGACGTTTGAACGGATGGCGGCCGAAGCTGCGCACTTTCGCGCAGCGGGTCGGCGCCAGCAGTTCGCCGTGGAAGTACAAATGCACGCCCGGCGCCAGGCCTTGGCCGAGAGCGACCAGCGCGCCGCCGAGGTTTTCCCAGGCATCGCTGTCGGTCACACCCGCCGGCAGCATCGAGCCGGTGAAACACACGCGGGCATGCAGGCCGAGCAATTGAAAACTCATCGCCGCCGCGCTGTAGGCCAACGTATCGGTGCCGTGCAGGATCAGCACGCTGTCGCAGCCTTGCACATCCACGGCATCGACAACCGCCTCGCGCAGTTGCTGCCAGTAGGCGGGCGCCATGTTGGCGCTGTCGATCAGCGGCGACATTTCCCGAAATTGCCACTGCGGCACTACCAGCTCAGGCTGGCTGTGCAGGTAGTCGCGCATCCGCGCTTCGAAACCGGACGCCGGAGCCAGCCCGTTGGCGCTGGCCTGCATGCCGATGGTGCCACCGGTGTAAAGCACCATGACCTGTTGAGCGGCGGGATAGGAATTGGCAATCATCTGAGGTCTCCACAAGAGATGACACGTGGGAGCGGACTTGCTCGCGAAAGCGGTGGGTCAGCTAAAGATATTTCCACTGATTCACCGTATTCGCGAGCAAGCCCGCTCGCACAGGTATTGCATCGCACTGTAACTGACGGGCGCAGGGGATGCGCCCGTCATTCACCTGTCAGCGTTGCGCTGCAGGGACGCCTTGCGGCGCAGTTTCGGTCTGACCCGCAGCTGCTGGCGGATTGACCGGCCAGGCATTGCGATCCAGATCCAGATCGGCGAATTTGCTGGAATCGAACACGGGCTGTTTGACGCCGGCGCGACGCTGCTCATCGTAGTCGCGCATGACGCGCAGGCCGACCTTGAACAGCATGGCCAGAGCCACCAGGTTGACGAAGGCCAGGCAGGTCATGGTGATGTCAGCGAAGGCGAACACCGTCGTCAGATCCTGCATCGAACCCCACACCACCAGCGCCAGCACCAGAGCGCGGAAAACCATCAGCGCGGCGCGGTTGCGGGTCAGGAACTGCAAGCTGTTCTCGCCCAGATAGTAGTTGTAGAGGATGCAGGTGAAGACGAACAGCGACAGCGCGACGCTGACGAACATGCGACCCCAGTCACCCACCACGGCGGCCAGCGAGTTCTGGGTCAGGACGATGCCGTCACCCTCGAAGCCCGGGGTGTAGAAGCCCGACAGCAGGATCAGCAGCGCGGTGCAGGTGCAGATCACGAAGGTGTCGAGGAACACGCTGAAAGCCTGGACCACGCCCTGCGCGCCCGGGTGCTTGACGGCGGCTACGGCGGCGACGTTCGGCGCACTGCCCAGGCCTGCTTCGTTGGCGAACACTCCACGCTTCACGCCCATGACAATGGCGCTGCCGAGCAGGCCGGCGAAGGCCGGGTCAAGGCCGAAGGCGCTCTTGAAGATGGTTTCCAGCATGGCCGGTACCTGTTCGATCTGGGTGCCGATCACGTACAGGGTCACGCCGATATAGGCCAGGGTCTTGATGGGTACCAGCAGGTCGGAGACCGAAGCGATGCGCTTGATGCCACCGATAAAGGTGATGGCCAGCAGCACCGCCAGGACGATACCGGTGTGGCGTGGATCGAACTCAAAGGCGTTCTGCAGCGAATGCGTCACGGTGTAGGACTGCAGGCCAATGAAGGCGAAGCCGTAGGTGACCAGCAACAGAATGGAGAAAACTACCGCCATGCCTTTGAGCTTCAGCCCGTGCTGGATGTAGTAGGCCGGGCCGCCACGGTACAGGCCATCGCCATCGGCGCGCTTGTAGACCTGGGCCAGGGTGCACTCGAAGAAGCTGCTGGACATGCCGACCAGTGCGGTCACCCACATCCAGAACACCGCACCCGGACCACCGAGGGTCACGGCGATGCCGACACCGGCGATGTTGCCTGCACCGACGCGGCCGGCGAGGCTGAGCATCAAGGCCTGGAAGGAGCTGAGCTGCCCGGCGCTGCCTTTGAGACTGTCGCGGAACACCGCGAACATGTGGAAGAAGTGGCGCAGTTGAACGAAACGCGAGCGAATCGTGAAGTAGCTACCAAGCCCGACAATGAGCACGATCAGTACTTTCCCTGAGAGGAAGTCGTTGATGACTTCGAGCATGGATTTTTCCTCGCTGTTTTTTGTGAGAGCAAATACTGGATTGGAGAAACATCGTGTTACACCGCTGTGCGCACGGCACGACGGGCGAGGCGAAGGTTTCGTCCCGGATCCATATCGCGGGTTTTGTTATTAGTTCGGGTTTCGCATGGGTTATGGCCTCGTTACTGACGACCGCTCACGCGAAGAGGGGCGGCACTATACCGATCAGTGGCGCGCCCGTCTGCACGGTAGTGGTGCAAGCGACGAAACGAGGGTGCTGCAAGATCAAAAGATCGTCCGATCGCGGCCCGAGCCTTCGGCAGCTCCTGCAGGTGTACGGCAATCAATGTAGGAGCTGCCGAAGGCTGCGATCTTGGCGTTATCGAATACACAAAACATTTAACGTCCTGCCCGCAAAGAAGTTAAAAAAAAGGGCTCGGGGACAAAATCCCCAAGCCCTCAAAAGGTGAGAGGTGTCTAGTCCCTCGACCTGGTGAGCGGTATTACGAGTTCGCGTCGGCTCAGGCTTTGAGCGGAACCAGACGCGGGGCGATCATGTTTTCCGGGCGCAGAATGTCGGCGAGCATGGCTTCGTCGAGCAGACCTTCTTCGCGCACCAGTTCCAGCACGCCACGGCCGCTTTCTAGGGCGATACGGGCGATGCGGGTGGCGTTCTTGTAGCCGATGTACGGGTTCAGTGCGGTGACCAGACCGATCGAGTGCTCGACCAGTTCGCGGCAGCGCGCTTCGTTGGCGGTGATGCCGACGATGCAGTGCTCGCGCAGCATGTCCATGGCGCGTTGCAGCAGGCGGATCGAATCGAGGATCTTGAAGGCGATCAGCGGCTCCATCACGTTCAACTGCAGTTGGCCGCCTTCGGCTGCCATGGTCAGCGCCAAGTCGTTACCGATGACCTGGAACGCTACCTGGTTGACGGCTTCCGGGATCACCGGGTTGACCTTGCCGGGCATGATCGAACTGCCTGGCTGACGCGCCGGCAGGTTGATTTCATTGATGCCGGTGCGTGGGCCGCTGGACAGCAGGCGCAGGTCGTTGCAGATCTTCGACAGCTTGACCGCGGTGCGCTTGAGCATGCCGGAGAACAGCACGAAGGCGCCCATGTCGGAGGTCGCTTCGATCAGATCGGCCGCTGGAACCAGCGGTTGACCACTGATCAGTGCCAGACGTTGTACCGCCAGCGCCTGATAGCGCGGGTCGGCGTTGATGCCGGTGCCGATGGCGGTGCCGCCGAGGTTGACTTCGGTCAGCAGCTCCGGGGCCAGCGTTTTCAAGCGCGCCAGATCTTCGCCCATGGTGGTGGCGAACGCGCGAAATTCCTGGCCGAGGGTCATCGGCACGGCGTCTTGCAGTTGGGTACGGCCCATTTTCAGAACGTGGTCGAACTCTTTGCCCTTGGCCGCAAACGCCTGAATCAGGCTGTCGAGGCTGGCCAGCAGCGCGTCGTGACCCAGCAGCAGACCCAGACGGATCGCCGTCGGGTAAGCGTCGTTGGTCGACTGCGCCATGTTCACGTCATCGTTCGGGTGCAGGTACTGGTATTCGCCTTTCTCGTGACCCATCGCTTCGAGCGCAATGTTGGCGATCACTTCGTTGGCATTCATGTTGGTGGAAGTACCGGCGCCACCTTGAATCATGTCGACCACGAACTCTTCGTGGTAATCGCCGCGGATCAATCGCGCACAGGCTTCGCTGATGGCAGCGTGCTTGGCTTCGCTCAGGTGACCCAGCTCGCGGTTGGCGTCAGCGGCGGCCTGTTTGACCATCGCCAGGCCCACAACCAGTTTCGGGTAATGCGAAATCGGAACGCCCGAGAGGCGGAAGTTGTTCACCGCTCGCAGGGTCTGGATGCCGTAATACGCATGGGCCGGTACTTCGAGGGCGCCAAGCAGGTCGGTTTCTGTGCGGAAAGATGCAGCGGAGGACATGATAGAAATCATCTCGATAAGGACCCGGTCTGTGCCGGAACGCTGCGAATGCTAGGCTTGTGGGGGTTTTTGGGCCAATGCTGTTCAGCACTGCCCTATGCACATTCGGCATAATGCCCATGTGACGCCGCTTGCGCGGCAGACGTGTGACCTGTTTTGGTGCGTGTCCGGGAGGACGTGATGAATCTGGAAAGCAAATGGCTCGAGGACTTCAGTGCCCTGGCCGCCACTCGCAGCTTTTCGCAGGCGGCCGAACGGCGCTTCGTGACCCAGCCGGCGTTCAGTCGGCGGATCCGCAGTCTCGAAGCCGCGCTGGGGCTGACACTGGTCAACCGATCGCGCACGCCGGTCGAACTGACGGCGGCGGGGCAGTTGTTCCTGGTGACCGCGCGCACCGTGGTCGAACAGCTCGGTGAGGTGCTGCGCCATCTGCATCATCTGGAAGGCGGGCAGGGCGAAGTGATGCAAGTTGCTGCGGCGCATTCCCTGGCCCTGGGCTTCTTCCCGCGCTGGATCGCCCAGTTACGCAACGAGGGGCTGAACATCGCCACACGTTTGGTGGCGACCAACGTTGGCGATGCCGTGCATGCGCTGCGCGAAGGCGGCTGCGATCTGATGCTGGCCTTCTACGACCCGGATTCAGCCATGCAGATGGACCCGGAGATCTTCCCGTCGCTGCATCTGGGCCAGACCGAAATGCTTCCGGTGTGCGCGGCGGATGCCGATGGCAAGCCATTGTTCGACCTGGAGGGCGAGGCGAGCGTGCCGTTGCTGGCTTACAGCGCCGGTGCGTTTCTCGGACGTTCGGTCAATGGCTTGCTGCGCCAGCGTCAATTGCGCTTCACCACGATCTACGAAACCGCCATGGCCGACAGCCTGAAAAGCATGGCACTGGAGGGCCTGGGCATCGCCTGGGTACCACAACTGAGCGTGCGCGCCGAGTTGGCGCGGGGCGAACTGGTGGTCTGCGGCGGCCCGCAATGGCATGTGCCGCTGGAGATCCGTCTGTACCGCTGCGCGCTGGTGCGCAAGGCCAACGTGCGGTTGCTGTGGCGTAAGCTTGAGGGCGGCGCTGCACACTCCTCCTGACCCTGCGCGGACCCCTTGTAGGAATGAGCCTGCTCGCGATAGCTTCTGCACATTCAACGATAATGTGACTGACACACCGCCATCGCGAGCAGGCTCACTCCTACAGGGATTTACGGTGTTGTTTCGCTGACCTTCAAGTCAATAAAACCGGGCCTTTCGCTGATTTGACGGATGGTCGTTTCGGGGGCTGTTTATTACTTTCTTTGCGGTATACTGCGCGGCCTTCGGCCGGCACGTCCGGCCATTTTTCGTACAATCAAGCCACGCAACCTGCGTGGCTTGTTGTTTTATGACGCGCCTGCGGGCGCTCCTGAGAGAAGAGGCGCGACGATGAGTGCACTGGTTGGCGTGATCATGGGCTCCAAGTCCGATTGGTCCACCCTTAGCCACACCGCCGATATGCTGGAAAAGCTCGGCATCCCGTACGAGGTCAAAGTGGTCTCTGCCCACCGCACCCCGGATCTGCTGTTCCAGTACGCCGAAGAGGCTGAAGGCCGCGGTATCGAGGTGATCATCGCCGGTGCCGGCGGTGCGGCCCACCTGCCAGGCATGTGTGCGGCCAAGACCCACCTGCCGGTACTGGGCGTGCCGGTCCAGTCGGCCATGCTCTCGGGCGTCGATTCGCTGCTGTCGATCGTGCAGATGCCAGCAGGCATTCCGGTCGCCACCCTGGCCATCGGCAAGGCTGGCGCGATCAACGCCGCGCTGCTCTCGGCGAGCATCCTGGGCGCCAAGCATCCGCAGTTCCACGCGGTACTGAAAACCTTCCGTGCCGAACAGACAGACAGCGTCCTGGACAATCCAGACCCACGTATTGCCTGAGGTTGTTTTGATGAAGATCGGTGTAATCGGTGGCGGCCAGTTGGGTCGCATGTTGGCCCTGGCGGGTACTCCGCTGGGCATGAACTTCGCTTTTCTCGACCCTGCGCCGGACGCCTGTGCGGCCGCACTGGGCGAACACCTGCGGGCCGATTACGGCGATCAGGATCATCTGCGCCAACTGGCCGATGAAGTCGATCTGGTGACCTTCGAATTCGAGAGCGTCCCGGCCGAAACCGTGGCGTTTCTTTCGCAATTCGTGCCGGTCTACCCGAGCGCCGAAGCCCTGCGCATTGCTCGTGACCGCTGGTTCGAAAAGAGCATGTTCAAAGACCTCGGCATTCCGACCCCGGCCTTCGCCGACATCCAGTCGCAAGCCGACCTGGATGCCGCTGTCGCTGCGATCGGTCTGCCGGCCGTGCTGAAAACCCGCACCCTGGGTTACGACGGCAAGGGCCAGAAAGTCCTGCGCAAGCCAGAAGACGTGGCCGGTACTTTTGCCGAACTGGGCAGCGTTGCCTGCCTGCTGGAAGGCTTCGTGCCGTTCACCGGCGAAGTGTCGCTGATCGCCGTGCGTGCCCGCGATGGCGAAACGAAGTTCTATCCACTGGTGCACAACACCCACGACAGCGGCATCCTCAAGCTGTCGGTGGCCAGTACCGATCACCCGTTGCAGGCGCTGGCGGAAGATTATTCCAGCCGTGTGCTTAAACACCTCGACTATGTCGGTGTGATGGCTTTTGAGTTCTTTGAAGTAGACGGTGGCCTGAAAGCCAACGAAATCGCCCCGCGCGTGCACAACTCCGGGCACTGGACCACTGAAGGCGCCGAGTGCAGCCAGTTCGAAAACCACCTGCGCGCCGTGGCTGGCCTGCCGCTGGGTTCGACTGCGAAGGTTGGCGAGAGCGCGATGCTCAACTTCATCGGCGTGGTACCGCCGGTTGAGAAAGTCGTCGCCATCGAAGACTGCCATCTGCATCACTACGGCAAGGCTTTCAAGGCTGGACGCAAGGTCGGCCACGCCAACCTGCGTTGCGCCGACATGGCCACGCTGCAGGCGCAGATCATCAAGGTCGAAGCGCTGATCGCCGAGTAAAACAGTTTCATGTGGCAGCGGCGGAACCATTGCGGGGCCGCCGTTCTCTCATGGCAGTATGCGAAAGTCTGACTAGGCTTTGGCATAGCCACTTAATCAGAGGGAAATGTCATGGGAATTATCGGAACCATCTTTATCGGCTTGATCGTCGGCCTGCTGGCTCGGTTCCTGAAACCGGGCGATGACAGCATGGGCTGGATCATGACCATCCTGCTCGGTATCGGCGGTTCGCTGGCGGCCACTTACGGCGGCCAGGCTCTGGGCATCTATCAGGCGGGCGAGGGCGCGGGCTTCCTCGGCGCACTGGTCGGCGCTGTCGTGTTGCTGGTGATCTACGGTCTGATCAAAAAGAACTGATCGAAAGCGACAAAGCCCTCTCGGCCATCGCGGCCGGGAGGGCTAGAATGCGCGGCGACTCACCGTTCATTCCTCTGCCTGCCGAGCACCTTCATGCGCCGTCTTCTGTTGACTCTCCTCTTGTTGGGCAGCTATCTCGCCCACGCCGGCGAACTGCCGGAAACCGACTGGCTGGAACTGATGCCCAAGTCGGACCAGAAAGCCCTCGAGGCCATGCCAGACATCGACCACAACTCGCCCGAAGCCACCGGCACTTTCACCGAGAAGGGCGGGATGAAGCAGGCCAAAGGTCTGCCGGCAGTGATGTATTCGACCAAAACCGTGGCGTCGATGAACGACAAACACATCCGCATCGGTGGCTACCCGGTGCCGTTGGAGTCGGATGCCAAGGGCCGCAGCACGCTGTTCTTCCTCGTACCGTATCCGGGCGCCTGCATCCACGTGCCGCCACCGCCGCCCAATCAACTGGTGCTGGTGCGTTATCCCAAAGGCTTGAAGCTGGACGACATTTACACACCGCTGTGGGTGACCGGCACGCTCAAGGTCGAGAAGGTCAGCAATGACCTCGCGGATGCGGCATATGCACTGGAGGCGGAGAAGGTGCGGGTCGTGCAGGAAGCTGACCTTTAAAGCAAAAGATCGCAGCCTTCGTCAGCTCCTACAGGGAAAATGCATTCCAAATGCAGGAGCTGCCGAAGGCTGCGATCTTTTGATCTTAAAGCGGTTTGCTGGCGACGCTCACGCCCATGGTATGGCTCGCCCCCGGCGCCAATGTCACCACGTCATCCATCACATTCGCCGTCTCGATGCACAGCATGCGCTGCCAGCCGTCGTTGTCCATGTCGGGCAGTGCAGCGGCGCGGTCGATCCACGGGTTCCAGATCACTGCGGTGCGTGAACCGCTGGACGTCAGCACGATGCGTCGTTCCCAGGTCGGATCAACGATGCTCAGCCGTGGCGGAGCGTCGAGATAGATGCGGTCGGTCTCGCTGCTGAAATGCAGATCTCCGGTCTGGTTGGCCGTGTTCCAGTCATCCAGGGTCTCGATGTAATTCAGCCCGGCGACGCCATCGACATGCACATTGCGCACGTCACTCACGGCGAAATAGGTGTGCAGCGCCTGACTCAGCGTGACGCTGCCAGAACTCCGGTTATGGCTGGTCAGGCTGTAATGCAGTTGATCCGCCAGATGCAGGGTCAGGGTCAGATCGACCTCGTGCGGCCAGCCTGGCAGACCACCTTCTGGACAGGGCAGCTTGAACTCGACCTTGATGCCGTCAGCCGCCGATTCGATATTGCCCAACTGCCAGTCGATCGCCCGCACCAGACCGTGCGCCGGGGCCGGTTGCGCGCCGGTGTACATGGCTTGCACGCTCTGCGGGTTGCGTTCGAATTTGCCGAACCACGGCCAGCACACCGGCACGCCGGCACGGATGCTTTTGCCGGTCTTGAACTCGGCCTTGTCGTTGAGCCAGATGATCGGCGGCTGGCCGTCGACCTGATAACTGAGGATGTGCGCGCCTTGCTGGGCCACCAGCACTTCGGCTTTGCCGTGGCGGATGCGCCAGCAGTTCAGTTCATCCTGTTTCACGGCTTCAACGTTGGGCGTGTTCATGGGCAACTCTCGATCAGACACTGGGGACGACTATCGACCGCAAAACGGCCGCGAGGTTTAACGCGCGCGTGGTGGCACCGAACGGGTGCGACCGCTGCCGTCGATGGCAACGAAGACGAAAACCGCTTCGGTGACCTTGCGCCATTCGCTGGAGAGTGGGTCATCGCTCCACACTTCGACCATCATCTGGATCGAGCTGCGGCCGATTTCCAGGGTCTGGGTATAAAAGGACAACTGCGCGCCGACGGCGACCGGGACGAGAAATGCCATGCGGTCGATGGCGACAGTGGCGACGCGGCCACCGGCGACGCGGCTGGCCATGGCGGTGCCGGCCAGATCCATCTGTGCGACCAGCCAGCCGCCGAAAATATCGCCAAAGCCGTTGGTTTCTCGCGGAAGGGCGGTGATTTGCAGGGCCAGGTCGCCCTGTGGGATCGGATCTTCTTGTTCGAGCTCTATCATGCCGAGGGGCCTCTGACCCGTGACTCTTCGTGGGTATTGCGGGTGGTAGCCGTCTTCAAGAAAAACGATTCAACACCGAACACACTGCGTTCGTCACGTTTTCCATCAGGCGCCTAAAGGGAAACTCTGCGAAAAAGGCTAAATCCCGAGCAAAGGACGGGCCAACAACGTTTTCGCACAGCAACCTCTTACAAACCCTGCGCAGCTGGCGAGTATATCGGTCGATAGACCCCGCGACGACCACCCGGTTCTGATTTTGACCGTCAATTACGCGCCTCTATGTGCTTTTTCGAACAATTTGCTATGGTGCCGAACCTGTCCAAGCCACCGCCAGCGTTGTTGTGGCGACAGATTCGACTATAAGAGAAGCCCTTGCCATGACCACAGCGCCTTCGAGCCTCGCGCAGCCCGAGCAACCCGCACGACCGTTGACCCGCAACGACTACAAGACTCTGTCGCTGTCCGCCCTCGGCGGGGCGCTGGAGTTCTACGATTTCATCATTTTCGTCTTCTTCGCCACCGTGGTCGGCAAGCTGTTCTTCCCGGCCGACATGCCCGAGTGGCTGCGCTTGATGCAGACCTTCGGCATCTTCGCCGCCGGCTATCTGGCGCGGCCTTTGGGCGGCATCGTCATGGCGCACTTCGGCGACCTGCTGGGGCGCAAGAAGATGTTCACCTTGAGCATTTTCATGATGGCCGTGCCCACGTTGATCATGGGCCTGCTGCCAACGTATGCGCAGATCGGCATCTGGGCGCCGATCCTGTTGCTGCTGATGCGCGTGATCCAGGGCGCCGCCATTGGCGGTGAAGTGCCGGGGGCGTGGGTCTTCGTTTCCGAACACGTGCCGCAAAAACACATCGGCTATGCCTGCGGCACGCTCACCAGCGGTTTGACCGCCGGGATCCTGCTTGGCTCGCTGGTCGCCACGGCGATCAACAGCATTTATACGCCTGCGGAAGTTTCCGATTACGCTTGGCGGATTCCGTTCCTGCTTGGCGGTGTGTTCGGTCTGTTCTCGGTGTATCTGCGCCGCTGGCTGCACGAAACTCCGGTGTTTGCTGAGCTGCAACAGCGCAAGGCCCTCGCTGAAGAAGTGCCGCTGCGTGCGGTGCTGCGTGATCATCGCGGCGCGATCGCGATTTCGATGCTGCTGACCTGGCTGCTGTCGGCCGGCGTCGTCGTGGTGATTCTGATGACCCCGACCGTGCTGCAGACGGTGTACCACTTCTCGCCAACGACAGCCTTGCAAGCCAACAGCCTGGCCATCGTCTTCCTCAGCCTCGGCTGCATTGGTGCCGGCGCACTGGCCGATCGTTTCGGCGCTGGTCGCGTATTCGTGTTCGGCTGCCTGGGCCTGCTGATCAGCTCCTGGACTTTCTACCACAGCCTCGCCGATCACCCGGACTGGCTGTTCCCGCTGTACGCATTGACCGGTCTGCTGGTCGGCACCATCGGTGCGGTGCCGTACGTGATGGTCAAGGCGTTCCCGCCGGTGGTGCGCTTCAGCGGCTTGTCATTCTCGTACAACGTCGCATACGCAATATTTGGCGGCTTGACACCGATGGTGGTGAGCCTGCTGCTGAAGGAAAGCGCGATGGGGCCTGCTTACTATGTAGCGGTGCTGTGTGCGATGGGGATTCTGGTCGGGGCGTGGCTCTGGAAGAAGGGGCGTTGATTTTATCTCCCGCCTGATCGTTCCCACGCAGAGCGTGGGAACGATCTGTTCATCCAGCAAAACCCGATGCTGGCCTTTCATCCAATTGTCATATTTCAGCCATAGAGTGTTCATACGGCCTGCCGATACTTGGCCCCGACTTAACACACCCTATCTGCTAGGAGTAAGGCATGAAACTGAAGCGTTTGATGGCGGCAATGACATTTGTCGCTGCTGGCGTTGCGACTGCCAACGCGTTCGCCGCTGTTGACCCTGCTATCCCGAGCTACACCAAGACCACTGGTGTGTCGGGCAACCTGTCCAGCGTCGGTTCCGATACCCTGGCCAACCTCATGACCCTGTGGGCCGAGAACTACAAGAAAGAATACCCGAACGTCAACATCCAGATTCAGGCCGCTGGCTCCTCCACCGCGCCACCTGCGCTCACCGAAGGCACCGCCAACCTGGGCCCGATGAGCCGCAAGATGAAGGACAACGAACTGCAGGCGTTCGAGCAGAAATACGGCTACAAGCCGACCGCGATTCCGGTTGCCGTGGATGCCCTGGCCGTGTTCGTGCACAAGGACAACCCGATCAAGGGCCTGACCATGGAGCAAGTCGACGCGATCTTCTCGTCCACTCGCCTGTGCGGTGCCAAAACCGACGTGAAAACCTGGGGCGACCTGGGCGTGACCGGCGACCTGGCGAACAAGCCGGTTCAACTGTTTGGTCGTAACTCGGTATCGGGCACTTACGGTTACTTCAAAGAAGAAGCTCTGTGCAAAGGTGACTTCAAGCCAAACGTCAACGAGCAACCAGGTTCGGCCTCGGTCGTACAGTCGATCAGCTCCTCGCTGAACGGCGTTGGCTACTCGGGCATCGGCTATAAGACTGCCAGCGTGAAAACGGTAGCGCTGGCCAAAAAAGGCAGCACTGACTTCATCGAAGACACCGAAGAAAACGCCCTGAACGGCAAGTACCCGCTGTCGCGTTTCCTCTACGTATACGTCAACAAAGCCCCGAACAAGCCTCTGGCCCCGCTGGAAGCCGAGTTCGTGAAGCTGGTGCTGTCGAAACAGGGCCAGGAAGTGGTAGTGAAAGACGGTTACATCCCGTTGCCAGCCAAGGTTGCTGCCAAGGCACTGGCTGACCTCGGTCTGCAGGAAGGCGGCGCTGTCGCCAAAAAGTAACACCTCAGATCCGGGGCAACCCCCCGGATCTGCTGGAACCCTGTAGGAGCTGACGAGTGAAACGAGGCTGCGATCTTTTGATCTGGCCTCTGATCGCAAGATCAAAAGATCGCAGCCTCGGTTCCCTCGACAGCTCCTGCAGAGGTTTCGCAACCTCGAATTCTCGACTCCGCTGCCGGACTTCCGGCTGGCGGATTTGCTGCGTCACTGCATTGTCATCTTTCTGTCATACAGGATCGCTAGGGTGTGCGCATGAATGATCTGGCCAATTCCCCAATGACTACGACTTCCCCTCCCAAGCGCATTGATTTCAATACGCCTGAGCTGCAACGCAAGCGCCGCATTCGCGCGCTCAAGGATCGCTTCACCCGTTGGTACGTGCTCGTTGGCGGCCTGGCGGTGCTGGCTGCCATTACTCTGATCTTCTTCTTCCTCGCCTACGTCGTCGCGCCGCTGTTTCAGGGTGCCGATCTGACCGCGAAAGACTCGATCACCCCGGCCTGGATGCAGGACGCCGGCAAGCCGCTGATGATCTCGCTCGAAGAGCAGAATCAGGTGGCCATGCGCGTGTCCGACAAGGGCCAGGCGCTGTTTTTCGATGTCGACAGTGGCGCTGAGCTCAAGCGCGTCGACCTGCCGTTGCCGACGGGCGCAACCGTAACCTCGATCGGCGAAGATCAGCCAGGTCATCCGCTGGTGGCCGTGGGCTTGTCCAACGGTCAGGCGCTGGTGTTCCGTCACACTTATAAAGTCAGCTACCCCGACGGCAAGAAAACCATCAGCCCGGCCATCGAATATCCGTACGGCGAGACGCCGATCGCGTTGAACGAAAGCGGCGGCGCGCTGGAGCATGTCAGCCTCAACGCCACCGATTCGACCCTGATGCTGGTCGGTTCCACCGGTTCGCAACTCAATGTGCTGTCGCTGACCAGCGAAGAAAACATGATGACCGGCGAAGTCACCAACGAGCAGAAGCGTATCGATCTGCCGCAGATGACCGAGCCTGTGAAAAACATCTTCGTCGACCCGCGCCAGCAGTGGCTGTATGTGGTCAACGGTCGCGCTCAGGCCGACGTGTTCAGCCTTCGCGACAAGAGCCTCAACGGTCGCTATAAACTGCTGGAAAACGCTGACGCCGAAGTCACCGCCACCGGGCAACTGGTCGGCGGCATCTCGTTGATCGTCGGCGACTCCAAGGGTGGTCTGGCCCAGTGGTTCATGGCCCGCGACACTGACGGCGAGCAGCGCCTGAAGCAGATTCGCACGTTCCAGATGGGTGCTACGCCGATCGTTGAAATCGCTGCCGAGGAGCGCCGCAAAGGCTTCCTCGCCCTCGACGCCAGCGGCAAGCTCGGCGTGTTCCACAGCACCGCGCACCGCACGCTGCTGGTCGATCAGGTCGTCGAAGGCCAGGGCCTGTTCGGTCTGTCGCCGCGCGCCAACCGGGTCATCGTTGAAGCAGGCGGCAAGCTGCAACCGCTGCTGCTCGACAACCCGCACCCGGAAGTATCGTGGAGCGCGCTGTGGAGCAAAGTCTGGTACGAAAACTACGACGAGCCTAAATACGTCTGGCAGTCGACCGCGGCCAATACCGATTTCGAACCGAAACTGAGCCTGTCGCCGCTGACCTTCGGCACTCTGAAAGCTGCGTTCTACGCCATGCTGCTGGCCGCACCCCTGGCTGTTGCCGCTGCCATTTACACCGCATACTTCATGGCCCCGGGCATGCGTCGCAAGGTCAAGCCGGTAATCGAACTGATGGAAGCGATGCCGACGGTGATCCTCGGTTTCTTCGCCGGTCTGTTCCTCGCGCCGTACGTAGAGGGCCATCTGCCAGGCATCTTCAGCCTGCTGATGTTGCTGCCGATCGGCATCCTCGTGGCCGGTTTCACCTTCAGCCGCCTGCCTGAATCGATCCGCCTGAAAGTCCCGGATGGCTGGGAAAGCGCGCTGCTGATTCCGGTGATCCTGTTTGTGGGCTGGCTGTCGCTGTACATGAGCCCCTTCCTGGAGAACTGGTTCTTTGGCGGTGACATGCGCATGTGGATCTCCCACGACCTGGGCATCACCTACGACCAGCGCAACGCTCTGGTGGTCGGCCTGGCCATGGGTTTTGCGGTAATTCCGAACATCTACTCGATCGCTGAAGACGCCGTGTTCAGCGTGCCGCGCGGTCTGACCCTGGGTTCACTGGCCCTCGGTGCGACGCCGTGGCAGACCATGACTCGCGTGGTGATCCTGACCGCCAGCCCGGGCATCTTCTCGGCGCTGATGATCGGCATGGGCCGCGCAGTCGGCGAAACCATGATCGTGCTGATGGCCACCGGCAACACCCCGGTCATGGAGATGAACCTGTTCGAAGGCCTGCGCACCCTGGCCGCCAACGTCGCGGTGGAAATGCCCGAGTCGGAGGTCGGCGGCAGCCACTACCGCGTGCTGTTCCTCTCGGCGCTGGTGCTGCTGTTGTTCACCTTCGTCATGAACACCCTGGCAGAACTGATTCGTCAGCGTCTGCGCAAGAAATACTCGTCGCTTTAAGCAAAGGTAGAAGTCTGTGAAACAGAACTCCCTGAAAGGATGGTTCAAGAGCGGCGCCCCGGGCGTCTGGATCAGCGGTGGCGCGGTGTCCATCGCGGTCATCATGACCATCGGCCTGTTGGCGGTGATCGCCGTGCGCGGTCTCGGTCACTTCTGGCCGGCGGACCTGATCCACGCCCATTACGACGTACCGGGCCAGGCCAATCACCTGGTGATCGGCGAAGTGGTGCAGAAAGAAGAAGTGCCGCGCGCGCGTCTGAAGAGCGCCGGCCTGCCGGTGCCTGACGAAGGCCCGGAATTCATGACCCGCGAGCTGATCAAAGTCGGCAACCGTGACCTGAACGGCAACGACTTCACCTGGATCGTCGGCGAATGGCTGACCGACCAGACCACGCCGCCCGAATTGATGGCCATCGAACGTCGCGAGTGGGGCAACTTCTACGGCTACCTGGTCAACGTCAAACAGGACGGCAAGGTCATCGCTGAAGGCGAAGCCGCATGGCCCGAGCTGCAAGCGCGCATCGATCGTGTGAACGATCTCGCCGCTCAGCTCAAGACGCTGGAAAAAGTCGACATTGGCGCAATCAACGCCGGCCTCGAACGCATCCGTCTGCATGGCCGCAAGCTGGAGCTGGAAGGCAAACTCGACGCCACTGCACAAGCTGACATGGAATCGGAGCGTGCCGAGCTGAACGCGCGCTATCAGGACATCGAAGCACGTCTGTCCGACCTGCATGCACAGTTCAACCGCGACGCCCTGACCGCTCGCGACGCCAACGGCAAAGAGATTGAAATCGGTCTGGGCAAAGTGGTTCACGCCTACCAGCCGAACGCGATGAGCACGTTGACCAAGGTCGGCTTCTACTTCAGCAAGATCTGGGAGTTCCTCTCGGATGACCCGCGTGAAGCGAACACCGAGGGCGGCATCTTCCCGGCGATCTTCGGCACCGTGATGATGACCCTGATCATGGCGATGATCGTGACCCCGTTCGGCGTACTGGCGGCGGTGTACCTGCGTGAATACGCCAAGCAGAACACCCTGACCCGCGTCATTCGCATCGCGGTGAACAACCTCGCCGGCGTACCGGCGATCGTCTACGGCGTGTTCGGTCTGGGCTTCTTCGTTTATGTACTCGGTGGTTCGGTCGACCGCTTGTTCTTCCCTGAAGCGCTGCCGGCGCCGACCTTCGGCACGCCGGGCCTGCTGTGGGCCTCGTTGACCCTTGCACTGCTGGCCGTGCCGGTGGTGATTGTGGCGACCGAGGAAGGTCTGGCGCGCATTCCGCGTACCGTGCGTGAAGGCTCGTTGGCACTGGGTGCGACCAAGGCGGAGACGCTATGGAAGATCGTCATCCCGATGGCCAGCCCGGCAATGATGACCGGCATGATCCTCGCCGTGGCCCGTGCCGCCGGTGAAGTGGCGCCGCTGATGCTGGTGGGCGTGGTGAAACTGGCGCCGTCGCTGCCGGTGGACGGCAACTACCCGTACCTGCATCTGGATCAGAAAATCATGCACCTGGGCTTTCATATCTATGACGTCGGCTTCCAGAGCCCGAACGTCGAAGCAGCCCGCCCGCTGGTGTACGCCACCGCGCTGCTGCTGGTGCTGGTGATCGCGACGTTG
This sequence comes from Pseudomonas sp. TSRC2-2, assembly GCF_049897785.1. Lineage (NCBI taxonomy): Bacteria > Pseudomonadati > Pseudomonadota > Gammaproteobacteria > Pseudomonadales > Pseudomonadaceae > Pseudomonas > Pseudomonas sp. TSRC2-2. The sequence goes on from NZ_JAFCWZ010000001.1 coordinate 251,792, forward strand.
AACCTGTCGGCGGTGTATATCCGCAACCACCTGCGCGAGAAGTACAAGGCTTTGGACAGTTGATATCCCTGTGGGAGCGGGCTTGCTCGCGAAGGCGGCGGGTCAGGCGACATTGATGTTGAATGTGCCGACCTCATCGCGAGCAAGCCCGCTCCCACCCTAGATTGAGTACAGCCGCACCAAGCGGCTACCCGAACCGAATTTGTCAGCACAGGGAGCCTCCCATGCAGCACGAAACACACAGCCACGGCATCAACATGTCTGCCCTGGGCCGCGACAAGCAGAGCCTGAACCTCGAACAGGAAACCGTCGCCATCGAAGTGCCGGGCCTGAGCCTGTACTACGGCGACAAACAAGCATTGTTCGACGTCAGCATGAACATCCCGAAGCAGCGCGTGACCGCGTTCATCGGCCCGTCGGGCTGCGGTAAGTCGACGTTGCTGCGTACCTTCAACCGGATGAACGATCTGGTCGACGGTTGCCGCGTCGAGGGCGCAATCAACCTGTACGGCAACAACATCTATCGCAAGGGCGAAGACGTTGCCGAGCTGCGTCGTCGTGTCGGCATGGTGTTCCAGAAGCCCAACCCGTTTCCGAAGACCATTTACGAAAACGTGGTGTACGGCCTGCGCATCCAGGGCATCAACAAGAAGCGCATTCTCGATGAAGCGGTCGAGTGGGCATTGAAAGGCGCGGCGCTGTGGGACGAGGTCAAGGATCGCCTGCACGATTCGGCCCTCGGCCTGTCCGGTGGTCAGCAACAGCGTCTGGTCATCGCCCGTACCATCGCCGTTGAGCCAGAAGTTTTGCTGCTCGACGAACCGTGCTCGGCACTTGACCCGATCTCGACGCTGAAGGTCGAAGAGTTGATCTACGAGCTGAAGTCCAAGTTCACCATCGTCATCGTGACCCACAACATGCAACAGGCGGCACGGGTGTCCGACTACACCGCGTTCATGTACATGGGCAAACTGGTGGAATTCGGCGACACCGATACCCTGTTCACCAATCCGGCGAAGAAGCAGACCGAAGACTACATTACCGGTCGTTATGGCTGACAGTTGCGGGTTATTCACAGAATTGACGCTGCGGCCCACCGCACCTAACCGGACGCTCCAAGGACGCCAACATGATTAGTAAAGAAGGCCTTACCCACCACATCTCCGCGCAGTTCAACGCTGAGCTCGAGGAAGTGCGCAGCCACCTCCTTGCCATGGGCGGGCTGGTCGAAAAGCAGGTCAACGACGCGGTGACCGCGCTGATCGAGGCCGACTCCGGCCTGGCTCAGCAGGTGCGTGAGATCGACGACCAGATCAACCAGATGGAACGCAACATCGACGAAGAATGCCTGCGTATTCTCGCCCGTCGTCAGCCGGCGGCGTCCGACCTGCGTTTGATCATCAGCATTTCCAAGTCGGTGATCGACCTCGAGCGTATCGGCGATGAAGCCACCAAGATCGCCCGTCGTGCCATCCAGTTATGCGAAGAAGGTGAAGCGCCGCGCGGTTACGTCGAGGTTCGCCACATTGGCGACCAGGTACGCAATATGGTTCGCGATGCACTGGACGCGTTCGCGCGTTTCGACGCCGATCTGGCCTTGTCGGTGGCGCAGTACGACAAGATCATCGACCGCGAATACAAAACCGCCCTGCGTGAGCTGGCGACCTACATGATGGAAGACCCACGCTCTATCTCGCGGGTGCTGAGCATCATCTGGGTCCTGCGTTCGCTGGAGCGCATCGGCGATCACGCGCGCAACATCTCCGAACTGGTGATTTACCTGGTGCGCGGCACTGACGTGCGCCACATGGGCCTCAAGCGCATGAAGGAAGAAGTTGAAGGCACAAGTGCCGAAACCGCTAATGTTCCGGGCGAAGCTGACGATAAGTAAGATTGCCTGAGAAAAGCGCCCGGCCCTCTGGCCGGGCGTTTTTGTTTGTGCTTTTCACAGGCGACCGAATTGAAAAGCGAATTAAAAAGCAGCACCCGCGAACGAAAAGTCCCGGCGTGACTGAAGAGTTTTGGCAATGTGCCATCAGCCAGCGTTATGCTTGCCGGGATTTTAATAGGGGTGTTGGATGAGCAAGATCAGTGTGTTGGTCGTGGACGATGCTTCGTTCATTCGTGACCTGGTGAAAAAGTGCCTGCGTAATTACTTCCCGGGGATCCGCACCGAGGACGCCATCAACGGCAAAAAGGCCCAGGCCATGCTGGCCAAAGAGGCGTTCGACCTGGTGCTGTGCGACTGGGAGATGCCGGAAATGTCGGGCCTCGAGCTGCTGACCTGGTGCCGCGAGCAGGACAACCTCAAGACCATGCCGTTCGTCATGGTCACCAGCCGTGGCGACAAGGAAAACGTCGTACAGGCGATTCAGGCCGGCGTTTCCGGCTACGTCAGCAAGCCGTTCACCAACGAGCAACTGCTGACCAAGGTCAAACAGGCGCTGAACAAGGTCGGCAAGCTCGACACCCTGATGAACAGCGCGCCGACCAAAATGAATTCGGCATTCGGCAACGATTCGCTGAGCGCGCTGACCGGCGGCAAGCCTGCCGTGGTCGGCGGTGCTGCGGCCAAGCCTGTCGCTGCTGCACCCGCCGCCGCTGCGCCATCGCGCGGTTTGCTCAACAGCCCGCCAGTTCAGGCGCCCGGTGCATCCAAGGCGCCGGTGGGCGGTCGCGGTCAGGGTCAGCTGCGACTGCCGAGCGGCAATCAGCAATGCGTGATCAAGGCCTTGAGCATCAAGGAAGCGCTGCTGGTGGTGAAGCGCACCGAGACCCTGCCGCAGATTCTCGACAGCGCCGTGCTCGATCTGGAGCAGGGCGACAACGCCGAGATCGCGCGCCTCAATGGTTACCTGCACGCCATCGTCGCCCACGAGCAGAAAGCCGACAGCGACTGGCTGCAATTGACCTTCCGCTTCGTCGACCAGGACGCGCAGAAGCTCGACTACATCTCGCGCCTGATCGCCCGTGGCACGGCGCAGAAGCATTTCGTACCGGGCGCCTGATCTCGTCGCCTGACAGTGATCGTTCCCACGCAGAGCGTGGAAACGATCGGCTTCTGCACTGCCTATTTGCAACATCTGTCGACTAGCCTGGTCTGTCTCAGCTGCTAGGCTGATTCCCAGGCCTTCCTTCGACAGACTTTTGCCCATGCTCGCGCGCCTGCTGTTTTTCTGCGGTCTCTGCCTGGCCTCCCACCTGGCGGTGGCCATGACCATCTACAAATCCACCGACGCCAACGGTGTGGTCTCGTACAGCGACCGCCCGAGCAAAGGCGCGAAAGTGTTCGTGTTTCAGGATCGCATGGTCGAGCGCCTCGACCGCCAGGTGTATCTGGACATCAAGAAGCAGAAGGGCGTCGACGTGGTGTTTGCGCGCAACGATCTGTACGCGCCGGTCGAGGTTGCCCTGGCCTTCATCGGCACGAGCAATGTGCGCGGCGCCCCTGCGCAGGCCATACGTCGCGTCCTGCCACCGCGCAGCAACACGCGACTGGCGTTGCTGACGGCGATCAGCCGCGATCAGCCGCTGGTGTATTCGCCGCAGTTCCAGTATTCGCTGGGCGACCCCTCAGGCACCGCGCAGGGCTATCGCTATCCGCTGCCCTGGCGTGGCGGGCCGTTCCGCCTGAGTCAGGGCGCCAACGGCCAGTACAGCCACTACGGGCCGAAGAATCGCTACGCCATGGACATTGCCATGCCGGTCGGCACGCCGATCATTGCCGCGCGAGCGGGGGTGGTGGTCAAGACCGAGAATTCCCAGAGCGGGCGCGGCACCGATGCGTCGGGCAATTTCGTGCGGGTGCTGCACGATGACGGCACCATGGGCGTGTACCTGCATCTGAAGCAGGGTTCGGTGAGCGTACGCGAAGGGCAGCGGGTCAAGGTCGGCAGTGCGCTGGCGCTGTCGGGCAACACCGGCAACAGCAGCGGCCCGCACCTGCACTTCGTGGTACAGCGCAATACCGGCGAAGGGCTGGTGTCGATTCCCTACCAGTTCAATCAGCCACTGGGGGCGTTGCCCAATTTTGCATTGGGCAAGCAATAAGCCTCTGGAAACAAAAGACAGGCAATGCGGTTTCCCGCATGGCACTCAATCGAGCATCAACACCTTGGCCAGCACAATCTTCGGCCCTTTCATCTTCTTGATGATGATGCGCAGGCCTTCGACCTCCAGCACTTCTTCCTCTTCCGGGACCCGTTTGAGGGTTTCGTAAACCAGCCCGGCGAGGGTTTCCGCTTCGATGTGATCAAGGTCGATGCCCAGCAGGCGCTCGACCTTGAACAACGGCGTATCGCCACGCACCAGCAGCTTGCCCGGCTGATAGGCCAGAATGCCGCGCTCAGCCTTGCGGTGTTCGTCCTGAATGTCGCCGACCAGCACTTCCAGCACGTCTTCCATGGTCAGGTAGCCGATGATGTTGCCGTCAGCCTCCTCGACCACGGCGAAGTGCGAGCCACCCTTGCGGAACTGCTCCAGCAACTGCGACAGCGGCATGTGCCGCGATACGCGCTCCAGCGGGCGGGTCAGCTCGGCCAGGTTGAACGACTCGGGAATGTGGTCCAGCGCCGCCAGTTCCAGCAGCAGATCCTTGATGTGCAGCAGGCCGACGAACTCCTGGCGCTCGCTGTCGTACACCGGATAACGGCTGAACTTGTGGCGACGGAACATCGCCAGGATTTCCTTCAGCGGCGCGTTGAATTCGAGGGTGATCAGGTCTTCGCGGGAGTTGGCCCAGTCGACCACTTCCAGCTCGCCCATTTCCACGGCCGAAGCCAATACGCGCATGCCCTGATCGCTCGGATCCTGGCCACGGCTGGAGTGCAGGATGAGTTTCAGTTCTTCGCGGCTGTAATGGTGTTCATGGTGCGGGCCGGGTTCACCTTGCCCTGCGATACGCAGAATCGCGTTGGCGCTGGCGTTGAGCAGGTAGATCGCCGGGTACATCGCCCAGTAGAACAGGTACAGCGGCACCGCCGTCCACAGCGACAGCAGCTCGGGTTTGCGGATCGCCCACGACTTGGGCGCGAGCTCGCCGACCACAATGTGCAGATAGGAAATGATGAAGAACGCGGTGAAGAACGACACGCCTTTGATGATCTCGGGCGAATCTACGCCGACTGCACTGAGCAAAGGTTCGAGAATGTGCGCGAACGCCGGTTCACCGACCCAGCCCAGGCCGAGGGAGGCGAGGGTGATACCCAACTGACATGCCGACAGGTAGGCATCGAGCTGACTGTGCACGGTGCGCAGGATGTGCCCGCGCCAGCCGTGCTGCTCGGCGATGGCTTCGACCCGGGTCGAGCGCAGTTTGACCATGGCGAATTCCGCCGCAACGAAAAAGCCGTTGAGCAACACCAGGATCAGAGCAAAAAGGATCATGCCGAAGTCGGCGAAAATGGTAGCGAGGGACAAGCCAGGGGAAGGGTCCATGATGGAGTTTTGCAGGTTCCGTGTGATTCGAAAGTAAGGGAAAACAGCGCCTGAAAGGCAGGCGCAAGTCAGCCAATGTAGCGGCTGACTTGGCAATTGCCTAGTGGCGTGTGCCGGGCGGCATCACTCGGCGGCGCTGATCGCCCGTGCGCTGGCCACCTGGGCCGGGGCGAAGTGGCAGGTGAACGTGCTGCCGTGGCCGGGCACGCTGCTGATCTCCATGCGCGCACGATGGCGCAACAGCACGTGTTTGACGATGGCCAGGCCGAGGCCGGTGCCGCCGGTGTTGGAGTTGCGGCTGGAATCGACGCGATAGAAGCGTTCGGTCAGGCGCGGCAGGTGTTTGCTGTCGATACCGATGCCCGAATCCTGCACGCTCAGGTGAGCGCCTTGATCGTCGCCCCACCAGCGAATCCGAATGTTGCCTTCGGCCGGGGTGTACTTGACCGCGTTGAAGACCAGATTGGAAAACGCACTGCGCAACTCCGCTTCGCTGCCCTTGAGCAGCACGCCGGCATTGGCCTCGAGGCTGATGCGCTGGTTTTTCGACCCGGACAATTGCTGCGCATCGCTGGTGATCGATTGCAGCAATGTGTCGATCTGCACCGGCTGGTTATCCGACGGATAATCGGTGGCTTCCAGTTTCGCCAGCAGCAACAAGTCGTTGAGCAGCGTCTGCATGCGCCCGCCCTGTTGCTGCATCTGCTGCAGGGCCCGGCTCCAGCGCGGGTTCACTTCCTCGACGTTATCGAGCAGGGTTTCCAGATAGCCGCAGATCACCGTCAGCGGTGTGCGCAATTCGTGGGAAACGTTGGCGATGAAGTCTTTGCGCATCTGCTCCAGTTGATGGATGCGCGTGACGTCGCGCACCAGCATCAGATGCTCGTTGTTGCCGTAGCGGGTCAGGTACAGCTGAATGCGTACGCGATCATTGGTCGGAGACGGGATTTCCAGCGGCTCGGCGAAGTTGTCCTGCTCGAAATATTCCTTGAAGCGCGGATGGCGCACCAGGTTGGTCACCGGTTGGCCGCTGTCTTGTGGGGTCTTGAGGCCGAGCAGGGTTTCGGCGGCGCGGTTCCACCATTCCAGATTGCCGTCGCTGTCGAGCATGATCACTGCGTCTTTCAGCGCGGCGGTGGATTCCTGCACCCGGTCGATCACTGCTTGCAGGCGCCCGCGCACGCGTTGGTCGCGGCGTTGCAGGTGGTAGATGCTGTCGAACACCTCGCCCCACAGACCATAGCCATCGGGCGGTGCTTCGTCGGGTTGGTGCTGGCGCAGCCATTCGTGCAGACGCAGCAATTGCTTGAGCGTCCAGGCCAGATAAAGGCCCAGACCCACTGCGAGGCTCCAGCCGTAATAGCCGGTGATCAGGCCGATCACCAGGCAGGCGGTGACCAGCAACAGCATGTGGCGAATCAGGGTGCCATGCCAGTTTTGATTCACAGTCGATACGGTCCTTGTCAGCGAGTCTGTCGGGCGGATCAGGCCTTTGTAGAGAACCGATAACCGGTGCCGCGCACGGTTTGTACCAGATTTTCGTAAGCGTCGCCGAGGGCTTTGCGCAGGCGCCTGATGTGCACGTCGACGGTGCGCTCTTCGACATAGACGTTGCCGCCCCAGACCTGATCGAGCAACTGGCCGCGGGTGTAGGCGCGCTCCTGGTGGGTCATGAAGAATTGCAGCAGGCGGTATTCGGTCGGGCCCATCTCGGCGGGTTTGCCGTCGATGGTCACGCGGTGGCTGATCGGGTCGAGCAACAGGCCGCCGACTTCGATTGGCGCTTCGCCATCGGTCGGTCCGGCACGGCGCAGCACAGCCTTGAGACGGGCGACCAGTTCGCGCGGGGAAAACGGTTTGGTGATGTAGTCGTCGGCGCCGACTTCCAGGCCCTGGATCTTGTTGTCCTCTTCACCCTTGGCGGTGAGCATGATGATCGGGATGTCCCCGGTCAGCTCGTCACGCTTGAGGCGTCGGGCCAGTTCGATGCCGGAGGTGCCCGGCAGCATCCAGTCGAGCAGGATCAGGTCCGGCTTGCGGTCGACGATGATGGCGTGGGCCTGCTGCGAATTCTCTGCCTCGAGGCAGTCATAGCCGGCCATTTCCAACGCCACGGCGATCATTTCGCGAATCGGCGCTTCGTCGTCGACGATCAGAATGCTCCTGCCAACCATGCCTTAATCCTCTTGTCATTTAACTGTCTTGCGCCGCATTAGATAACGGAATTATTGCAGTCGTGTGACAGTATTTCAGAGTGGCGGTGATTGTGCTGATCCTGAACTAAGCTCCAAGTCCGAATCCTGACAACCACAAAAGAAGGTTTCCATGACTCAGATGACTGCTTGTTTCAAAGCCCTGCTGATGGCCGCTGCCCTGGCGCAGCCTGGCCTGGCCATGGCTGCCGATCCGGCGATGGAGAAGGACGGCATGTTCACTGACCACAAAGGCATGACCCTGTACACCTTCGCCAAGGACGCTGCTGGCAAGTCTGCGTGCAATGACAAATGCGCAGCGAACTGGCCGCCATTGATGGCGCAGGCAGGTGACAAGTCGATGGGCGACTGGACGGTGATCAAGCGTGACGATGGCTCGATGCAGTGGGCCTACCAGGGCATGCCGCTGTACACCTTCGTGATGGACAAGAAGGCCGGCGACATGACCGGCGACGGCAAAATGGACGGCGCGTGGAAAGTCGCCAAGGCCAAATAACCAGAAAACCCCCTGTGGGAGCGGGCTTGCTCGCGAAGGCGGTGTGTCAGTCACATTCAGGGTTGACTGACACACCGCTTTCGCGAGCAAGCCCGCTCCCACAATGATTCAGCGGCAAATCGACCATCTTCAGCGCCACCCGAATCCCTGTGGGAGCGGGCTTGCCCGCGAAAGCGGCGGCAGGTTCAAGATCATATTTGCCTGACACACCGCTTTCGCGAGCAAGCCCGCTCCCACAATGATTCAGCGGCCAATCAACCATCTTCAGCGCCACCCGAATCTCTGTGGGAGCGGGCTTGCCCGCGAAGGCGGCGGCAGGTTCAAGATCATCATTGCCTGACACACCGCTTTCGCGAGCAAGTCCGCTCCCACAATGATTCAGCGGCAAATCGACCATCTTCAGCGCCACCCGAATCTCTGTGGGAGCGGGCTTGCCCGCGAAGGCGGCGGCAGGTTCAAGATCATCATTGCCTGACACACCGCTTTCGCGAGCAAGCCCGCTCCCACAATGATTCAGCGGCAAATCGACCATCTTCAGCGCTACCCGATTCCCTGTGGGAGCGGGCTTGCCCGCGAAGGCGGCGGCAGGTTCAAGATCATATTTGCCTGACCCGGCGCTTTCGCGAGCAAGCCCGCTCCCACAGGTTTGTTGCTGGTCTCAGTAAGGGCTTGCCGTTGGACGCACGATCAGTTCGCTGACGTCGACTTCTGCCGGTTGTTCGACGGCGTAGGCGATCGCGCGGGCGATGGCTTCGGCGGGGATGGCGATCTTGCGGAATGACTTCATCTCGGCGCGGCCGCCTTCGTCGGAAATGCTCTCGGCCAGTTCCGATTCAGTCACGCCCGGTGCGATGACGGTGACGCGGATATCGCCGCCCACTTCCTGACGCAAGCCTTCGGAAATCGCCCGTACGGCATATTTGGTCGCGCAGTACACCGCCGCAGTAGGGCTGACCGCGTAGGCGCCGATCGAAGCGATGTTGATGATCTGCCCGGTGCGCTGGCGCTGCATCAATGGCAGGCTGGCGGCGATGCCGTGAAGTACGCCACGGATGTTGACGTCGATCATGCGGTTCCACTCATCGACCTTCAGCGCGTCCAGCCGCGACAACGGCATGACCCCGGCGTTGTTGACCAGCACATCGACGCGGCCGTAATGCTCGACGGCGAAATCAACGAAGCGCTGCACATCCTGCTGATCGGTGACGTCCAGTGCGCGAAATTGCGCGTGGCCACCGGCGGCGTTGATGTCATCGGCGATCACTGCCAGACGCTCGGTGCGCCGTGCGCCCAATACCACTTTGGCGCCACGCTCGGCGAGCAGGCGTGCGGTGGCTTCGCCGATGCCGCTGCTGGCGCCGGTAATCGCGATTACTTTGTCTTGAATGTTCAGCATGATGTCGTCCTCTTCGCTGTGCCCGGAAGTGGGCCTGGAAGAAGATTAAGCGCGGCAGCGCATAGGCAATTAACCGATTCCTCCTCGGCATTTGCCCAATTCTGCTGCGTCGTTTTTCAACCGAACTTCAACCGCCACGAGGCGTATCGCGGTAGGTGCTCGGCGTAACTCCAACTTCGCGGCGAAAAATCTGGGAAAAGTGGCTTGGGCTGGAGTAGCCGACTTCCAGGCCAATGTCGATCACGCTGCGCGTCGTCTCCAGCAACAACTGACGCGCGCGGCTCATGCGCAGGCGGATGAAGTATTGCGAGGGCGATAAACCGGTGGCGCGCTTGAAGGTGCGGCTGAAGTGGTAGTCGCTCAGCCCGGCGATGACGGCCAGTTGACTGAGGCTGAAATCCTCCGCCAGATTCGCATTCATGGCTTCGATTACCCGGCGCAGTTTGTAGGCGGGCAGGGCGTTGTCGCGACGCGGGTTGCTGTCCGGGTCGAGATAGTGACGCAGCAGATGGATCGCTAAAGCCTGAGCCAGGCAGTGCACCAACAGTGCGCTGGGCTGGCGTTGTTCTGTAAGTTCGACTCGCAGTTGCTCAAGGATGAAACTGACGTGTTCATCACGCGCACCGGAAACGTCAGCGAAGGTCACCGCTCCGGCCTGTTCGCCGAAAGCTTCGCGCGCCGCTTCTTTGATCAGGCCCAGGCCGAGATAAAGGTGCATCACTTCGAACACTTCACAGCCTTCGGTCTGCCAGCGCATTTCGTAGGGTTCGCGGGTGTTGGTCAGGAAGAAATCGCCCGCCGTGACCTGGCTCGCCTGCCATTCGCCACCCAATGAACGCTCCTCGACCCGCGCAGTGCCGGCCAGAACCAGGACCAGCAGCGGTTCGGCCACGCAGGGCACGCGAATCGGCTCGAGCAGAGTCTGATGGCGGAACAACTGCACCACGGCATCCTTGAGCTGCGGCCGGGGCGGCGTCGTTTCCGCGACACCGGGCAAATGCTTCGGCATGGCTTCGGCGGCGATGCGCGCGGGTTGGCTGATTGTCGGTGTAGCAGAGCTGGCAGAGGGCACAGGACGCTCCATCAAAAGCTTCGGCTGCGAATGATTTTGAAGGTTAGGGCGGGTAAACGAGAAACTCCAGCGCAAAACTCCGACAGTCCCGGCAATCGCCCGAAAGCCCGGCGGCGGACAGTGCGCGACAGTGAAGCCGTGTTCACGACTGTGCCATCAGGTGCAACACCGATTCGCTATCGAGGAGTCAAGACCATGACTGATTTCAATCACACCCTGCCACAAGAAGTTGCCGGTAAAGTTGCACTGGTCACGGGGGCAGCCAGTGGCATCGGCAAGGCGATTGCGTTGATGCTGCATGCCCGCGGCGCCAAGGTGATTGCCGAAGACCTCAACCCGGCTGTCGAGGAATTGGCCCGTCCCGATCTGGTGCCGCTGGTGGCGGACATCACCGAGGACGGCGCCGCCGAACGCGCGGTGGGCCTTGCCGTTGAGTACTTCGGCCGCCTCGATATTCTGGTCAACAACGCCGGAATCATCATCAACAAAGCGGTGATCGACATGAGCCGCGACGACTGGGAGAAAATCCAGGCGGTGAATGCCACGGCAGCCTTCCTGCACTGCCGCGAAGCGGTCAGGGCAATGATCCCGAACAAGTCCGGTGCGATCGTCAATATCGCTTCCTATGCCTCGTACTTCGCCTTCCCCACGATTGCCGCCTACACCGCCTCGAAAGGCGCGCTGGCACAACTGACCCGCACGCTGGCGCTGGAGGTCATCGAGCACGGCATTCGCGTCAACGCCATCGGCGTCGGCGATGTGGTGACCAATATCCTCAATGATGTAGTCGAGGACGGCCCGGGCTTCCTCGCGCAGCACGGCGAGGCGGCGCCGATCGGCCGTGCGGCGCAGCCGAAGGAAATTGCCGAGATCGTGACCTTTCTCGCCTCCGACCGTGCCAGTTTCATGGTCGGCGCGGTGGTCATGGCCGATGGCGGCATGACGGTCACGGCGGGCTGACAGTTATGCGGTAAACCCTGGGCGCGCGGGATCACGCGCCCAAGGTTTACCCTGTTCTGACTAACGCAGAATCAGGCAAATCTGCAGCATCTTTGATCTAGCCGCCCTTTGCTGAAACTGGCTAATCTTCATCCGCAGTTGACCCACCTTTCGTCTGCTTTCGAGGCCTTTTGCATGGACAACGACGCTTCCATCCTCCACGACACGGCGGTCTATCGCGCCGAGCTGGTGCGCCTGCTGACTCAGCGCTTCGAGGCGCCGGGCACCTACGAAACCGCGATTGCGCCGTTGCACGTGATCCGTCTCGATGGCCCGTCCGAGCTGATTCACGTTGTGCACCGGCCAGCGCTGTGCCTGATCGTGCAGGGGCGCAAGGAAGTCGGGCTGGGTGACGAACGTTTCCTCTACGACCCGCTGAATTATCTTGTGGTCTCGGTGACATTGCCGGTGTCTGGCCGAGTGATCGAAGCCTCGCCCGAAGCACCCTATTTTTGCGTACGGCTGGATTTCGACCCGGCGCAACTGACGCAACTGATTTCCGAGTCGCCGCCGACCGGGGTGCCGCAGGAAACCGGGCGCGGGATGTTTCTCGACAAGATCGACGTGACCCTGCTCGACACCATGCTGCGTCTGGTGCGTCTGCTGGATAATCCGCGCGACATCGGCATGCTCGCGCCGATGGCGTTGCGCGAGCTGTATTACCGCCTGCTGCGCGGCCAGCATGGACATCTGCTGTATGAAATCGCCGTCAGCGATTCGCAGACGCACCGGGTCACGCGGGCCATCGACTGGCTGAACAGGAATTTTACCGAACCGCTGCGCATCGACGCGCTGGCGCAGATGGCCAACCTGAGCAATTCGGCGCTGCACCATCGCTTCAAAGCCGTCACCGCGATGAGCCCTCTGCAATATCAAAAACAGCTGCGCCTGCAGGAGGCGCGGCGGCTGATCATCAATGAAGGGCTGGACGTATCCAGCGCCTGTTACCGCGTTGGCTACGAAAGCGCTTCGCAGTTCAGCCGCGAATACAACCGCCAGTTCGGCTGCCCGCCGTCGAAGGAACTCAGCCGTCTGCGTCAGACTGGCTGAAGGGGCTCACGCCTGACGCAGTTGCTCGATGATTCTCCGGGCGCGGTTGGCGCCGACGTCGACGTGAATGTCGATCATCGGTCGTGCACCGAACCGGCAGAGGTTGCGGTACTGCGCTTCGATCACTTGCTTGTCCTCATCGAAGGTCAGGATGGTCTGCTCGACGACTTTGTCCTTGATCGCCTGCGGATCGCTCGCCGGATTGGTGGCGATGGTCCAGAAATAATGACTGGTGGTGGCGGTTTCCGGTGTCACGCCATGAAAGCCGCGCATATGAAAACCACCGCGCTCGGGATCGTCCAGCGAGCCGCTGCCGGCATCTACCGCACCGGTCCAGATGCGCAGATGACTGACGTGGAATTCGATTTCCTGCCAACGGTCGACGGTGCCTTTGAACGGGTAGGCGGCGGTATAGGTCGGCGGTGGCACCGAATCCGGCATATGGCGCACCACGCGGACCACGTTGCCTTCACTTTCCACTGTCATCCGCGCGTTCATATGGATGCTGGCGTTGCCGCCGATTGTGCGCAGATGCACATAGCCCAAGTGACTCAAGTCCATCAGGTTGTCGTGAATCAGCTGATACGGCGCCTCGTAGTGATAGACGCTGCCGTCGAACAGGTATTGGCCGCTGCTGTGCACGGCGTAGGGCGGCGGTTCGCAATCGGGCTCGGGCTGCGCCGCGCTGCCGAACCAGATCCAGACGATCTGGTCCTGTTCGCGCACATGATAGGCCGGCACCTTGGCCTTGCTGGGGATCTTGTCCTGCCCGGGTATTTCCACGCACCTGCCGGCGTCGTCGAACAGCAGGCCGTGGTAGCCGCAACGGATGCCGGAGGCTTCAAGCGTGCCGTTGGATAACGGTAGGGCGCGATGGCAGCAACGGTCTTCGAGGGCAGCGACGGATCCGTCGGATTTGCGAAACAGCACCACCGGGTGGTTCAGCAAGGTCCGACCCAGCGGTTTGTCTTCAAGCTCCCAACCGAGGGCGGCGACGTACCATTGATTCAGCGCATACTCGGGCAGAGCAGGGGCTGCAAGTTCGCTGGCGAGTGATTCGGGCGTGGACGTGATCATGAGCTTCTCCTGTCGAGCCAATTGTTTTTGTTGTTCAAAGATCGAGCACCAGGCGCGTCGTCCTGGCCCGCGAGCAGCACGGGGTGAATTGATCGTTGGCGGCCTGTTGGGCGGCGCTGAGGAACTGGTCGCGATGCTCGGGGATGCCGCTGAGCACGCGGGTCATGCAACTGCCGCAGATGCCTTGCTCGCAGGATGAGTCGATGGCCACACCGGCCTCGTCGAGCACTTCGAACACGCTGCGGTCGGCCGGGATCTGGAAGATCTGCCCGCTGCGGGCGAGTTCGACTTCGAAGGCCGTATCGGCCCTGTGATCGATGGGCGCGGCGGCGAAGAACTCCCGATGAACTCTGTGGGCAGGCCAGCCTGCATGCTGCGCGGTGTCGATGATGTGACTCATGAATCCGGCTGGGCCGCAGACGTACAGGTGACTGCCTGCGTCGGACAAGGCGAGCAGCGCCGCGGCGTCGAGCTTCTGCGCCTGCGTGCCACTGTCGTCATGCAGGATGACCCGCTCAGCGAACGGGGTTTGTGCCAGCAGCGGCAGAAACGCTGCGCGATCGCTGGAGCGAAAGCAGTAATGCAGCTCGAAAGGCACGTCTTGCGGAGCCAGGGCATAAGCCATCGCCAGCATCGGGGTGATGCCGATGCCGCCGGCAAACAGCAAATGTCGCGAGGCGGTGGGCTCAAGCGCGAACAGGTTGCGCGGGGCGCTGATCGTCAGCATTTGCCCGGTGAGGATCTGCTCGTGCATGGCCTGCGAGCCGCCACGGGATTGCGGGTCCTTGAGCACGCTGATCAGATAGCGCTGGCGCTCTCTGGGGTCATTGCACAAGGAATACTGGCGGACCATGCCGCCGGCCAGATGAACATCGATGTGCGCGCCCGCTTCAAACGGCGGCAACACGGTGCCATCCGCGGCGCTTAATTCAAAACTGCAGATGCCTTCGGCTTCGCAGGTTTTGCCGGTGACGATGACGTTGAGCATGACTTGTCCCTCCACACTGAAGTGGCTGCTGAAAAAAGACTCGTGGGATTAGCGGGGGGAAGGATCAGCCGGGGGCGGGCGGCGGCAAGGTGATCGCCGAATTTGGCCAATCGACGCCCGCGCAAATGAAAGGATTCATGACCAACACCTGATAATTATTTTTATGACGCGAGCGACGGCCTATCATTCAGCCAGAATCGCCCGCAACGTTCGGCAGGGAAATCCTCTGATTATTTAGTTGCGGTGTCAACCAATAATCTGGCGTTTCGTCGTTTTCGGGTAAATCTTCGATGTCTGCAGAACCGCAATTGAACCTGTCTCGTTATGTTCCCGCGTTGTTGAATTTCCTTTCCAACAAGCTCTCGGCGGGCGCTTCGCAGTGCTATCGCAAGCACTTCGGTATTGGCGTGGTCGAGTGGCGCATGCTCTCGATGCTGGCGGTGGAAAACGACATCACCGCCAACCGCATTTCGCAAACCATCGGCCTCGACAAGAGCGCGGTCAGCCGCTCATTGCAGGCGCTGGAGAAAGCCGGGCATATCCGCAGTCAGGTCGACACGAAGGATGCGCGGCGCAATACGGTCAGCCTCACCGCCAGCGGCAAGGCACTGCATGCCCGTGTGCTGAAAGTGGCATTGGAGCGTGAGCGGCGTTTGCTCAGCGGCTTGTCGGAAGCGGAAGTCGATACGCTGATCGAACTGCTGGGGCGCCTGCATGCGCAGGTGCCGAACGTTAACGAGTACGACCCGGCGCAGTGAGCAACGACGCACTGTCAGAGCCAGCCCATTCATCACGAAATCCCAGCAGAAAATCCACAAACGCCCGCACCCGCTGCGGCACATAGCGGCCGTGCGGGTAGAGCAGGGTATACGGCCGTGAACGCCCGGCGTACGGCTGCAGCACTTCAATCAGGCGGCCATCGGCGAGTTCCTGCTCGACGATGAATCGATAAGTCTGAAACAGCCCGGCGCCGTGTTTGGCCAGCGTCACACCGCCGAGCACATCATCAGAGCAGGAATAGCCACCGTCGGAAATCACTTCCAGGTCTCGGCCGTTTTCCTGAAACAGCCAGGAAATCCGCCGACCACTGCTGGGCAATTCGAACTGGATGCACTCGTGCCCGATGAGATCCTCTGGCGTCTGTGGCGTGCCGGCTCTTTGCAAATATTCGGGGGTGGCGACCACCACCAGGCTGGCGTCTTCCAGCAGGCGAGCGATCAGGGTCGAGTCCGGTTGCGCGCGAACGCGTATCGCCAGGTCGTAGCCCTCTTCGACGAAGTCGATATTGCGATTGCCCAAATGCACGTCGACCGTGACCTCGGGGTACAGCGCACGAAACTTCGGCAGCAGCGGCAGGATGCGGTGATGTCCGTAGGTGGTTGGCAGGCTGATGCGCAGTCGCCCCGACGGCGAGGTCTGCGCGCCCATGACTTCCTGCTGCGCTTCGACCAGTTGCGTCAAGGCCTGGCTGCATTGTTCGAAGAAGCTGCGCCCGGCGTCGGTGAGGCGGATGCTGCGCGTGGTGCGGGTGAACAGTCGCGAACCGAGGCGTTGTTCCAGACGCAAAATCGACCGGCTGACAGCCGCCGGCGTGACCCCGGCCCGTTGCGCGGCAGCGGTGAAGCTGCCGGCTTCGGCAGCCAGGCAGAACAGTTCGATACTGCCTAACTGCAAGTCTTCAAAATGGCGTTTCATTGTGGCTCGCACCGAGGTTCGACGGACGTTCATCCTCTGTGTACCACAACCAGCGACACCGCCGGTATCCACCGGCGGCATTGCCGGTTTTGCTCAATGGCCGGCGCTCTGACCACCGTCGACATGCAGGATCTCGCCCGTGACGAAATTCGCGCCGTCGAGGTAGAGGATCGCTTGCACGATGTCGTCGATTTCCCCCATGTGGCCGACCGGATGCAAGCTGCCCAGAGCCTGATGGGAGTCCTCGGCGTGCATCGGCGTCTTGATGATGCCCGGCGACACCGCGTTGACCCGAATGCCGCGCTTGGCGTACTCGATCGCCAGGGATTTGGTCGCGGCGTTGATGCCGCCCTTGGTCAGCGATGCCAATACCGAAGGCACGCCATCGATTGCATGATCAACCAGGCTGGTGGTCACGCTGACGACGTGGCCGCTGCGGTGTTTTTCCATCTCGGCGATGGCCAGTTGCGATATGTAGAAGAAACCGCTCATGTTGGTCGCCACGACTTGGGCATAGTCCGCCTGGCTGTAAGCGGTGAACGGCTTGGCCAGAAAGATTCCGGCATTGTTGACCAGCGTATCGACGCGACCGAACCTGTCTACTGCGGCGCGAATCACTCGCTCGGCGGTTTGCGGATCGGCGATGTCGCCAGCGACGGTCAGGACATCCGGGTCACTCGACTCTTTGATCGAGCGCGAGGTCGCGACCACTTGGTGGCCAAGGGCGCGAAAGCCTGCGACCAGACCTGCACCAATGCCTTGCGAGGCGCCGGTGATGACAACAACTTTTTTCGATGTGCTCATGATGGTTTCCTCTGTCGCCGGCCCCGTCAGGATGGCGGGTGGCTGTTGGAGGCGACTTTAGGAAGTTGCGCGGAGTTGATAAATGGGGGCGGAGGTACATCATTTGTACTGTGGTGTATCGAATCGGGTCGGGGTGGTAGTGATTGTCCTGTTCAAGTAGACGGTGAAACGCTTTTCAGCCGATTTATCCCTTTGCTGTGCGTCAGTAATCTGTACCCAACTTGAACGCAACAACAAAACTTCAAACTTGAAAAGGGACGTACACCATGACCACTCCAACCTACAACCGCCTGAACAAAGACGACGCTATCGTGCTGCTGGTTGATCACCAGACCGGTCTGATCTCGCTGGTGCAGGACTTCTCGCCGAACGAGTTCAAGAACAACGTGCTGGCACTGGCGGATCTGGCCAAGTTTTTCGACCTGCCGACCATCCTCACCACCAGCTTCGAACAAGGCCCGAACGGCCCGCTGGTACCGGAGCTGAAAGAGATGTTCCCGGACGCGCCGTACATCGCTCGCCCTGGCCAGATCAACGCCTGGGACAACGAAGATTTCGTCAAGGCGATCAAGGCCACCGGGCGCAAGCAGATCATCATTGCCGGTGTGGTGACGGATGTGTGTGTCGCGTTCCCGACCTTGTCGGCACTGGCAGAAGGGTTTGACGTGTTTGTGGTGACCGATGCCTCCGGCACGTTCAATACCACCGTGCAGCAAGCCGCGTGGAGCCGCATGACTCAGGCCGGCGCGCAGATGATGAACTGGTTCTCGGTGGCCTGTGAGCTGCACCGCGACTGGCGCAACGACATCGAGGGCCTGGGCAACCTGCTGTCGCAGCGGATCCCCAACTACCGCAACCTGATGAACAGCTACTCGGCGTTGATGCAGCAGAAGTAAGACACCGCCCACGAAAAAGCCTGCTTTCAACAGCAGGCTTTTCATTTTTCAAACGGAAACCAGAGTTCGACTAGCCCTGTGGAGGCGAGCAGGCGCTGCAGCAAAATTTCACGCCAACCCCGAAACCCCTGAGGGAGCGGGCTTGCGCGCGAAGACGGCGGCACAGTCACCAACGATGACAACTGACAGATTGCCTTCGCGAGCAAGCCCGCTCCCACAGTTGGCAGGCGCTGCAGCAAAATTTCACGCCAATCCCGAAACCCCTGTGGGAGCGGGCTTGCCCGCGAAGACGGCGGCACAGTCACCAACGATGACAACTGACAGATTACCTTCGCGAGCAAGCCCGCTTGTTTCCCACAGTTGGCAGGTGCTGCAGCAAAATTTCACGCCAATCCCGAAACCCCTGAGGGAGCAGGCTTGCCCGCGAAGACGTCGCCACAGTCACCAACGATGGCAACTGACAAATTGCCTTCGCGAGCAAGCCCGCTCCCACAGTTGGCAGGCGCTGCAGCAAAATTTCACGCCAATCTCGAAACCTCTGTGGGAGCGGGCTTGCCCGCGAAGACGGCGGCACAGTCACCAACGATGACAACTGACAGATTGCCTTCGCAAGCAAGCCCGCTCCCACAGTTGGCAGGCGCTGCAGCAAAATTTCACGCCAATCCCGAAACCCCTGTGGGAGCGGGCTTGCCCGCGAAGACGGCGGCACAGTCACCAACGATGGCAACTGACATTG
Organism: Pseudomonas sp. TSRC2-2; assembly: GCF_049897785.1. Classification (NCBI taxonomy): domain Bacteria; kingdom Pseudomonadati; phylum Pseudomonadota; class Gammaproteobacteria; order Pseudomonadales; family Pseudomonadaceae; genus Pseudomonas; species Pseudomonas sp. TSRC2-2. The sequence continues at coordinate 270,650 of NZ_JAFCWZ010000001.1, forward strand.
CCTTCGCGAGCAAGCCCGCTCCCACAGTTGGCAGGTGCTGCAGCAAAATTTCACGCCAACCCCGAAACCCCTGTGGGAGCGGGCTTGCCCGCGAAGACGGCGGCACAGTCACCAACGATGGCAACTGACAGATTGCCTTCGCGAGCAAGCCCGCTCCCACAGTTGGCAGGTGCTGCAGCAAAATTTCACGCCAATCCCGAAACCCCTGTGGGAGCGGGCTTGCCCGCGAAGACGTCGCCACAGTCACCCAAGCAATTCGCTGATCCACTGCACCTCTTGCCTCAGCGCCCCGATTTTGTCCTCGGGTAACGCCTGTTGCGCTTGCGTGAACTGCCCCAGCGTCTTCTGCCGCTGACTCAGCCTGCGTTGCCACTTTCGCACAAAGGAAGGGGTGCGCATCTGCAGCTGCAGGGGGCCGAAAAACAGTTCCCTGGCATCGTAAGTCACCGGATCAGAGGCACGCTCGGCAACGATGATTTCGTAGTCGAAGCGGTTCTCGTGCAGCACCTCCTCACAGACGATGCGGTAGCCGTTATCCATCAACCACTGACGCAACGCTTGCTCGCCGCCGTTGGGCTGCAGGATCAGCCGTTCGTGGCCATTGAGGTGAGCTTTACCGCTCTGGAAAATATCGCGAATGGTTTCGCCGCCCATGCCGCACAGGGTGATGGCGGTGATCGCATCTTCAGGTTTGATCGCTGCCAGACCATCAGCCAGGCGCACACTGATGTGGCTGTGCAGGTCGCTGTCATTGACGGTGCGTTGCGCTGCATGGAACGGCGTGCGCGCGACCTCACCAGCCACCGCCGCTGTAATCAGGCCCCGGCGCATCAGGGCTACCGGCAGATAAGCGTGATCGGAGCCGATATCGGCCAGCCGTGCGCCGACCGGCACATGGGCAGCGACGCGTTCAAGGCGCATGGACAATGTCTGTTGGTTCAACGGCGACCCCTGTTCACCCAACGGTGGAAAAAAGGGGTGCGACTCTGGCGAGCAACGCTGGCGCTGTCAAATCGCGCCGATGGAATCCCTTAAGCCATCGGCAGCACGTCGCTGCCGATGGACGTTGGCGATTAGCCGGCGAGGGTTGCGTTGTCGATGACGAAGCGATATTTGACATCGCCCCTGAGCATACGCTCGTAGGACTCGTTGATCTGGTCGGCACGGATCAATTCGATGTCGGAAACGATGCCGTGCTCGGCGCAGAAATCGAGCATCTCCTGAGTTTCGGGAATGCCGCCGATCATCGAGCCGGCAATGGTCCGCCGCTTGGTGATCAGGTTGAACACGTTTGGCGAAGGATGCGGCGAAGCAGGCGCACCGACCAGGGTCAACGCGCCATCGCGCTTGAGCAAAACCAGGAACGCGTCAAGATCGTGTGGCGCGGCGACGGTGTTGAGGATGAAGTCGAAGCTCTTGGCGTGTGCTGCCATTTCCTCGGCATTGCGCGACACCACCACTTCGTCCGCGCCCAGTGCTTTGGCGGCTTCACGCTTGGATTCGGAAGTGGTGAATGCGACGACATGGGCGCCCATGGCGTGGGCCAGTTTGATGCCCATGTGGCCGAGGCCACCGATGCCGACCACGCCGACTTTCTTGCCGGGGCCGGCGTTCCACTGGCGCAGCGGCGAATAAGTGGTGATGCCAGCGCAGAGCAGCGGCGCGACGGCGGCCAGTTGCGTTTCGGGATGACGAATACGCAACACGTAGCGCTCGTGCACGACAATGTTTTGCGAGTATCCGCCGAGGGTCCAGCCTGGTGCGTCGGGGGTCGGAAAGTTGTAAGTGCCGATCATGCCGTCGCAGTAGTTTTCCAGGCCGGAGTCGCAGTCGTCGCAGTGCTGGCAGCTGTCGACGATGCAACCGACACCGACCAGATCGCCGACCTTGTAGTCTTTGACGTGATTGCCAACCGCTGAGACGCGGCCGACGATTTCATGGCCGGGGACGCAGGGGAATTGCGTGCCTGCCCATTCCGCGCGCACCTGATGCAGGTCGGAATGGCAGATGCCGCAGAAGGCGATATCGATCTGCACGTCATGCGCCGCCGGGGCTCGGCGGTTGATCTGCATCGGCTCAAGAGGTTTGTCGCCAGCGTGGGCGCCGTAAGCTTGTACCAGCATGTGAGCATCCTCCATGGGTTGTCGGACGCTCATTGTTGCGCGGGGGTCCGAGCGCGAGGTAGTGCATTTCTGTGAAATGCTTGCCTGATTCTGCCGTTGACGCATAAGCCAAAGGCAGCCGTAGGGCGACGGCTGCGATTGAAGGCTCATCGCGGATTGGGCTGATCGTCCATCTCGGCGTTATCGGTTTCCTGTCGCACCTGCTCGGGGTCCAATCCGGCATCGTCATTATCCAGCGGGATTTCACCTTCGTTGTCGGGCAGTTCGTCGATGCCGCGCTCCTTCATCGGATCCACCTCGGTACGCCCCGGACTCAGCGGATCCGGTGTGGTTGGGAGTGGATCGTCACCTTGCTTGCCTTGATCATTATTCATCTCACACCTCCTCGTTACGGTTTTACGGCTCGTGCACGTTGGAGGTGCGGACAATTTTCGCCGTTCGATTTTTTTGCCTGCCGATGGTCGCCTCGCAGAAATGCGGAATTTCTCCAGCGCGCACGGCTCCATAAACCAACAAGCCAGAGGCGAGGACGCAATGATGAGCAGCTCATTCAAGGTCGGCGATGCGGTGCGCTGGAATTCCGAGGCCGGCGAGATTCACGGCAAAGTGGTCAAGGTGCACACCCGCGACACCGAGTTCATGGGCCGCCACCGCCCGGCCTCGAAAGACGCGCCGCAGTACGAGGTCAAGAGCGACAAGACCGGCCATCTGGCCATGCATCACGGCGACGCGCTCAAGCACGTTTAGAAACGCGCCAGTCGGTAGGGCTCGGTATTGGGCAACGCGAGGGTGGCGCCTGAAACCATTTTCCCGATCATCTCAGCTGTGACCGCCGCCTGGGTCAGCCCAAGATGCTGATGACCGAAGGCAAGCAAGACCTTGCCGTCGCAGACCTGATCGATCACTGGCAGCGAATCCGGGAGTGATGGTCGAAACCCCATCCACGGCGTCGCGCCATCAGCGTTCAGGTCATGGCTAAACAGGCCTTGGCTCAGGCGCTGCAATTGCCAGGCGCGGGCCATGTTCGCCGGCCGCTCCAGTCCGGCGAATTCCACCGTTCCGGCCAGGCGCAGGCCTTCGCTCATCGGCGTCATGATGAATTTGCGTTCCAGCGAGGTGACGGGGAAGGGCAGGCGATCACGCTCGTGCGGCAGCATCAGGTGATAGCCTCGCTCGGTGTCCAGCGGTACCTGTTTGCCGGTCAGCGCGGCGGTGAGTTTCGCCGAATGCGCACCGCAAGCCAGTAACACGCGGCTGGCCATTACACCGCCGTTGCCGGTCACCAGTGAAACGCCGTTTTCCTGCACATAGCCACCCCGAACCTGTTGCTTGAGAAAACTCACGCCGCTGCTGCGAGCCGCCTCGACCAGCGCACACACCACCCGATACGGGTCGAGAAAGTGCCCGGTGCGCGGGAAAAACAGTCCGCCCTGAATTTGTTCGCTGAGCTGCGGCGCCGTTTCGCGGACCGCCCCGGCCTGCCAGTAATCGACCGGTACCTGCTGCTGATGCAGTCGTGCCTGCAAGGCTTCGATGGCTTGCCGGGATTCAGGTTTTTCAAAGACCAGTAACGAGCCGTCAACCTTGAGCAGATCCGCGCGCTGGATATCACCGAGCAAGCGCTGCCACGCGTCCAGGCTGCTGTCATTGAGCGCGCGCAAGCCGGCGACGGTTTTCTGAAAAGGCTCAGGCCGCAGATTCAGCAGCAAGCGGGTGAACCACGGCAGGGCGTGCGGCAGGTATTTCCAGTCCAGACGCAGCGGCCCCATCGGGTCCATCAGCATGGCCGGCAAGCGTTTGAGGATCGACGCGTCAGCAATCGGGAACACCTGCTCGGTGGCCAGATGCCCGGCATTGCCGAACGAAGCGCCATGCCCCGGTTCCTGCTGATCGATGACCACCACGCGCAAACCCTGACGCGCCAGGCGCAGTGCGCAAGCCACACCAATGATTCCAGCGCCGACCACGGCGACGTCGTGCGAAGGGTTATTCGCCATGGCGTGTCGCTTCCCGTTGGCCATCGAGCAGACGTCGCAGGTGCAGTGGATTGGTCTGTTGCAGCGCCGTCGGCAGCAAGCTGTCGGGGAAGTCCTGATAGCACACCGGCCGCAGGAAACGCAGGATCGCCGCAGTGCCGACCGAGGTGCTGCGCGCATCCGAGGTCGCCGGGTAAGGCCCGCCATGAACCATCGCCTCGCAGACTTCCACGCCGGTCGGCCAGCCGTTGACGAGCAGGCGCCCAGCCTTGCGTTCCAGGGTAGGCAGCAACGTGCGCGCCAAAGCAAGGTCGGCGTCATCCATGTGCAACGTCGCGGTCAGTTGGCCCTCAAGGTGTGCGCAGACCTGACGAATTTCTTCCTCGCTGCTGCATTGCACGATCAGCGATGCAGCGCCGAAGACCTCGGCTTGCAAACGCTGATCGGCGAGAAAATCCGCCGCGTCGGTACTGAAGACTTGCGCCCGACACTGATTCGGGCCGCTGCCGGGTTGGCCAGCCGCTACCGCGCGTGCACCAGGATTGTCTTGCAAAGCCGTCACGCCTGCTTGATAGGCGCCGAAAATGCCGGGTGTGAGCATGGTTTGCGCCGGGCTGCGGGGGATCAGTTCAGCCACCGCGCTGAGAAACTTATCGAGCGCTGGGCCGTGACGGGCAATCAGCAATCCCGGGTTGGTGCAGAACTGCCCGGCGCCGAGTGTCAGCGACGCGACAAATCCTTCGGCCAACGCCTGCGGCCGATTTTCCAGCGCGGCAGGAAACAGCACTACCGGGTTGATCGAGCTCATTTCCGCATACACAGGAATCGGCTCCGGCCGCGCTTGCGCGGCTTTCATCAACGCCAGCCCGCCACTGCGCGAGCCGGTGAAACCGGCGGCTTTGATGCGCCAGTCGCCGACCAGCGCAATACCCACTTCGTACCCGGAATCGAACAACAAGGAAAACACGCCCTCGGGCAAACCGCAGGCCTTGACCGCTTGAGCCACTGCGCGGCCGACCAGTTCACTGGTGCCGGGATGGGCGCTGTGCGCCTTGACGATCACCGGGCAACCGGCCGCCAGTGCTGCAGCGGTATCGCCACCGGCCACGGAAAACGCCAGCGGAAAGTTGCTCGCGCCAAATACCGCCACAGGCCCCAGGGCAATCTGCCGTTGCCGCAAGTCAGAACGGGGCAACGGTTGGCGTTGCGGTTGCGCATTGTCGATGCGCACGTCGAGCCATTCACCGGCGCGCACCGTGCGAGCGAACAGGCGCAATTGCTGGCAAGTGCGCCCGCGTTCACCCTCAAGGCGTGCGCGCGGCAAACCGGTTTCGGCGTGGGCGCGTTCGATCAGTTCATCGCCAAGGTTTTCGATGTGCTCGGCAATGCTGTCGAGGAATGCGCCACGGGTGCTCAGGCTGGTTTCGCGATAGGCGTCTTGCGCCGCCCAGGCCAGGGCGCTGGCCTGTTCGACCTGTTCGGCTGACGCCCCGGCGTACTGCGGTTCGAGTGCCTGGTTAGTCGCCGGATTGATGCCGCGAAAGGCTGGACGATTGCCCGCCACGGCTTGCTGGCCGATCAGCATATTGCCCGTCAGAGTCATGGTGTCTTCCTGTGAAAATCAACGAGGCCTGCCGCAAATCGTGTTGACTCGCGGCAGGTAGTAGTCAGGCGAAGTTCTGCTCGGCCGACCAGTTTTCGTACCAATGACGGAACAGCGAATATTGCTTCTCGGCATAGCGCCGTTGCGAGTCGCTCAGCACGTCAGTTTCGTTGAAGTGCAGGGTGTATTCCTTGTCGCCGTTGAGCACCATCAGGTGCTTGTAATACAGCACCAGATCGCAACCTTCGTCGAACGACGACAGTACCGCCAGCGCCGACTCCAGCTCCCGCGCCTGGCGCCGGGCCTTGGCATCGCCTTGCGCGGCCTGCTTGCTCAGCGCAACCAGTTGCAGCACTTCGCGGGGCAGGGCGTTGCCGATGCCGGTGATGGCGCCGGTGGCGTTGCAGTTGACGAAACCGTGCACCACTTGCGTGTCGACGCCGACCATCAGCGTCACGTCGTCATCCTTGGAAGTGATGTTCTCAGCTGCGTAGCGCAGGTCCGCGCCGCCGCCGAATTCCTTGAAACCGATGAGGTTCGGGTACTCACGGCGCAGTTCGAAAAACAGGTCGGCGCGGGTGGCGAAGCCGTAATAAGGGCTGTTGTAGATCACCGCCGGCAAGTTCGGTGCGGCTTGCAGGATGGCGGCGAAGTGGGCCTTTTGCGCCGTCGCCGAAGCGCCACGGGACATCACGCGCGGGATGACCATCAAGCCTTGCGCGCCGACTTTCGCCGCATGCGCTGCGTGGGAAACCGCTTCACGGGTATTCACCGCACCGGTACCGACGATGGTCGGCACCCCGGCAGCCACCAGCCGTGCCACGCCTTCTTGGCGCTCGGCTTCGGTGAGCAGCGGCCAGTCGCCCATCGAGCCGCAATAGACTACGGCGCTCATGCCGACATCGATCAGCTCGCGTCCCTTGGTCACCAGCGCGTCGAAGTCCGGTTTGCGCTCGGTGGTGCACGGGGTCATCAGGGCCGGCATGCAACCGGTGAAGATGTTGTCGCTCATGATTCAACTCCTTGGCATTTCGTTTGATTCGTAGTGAAAAATCGGCGTGGCGGCGCAGATGCCCCACGCGAACGGGTCGCCGTCGTCGATCAGCAAGGTGCTGTCGGCGGTCATAAAGGCGCGGCCGGTGATGAACGGGCGAATGCGTTCGCCCTCCCATTCGAAACGGCCTTCGAACTGGCTGCCAGTAATGCTCGCCTGCACCCACGGCGCGCCCGGTTGCAGTTTGTCGTCGGCCGCCAGGCAGGCGAGTTTGGCGCTGGTGCCGGTGCCGCACGGCGAGCGGTCGTAGGCTTTGCCGGGGCACATGACGAAGTTGCGACTGTCGGCCTGATCGTCATCGGCGAACAGTTCGATGTGGTCGATGACCGCGCCGTCTTCCCCAGAGATGCCCTGATCTTCCAGCGCCTTGAGCATCGCCCACGTGTACGCCGTCAGGTGCTCGACGTTGTCCATGGTCAATGTCTGGCCATGCTCGGAAACGAGGAAAAACCAGTTGCCGCCGTAAGCGATATCGCCGACTACGCGGCCAAAACCGGGGACGTCCACTGGCACCTGTTTGCGATGACGGTAAGCCGGCACGTTGCCCACGGTGACCGAGCCATCGTCGTGCAGCGTCGCGCTGACTTGCCCCACCGGCGTGTCGATCTTGTGCCGGCCCGGCTGGATTTTCCCCAAATGCTGCAACGAGTTGATCAGGCCGATGGTGCCGTGGCCGCACATGCCCAGGTAGCCGGCGTTGTTGAAGAAAATCACCCCGCAGGTCGCGTCCGCCGAGGCGGGCGGGCAATACAGCGCGCCGACCAGCACATCGTTGCCGCGTGGTTCGAGCAGACAGGCGCGGCGCCACTGATCGTGCTGGCTGCGCAGGGCGTCGCGTTTCTCGACCATGCTCTTGCCGGGCAACTCGGGGAAGCCGCTCATGACCAGCCGCGTCGGTTCGCCGCCGGTGTGGGAATCAATGACGTGTACTCGTTTCATGAAGAAATTCCGTTGGATGATTTCAGTAGGCACCGGCAGGTCGGGCGTTGACGGTGGGCGAGGGCGCGGGGCTTTCGCTTTCTTCGTCCTCGTCGTCCAGACGCAGCAGATGGGCAGGCACGCCGGTCGCTGCGCCCCAGTAGTAAATACCGGTGGCGCAAGCGGCGACGACGATGGTGTCGAACGGATGGGCGAGGATGCCCAGACCACCGAAGGTGCCGAGTTTCGACAGCACGATGGTCACCGCGTAGAAGGCGATCAGCCACGCCGATGAACGCACCTGACTCGCCAGACTCAAGTGCGCGGTGGGCACAAAGCGGCCACAGAACAGGTAGATGACAAACATCAGGATTTGCAGGCCGAGCAGCCACGACACGGTGTTCCAGCCCGACCAGTAGACGATCAGCGCCGCGATGATGAACGACACTGGCCCGAGCAGGCCCATGCTTCTGACCCGGAAGGGGCGCGGCATGTCCGGCGCATTGCGGCGCAGCGCCGCCACCGACACCGGCGCTACCGCATAGCTCAGCACCAACGCGGCGGAGACCACGTTGATCAGCGCTTCCCACGATGGAAACGGCAGGGTCCAGAACACCGACAGGGCGCAGGTCAGCCACAGCGCCGGACGCGGGATGCCGGACTTTTCATCGATGTGAGTGAAGACCTTGAAGAAGGTGCCGGTCTGCGCCCAGCCATAGATCACGCGCGGCGTGGCGTTCATGTAGATGTTGCCGCAGCCGCTCGGCGAAATCACCGCATCGGCGACCACCAGATACGCCAGCCAGCCGACACCAAGCGCCAGGGCGATGTCGCGATAAGGCAGGGCGAATTCCTTGCTGATGCCGGCCCAGCCGTTGGCAAGCATTTCTGTCGGAATGCTGCCGAGGAAGGCCATTTGCAGCAGCACGTAGATCAGGGTCGACAGCAGCACCGACAGAATCAGCGCGATGGGAATGGTGCGCTGGGGATTTTTCACTTCGCTGGCCACGGAAATGATCGGCGTCAGGCCAAGGTAGGCAAAGATGATCCCGCCAGCGGAGACGGCCATTTCCACGCCGGACAGTCCGAACGGAGCGAAGCCCTGAACCTGGAAATTCTCCGGTTTGAAAAAGGTGAACAGCACGCCGATCACCAGCAGCGGCACAATGAATTTGAACACGCTGACCAGATTGTTGGCCTTGGCGAAGGTTTTCACGCTGCGGTAGTTGAGCAGGAAAAACACGCAAAGCAGGCCGAACTGCACCAGCCAGCCAAGTATCGTCGGGTCGCCACTGCCAGCCTTGGTCAGGCCGGGAAACCACGCCGCCGCATATTGGCGCGAGGCGACCACTTCGATCGCTACCAGACTGGAAAACGCAATCAGGGTAATGAAGCCCATCAGGTAGCCGAGCAGCGGGCCGTGGGAGTAAACCGGGTAGCGCACCACGCCACCGGCACGGGGCAATGCGGCGCCCAGTTCGCAGTAGACGATGCCCAGCAGCAACACGGCGAAACCGCCCAGCAGCCAGGAGAAAATCCCCGCCGGCCCGGCAATCGCCGAGACATGGCTGGCGGCGAACAACCAGCCGGAGCCGAAGATCGCGCCGAGTCCGATAAAGGTGAGGTCGATCAATGAAAGCTGTTTTTTGAACTTGCCTTGGCCTGACATGGCATCGCCTTCTTGTGAGTTATTGGATAGGCAGTTGTGTCACGGGGACGACCAGACTTTGCACCGCTCGACGCCGATGGCGATTGATGTTTTATGCCGGGATCGATGACGAATTCAGCACAATGGCGCCGATGAATGCACGGCCTCGACAGGGCGGCGACGTTGCTGCAATCTGCTGGCGAGTGGCGTCTGTGGTGGTTCAGTTCGAGGAGAGTCTTTGATGCAGTCAGCGTTTTCGATCCTGTGCCAGGGCACTGACGGCTTGCGTGCGCAGACTCTCGAAGAGATGGTCGCGGGTGTCGCGCAACTGTTGCCGATACTCGATGTGATCCCCAATGCGGCGATCTTCATCAAGGATCTGCAAGCGCGCTATGTGCTGGCCAACCGCACGCTGGTGCAGCGTTGTGGCTTGAAGGACCTGCGCCCGTTGCTCGGCAAAACCAGTGCGCAGGTTTTCCCGGCGCAGTTGGGCCCGGGATACACCGAACAGGATCGCAAAGTGCTGGAGGAAGGTTTCGTGTTGGAGGATCAGCTCGAACTGCATCTGTATGGCAGTCGCGAGCCGGGCTGGTGCCTGACCCACAAGAGGCCGATCTACAACCGTGACGGGACGATCATCGGCCTGGTGGGGATCTCGGTGGATCTGCAGTCAGCCAGCGAAACCCATCCGGCTTTCGAGCGCCTGGCGGCTGTCGATGAATACATTCGCGGCAACTTCAACCGGCGGGTGACGCTGGGTGAACTGACGCGCATCGCCGGGATTTCCGTGGCGCAACTGGAGCGCTACTGCAAACGCGTTTTTCACCTGACGCCACGGCAGATGATTCAGAAAGTCCGGCTGGAGCATGCGCATCGCTTGCTGCACAGCGACTTGCCGATCACCGAGGTTGCGCTGCAATGCGGCTACACCGATCACAGCGCTTTTACCCGTCAGTTCAAGGCCTCGACCGGGTTTACACCGCGCGAATACCGGCAGGCGACCGGGCATTAGACCAACACGGCCAACCAGGCCGAAAGCAGCAGAAGAAAGGCCAGTGCCGCGTTCATGCGCTTGAACGCTTGCGGTGAACCGAGCAACCGCGCGCTGCCGACGCCGAGCAGCGCCCAGAGCGTCATGCACGGCAGCGACACCAGCAGAAATGCCAGCGACAACACTAGCAGGCGCAGTGTCTTGTCGCCGCCACCGACGAATACGCTGACCACGGCCACGGCCATCATCCACACCTTGGGATTGACCAATTGCAGCAGCGCCGCGCCGAATACGCTCAAACCTCGTTCTTGTGCGGCACTGGGGTCCACCGACGGCGGTGGGCTGCGAAAAATCTGCCACGCCAGCCAACTCAACCAGAGCACGCCAGCCCAAGCCATGGCTTGCTGCACGCGCGGAAAGCGCAACAGGGTTTCACCAGCACCGAGCCCGACCAGCAGCACAATCAACGCCGCCGCCGCGCAGGCGCCGAAAATGATCGGCAGCGTGGCGATCAACCCGCGCCGCGAACTGTGGCTCAGCACCAGAATATTGGTCGGCCCCGGAGTGATCGAGGCGACGAAAGCAAACAGCAGAAAGGGCAGTAAAGAAGCCATGGTGCAAATTCCTGAAAGTCGAAACAGGGCACCATGATCCTCAGCGGCGGGGCGTCAGTCTGGAAGATTTGAGCAGCGTTTGCGGTAGTCCGCCGGGGTCAGTTGATAAGCGCGGCGGAACCAGCGCCCAAGATGACTCTGATCGGCAAATCCGAGCACGCTGGCCACCTGTGCCGGCGTCTCACCGCGCGCGAGCAATTGCCGCGCTTTGGCCAGGCGCAACTGGATGAGATAAGCGTGCGGCGCCAGGCCGAAAGCGGCCTTGAACGCGCGGGTCAGGCGAAAACGATCGACGCCGCACGCTTTGGCGAGGTCGTCGAGGCCGATGTCTTCGTAGGTGCGGGCATGCAGATAGTCGCGCGCAACCTGCGCAACCAGTGGCAGGCGCGGATCGACGTCCTGACGCTTGCGCCAGTCGAGATGGCGGGTGAGGGACGCCAGCAGGCCATCCAGCGCCGTCTGCCGGACGATACGCAAGTCACCGTCGTGCAAGGCGTGGAAGGCTTGCACGATTGCCATCGACAGACGCGGATCGTGGCTCAGGGTATCGGCAAAGCCCGGGTGGCTGTCGGCGGGCGCCTCTTCGAACAGCGCGTGCAGTTCGCGCTCCAGCCAGTGCGGATCGAGGTACAGCATCGAGTAGGTGAAGCCGTCCTCGGTCGGCGCATGGCCATCGTGGATTTCACCCGGCTCGAGCAAAAACACATGCCCCGGCGTACTGCGATGACGCACACGTCGACAATTGAACTGCTGCACGCCTTGCTCGGTAACGCCGACGAGAAAACTGTCGTGCCAGTGCGGATCGTAAGCATGCCCACGGAAATGCGCACGAATCGACTCGATCCCGGTATCGACATCCTGGGACAGGGAGATCCAGTTGCGTTTGTCCATGGGAGTACTCCAGGGGCGGTTGAGCAGGGGCGTTTTTACGATACCGCGTGGAGCTGGAGAGTGTTTAGAAGATTTGTGCAGGTGAGGAGGGGAACTCGAGCTGGGAGATGTGATGGGAGAAGGGTTTCGCAAGAAAATGCAGACGAAAAAAAACCGCCTTCGCGGGGCGGTTTTTGGTTGGCCTCAATTTGCGATCGAAGCCATGTGCTTCACCAGCCACCTTAACCAGTCGGCTGAAGGCACGCATGGTCCGGTAAGTTTGCTGCAGGTTTGGCCGCCAGCCCTGGAGGCCTAAACGTTTGAAGCTTTTGCTGCGAACGCTGAGCCTTGTAATGGGGATTGTTGAAAGCCTTGCGCTTTTACGAGTTCCTGCGAGATCACTTTGACGACTTGTAAAGGTTGTCTGAGTGAGAAAGACCCGTTTCGGTTTCGACTGGTACGGGTCTTTTTCGTGTGCATAAGGCTGTCAAATATAAGATTTTCGGTTGTATGCTTTTCGACTTTGTAAGGCGTTTCGCTTGGAGACGTAAGCAATATCACGAATATCGACCCGATGGTGGCTCATGCTCAACCAGCTATTGATTGCGTCAATAACAACCATTAAGTCAATGAAGTTCTCATATCCACGGTGCGGCGTAAGATCAGTTCCATTCCCAATCACTGCACCTCGGAGCACACCATCATGAAACGCCAGACTATCCTCGGTATCGCTTTCTCGGTTTTTGCACTGAATGCCTTCGCTGCCACTGAAACCGACCCACTGTTCAGTGACGCCGTAGCCGCGACCGAAACCGATCCATTGTTCAGCGATGCAGTCGCTGCCGACGGCTCCGATCGCCTGAAAGGTAACCTGGTCGCTGAAGGCGGTGCCGACCGCCTGCTCGAACGCCGTACAGCTTGAGTGCAACAATGAGCATCGACAGCGAATGCCGCCTCAAACACAAGCGGCATTCGTTTGGCTCAAGCGCCACGATGTTCAGTTAAATCGTCGTCGGCAGTACGGCCTTGTCGCGATTGCGACCCTTGAACGTTGCCCAGAAACACAGCAATACCGCCACGGAAAAACCGGCAGGGAACAGCCAGATGCTTCTCCAGTCATGGCCCGCACTCGAAGTGAAGTGGTCAGTGATCCGCCCCGCAATCCAGAAACCCATCAACATGCCCAACCCGTACGTGGCCAAGGTGATCAAGCCTTGCGCTGAGCTGCGGAAGCGTTCCGGTGCCTTTGCGTCGGTGTAGATCTGCCCGGAAACGAAAAAGAAGTCGTAGCACACGCCGTGCAGGGCAATGCCGATCAGCAACATGAATGCCTGATCGTCGTTATTGCCGAAAGCAAACAGCACATAACGCAACGCCCATGCCGCCATGCCCACCAGCAGGGCGATTTTGATACCAAAACGATGGATGAACAGCGGCAACAGCAGCATGAACAGCACTTCCGACACCTGACCGATGGTCATCTTTGCCGTTGGGTTGGGCACGCCGATCTCGGCCAGAAACGGATTGGCATTCTGGTAATAGAACGCCAGTGGGATGCAGATCAGGATTGAGGCAAGGAAGAACACCAGATAACTGCGATCCTTGAGCAAACCCAGCGCATCGACGCCGAGCATCTGCTTGAGGCTGGATGCGCCTGCGGCGTTCTTCAGCGGCGCAGTGTTCGGCAGGCTGAAGCTGTAAAGCCCCAACAGCAGCGACGCCACGGCGGACATCAGGAAAGTATTGCGCAAGCCTCCCGCCACGATGCTTTGTTGCGAGTCCCAGGCGAATACGAAGCTGATAACCACGCCGGCGACAATCCAGCCCACCGTGCCCCACACGCGAATGCGCGAGAACTCCAGCGCCGGATCTTTGATCTGGCGGAACGCCACGGCGTTGACCAGTGCCAGCGTTGGCATGTAGACCATCATGTAGGCGAGTACGTAGGGATAAAACACGCTGAAGTCCGCTGCGCGATAGAGCTGATAGAGCAGCACCGCGCCGAGCAGATGCAGCACCGCAAGAATGCGTTCGGCATTGAAAAACCGATCGGCAATCAGGCCAATGACAAACGGCGCCACAATCGCGCCCCAGGATTGCGTAGCGAACGCCATGCCGACCTGCGCACCGCTGGCAGCGAGCGTCGTAGCCAGAAAAGTGCCGAGGGTGACGAACCAGCCACCCCAGATAAAAAACTGCAAAAACATCATCACGCTGAGTCGCGCATTCATTACGTTCATTTCAGATCACCGTATTGTTTTTATGTCGGTAAACGCGGCTGAATCAGTCGTCGGCCAGGCCGAGCAGGCGCCGATTGGAAGCGGCGTCAGCGCTGACCCCGGCGAAATCGTCGAAGGCCTTGGCGGTCTTGCGGATCATGTGCCGCTCGATGAAAGCCGCACCCTCGGCCGCACCCTGCGCGGAATCTTTCAGACAGCATTCCCACTCCAGCACCGCCCAGCCGTTGAACTCGTATTGGCACAATTTGCTGAAGATCGATTTGAAATCGATCTGGCCATCGCCCAGCGAACGGAAGCGCCCGGGGCGTTCGACCCAGCCCTGATAACCGCCGTAGACGCCGGAACGCGCATCGGGGCGAAATTCGGCATCCTTGACGTGGAACATGCGGATGCGGTCGTGGTAGCGATCGATGAAGCCGAGGTAGTCCATCTGCTGCAGTAACAGATGGCTCGGGTCATACAAAATCGCAGCGCGAGGATGATGATTCACCGCTTCGAGAAACTGCTCGAACGACGCGCCGTCATGCAGGTCCTCGCCAGGATGGATTTCGTAGCACAGATCAACGCCAGCCTCTTCGAAGCAGTCGAGTATCGGCAGCCAGCGTTTGCCCAGTTCAGCGAAGCCTTGCTCGACCAATCCAGCCGGGCGTTGCGGCCACGGATAGACGTAGGGCCAGAGCAGGGCGCCGGAAAAAGTTGCGTGGGCGGTGAGTCCCAAGCGCTGACTGGCACGGGCCGCCAGTTTCAGCTGTTCGATGGCCCACTCGGTGCGCTCGCCGGGTTTGCCGCGCAGTGCCGCTGGGGCGAAGTCGTCGAACAGGCTGTCGAATGCCGGATGTACCGCGACCAGTTGCCCTTGCAGGTGCGTCGATAACTCGCTGATGACTACACCGGCGCGGGCGCAGACGCCGATAAGTTCGTCGCAGTAATCCTGACTTTCAGCAGCGCGCTGCAAATCGATGAACCGTGTGCCGAGGGTCGGTACCTGGATGGCTTTGTAACCTTGCGACGCCGCCCATTTGGCGATGTTGGCGAGCGAGTCGAAGGGCGCTTCATCAGCGATGAACTGTGCGAGGAAGATGCCTGGGCCTTTCAGGCCCGTAGCGGTCTGCTGATCATTCATCATTGTTCGTGGCTCCTGTCAGTTGGCCCGGGATCTCGCTCCACTTTGCGTTGCCCAGGTGATTGGCAATGGCGGTTTCGATGAAAGCCATGCCGCGCAGGCCTGTCTCGATACCCGGTACACCCGGCGCCTGATGGCGTCCGGTGTCGTGAAGAATTGCCTCTGCGAGATCGCCGTACAGATTGGCCATGGCCTCCAGATAACCTTCAGGATGCCCGGCAGGCAGGCGCATGCGTTGGTTTGCGGCGGCACACAACCACGGCTGACCGACCCCGGATCGCAGCACGCGCATCGATTCATTCAATGGCCGATGAATCAGAGTGGCCGGCTCTTCCTGCCGCCACTCCAGCCCACCCTTGTCCCCGTAGACGCGGATCTTCAGCGGATTTTCTTCACCGGCGCAAACCTGACTGGCAAGCAATACGCCGCTGGCGCCGTCGCTCATCCTGAACAGCATCGCCACATCGTCATCCAACTGCCGGCCCTCGACATGCGAACCAAGCATTGCACTGATGAACTGCATCGGCTGACCGGCAACAAATTCGGCCAGGGAAAATGCGTGGGTGCCGATGTCGCCGATGCAGCCGCCGATCCCGGATTGCGCCGGGTCGTCGCGCCAGCCGGCCTGTTTGTTGCCTTGCCCGGCGACATCGGAGCTGAGCCAGCCTTGCGGGTATTCGACGATGACTTTGCGCACGCGCCCGAGCACGCCGCTGGCGACCATTTCGCGGGCCTGCCAGACCATCGCATAGCCGAGGTAGGTGTGCGCCAGCGCGTAAATGCGCTGGCTATTGATGACCACCGAATGCAGCGCTTGCACCTCGGCCAGGTTAAGCGCCGCGGGTTTCTCACTGAACACGTGGAAACCGGCGCTCAATGCTTCACGGGCAATCGGTGCGTGCAGATGATTGGGCGTGACGATGATCAGCAGTTGCATGCGCTGTTCGGCGGGCAGTGCGGCCTCGCCGGTGAGCAGTGTTTGCCAATCGTCGTAACAACGCTCGGCGGGCACACCCAGTGCAGCAGCGGTGCGCTGATTATTCTCGCAGTCGCGGCTGAACGCGCCGCAGACCAGTTCGAAGCGTCCATCCAGGCCGGCAGCTTGCCGGTGGGCGCGGGCGATGAAGGCGCCTTCACCGCCTCCGACAAAACCCATTCTTATTTTTGTTGCGGCAGCGTACATGGCAGTCGTCTCGGTAGCTGGATGCAATTCTGATCAATGATGTAACCGGTTACATCGTGGAGCAAAATCTAGGCGCGAAACAGCCGGGTGTCAAACGAGAGCGGATGATTGACAGCATTTCGATCGGTCGTCGCCTGCGGTAAGCTCCGCGCCTGATCGGTGTTAAACAACGAGGTGGTTTTGTCCAATATTCGCGAAGTGGCTCGGCTGGCAGGCGTTTCCGTGGCGACGGTGTCGAGGACGCTGAAATCGCCCGAGCGCGTCCTCGCGCCAACCCGTGAGCGCGTGATGGCCGCGGTGGAGCAGGCGGGCTATCGGCCGAACCTCATGGCGGTGCAATTCCGCTCGCGGCGCACCGGCAATCTGGTGATTCTGGTGCCGACCATCGCCAACACCTTTTTCGCCCGGGTCATCAGCGGCGCGCAGCAAGCGGCGCAGGCCGCCGGCTATCGCTTGCTGCTCTGCGACACCCAAGGGCGGGAAGAGCTGGAGCGGCAGTTCGCCGAGCTGGTGTACGCCCATCAAGCCGACGGTGTGATCCAGTTGCGCGCCTACGATCCATTCGAAAACGCGCCAGCAGACGCCGATTTGCCGCCGCTCGTCAACGCTTGTGAAGTGATCAAGGCAGGGCGTTATCCGACCATCAGCCTGGACAACGTCGCCGCTGCCAAAGCCATGACCGAGCACCTGATCACTTTGGGGCATCGACGCATCGGCCTGATCAAAGGCTCGAAGAACAGCCCGCTGACCCGTGATCGTCTGGAGGGCTACGAAGCGGCATTGCGTCAAGCCGCTATCGCCTTCGACGAGGCACTGATCTGTCATGGCAACTTCAGCCTCGAAGCCGGTTTCGCCGGAGCGGAAAAGATGCTTGCGCTGACCAACAGACCCACTGCGCTGTTCTGTGAAAATGATGAAATGGCCATCGGCGCGCTCAAGCGCATCCGGCAAGCGGGGCTGCGGGTGCCCGAGGACATTTCACTGGTCGGCTTCGACGACATTCCCATGGCCGCGTACTGCGATCCGCCGCTGACCACCATCTCGCAACCGGCCGAGGCCTTTGGAACAAAAGCGGTCGAGATGCTGATTGCCCTGATCGAAAAACAGCCGCTGCCAGACAGGCACGTGATCCTGCCGTTCGAGCTGACGCCACGCACCAGCACGATCGGCATCGACAGTTCGGGCGAGCGGTAACCGAATCACGTCGCTGGCGGCTTCGCCAGCACAATTCCAGCGGCGCCCAGGCGCTTGAGCACTTCGAACAACAGGTCGCTTTTGGTCAGCCCGACGATCCTTGGGCTGCCGACATAACCGGTGACCGTCAACGTAATGCCGTCCGGGGACAATTTGCTGAAGCGCACGAACGGCCCGGGTTTGTCGAGGATGGTTTCGTTCTCGTGATAGATGTCGAGCAGCAGTTGCTTGACCTCCTCAGGATCGATATCCAGTGGAAACACCAGCTCCAGCGACGCCACGCCCTGAGCGCTGCCGCCGAGGGTAACGTTGCGCAGATTCTGCGAGATCAGTTGTGAGTTGGGCACGATCACGATCGAGCGGTCGCTGAGCTGGATTTCCGTGGCGCGCACGTTGATCCGCCGGATATCGCCCTCGACGCCGCTGATGCTGATCAGGTCGCCGACCTTGACCGGGCGCTCGGTGAGCAGAATCAGGCCGGAAACGAAGTTCTTGACGATCTCCTGCAAGCCAAAGCCGATGCCCACCGAAAGCGCACTGACAATCCACGCCAGGTTGGTCCACTGCACACCCAACGACGACAGCGTCAGCAGAATCACAAAGGCGTAGCCGATGTTGGAAAACAGCGTGCTCAGCGACGCGCACATGCCCGGGTCCATGTCGGTCTTGGGCAAAAATTCATTGTCGAGCCAGCGGCTCAATGCGCGGATCAGCCAGATGCCGATCAGCAGCGCCAGCAGCGCGTTGAGCAGATGCCCCGGCACGATGTTCAGCTTGCGCAAACCCGCGCCGCCGAGGATCGACATGATGTTGGTCAGCAACTGGCCGAGCGTGGTGCCAATGCCGCCGACGAACAATGAAATCAGGGCCATCAACATCAGTCCGGCGCGACTGAATCCGGACAGCAGAATCGAAATCTGATCGAGGCGCCGATCGCTGATGCCGAGCAGTTGCTTGAGTGCTTTGCCGCTCGCGTGTTTGGGCGAAAAAAGGTGTTCGCAGGCGTCCTTGACCAGCTGAATCAGCAGGTAGAAGCCCGACAGCACGATGTAGCCCCACACCAGTTCATAACTGATGAACCGCGCCAGCGAGACATACCCCGCCAGCAACGCGATGGCCGAGACAAACATCGAAACGCTGGCAACGCTGTAGATCAGCCCGGCGAACACGCTGTTTACCGCCGTGGCGTCATTGGCCGCGACCAGCGCCTTGCGCACGTTGCCGACGCGCAACAACATCGTGCCGATGATCGCCAGTACCACCATCGAAATAACGCCGCGCCCGGCCATGACGATGTGGCTGCTCATGCCCGTGGCGTTGCCAACCTGTACCAGCGTCACCAAGACCAGTAGAGAGCAGGCGAGGATTCGCGGATAAGGCTTGAGGGCGAGCGCCACCGGATCGGCAATGGCCGGCAGGCGCCACGACGGATGTTCGGTCGACAGCAGCGCGCGGCTGAGCCCGGTGATCAGTACGCAGGCATACACGACTTTTTCGAACTCTTCGGAAAACGTTTCCAGCACCGGCGGCAGGGCTTCGTGGCGAGTGCAGGCGTAGAACAGCAGTTTCAGGGCGATGGCGGTGGTGATGAAGGTCGCGATGGCTGAGGCGAATGCCAAGGCACTGCGGCGAAGGCGGCCTTCCGCCACCCGGTGAATGCAGAACCAGGTCAGCCCGCGCTCAGCCAAACGCCGGCCGAGCGTCCAGACCAGCAGCGCCAACAGCACCAGTACGCAGGTAAAAAAACGTTCGCCCGGCGCCCAGACCGTGGCCCAGACGTCACTCACCTGCGCAACGAACAGTCGCAGCCGCTGGCGGTCGTCCTCGCTTGGATTGGCCAGTGGCGCCCAGAAATTCGGGCTCAATACGCTGCGGGTACTCAAGGTCAGTTCGCTTTCCAGCAGCGTGCGACGGATGCCCGCGATTTGCGTGATCAGATCGGCGGCATTCTGTTTCAGTGCGGCGAGGCTTTTGAGCGTGCCATCGACCTTGCTTTTCTGCTCCGCCAGTGCCGCCCGCTGCGCGACGATATCGGCTTGCTCGGCGGCCACCTCGGCGTCTGGCGCCGTGCCGAGCACGCCCAGTTGCACGGCCAGTTGCGCCTGCTGCGGCAACAGCGCAGCCGACAATCGGTCGACATCGAGAATGAACGCCTGGACCCGATCCTGCGGACCTTCGAGCTGGTTGTAGTTGTTTGCAGCCGAAATCTGCTGCTTGAGCCCATCGAGGCGTTGTTGCAGGGCTTGCAGATCGCTTTGCGAAATCACCGGCAACGGCGCTGCGCCTGAGTTGGCCGGCGCTGCAAGGTCCGCCGCCCACAGCGCAGCGCTGCCCGGTATCAGCAGCAGGAACAGGATGAAAAACAGTGGCTTGAATGAACAGCGCATGGGGACGGCGGACTCAAGTGGTTCACACAGTCTATGAGGGTAGGTGATCGCGCTGGACAGGGCGGAAAACTTTCTCTGCAAGAGGCTTCATACGCTCATCCAATCCAGCGGAATGATCAGCGCAGCGCACGGTCAACCGGCAATAACAGCTTCGAGAGCACGCCATGTCCATTGCCAAGGAAACGATTGAATACCTGCGTCAACAGTCGTTGGTGATCACCACCGCCGAATCCTGCACGGCCGGGGAAATCGTCATGCTGCTGTCAGAAGTGCCCGGCAGCGGCAAACTGATCGAATGCGGTTACGTGGTCTATTCGCCGCAGGCCAAGCAGCGCTTGCTGCACGTCAGCCCGGCGACCATGGAAACCTTCAACCTGACCAGCGTTGAAGTCGCCAGTGAAATGGCCATCGGTGCGCTGCGCGACAGCACGGCCAATGTAGCAGTCGCCACCACCGGCATTCTCGGTCCCGACGATATGGATGGGATCAAAGCGGGAACGGTATGTTTCGCCTGGGCATTTCAGTTCGATCAGCAACATTTTCTGTTCAGCACCCAGCAATGGTTTCCCGGGTCACGCAGCGAAGTGCAGACCCGAGCCTCGGAATTCACCTTGCAGCAACTGCCGGATTTTCACCGTCGTGCCTTGCGCGGTGAAGGAGGGTGGCGCCAATGAAGGATGATACTGACCATCCCGATCTGCGTAGCAGGCAGTTCCCGGTACAGGAGGACATGGCTTATCAACTGAAGGTCTGGCGCTTCGAACACATCGGTTGGTACCTGTTGGTGGTGTGCATGCTCTTGGGCCTGTTGGGGCTGTTTTCCCGTGGTGTGCTGAGTTCGCAGGACGCCCGCAGCGCCGATGGCAGGGTTCAGGTCGAATACGAGATGTTCCACCGCAACGGCTCGACCAATCCGCTGAAACTCAGCGTGCATGTGGCGCCTGAAGCCACCGTCGAACTGGACATCGGCGGCGAACTGCTCGATGGCTTCAGCATTGAAACGCTGCAGCCGGCGCCGGTGCGCATGCGTAGCTCAAAACAGGGCATGCGCCTGTGGTTGCAGGCGGATGCGCAGGGCCAGGCAACGCTTTACCTGACGCTGCGCGGCGACGGACTGGGCCTGTTTCGCAGCCATATCCGCATGCCCGGCTCGAGCGACGTGAAGCTCAATCAATTCATTTATCCATAGGTGACCCATGGATTCGGTCTTGCGCGCACTCGCGATGTATCTGGCACTGATGGTGCTGTTCAAAATTGCCGGCCGGCGTTCGCTGGCCGAGCTGACGACGTTTGATTTCGTCTTGCTGATGATCATCGGCGAAGCCACCCAGCAAGCATTGCTGGGCGATGATTTCTCGCTGACCAACGCGTTTCTGGTGATCATCACGCTGATCGCCGTGGATGTCGGTTTTTCCCTGCTCAAGCAACGTTCCGGCTGGGTGTCGCGGCTAATCGATGGCGAGCCGACGATCATTGTCGAGAATGGCAAGCTGTTGCACCGACGGCTGCGCCATGCGCGGCTGGTCGAGGCGGATATCATGGAGGCGGCCCGCTCCAGCCAAGGCATTGAAACGATTGAGCAGATCAAATTCGCAATCATCGAACGCAACGGCAAGATTTCGGTGATCCCGCAGGATTCAGGAAAAGGTTGAGCCGCCGGTGATGTTCGCCGGCAATTTTTTTGAACGCTCAATCGCCCCTAAAGCCCAATGCTTACCAGTCATTGGAGGATCGCGAAATGAACGAGGCAGCGAGTTATTTTTCCATCGCCGTGGCGGTGATCATTCTGCTGGTCGACCTGTGGGCGATTGTCAGCGTGTTTCGCAGCAACAAGAGCGTCGGCGTCAAAGCCGCCTGGGCGATTGGCTTGATCGTGTTCCCGGTGCTCGGCCTGATCGTGTGGGGCATCGCTGGCCCGCGCGGCGTCAAGGAAGGGCCTTCGTCGCCGGAGCACAGCAAGGGCTGAGAACGCGGATTAGCGCCATCCGGAAAATTGGAGGTGAACGATGAAAGCTGTTGTATTTCATGGCGTCGGTGATATTCGGCTGGACGATGTGCCCGAGCCAACCATTCAAGCGCCAACCGATGCCATTGTCAGGCTCACCGCATCGGCTATTTGCGGCACCGATCTGCATTTCATTCGTGGCAGCGCGCCGGACATGCAGCCCGGTACGATTCTCGGACATGAAGGCGTGGGCATCGTCGAAGCGCTTGGCGAAGACGTGCGTAATCTCAAGATTGGCGACCGCGTGCTGATTCCTTCGACCATTGCCTGCGGCAATTGCTCGTACTGCCGTGCCGGCTATTTCGCCCAGTGCGATGTGGCCAACCCCAACGGAAAAACCGCTGGCACTTCATTCTTCGGCGGGCCGAAAACCACCGGGCCGTTCGATGGCCTGCAAGCCGAAAAAGCGCGAATTCCCTTTGCCAACATCGGCCTGATCAAACTGCCGGATGCCATCACCGACGACCAGGCAATCGCCATGTCGGATATATTTCCTACAGCCTGGTTTGGCGCCGACATGGCGCGAATCAAGGACGGCGACACGGTGGCAGTGTTCGGCTGCGGGCCGGTCGGACTGTTTGCGATTATCAGCGCGAAGCTGATGGGCGCGGGTCGCGTGTTCGCCATTGACGGGCTGGAAGATCGCCTCGCTCGCGCTCAAGCGCTGGGTGCCGAGTGCATCAACTTCGAAAAAGAAGATCCAGTTGAAACCATCGCTCGCTTGACGGCCGAAATTGGCGTGGATCGCGTGATCGAAGCCGTGGGCATCGACGCTAACCATTGCCATCACGGCCATCATCATCCTGCGCAGTGGCAACCCGGAGACGCGCCGTCGCAAGCGCTGGAATGGGCGGTGAAGGCTGTGGCCAAGGCCGGCACGATTTCCATCATCGGGGTCTATCCCGCCGGGTTCGACAGCTTCCCGATCGGCGAGGCGATGAACAAGAACGTGCGCATCAACATGGGCAACTGTCATCACCGCAAATACATTCCCAAGCTGATCGAAATGACCCAGGCCGGGCGCGTCGATCCTGGGAAAGTGCTGACTCAGGATGAGCCGTTGACTGATGCGATTTCCGCATTCAAGGCGTTTGATCAACATCAATCCGGATGGATCAAGGTCAAGCTTGAACCGGGTAGCGATACCACTGCTGACAGGAGACCGTCATGAAAAAAATCTGTGCATGTCTGGGGCTCTGTTCAATGTTTCTGTTGAGCGGCTGCTTTGACTCCAACGACGCACCCAACAAGGACAGCGACAAGAGCAAGCCGTCGGTGCAAATGCAGACCGAAAAGCCCGAGGAGGGCAAGTAGCTCCCTTGGTAAAAACCTGTGGGAGCGAGCAGGCTCGCTCCCACAGGCGTTCAGTCGCGCAAGTGACCCCGCGCCAGCCAGAGCCAATACACCAACGCAACAGTGCTGATCCCGGCGCCCAGTATGCACACCCCCACCCAGCCAAACAGCGCGTAGCTATAGGTCGCCGCGATGGCGCCCAAGCCGCTGCCTACCGAGTAAAAACACATATAAGCGCCGACCAGTCGGCTCTGCGCGTCGGGTCGTGCGGCGAAGATCAGGCTCTGATTGGTCACATGCACTGCTTGCACGGCGAAGTCGAGCAGGATCACGCCAACGGCCATCGCCAGCAGCGAATGCTCGACAAGCGCGATAGGCAGCCAGGACAGGGTCAACACTGCCAAGGCGATGCCGGTGGTGCGATTGCCCAGCCCCCGATCCGCCAGATGCCCGGCCCGCGCAGCGGCAAGCGCGCCCGCCACCCCGGCCAGACCAAACAGGCCGATCTGCGTATGCGACAGCGACAGTGGCGGCGCGCTGAGTGGCAGCACCATCGATGTCCACAGAACGCTGAATGCGGCGAAGATCAGCAGGGCGAACGTGCCTCTGATGCGTAATACGCGCTCAGTCAAAAACAATTGAAACACCGAGCGCAGCAATCGCCAGTAACCGCGCTGCGCGGGAGGTTTCGCCGTGGCGGGCAGGGTACGCCATAGCAGCAGCGCCATGCCGACCATCAGTGCTGCAGAGACCAGATAGACAGCGCGCCAGCCCGCCAGATCGGCAACTACCCCGGAGGTGAAACGCGCCAGCAGGATGCCGAGCACCACGCCGCTGGTGACGGTGCCCACGGCTGCACCACGCTCATCCGGGCTCGCCAGGCTGGCGGTGCAGGCGACCACTACTTGCACCACCACCGCCAGCAGACCTACCAACGCCATCGCACCGAGTAGCACGCCCCAGCTCTCGGCCAAGCCGACTGCACACAGCGCCACCGCCGACAACAGCAATTGGCTGACGATGAGTTTCTTGCGATCGAGCAGATCACCCAGCGGCACGATGAACAACAGGCCGAGGGCATACCCGGCTTGTGTGGCTGTGACAACAACGCCGATTGCCCCGGATGAAACACCGAGGCTTTGCGCCATGGTTTCGAGCAACGGCTGAGCGAAGTAAACGTTGGCCACGGCCATGGCGCAGGTGATTGCAAAGAGAAACGTCTGTAGGCGACTCAGGCCAATCATTGTGCTGTCAGCTGCGGTGTGCGCGGTGATCAGGGTTTGCGTCTGGCAGGGCATCCTTGCATCCTCGTAATGTGGTTTTGAAACGAGACCGATGCATTGATCTTTATCCATTCGAGTTGTTAAATGCAACCACATTCAGCGACCACCCCAGGAGCAACATGGCCCGACAGCAATTACTGGCTCAGAGCGAATGCCCCGTCGCCCGGACCCTTGAAGCGATCGGCGATCGCTGGGCCTTGATGATCATTCGCGATGCGTTCGATGACGTACGCCGGTTCAGCGAATTCCAGAAGCGACTGGGCCTGGCGAAGAACATCCTCTCGGTCAAACTGAAAATGCTCGCCGAGCTCGGTGTATTGCAGATTCAACCGGCGTCCGACGGCAGTGCTTACAAGGAATACGTGCTCACCGACATGGGCCGCGCGGTGTTTCCGATCGTCGTCAGCCTGCGCCAGTGGGGCGAGCGCTTCCTGTTCGCGCAAGGCGAGGAGCATTCGGTGTTGCTCGACAACGAGCGGGCCGAGCCCGTCGAAACCATAGCGGTGCGTTCGGCGGCCGGCGCAGTGCTGACTCCGGCCGAATGCCACCGAAAGCTGGTGACACGCGGGGGATGAAGCGGACCGGCTGCAATGTCGTGTGTCAGAGTTTGTTGAGCGGGATTTTCAAGTACACAACGCCGTTGTCTTCGGCCGCTGGCAGGTTTCCCGCGCGCACATTTACCTGAATGGCCGGCAGCAGCAACGTCGGCATTCCAAGCCCGGCATCACGCTGGTTACGCATCTGGACAAATGCCGCTTCATCGATGCCGTCGTGTACATGAATGTTGTTTTTGCGCTGTTCGCCGACCGTGGTCCGGCATTGTGAGGCGCGGCCCTCGGGCGGGTAATCGTGGCAGACGTAAAGCGTCACGCTGGCCGGGAAAGCCAACAGCTTCTGGATCGATTTGAACAATTGCTGCGCATTGCCGCCGGGGAAATCGCAGCGCGCTGTGCCGACATCGGGCATGAACAGCGTGTCGCCAACGAGGATCTGTTCACCGCCGATCAGATAGGCCATGTCCGCTGGGGTATGGCCGGGAACGTGCAGGGCAGTGGCTTTGAGATTGCCGATCATGAACGACTCATTCGGTGCAAACAGATGGTCGAATTGCGAGCCATCGACGCGAAATTCCGGCTCGAGATTGAACAGCGCCTTGAACACGTTCTGCACTTTGCTGATCGATTCGCCAATGGCGATCTTGCCGCCCAGCTCCCGACGCAAATAAGGCGCGGCTGACAGGTGGTCGGCGTGAGCGTGAGTTTCCAGCAACCACTGCACCTGCAGGCGGTGTGCGCGCACGAACGCGATGATCTTGTCTGCCTGCACAGTGCCGGTGCGCCCGGCGGCACCGTCGTAATCGAGCACCGGGTCGACGACTGCGCAATGCCCGCCGTCGGCTTCGTAGACCACATAGCTGTAGGTCGAGGAGGCGGGGTCGAGAAACGCTTCAATCAGGGCGGGCATGGCAGAAACCTGTGCTGGGGAATTTCGGGTTGCAACAGTTTATGTAAAAACATAATGTTCGCAGCTTAAGTGACCTTCAAGGCCTCGTGCAAATGCAATCCAGTCTGACCGAATGTGAAGTCGCCCAACTACGCGCCTCGGCGTCCAAAGCCTGCGCGCTGCTCAAAGCGCTGGCCAACGAGGATCGCCTGTTGATTCTCTGCCAACTGACACAAGGCGAACGCAACGTCGGCGAGCTGGAAACCATGACCGGCGTACGCCAGCCGACGCTGTCCCAGCAACTGGGTATCTTGCGCGACGAAGGGCTGGTCGCGACTCGCCGGGAAGGCAAATACATTTTCTATGGCCTGGCCAGTCACGAAGTAATCCAGGTGATGAAGACCCTCTCGGGGCTTTATTGCGGAGCGGTGCTCAAAAGCTGGGAACAGCCATAAATGCCAGCTATCACACCCTTTCAGTTGTGGGAGCGGGCTTGCTCGCGAAAGCGGCGTGTCAGTCGAACATTCATTGCCTGACACGACGCCTTCGCGAGCGAGCCCGCTCCCACACTGCTTTGGGGTGTGAAGACTGAAACCCTTGCGTGCAGCAAAAGGAACAAGCAATGAACGATCAACACTGGGGCCCATCCATCAGTGCAGACATCGTGGTCATCGGCGGCGGGACGGCCGGCATCGGTCTAGTCGCCAGCCTGCTCAAGCGTGACCCGCATCTCAACATCACCGTGATCGAACCGAGCTCACAGCACTACTACCAACCGGCATGGACGCTGGTCGGCGGCGGCGCTTTCGATGTGAAAGACACCGTCAGACCGATGAGCAAAGTCATGCCGCGACAGGCGACCTGGATTCAGACCAGCGTCAGCGCCATCGACCCGCAAAGCCGCCAGCTCACCCTCGATGATCAACGCACCGTCAGCTATCAGAACCTGATCGTCTGCCCCGGCCTGCGCCTGGCCTGGGAGAAAATCGAAGGGTTGCAGGAAAGCCTCGGTCAGCACGGCGTCACTTCCAACTACAGCTATCAACACGCCCAATACACTTGGGATCAAGTGCAGAAACTGCGCGGCGGCCGGGCGCTGTTCACCCAGCCGGCGATGCCGATCAAATGCGCCGGCGCGCCGCAAAAAGCCCTGTACCTGTCCTGCGACCATTGGCGCAAAAGCGCGGTGCTGCACAACATCATTGTTGAATTCAATCTCGCCGGCGCCGCACTGTTTGGCGTGCCGACCTTCGTGCCGCCGCTGATGAAATATATCGAACAGTACAACGCGCAACTCGCGTTCAACTCAAACCTCGTCAAGGTCGATGGCCCGGCGCAAACCGCGTGGTTTGAAGTCAAAGATGCCGATGGCAACGTCAGCCGCGTAGCGAAAACCTTTGATCTGCTCCACGTCGTCCCACCCCAGGTGTCGCCGGACTTCATCGCGCAGAGCCCGCTGGCCGATGCCGGCGGGTGGTGTGAGGTCGATCCGCACAGCCTGCAGCATCCGCGCTATCGCGAAGTGTTCGCCCTGGGCGATGCCTGCGGCACCAGCAACGCGAAAACCGCGGCCGCGGTGCGCAAGCAGGTTGTCGTCGTTGCGCAAAACCTTCTGGCCGCACGCAAAAAACAGCCGCTGCCACTCAAGTACGACGGCTACGGCTCGTGCCCGCTGACGGTGGAGAAGGGCAAGGTGATCCTCGCCGAGTTCGGCTATGGCGGCAAACTGCTGCCGACTTTCCCGCTGGATCCGACCGTACCCCGGCGGTCGGCGTGGTGGCTGAAAGCAACATGGCTGCCATGGTTCTACTGGCACGGCATGCTCAAGGGCCGCGAGTGGCTGACGCGTCTGTCCAAGGTCGACTGAGAAAACCCTATGTTGCTGGCAAGTCTGTTTGGCGTGGTGATGGGGTTGGTCCTCGGCCTGACCGGCGCGGGTGGCGGGATTCTCGCCGTGCCGGCGCTGGTGCTCGGGCTGGGCTGGACGATGACGCAAGCGGCGCCGGTGGCCCTGTTTGCGGTCGGCAGCGCGGCGGCGATCGGGGCCATTGACGGTTTGCGACGTGGTCTGGTGCGTTACCGTGCGGCGTTATTGATCGCAGCATTGGGCGCGGTGTTTTCGCCGCTGGGGATCTACTTTGCACATCAGTTGCCGGAGAAGGTTCTGATGATCCTGTTCAGCCTGCTGATGGTCCTGGTGGCCTGGCGAATGTTGCGTAAAGAGCGTCAGCAAGCGGGACCGAGCGATCACGGCCATGCCAGTTGGGGCCAGAAGAACTGCATGCTCAACGAGCAGACCGGTCGCTTCGACTGGACCACCAAATGCACCGCCACGCTGGCTGCTCTGGGGGCGATTACCGGTGTGGTCTCGGGATTGCTCGGCGTCGGTGGCGGGTTCCTGATCGTCCCGGCCTTCAAGCAACTGACCGATGTGCAAATGCGCGGTATCGTCGCCACGTCCTTGATGGTGATCAGTCTGATTTCAGCGATCGGCGTGATCGGCTCGTTTCAGGCGGGCGTGCGCATCGACAACCAGGGCGCAGCCTTCATTGTCGCCAGCATCGTCGGCATGATCATCGGCCGCAGGCTGTGCGCGCAGGTGCCGGCGCGGGCGTTGCAGGTGGGATTTGCCAGTGTCTGTCTGGTGGTGGCGGGGTACATGTTGTTTCGGGCGTGACGATTATAAGATCGCAGCCTCGTTGCACTCGACAGCTCCTACAACAGATTGCGGTTCTGTAGGGCTGCCGGAGGCTGCGATCTTTTCAGCGGTTTACAACACCAGGTGCGGCAGCCACAGCGAAATGGCCGGCACGTAGGTGACGAGCAGCAGCACCATGAACAGCACGGCGTAGAACGGCAGCAGCGCTTTGACGGTGCTTTCGATGCTGACTTTGCCGATCGCCGAACCGACGAAGAGCACGGCTCCCACCGGCGGTGTTATCAATCCGATCCCCAGATTGACCAGCATGATCATGCCGAACTGCACCGGGTCGACTCCGATCCCCAGAATCACCGGCATCAGGATCGGTGTAAGGATCAGGATCAGCGGCGCCATGTCCATCACCGTGCCCAGCAACAGCAGCATGACGTTGATGCACATCAGGATCACGTAACGGTTGTCCGACAGGGTCAGAAACAGCGTGGTGATCTTCGCCGGGATCTGCATCAGGGTCATGACGTAGCCGAAGCTAGCAGCGAAACCGATCAGGATCATTACGATGGAAATCGTCCGCACCGTGCGGTGCATCAGCTTGGGCAGCTCGCTCCATTTGTAATCGCGATAAATGAACATGGTCACGAAGAACGACCACAGCACCGCGATGGCTGCCGATTCAGTGGCAGTGAAAATCCCCGAGAGGATGCCGCCAAGAATGATCACCATGGCCATCATGCCCCACAGCGCTTCACCGACGATTTTCAGCGCCTGGCGCATCGGGATCACTTCGCCCTTGGGGTAGTTGCGCTTTTTCGCGAAGATCAGGCACAGCACCATCAGGCACGCGCTCATCATCAAGCCCGGGACAATGCCGGCCATGAACAGCGAAGCAATCGACACCGTACCGCCGGCAGCCAGCGAGTAGAGCACCGAGTTATGGCTTGGCGGCGTCAGCAGGGCTTGCACCGAACCGCTGACGGTCACGGCGGTGGAGAACTCCCGCGGATAACCCTTGCGTTCCATTTCCGGAATCAATACCGAACCCACCGAAGCGGTATCGGCTACGGACGAACCGGAGATCGCACCGAAGAAGGTTGACGCGACAATGTTGACCAGTGACAGGCCACCGCGCACGAAACCGACCAGCACTCCGGCACACGCCACCAGACGGCGGGACATGCCGCCCTCGGCCATGATCGCACCGGCCAGTACGAAGAACGGAATGGCCAGCAGCGAGAATTTGTTTACCCCCGAGGCAACCTGGATCATCACCGCCTGGAATGGAATGTCGATCCACCATGCACCGATCAGCGCGGCGGCGCCCAACGCGTAGGCGACGGGCATGCCAACCAGGATCAACACGATAAAACTGCCCAGCAGAATCAGAGCGTCCATTAAACGGCACCTTCACTTTCTTCAACCAGGTCGAACTGCACGACCCGACGTTTGCTCTGGTCACCGAGCAGGAGTTTTTCCAGGACGAAAATCAGCGTCAGCAAGCCGCCCAGCGGAATCGGCAGGTAGGTCACGCCAACCCGCAGATCGGGCAGGGCGGCCATGAACTGGTTCCAGGTGGACATGCACAACTTGGCGCCCCAAATGGTCATGAAGATGCAGATTGCCGCCATCAGCAGTTGGGAGAAAATCGCCGCTGCGGATTTCAGCTGCGCTGGCATACGGTCGGTGAGCATGGCCACGGCCATGTGCGCACCGGCGCGGTAACTGGCGGCAGCACCGATGAAGGTGAACACCATCATCAGCAGAATCGCCGTGGGCTCAGGCCAGCTCGAGCCAGTGCCGAGCACGTAGCGGGCGAACACGCCCCAGGGAATCATCAGGGAAATCGCCAGGACGGAAAGGCCGGCGACCCAGATGCACGTCATGTAGATCTTGTCGTTGATACGCAGCAGCAAATTCTTCATCGGGTTCCACCGTAACCGGGCGCGCCTGAGTCATCAGGTGCGCCGGGCCTTTTTCAAAAGTACGAGCGGGGGGCGTTACTGAACGGCTTCGATTTTCTTGATCAGGTCGGCGTATTTCGCGCCGTATTTTTCCCGTACTGGAGCGGTGGCGTCGTAGAAGGGTTTCTTGTCGACTTCGATGAACTCGACACCGGCGGCCTTGAGCTTTTCTTCACTGGCAGCGGACTTCTTGTCCCACAACACGCGTTCTTCAGCCTGGGCAGCCTTGGCGGCTTTCTTGACCAGGGTCTGCTGATCCGGGGTGAGTTTTTCCCAGGTGATTTTCGACATCACGATCGGCTCTGGCAGGATCAGGTGACCGGTCAGGCTGTAGAACTTGGCGTTCTGGAAGTGGTTGTGTTCGAGCAGGGTCGGCGGGTTGTTTTCCGCGCCGTCGATCACGCCGGTCTGCAGGGCGCTGAAGATCTCGCCAGTGTCCATGGCAATGCCGTTACCGCCCATGGCGTTCATCATGTCGATGAACATCGGGTTGCCCTGCACACGGATTTTCATGCCCTTGAGGTCTTCGAGCTTGCGCACTGGTTTTTTGGTGTAGATGTTGCGCGTGCCGCCGTCCATCCACGCAAGAGCCACCAGGCCGAATTCGGAGTTGGTGATTTTATCGAGGATCTCGTCGCCCACCGGGCCATCGATGACGTTACGCATGTGTTGCTGATCGCGGAAAATGAACGGCATGTTGAACACGTTCACGTCCGGCACCACCGGGCCGACGATCCCCAGGCTGACGCGCGACAACTGGACAGCACCGACCTGCATCTGCTCGATGACTTCCTTTTCCGAACCCAGCACGCCGCCCGGGAAGTATTGGAACGTCAGCTCGCCGTTGGTTTCCTTGGTCAGGGTATCGCCCATGGATTTTTCGGCCACTACGGTTGGATAACCGGCGGGGTGAATGTCAGCAAATTTGAGTTTCATTTCTGCCTGAGCGCCACCAGCAAAGGTGAACATCAGCGGGAGTGCAGCGGCGAGCAAGGTGCGTTTGAAGTTCATGGGGGTGAGTCTCCAGTCTTGTTATTTTTGTGTTCAGGGCGCAGCGGTGCAGCAGAGGGTCTAAAGCAAATCGTTGAATTGCGGTTCGGCGAGGCCCTTGACGCCAGGCTTCAGGGCGAACACGCCGCCGGCCAGGGATTGCGGATCATGGTCGTCGCCGGGGCGAATCGAGGCGACGAACAGGGTGCTCATGTCGCTGCCGCCGAAGGCACACATGGTCGGTTTCTTTACCGGCACTTGCAGTGAAAAATCCAGGCTCCCGTCCGGGGCGAAGCGGTGGATCAGTCCCGCGTCGTTGGCGCAGATCCAATAGCAACCTTCGGCATCCACGGCGGCGCCATCGGGGCGGCCGGGGAAATGATTCATGTCGACGAAGATTCGGCGATTCGATGGCGTGCCGGTTTCGCTGTCGTAATCGAAAGCCCAGATCAGTTGCACGTTGGGGTGCGAATCCGACAGGTACATGGTTTTGCCGTCAGGGCTGAAGCCGAGGCCGTTGGGCACGATGAAGCCGTCGAGTTGCGCTTCGATCACGCCGGACTGGCCAGCGCTGTAGCGATAGAGCCGGCCTTCAGGCGCGTTGAGGCCCATGTTCAGCACCATGCTGCCGGCCCAGAAACGCCCCTGACGGTCGCAGCGGCCATCGTTCAGGCGCATGTCGGGGCGACTGTGCTCGACGGTTGCAAGCAATTCGCTGTCGAGGCTGCCATCACTGTGCGGGTGCAGGCGAAAGAAGCCGCTTTCCAGGCCGGCCACCCAGCCACCGCTGCGGTGGGGCGTGATGCAGGCGAGCATTTGCGGGGCTTTCCACGACGCAACATGCCCGGTGTCGGCGCTCCAGCGTTGCAGTCCGCCGTTGGGGATATCCACCCAGTACAGCGCGTTTTCCTGCGGCACCCAGACCGGGCTTTCACCGACCGCATTGCGGGCGTCGACGATCAATTCGGCTTGCATACTCATTCCCATGGTTTTTATTGGAGGGGGATCAAGTCGAGCGGTCAATCGCCAAAAGGCCCTGCTGCAACAAAGGCGCCGCCCTGGTAGATCCGCGCCGGATCATCGTCGGCCGGCATCGGCTGCGCTTCGACCTTGTCGCGGAACACCTCGGAGGTGTCCTTGGCTTCGAAACCGAGGTGGTTGGCGTAGCGGTTGTCCCACCAGACGTCTTTGTTGGCGGACATGCCATAGACCACGGTGTGGCCGACATTCGGTGTGTACAGCGAGCGTTCGAGCAGTTGCGTGAGGTCGTCGAAGCTCAGCCAGGTGTGCATCATCCGGCGGTTCTGCGGCTCGGGGAACGAAGAGCCGATGCGGATGCTGACAGTCTCGATGCCGTAGCGGTCGAAGTAGAAACTGGCCATGTCTTCGCCGTAGGACTTGGACAAGCCGTAGTAACCGTCGGGGCGGCGTGGAGACGTGGCGTCGAGCTTCTCGTCCTGCTTGTAGAAACCAATGACGTGGTTGGAGCTGGCGAAGATCACGCGCTTGACGCCATGGCGGCGTGCGGCCTCGTAAATGTGGAAGACGCCGCTGATGTTGGCGCCCAGAATTTCTTCAAACGGACGCTCCACCGAAACGCCGCCGAAGTGCAGGATCGCATCGACGCCTTCGACCAGTTGATGCACGGCTTGCTTGTCGGCGAGGTCGCAGAGCACGACTTCTTCGTGTTCATCCACGGCCGGGGTGAGTGCGGCGATGTCGGACAGGCGCAACACGTTGGCGTAAGGGCGCAGGCGTTCGCGCAGGACTTTGCCCAGGCCTCCGGCGGCACCGGTCAGCAGCAGGCGATTGAAAGGAGCGCGGGGGGTAGAAGTAGACGTCATGGCAATACCTGAACACATTGTTATTAGGTTTGTTGTAGGTTGTCGTATGACTGCGCTGAAGTATCGGTAGGGTTTCCGGATCTTGTCAA
This sequence comes from Pseudomonas sp. TSRC2-2, assembly GCF_049897785.1. Classification (NCBI taxonomy): domain Bacteria; kingdom Pseudomonadati; phylum Pseudomonadota; class Gammaproteobacteria; order Pseudomonadales; family Pseudomonadaceae; genus Pseudomonas; species Pseudomonas sp. TSRC2-2. Next base: position 304,138 of record NZ_JAFCWZ010000001.1, read on the forward strand.
CGCGACTTTTGGTGTAGATGACGGAAGGGGCGATTCAATTTCCGTCGTCGACTCCGCTGCAATGCGATTCTCCTGTGGGAGCGGGCTTGCTCGCGAATGCGGCGTATCAGTGAACACATTCATGACTGACACGCCGCTTTTCGCGAGCAAGCCCGCTCCCATAGGGATATGCGCGATTTTCCCACTCGTTACAACAGCGAAATCGGATAGCTGATGAAGATCCGGTTCTCGTCAAATTCGTTGGTGCTGAAGTCCCGGCGAATCGTCGCATTACGCCATTTCACGTTGAGGCTTTTCAGCGGCCCACTCTGCACTGTGTAGGCCAGTTCCGATTCGCGGCCCCATTCCTTGCCGTCATCGGTGGTGGCGGTGTGCACGTTATCACCGCTGATGTAGCGGTTCATCAGGGTCAGGCCAGGCACCCCGAGTGCGGCAAAGTTGTAGTCGTGACGCAACTGCCAGGAGCGCTCCTTGGCGTTGTCATAACTGGCGTTGTAGCTGTCGTTGGCCAGGGTGCCACCGCTGGTGCCGTTAACACGCATCCAGGCATCATCGCCGGTGAGTTTCTGCAGGCCGACGTAGAAAGTGTTGCCACCGTATTTGGCCGAGAGCAGGGCAAATGCGGTCTTGTTATCGAGGTCGCCGGCCTGGGCGCTGCCGTCTTCCTTGCCAGTGAAGAACCCGAGGTTGGCGCCAAGAGTCCAGTCGCCCATCGGCTGGCTGTGGCTGAGGTTGAAATACTGCTGCTGATAGATATCAGTCAGCTCGGCGTACCACACACCGACCATGGTGCGTTTTTCGTTGAAGCTGTATTCGCCACCGCCGAAGTTGAAGCGATCGGAGGTGAATGCACCGCGGCCGTTCATCGACATGTCTTCCATGCTCGCGTCGTTGCGCGGGCTGTTGCCACGGAACTGGCCGCCGTAAACGGTCAGGCCGTTGATTTCGGTGGACGTGATCTGGCCGCCGCGGAAGGTCTGCGGCAGGGAGCGGCCATCGTCGGAGCGCAGGATCGGCAACACCGGCATCCATTCACCGACTTTCAGTTCGGTCTTCGACACCTTGGCTTTCAGCGCCACGCCGAGTCGACCGAAGTTGTCGGCCGGGCGGCCGTCATCGTGGATCGGCAACAACTGCGTGCCACCGGTGCCTTTACCGCCATCGAGCTTCTGCGAGTACATGCCAAGGATGTCCAGGCCGAAGCCGACCGTGCCTTGAGTGAAGCCGGATTTGGCGTCGAGGATGAAGCTCTGTGTCCACTCTTCTGCCTTGCCTTGCGGGTTGGCCGGGTTGACGAAGTTACGATTGAAGTAGGCGTTGCGCAGGTTCAGCGTGGCTTTGCTGTCTTCCAGAAAGCCTTCAGCACCGGCGCTCATCGGCAAGGCCAGGGCGAGGCTGCTGCAGCCGAGCAGGCTGAGGGTCGAACGCGGCTTGAAACTGGCAAAACGTGAAGGGCGGACGGAATTGCGGGCGAGTGGGCTCACTGTGATGCTCCCTGGATCGTTGTTGTTTTTATTATTTGTCATACGTCGTCGTACAACATCGATGCGGATATTTCCCAGATTTACAGGGAATGTCAACTGGAAGTTATACGACGACCCTGCAAATCGGCGCGTTCTCTTACAGACGTGACCTTTTACGGCAAGACCCGGCACTCGCTGATATGCGAGCCGCGTACGAAACCCTGTGGGAGCGGGCATGCTTGCGAAAGCGGTATGTCAGCCATAGACGAGTCGTATGACCTGACGCCTTCGCGAGCAAGCCCGCTCCCGCAGGGGTATTTTCAATGCCATGGAGTGTGTGTTGCTCGTGAAATTGCGGCAAACTTCCTCCACCCCCAGCACCAGGCCGAACCATGGATAAATACGCCCCGCGCAACTGGCAGCCCCACGAAAAGCCCAGCCTGCCCGGTTCTCCTTCGACGCCGCTGCACTCCACGCCCAAGCGCCTGGCCTACGCGGCGGTTGGTGTGCTGGTGGCGGTAACCGGTGGGCTGGGGAATTCACTGGTGGTAGCCAACCTGCCTTATCTGCAAGGCTCGCTCGGCGCGACCACAGCGGAAATGGCCTGGCTGCCGGCGGCGTACGTGATGACCAACGTGTCGATGAACCTGCTGCTGGTGAAGTTTCGCCAGCAGTTCGGGTTGCGGGCGTTCACCGAGGTATTCCTGGTGCTCTACGCGCTGGTGACCTTCGGCCATTTGTTCGTCAACGATCTGAATTCTGCGGTGGCGGTGCGTGCTGCCCACGGCATGGTCGGTGCCGCGTTGAGTTCGCTGGGTTTGTATTACATGGTCCAGGCGTTCCCGGCAAAGTGGCGGCTCAAAGCGTTGGTGCTCGGCCTCGGCACTTCGCAATTGGCGTTACCGCTGGCGCGGTTGTTCTCTGAAGACCTGTTGCAGATCGCCGAATGGCGCGGCTTGTACCTGTTCGAACTGGGCATGGCCCTGCTGTCACTGGGCTGTGTCTTGCTGCTGAAGCTTCCGCCCGGTGACCGCTTCAAGACCTTTGAAAAACTCGACTTCCTGACCTTCGCCATCCTCGCCACCGGGGTGGCATTGTTGTGCGCAGTGCTGTCGCTGGGGCGGATCGACTGGTGGCTGGAGGCGGACTGGATCGGCGTGGCGCTGGCGTGCTCGATCGCGCTGATCATCATGGGGCTGGCCATCGAGCACAACCGCAGTAACCCGATGCTGATGACCCGCTGGCTCGGCAGCGGAACGATGATCCGCCTGGCGCTGGCGGTGACCCTGATTCGCATGGTCACCTCGGAGCAATCGACCGGCGCGGTTGGCTTCATGCAGAACCTCAATATGGGCTATGAGCAGTTGCACAGTCTGTACGTGGTGATGCTGATCGGCAGCATTGCCGGGCTTGCCACCAGCGCGCTGACCATCGACCCGAAACACTTGTTGATGCCGTTGATCATCTCGCTGGCGCTGATGGCCACCGGTTCGGTGATGGACAGCTTTTCCAACAACCTGACCCGTCCCGCCAACATGTATTTCAGCCAGTTCCTGCTGGCGTTCGGCAGTACGTTTTTTCTCGGCCCGACCATGGTCTTCGGCACGCGCAACGTGCTGACCAATCCGCGCAACCTGGTGAGTTTTTCCGTACTGTTCGGGATCTGCAACAACCTCGGCGGACTGCTCGGCGCGGCGTTGCTCGGCACTTTTCAGATCGTGCGGGAGAAGTACCATTCCAGCCACATCGTCGATCATCTGGTGATGTCCGACCCGTTGGTGGCCGCGCGGGTGCAGAGCGGCGGCTCGGCCTTCGGTTCGTTGCTCGCCGACCCGAGCCTGCGCAATCTGGCCGGCATTCGCAGCCTCGCCAATGCGGCGACACGCGAAGCGAACGTGCTGGCCTATAACGATGTCTTCATGCTGATTGCGGTCATTGCCGTCCTGACCATGATCTGGCTTTCGATTCGTGCGTTGTGGCTGGTGAGCACCACCAAAGCCATTGAGCCGACACCTTCCGTACCACCCAGCGGTGCCACTTCTTCATGACCGAACCGACCACCACAACCACCAACGCCATCGCCGCCACACCTGAAGGGGAGGCGCCGCCTGCATCAGCCAACACCGCACCACGTTCGCTACGGGTGCGGATCATTTCTTCGCTGGGCTTTGCCGCGATCGCTATCGTTGGCGTGCTGATCGTGTTGTATGCCTGGCAATTGCCGCCGTTCAGCAGCGCTGTGGAAACCACTGAAAACGCCTTGATTCGCGGGCAGGTGACGATTATTGGCCCACAGCTCAGCGGTTATGTATTCGAGGTGCCGGTGCAGGACTTCCAGTACGTCAAGGCCGGGGATCTGCTGGTGCGTCTGGACGACCGCATTTATCAGCAACGCCTCGACCAGTCCCTGGCGCAACTGGCGGTGCAAAAGGCCGGGTTGGCCAACGTCGTGCAGCAGCGCAACAGCGCCGAGGCAACGATCAAATTGCGCCAGGCGGTATTGGCCGACAGCCAGGCGCAGTTGCGCAAGAGCGAGGCCGATCTGCGGCGTAATCAGGAACTGGTGCGCGACGGTTCGGTGTCCAAACGCGAGTTCGACGTGACCCTCGCTGCCAATGCGCAGAGCACGGCGGCGGTGGCGCAGGCCAAGGCCAATCTGGAAATTGCCCGCCAGGATCTGCAAACGGTGATCGTCAATCGCGGCTCGCTGGAGGCCGCCGTGGCCAGCGCGGAAGCGGCGGTGCAACTGGCGCGGATCGACCTGTCGAACACGCGCATCGTCGCCCCGCGCGACGGCCAGCTCGGGCAGATCGGCGTGCGCCTCGGCGCCTACGTCAACTCCGGCGCGCAGTTGATGGCATTGGTGCCGGATCAGAAATGGGTGATCGCCAACATGAAGGAAACGCAGATGGCCAACGTGCGTGTCGGGCAGCCGGTGCGCTTCACCGTCGACGCCTTGAACCACCGCAGATTCACCGGGCATGTGCAGCATATTTCGCCGGGCACCGGTTCGGAATTCGCCTTGCTTCAGGCCGACAATGCCACTGGCAATTTCGTCAAGATCGCTCAGCGCGTGCCGGTACGCATCACCATCGACCCGGATCAGGACGAGGAGGAACGTCTGCGTCCGGGGATGTCGGTGGTCGTCAGCATTGACACTGCCGCAGGCGATACCCAACCCCACTGAGCTCTACACCCGATATAGGGTTTTCGGCGATTTCAGGGGCGCCGCACGATCCCGAGCCGCTGCGGTCGTACTCATCACCTAGCCGCATCACAGTGTGGAGATCCAATGAGCCAGGAAGTCCTGACTACCGAAACCAACCGTCGCCAGTTGCAGCAGATCATCGCCGGGCTGTCGGACGGGGTGATTCTGCTGGAGCTCGACCAAAGCATCCTTTGGGCCAACGAAGCGGCGTTGACCATGCATGGCGTCAGCACCATCGGTGATCTGGGCACCAACGCCGACGAGTACGCCAAGCGCTTCACGCTGCGCTATCGCAACAATCATGTCTTGCCGCCCGAGAACTACCCGATCAGCCGCGTGGCGCGCTGCGAGGTGTTCAATGATGTGTTGATCGAAGTCTCGTCCGTGGCCGATCCGGAGCATGTCTGGGTACATAGTGTGCGCAGCATGGTACTGACCGACCGCGTGGGGCAGCCCGAGTCGCTGGTGCTGATCATGAGTGACGTCACCGACTGGGCCAACGCCGAACTGCGTTTCGAAAAGACCTTCAACGCCAACCCCGCGCCAGCGGTGATCTGCCGGCTCAGCGATCTGCGTTACATCAAGGTCAATCCGGGCTTTCTGGAAATGACCGGCTATACGCGCGATCAGGTGATTGGCACCTCAGCCTATGAAATCGACATCTTCGAACAGGCTGATCAGCGCGATCTGGCGATTCAGCGCTTGCGCGATGTCGCGACCATCCCGCAGATGCAGGCGCAATTGAGCCTTCCGGACGGGGGCAGCAAACAGGTGATCGTCGCCGGGCAACCGTTGCTGCTCAATGACGAGAATTGCATGTTGTTCTCTTTCGTCGATATGGAGCCACGGCGCCTTGTCGAACTGGCCTTGCGTCAGAGTGAGGAGCGGTTTGCCAAGGCGTTTCGCCTGACGCCGGTGCCGATTCTGATCTGTACGGCTGACAAGCAGGAGGTCATCGACGTCAACCAGGCGTTCCTCGATACCCTCGCTTACGACAGCGACGAGGTGCTCGGCAAGACTGTCACGCAGTTGAGCTTTATTCACGATGACGGCGCCCGCACGCGGCTGTTGTCGGCCCTGGCGAAGAACGGTCGGGTGGATCGCGTCGACGTGCAGGTGCGCAAGAAGGACGAGGAGTTGCTGGAATGCGCGGTGTCCGCTGACACGGTTAACATCCATGACACGTCCTGCTATCTGCTGGTGTTGATGGACATGACCGAGCGCAAGCGCACAGAGCTTGAATTGGTAGCGGCAATTGAAGAGGTGATGAAGGATGCTTCGTGGTTCAGCCGCACGCTGATCGAAAAACTGGCCAACGTGAAGAAAATCAATTCGCCGCAGCTGCCCAGCGCTTCGTTCACTGATCTGACGGCGCGCGAGCGCGATGTGCTGGGTTTGATCTGTGAAGGGCTGGCGGACAAGGAGATCGCGGCGCGGTTGAAACTGGCGCCCAATACCGTGCGCAATCACGTGGCCACGGTGTATTCGAAGCTCGACGTGCACAGCCGCAGCGAGGCGATTGTCTGGGCTCGTGAGCGGGGCTTGTTTTCCGGAGAGTGGAGCACCAAGGGGCAGCGCTAAGGGTGCAAATGCACTAATTGCATAGGTGCAAATTCATGTATTGGCGCGGGCGCTGTGTTCTTAGGCTGGTGGGGTGCGGTGTAAGCCATTTCGGGCTTGCGATCGCGCCCCTTGAAGCAGCCATAGGAACAACGTCAATGATGAATCTTGCGCAGTTGCGCGCTCGGCTCGAGCACAGTTTTGCGCCGCTCGCTTGTGAGTGTTCGGTCGATGGTGACCATTCGCTGACGGTCAAGTTGTATCACCCGGATTCCGGGCAGGTGGATCTGGTGATCAGTGGCCTGGATCTGGCTTCGCTGCGAACGCCGCAGGCGCTTGAAGCGCTGGTGGGTGAGTTGCGGTATGAACTTGAGAGCAATTCTTTGCGCTCCTCGCGAGATCCGGATCTGGCTTAGCGGTTTTTGGACTTGGCGGCCTTTGGGCTGGCCATGCTCTGGGGGGGTGGGGGTATACCCGTTCCTGCGGGTGCTGCGACTTACGATTTCGAGCTTACGGCGAGGCACTTTTTCCAGACGCCCGGAATGCCGGCCCAGAAAAAAGTACCCAAAAAGGCGTCGCCCTGACGTTCGGCCCGCTCGCTGAGGCTCGGGGTTCCTTCGCTCCGGAATCGATCCCTCTACTGGGCTCTGAAATCAAGATCAAAAGCGGTACTCGAGCTCACGCTCATTGTTTTGAGTGGTGAAGCGCGGATGAGCTTTGCTTTTGCTTTTCTGTGGGAGCGGGCTTGCTCGCGATGAGTCCCTTGCCGGCAACGATGATCTCAATCCAGCCTTCTGCTGAAAAATCCCCGCAAAACCGACCGCCAATCCCACCCAGCCACCTCCATCCACTGGCGCTAACAAGGCGCTCAGCTATAAAGAATGAGTGGTCAGGTCTTCCGCGGCCGGTTGGGTTGCGGGAGTTTGTCTCTCATTACCGCGGATCGTCCTATGAATAATCCTGGGAAACGCGTCTTGCCGTTGGCTTTTCTTGCTGTGCTGTTGACCGGTTGTGCCAGTGCGCCGCCTCCTGCGCCTGCCGCGCCGCCGCCACCGCCGGAACGCCGGTGTGAAGTGCTGGAGAATACTGAGGTGGTTGGGGACATGTATGTGGATGGGCAGGTGACACGCCAGATCACGACTACCCGCTGCATAACCCAATAAGACTCGCGATTGCTCGATTCCACGAGGCCTGGAATCCTGCAGTGACCCTGTGGGAGCGAGCCTGCTCGCCAAGGCGTGGTATCAGTCGAAACCAGCTGACTGACGCGGCGCTTTCGCAAGCAGGCTCGCTCCCTCACGGGTTAGCAATTTGCCGGGGAAATCAGGACAGGAATCCGCCATCCACATTCAGTGCCACACCCGTGGTGTAACTCGACGCATCGCTGGCCAGGTACAGCACCGCGCCGGCCATTTCGCTCGGGTCGGCTACGCGCTTGAGCGGGATCTGGGTCAGCGCCTGTTTGAGAATCGCGTCGTTTTTCACCAGTGCCGAGGCGAATTTGGTGTCGGTCAGGCCGGGGAGCAGGGCGTTGCAGCGGATGCCGAATTGCGCGCATTCCTTGGCGAAGACTTTGGTCATGTTGATGACCGCCGCTTTGGTCACCGAATAAATGCCCTGGAAAATCCCCGGCGAGATGCCATTGATCGAGGCGACGTTGATGATGCTGCCGCCACCGTTTTCGCGCATCAGCTTGCCGGCCTCTACCGACATGAAGAAGTAGCCGCGAATGTTCACATCGACGGTCTTCTGGAACGCACCGAGATCGGTGTCGAGCACGTTGCAGAATTGCGGGTTGGTCGCGGCGTTGTTGACCAGGATGTCGAGGCGGCCGAACTGTTCCTTGATCCCGGCGAAGACCTGGCTGATCTGCTCCATTTCACCGATGTGGCAGGCCACGGCAGTCGCCTTGCCGCCGGCGGCGGTGATGGCGTCGGCGACGTGTTGGCAACCTTCGAGCTTGCGGCTCGAAACAATCACGTGGGCGCCTTGCTGGGCCAGCAGTTTGGCGATGGCTTCGCCGATGCCACGGCTGGCGCCAGAGACGAAAGCGATTTTGCCGTCGAGGTCGAACAACTGAGTCTTGGACATGGGATTCCCTTGTAAAAAGTCTTGTTATTGCCCGGATCAGAGGCTGGATTTCTGAATCACCTGCAGGCTCATCTGCTCCAGCAGTTTGTTCATGTGAATGAACTGCGCGAAGCGTTTGTCCTGGGTCTGGCCATGGTAAAAACGGTAGTAAATCTGCTGGACAATGCCGGCCAGGCGAAACAGGCCGTAGGTGTAGTAGAAATCGAAATTGTCGATGCTGATGCCCGAGCGCTCGGCGTAGTAGTCGACGAATTCGCGGCGCGTCAGCATGCCCGGTGCATGGCTTGGCTGGCGGCGCATCAACTGCACCGGCGCCGGGTCGCCCGCTTCGATCCAATAGGCGAGGGTGTTGCCCAGGTCCATCAGCGGGTCGCCGAGGGTGGTCAGTTCCCAGTCGAGCACGCCGATGATCTGCATCGGGTTGTCCGGGTCGAGGATGACGTTGTCGAAGCGGTAATCGTTGTGGACGATGCTCGATGTCGGGTGGTCGGCCGGCATCTTGTCGGCAAGCCAGGCTTTCACGGCTTCCCAGTGCGGCGCATCCGGGGTCAGGGCTTTTTCGTAGCGCTCGCTCCAGCCTTTGATCTGCCGCGCGACGTAGCCTTCGGGCTTGCCCAGATCGCCGAGGCCGCAGGCATTGTAATCAACGCGGTGGAGTTCGACGAAACGGTCGATGAAGCTTTTGCACAGTGCTTCGGTCTTCGCTGAGTCCAGGCCCAGTTCCGGCGGCAGTTCGGCGCGCAGGATGATGCCCTTGACCCGTTCCATCACGTAGAACTCGGCGCCCATCACCGATTCGTCCGTGCAGTGCACGTACGCCTTCGGGCAATACGGGAAGCCGTCGCGCAGTTGATTGAGGATGCGGAATTCACGGCCCATGTCATGGGCGGATTTGGCCTTGTGGCCAAACGGCGGTCGGCGCAGGACAAACTCCTGTTCCGGGTATTCGAGCAGGTAAGTCAGGTTCGAGGCACCGCCGGGAAACTGGCTGATCTGTGGGCTGCCGGTCAGGCCCGGGATGTGCGCCTTGAGATACGGATCGATCAGGCTGGCATCAAGTTCTTCGCCAGAGCGGATCCGGGTGGACTGGTCAGTAAGCGCCATGCTTATCCCTTCTGCTTATTTTGGAGGCCAGACATCATTGGCTAATCTAATGGCGCGCTCGGGTGCTCACAAGTGCGGGTCGGTCTTATAGGTCAGCGTGTTGCCGGATAATCAACTCTGGGAATGGGCGAGGATCGGCGCAGACCTGGGAAGGCCGCGCCGGTTAGTGCACGCGCTGGTTACTCAGTCTTGGGGGCAAAGCGACGGGCGTCAGCACCGGCTGCCCGGAGAAAAACGCCATCAGGTTCTTGCCAACCAGTTCCACCGTGCCTTGTATAGCCTCAGGGGAGAGTCCCGCGACATGCGGAGTCAGGACAACATTGCTGAGACTTTTCAGGGCATCGGGCACTTCCGGCTCGTGATCGAACACATCCAGGGCGGCGCCGGCGATACGCCGTTGTTCAAGTGCGGTGATCAGGTCTGTCGTAGCGATCACACTGGCTCTTGCGATATTGACGATGAATCCATTTGGCCCGAGCGCATCGAGCACTGCTCGCGTCACCAGATGCTGCGTTGTAATGCCACCGGGCGTGGCGACCACCAGAAAATCCGAAGCTCGAGCCAGATCGGCCGGTGTCGAGCAGAAAGAATAAGGGACGTCGCTGCGCACCTGGCGGTTGTGGTAGCTGATCTGCATGTCGAAGCCCAGTTCAGCGCGCTTGGCGACCGCCATGCCCACTGCGCCCAGCCCGAGTATTCCGAGACGTTTGCCCGCCAACGATGGGCGCATGATTTTCGGCCATTCACCGCGGCGTACAGCTGCATCGCAGCGCGGGATATCGCGAACCAGCGCGAGCAGCAGCGCCATCGCATGATCGGCCACCGACGAGGCGTTGACCCCGGCGCCGTTGGTGACAGTGATGCCACGGTCGCTGGCGGCTTGTAGATCGACCTGTTCATAGCCTGCGCCGATTACCGTGATGATTTTCAAGGCGGACAGGGCGCTGATCTCGTCGGCAGTCAGGCCCAGCGGACCACGAGTGAGCACAGCGTCGATGCGACTGCCATGGGTGAAGATGGCCTGCGCCCGCTCGGCGGGCGTGGGTGCAAGGATCAGATGGAACCCCTGATGCTCGAGAATCGGCAGATAGTCATTGATCGTTTCAACCAGTACCAGAACGGTTGCGGGCATTGCGCGGCTCCTGTGATTGGCGGCGGGTAGGTCGCGAACGTCGGCTCAGAGTGCTGAATCCGCAGCGGCTTGGCAATCGTTGCATTCGTGCGGTGATGCTCTGATTCTGGACGGCTTCATGCAAGAAGCAAGAACCCGCACACCGGTGATCCGGTGTGCGGGCGATCTCATTGGGCAGCTTGCGCTTTGCTCTGTTCGGCCAGGGCGATCGGTTTGAAATCATAGGTGGGATAGAACTCGGTGCGGTAGGTCCCCCACGCGGTATTTTCCAGCGCCAGGTTCACTTCTGCGAGTCGAGAGGCCGGGAAGCGCACGGTAACGACCTGCCCGATGCCCATCATGATGTTCCAACTCACCACTTCGACGCCGGCTGGCGGGAAGGTTTTATAAAAGCCTTGCTGGGCAAGTTGTGCCTTGAGTTCGCCGAGCGGCCGCGACTGATCATGCTTGAGAAACACCGTGAGCATCATGGTGTTGTGAGTGGCGACTTCTTTAGTCGGGGCCGTGGTGGCTTGCGCGCTGCTGACAGCGAGCAAGCTCGCGGACATCAGGGCCGTGGATAACAGCAATGACTTGAACGTCTTTTTCATAGTGAGCTCCAGAACTTACTTCAGCATGGCTGAGTTTGTTTTAACACTTCCGGTATAGGGCGCGTGAACTACATGAATGCGTACAGGTGGATTGCTTTCAATCATGTCGCGAGGCACTTCGCGAGAATAGGTAAATTCGTTTTTATTCAGGGTCTCCAGGCGTCGGACAATAGATTTGGTTGGGCCGATGTCCGGTACCAGAACATGCTTTTTCTGGTCGCCGGTCACGAAGAAATAACCGCCACCACCGTTCTTGTATTTGGATTCGCCAGTGTCGGTATAGAAGAATTCGTAGCGGTTTGTTTCGGGATCCCAAGTCGATATTCCGACGACGCCAGGGTATTTCTCTTTCACGTCAGTCTGCGGAGCGCCTTCGACGTACACCTTGGTGGTCAGCCAGCGGGGAGAGGAGCCTAGCTCGCGGATGTCGGCCTGGGCGCTCGCAGTGGGTATCAACAGCGCTGCAAACAGTAATCGGATTTTGTTGTGTTTAATCATGAGTCATCCTCGTTATCAGTTCGCGTGAATACAGAGTGTGGTCATTCAGGTTCAAGCGCAGGAAATATAGGCAGAGATTTGAAAGTGGCTCAAGAGTGAGGTAGCTGCTTGTAACAAACTAAGTGGTCTGTGTTTTTTGTATTAATTTGTCGCTAAATTAATCGCGTTCTAGTTTGTAGGATTAGTCTGAAAGTTATTGCTGATAATGTTTCAAGTTGGTTCAAGATTTCATGTGACGTATTGCGCGATGCCATTGCCGAACGACCAGTTCTCTTTCTTTACCTCCAGCAAATTGATGAACACATCCTCCAGTCGGATGCCCAATTGCGCATGCAGACTTTCAGCAATGGTTTTGAACAGCAATTGTTTCTTCTCCACGCTGCGGCCTTCGCTGATGGTGATCTGGATGAACACCACGCCGTCGGTGCGCGGGATGCCGAGGTAGTGAGGGTCATACACGAAGTGCTGGCTGTCGTGCTCGTTGAGAATCTGAAAATTGTCGTGCTCCGGCACATCAATACAGGTGCGCAGGGCGGCGTAGATCTGTTCGCCGATGCGTCTGGCGAAAATGGGGTCGGGGTTTCGCTGGATATCGATACGAACCAGTGGCATGACAGCCTCCTTGGGTTGTGGCTTCTATCACGCTAGATCAACGGCGGGATTCTGGTAGGTGGTTGGTCCGGAATATGTCGGATTCCGTGTATGAGGCGGACTACGTGGAATTTGTAAGCGGAGTCGGAAAACGACATTTAACGTGGCTGAAAACGGCAAAAACATTGCTGAAAACGACTACCCATCAATCTGCTCCGCACAACCATTCCTCAGCTAAGTCTTTGCTTGTGTTGATTTATCACGGAGAATCGCGCCCCTGTTTCGGCCGGAGCATGTCTGTCGGTTTTTTCCGACGCGTCCTGACCGAGTGGCAAGTGACCGGAATGCGGAGATCCGACCGGATGAATGATCAGGCCAATAGCCTCGAAAAGCGCTTCGACGCAGCAGCACCTGCTGAACTTTCGAGCTGGAATCGCCAGGACACCACCTGGATGCTGGGACTGTTTGGGACGGCAATTGGCGCCGGCACCCTGTTTTTGCCGATCAACGCAGGGCTGGGTGGCTTCTGGCCGCTGGTGATCCTCGCGCTGCTGGCGTTCCCGATGACGTTCTACGCACACCGTGGCCTGACCCGTTTTGTGCTGTCCGGCCGCGAAGGCGCCGATATCACCGAGGTGGTCGAGCAGCATTTCGGCATCAAGGCCGGCGCGTTGATCACGTTGCTCTACTTCTTCGCTATCTTCCCGATCCTGTTGATCTACAGCGTCGGCCTGACCAACACGGTCGCCAGTTTCCTCGAACACCAACTGCACATCACGCCGCCGCCGCGCGTGCTGCTGTCGTTCGTGTTGATTCTCGGCCTGCTGGCCGTGGTGCGCTGCGGTGAACAGGCGATCGTCAAGGCCATGAGCCTGATGGTCTATCCGTTCATCGTTGCGCTGCTGTTTCTCGCCGTGTACCTGATTCCGCACTGGAACGGCGGCATCCTCACCACCGCCTCGCAAGTGCCGGCGCCGGCCGCGCTGCTGCACACGCTTTGGCTGGCAATTACGGTGATGGTGTTCTCGTTCAATCACTCGCCGATCATTTCGGCGTTCGCGGTTGATCAGAAGCGTCGTTATGGCGAACACGCTGAAGAACGCAGCTCGCAGATTCTCGCGCGCGCGCATGCACTGATGGTGCTGATGGTGATGTTCTTCGTGTTCAGTTGCGTGCTGACACTGTCGCCGGCACAACTGGCTGAGGCCAAGGCGCAGAACCTGTCGATCCTGTCTTACCTGGCCAACCATTTCAGTAATCCGACCATCGCTTTTGCGGCGCCGCTGATTGCTTTTGTGGCGATCTCCAAGTCGTTCCTCGGTCACTACATCGGTGCCAGCGAAGGTCTCAAAGGGTTGATCGTCAAAAGCGGCAAACGCCCGGGGGCCAAAGCGCTTGATCGCATCGTCGCTGCGCTCATGCTGGTGATCTGCTGGATCGTGGCGACGCTGAACCCAAGCATTCTGGGGATGATCGAGACGATTGGCGGTCCGGTGATCGCGGCGATTCTGTTCCTGATGCCGATGTATGCGATTCGCAAAGTGCCGGCCATGGCGCGGTATCGCGGGCAGGCGTCGAATGTGTTTGTCACGGCTGTTGGTCTGGTGGCGATTTCAGCGCTGGTTTACAAACTGGCCGTGTGAGTGATCGTTCCCACGCTCCGCGTGGGAATGAAGCCCGGGACGCTCTGCGTTCCCAGGCGTGACGCGGAGCGTCACAGGAGGCGTTCCCACGCAGAGCGTGGGAACGATCAGCACAGGCATAAAAAAACGCCGCTCATCTCACGATGGGCGGCGTTTTTTATTGCGTTGCAGCGTTAGGCTTGAACGACCGGGATCTTGGCGTTCGCAGCAGCCTCACGGAACTCGGCGATCTGGTCGAAGGACAGGTAGCGGTAGACATCGGCGGCCATGCTGTCGATCTTGCCAGCGTATTCCATGTACTCCTCGACGGTCGGCAGGCGACCCAGGATCGAAGCAACGGACGCCAGCTCAGCCGAGGCCAGGTAGACGTTCGCGCCGTCGCCCAGACGGTTCGGGAAGTTACGGGTCGACGTCGACACCACGGTGCTGTTCGGCTCAACGCGTGCCTGGTTACCCATGCACAGCGAGCAGCCTGGCATTTCCATGCGTGCGCCAGCCTTGCCGTAGATGCCGTAGTAGCCTTCTTCGGTCAGTTGGTGAGCGTCCATCTTGGTCGGCGGCGACAGCCACAGACGGGTTGGCAGCTGACCCTTGACCTGATCCAGCAGTTTGCCGGCAGCGCGGAAGTGACCGATGTTGGTCATGCACGAACCGATGAACACTTCGTCGATCTTCTCGCCAGCAACGCTGGACAGCAGACGGGCGTCGTCCGGATCGTTAGGCGCGCAGAGCACAGGCTCGTTGATCTCGGCCAGATCGATTTCGATGACTTCGGCGTATTCGGCGTCGGCATCGGCTTCCATCAGTTCCGGATTGGCGACCCAGGCTTCCATCGCCTGAGCACGACGCTCCAGAGTACGTGCATCGCCGTAGCCTTCGCCGATCATCCAGCGCAGCAGGGTGATGTTGGACTGCAGGTACTCGGTAATCGACTCTTTCGACAGCTTGATGGTGCAACCGGCAGCCGAACGTTCGGCCGAGGCGTCGGACAGTTCGAACGCCTGCTCCAGGGTCAGACCTTCCAGGCCTTCGATTTCCAGGATGCGGCCGGAGAAGGCGTTTTTCTTGCCTTTCTTCTCGACGGTCAGCAGACCGTTCTGGATAGCGAAGTACGGAATGGCATGAACCAGGTCACGCAGGGTGATGCCAGGTTTCATCTTGCCTTTGAAACGCACCAGGATCGATTCCGGCATGTCCAGTGGCATTACACCAGTGGCAGCGGCGAACGCGACCAGACCGGAACCGGCCGGGAACGAGATGCCCATCGGGAAGCGGGTGTGCGAGTCACCACCGGTACCGACGGTGTCCGGCAGCAGCATGCGGTTCAGCCACGAGTGGATGATGCCGTCGCCCGGACGCAGGGAAACGCCGCCACGGGTCATGATGAAGTCAGGCAGCGTGTGGTGGGTGGTCACGTCGATCGGCTTTGGATAAGCCGCAGTGTGGCAGAACGACTGCATCACCAGATCAGCCGAGAAGCCCAGGCACGCCAGGTCTTTCAGTTCGTCACGGGTCATGGGACCTGTGGTGTCCTGAGAACCCACGGTGGTCATCTTCGGTTCGCAGTAGGTGCCAGGACGAACGCCTTGGCCTTCTGCCAGACCGCAGGCCTTGCCGACCATTTTCTGCGCCAGGGTGAAACCCTTGGTGCTTTCAGCCGGAGCTTCAGGCTTCTTGAACAGATCGAATGCCGGCAGACCCAGTTCGGCACGAGCCTTCTCGGTCAGGCCCCGGCCAATGATCAGCGGGATACGACCGCCGGCACGGACTTCGTCCAGCAGCACCGGGGTTTTCATTTCGAAGGTGGTGATGACTTCGTCGGTACCGTGCTTGCAGACTTTGCCAGCGTGCGGGTACAGGTCGATCACATCGCCCATGTTCATGTTCGACACGTCGAACTCGATCGGCAGGGCGCCGGCATCTTCCATGGTGTTGTAGAAGATCGGAGCGATCTTGCTGCCGAAGCAGAAACCGCCAGCGCGCTTGTTCGGCACGTACGGGATGTCGTCGCCGAAGAACCACAGCACCGAGTTGGTTGCCGATTTACGCGAGGAACCGGTACCGACCACGTCACCGACGTAGGCGATCGGGAAACCCTGGCCGCGCATTTCTTCGATCTGCTTCATCGGGCCGGTCTTGCCTTGCTCGTCCGGAACGATGCCGTCACGGGCCATTTTCAGCATGGCCAGGGCGTGCAGCGGGATGTCAGGACGCGACCAGGCGTCTGGCGCAGGGGAGAGGTCGTCGGTGTTGGTTTCGCCGGTGACCTTGAATACGCGCAGGCTGATCTTGTCGGCCAGCACCGGGCGCTTCTTGAACCACTCGCCGTCAGCCCAGGATTGCAGCACGGCCTTGGCGTGAACGTTGCCGTTCTTGGCTTTTTCCGCGACGTCGTGGAAAGCATCGAACATCAGCAGGGTGTGCTTGAGTTCTTCGGCGGCGACTGGCGCCAGCTCGGCGTCGTCCAGCAGTTCAACCAGAGTGACGATGTTGTAGCCGCCCTGCATGGTGCCGAGCAGTTCGACAGCGCGTTTCTTGTCCAGCAGAGGGGAGGAGGCTTCGCCCTTGGCCAGGGCAGACAGGAAGCCGGCCTTGACGTAGGCGGCTTCGTCCACTCCAGGCGGTACGCGATTGGTGATCAGGTCAACGAGGAAAGCTTCTTCGCCAGCCGGAGGGTTTTTCAGCAGCTCGATCAGGCCTGCTGTTTGTTCGGCGTTAAGCGGCTGGGGAACGATACCCAGGGCTGCACGCTCTTCGATATGTTTGCGGTAGGCTTCAAGCACAGTTATTACCCTCATCAGTGGTCCCAAATGGGTGTCCGGGACGCTCATCCCGAAATTGCCGTACTCATGCGCCTCACGACGTTGTGGGTCGTTCGGCCAGAATTACCGGCAATTCCTTACAGAAGCTGCTTTCAAAGTTTTACGCCTGCAGAACGGGGAGCTGATGAGGGTTGGCGTTGGGCTTTTCCCCGCTGGAAAAACCCTTCGCCAACACCGCTCTGAAGGAACGACTGTGCTCGTGACGCTTTGAAAACAGCTTCTAACGGACATTGGCGCCTTAAAAGGCTGGCTGATTCTACGGCAAAAAAAATTTAAAGGTAAGTCGCGCTCTATTGGACTTTCGTGGCAATAAGCGCGGCCGGAGCAAACGTGAGGCGCTGGCGAGACCTTGCTGTTTGAGGGGTGATCAATGCCCGACAAAGGGCTAACATGCCGGCCTGTTCCGCGTTTCAGTGTTCTGCCCATTTATGCCCAATCAGACCATCAAGACCCCCTGCGTCGGCCTCTGCTCCACCGTTTACGGTGACCTGGTGTGCCGTGGCTGCAAGCGTTTCCACCACGAAGTGATCCATTGGAATGGGTACAACGAGGAGGAAAAGCGCGCGGTCTGGCTGCGTCTGGAGCAATTGCTGTCACAAGTGATGGCGAGCAAGGTCGAGATCTTCGACCCGGCGCGCCTGCGCGAGCAGCTGGAGCAGCGCAAGATCCGCTTCGTACCGCATCAGTCGGAATATTGCTGGGCCTATCAGCTGATTGCCCGGGGCGCGCGGGTGATCGTTAATCTGGAAGCGTACGGGATGGTGTTGCTGCCGGAGTTCCGCGACTGGAACCTGCCGGAACTGCGTGACGCCATTGATCGTGAGTTCTTCCTGCTGTCGGAAGCGCATTATCAGCGCTACATCGCCCCCGGTTTCCTCAAAGACGCCTTTGGCGCCTGAGCAGCAAAAGATCGCAGCCTTCGGCCGCTCCTACATGGGAATGCGTTCTACCCGCAGGAGCTGCCGAAGGCTGCGATCTTTTGCTTTTAATGTTTCACGGTCAATTCCACCAGATGATCCTCAACTTCCTGCGGCTTGAGCACCAGCACATCGCTCTCAAGCGCATCCAACACTGCTTCGGCGGTATTGCCGATCAACGCACCTGTCAGGCCGCTGCGCGCCACCGTGCCAATCACCGTTACCGCGGCCTGGAGCTTGTGCGCCATGAACGGGATCAGCACATCCGCCGGGCCTTCCTCGATGTGCAGGTGCTCGTCATCGACATCGAACTCCGCCTGGAACGCCCGACACTGTTCGCGATATTTGGCTTCTATGGTCGATTTGAGCTGAAACGTCGGATCGGCTGCCGAGAGCATCGGTGACGGATGCGCGGTGATCACATGCAGATGCGCCTTGGCCAGGCTGGCGATGTCGTAGCCATGATCAATGATGGTGCTGTGCAAATGCCGGTGCTCACCGTCGGCATTGCCGACATCAACAGCCGCGAGGATGACCTTGTCCTTCCACGAACCAGCGGTTTTCACCAGCAGCAACGGAGTAGGGCAGTGGCGCAGCAACTTCCAGTCGGCCGGGGTCAGCAGAGCCTTTTTCAGTGAGCTGTCGGGAAAGTGCTGCTTGATTACCAGACCGCAACCCTCGGCCTGCTGCACATCGATGATGGTTTCGTGCAGGCTCTCGTTCCATGCCTGTTCGGTGGTCACGCTGTAGCCTTCGGCGAGCAATGCAGCCTTGAGCACGCTGAGCAGCCCAGCGTGATCATGCTTCTTGTCGCACACCAGTAGATGCAGGTGGGCCTGAGTGACGCCGGCGATCAGCTTGGCGCGCTTGAGCGCCAGGCTTTGCGCATGTTCAGGTTCGATGACCACCAGAATGCTGCGAATGGCTTGCATGAGCGGAGTCTCCAGCAAAGAAAAGGCACGGCGTTGCACAACTATAGTTGCTACCCGAACGTCTGCGACTTGATGCATATCAACAGCCGCTGCTGGTGGTCTGCGGGCAGGCCGGTATAATCGGCGCCCTTCGCTCGAACACCTTTTTACCGTGAGCCCCATGATCCTTCCCGAAATCCACGAATTCCTTGGCTGCCGCACCCCCGACGCCTGGGTCCAGGCGGCACTGGCCGATCAGGAAACCCTGCTGATCGACCACAAGAACTGCGAGTTCAAGGCCGCCAGCACGGCGCTGAGCCTGATTGCCAAGTACCACGCCCATGTTGACCTGATCAACATGATGTCGCGCCTGGCCCGGGAAGAACTGGTGCACCACGAGCAGGTCATGCGCATCATGAAGCGGCGCAAGATCGAGCTGCGTCAACTGCACGCCGGCCGTTACGCCTCGGGCCTGCGCAAAGTGGTGCGCAGTCACGAACCGGTGAAACTGGTGGATACGCTGGTCGTCGGTGCCTTCATCGAAGCACGCAGTTGCGAACGCTTCGAAGCACTGGTGCCGCATCTGGATGAAGAACTGGGC
The DNA here is from genome assembly GCF_049897785.1 of Pseudomonas sp. TSRC2-2. Taxonomy (NCBI): domain Bacteria; kingdom Pseudomonadati; phylum Pseudomonadota; class Gammaproteobacteria; order Pseudomonadales; family Pseudomonadaceae; genus Pseudomonas; species Pseudomonas sp. TSRC2-2. Next base: position 323,269 of record NZ_JAFCWZ010000001.1, read on the forward strand.
AAATTCTATTTCGGTCTGCTGAAAAGCGAGGCGCGGCATTTTCAGGGTTATCTGAAACTGGCGTATCAGTATGGTGATGCCAAGGATGTCGCTCAGGTGATCGAGCGCGTCCGCGCGGCCGAGCAGGAACTGATCGAATCGCCGGACGAGGAATTCCGCTTCCACAGCGGTGTTCCGGTCGCCGCATGACGGGGCAGCTCCTACAAAAAACGAACATCATCGTCTGATTGTAAAAAACTCTTAAGAGAATGAAACATCACCGAAAACCGGCCCGCGTAGCCGGTTTTTGCTGTTTACCGTCATCGCCTGTTCGATGAATGCCCGCATAATATCGGCCCTTCCACGTTTGGCTTGGCAACGGTCGTTATGGATAACCTGGGTTTCGGCAAAGTCCTGCTGGTCGAAGACGACGAACGTCTCGCCGCACTGATTGCACACTTTCTTGAGCAACACGGCTACGAGGTACGCACGGTGCATCGCGGCGATCTGGCCGTGGCGGCGTTTCTCGAATTCAAGCCGAAAATGGTGGTGCTGGATCTAATGTTGCCGGGGCAGAGCGGGTTGCAGGTCTGCCGGGAAATTCGCAGCGTGTCGGATACGCCGATCGTCATCCTCACGGCCAAGGAAGACGACCTTGATCACATTCTCGGCCTGGAATCAGGCGCTGACGATTACGTCATCAAACCGATCAAACCGCCGGTACTGCTCGCACGGCTGCGTGCGCTGCAACGGCGACAGATGCCGGACACCAGCGTGGTCAGTTCGCTTGAGTTCGGGCAATTGAGCATCGACCGCAGTTGCCGTGAAGTGCGCTTGGCCGGTGAGCTGATCGAGCTGACGACCATGGAGTTCGAGCTGCTCTGGTTGCTCGCCAGCGCGGCGGGCAAGATTCTTTCGCGCGATGACATTCTCAATCGCATGCGCGGCATTGCCTTCGACGGGCTCAACCGCAGCGTCGACGTCTACATCAGCAAATTGCGCAACAAACTCAAGGACAACCCTCGCGAGCCGGTCTGCATCAAGACCGTGTGGGGCAAGGGCTATCTGTTCAATCCTTTTGCGTGGGAATTGTAGATGCTGCGCTTATTCCTCGGTCTGTTTCTGGTGATGACAGTGGGGCTGGTGCTGGCCTTGCAGACGGTCGAACACACCTTCAACGCGTTGCTCGACAGCCAGATGCAGGATTACAACCGTGAAGCCGTGCGCGGTCAGGCGTGGTCGCTGGTCGATCATTTGCAAGGGCGGCAGGGTGCCGAGCGTGAACAGAAACTCGATTCGTTGCGCGCGCATTACGGCCTGTCGCTAAGTCTGATCGAGGCCGATCAACTGGCGCTGACGCCGCAAGAAAAGGCCGAACTGGCGCAGAATCTGCTGGTGATCCGCGACGATTACACGCAGTTCATCAGCAATATCGATGGCGGCTCGCAATTGCTCAGCATCAAGCTGCCGCCGGAGCCGAGCCTGATGCCGTTCTATATCACGGCGGCCTACATGATGTTGGCGGTTTTGATCGGCATCGTGCTGTTTTTCTGGGTGCGCCCGCACTGGCGCGATCTGGAAAAGCTGCGGCTGGCCGCCGAGCGTTTCGGCGCGAACGATTTGTCGGTGCGCATCCAGTTATCGCGGCGCTCGAACATCCGTGATCTGGCCGAGCACTTCAACCTGATGGCGGCGCGCATCGAGGGGCTGATCGCCAACCAGCGCGAACTGACCAACGCCGTGTCTCACGAATTGCGCACGCCGATCGCGCGGCTGTCGTTCGAACTCGATCAGCTCAAGCAACAGCCGGACCCAAGCCAGAATCGCGAGCTGATCGCCGACATGTATGCCGACCTCGGTGAGCTTGAGGAAATGGTCTCGGAGCTGCTGACCTACGCCAGCCTCGAGCACGGCGCGACGGTAATCAAACGCGAGAAAATTCACGCGGCCGACTGGCTCGACAGCGTTGTCGGCAGTGTCGCGTTGGAAGCTGAAGCGGCGGGTGTGCAGTTGTCGATCTCAGGTTGCCAGGTTGACATCGTGAGCATTGAACCGCGTTTTATGGCGAGGGCGGTGATCAACCTTTTGCGCAACGCCATCCGCTATGCCGAGCAGCGCGTTGAGGTGTCTCTGCTGCGCAACGGCGATGACTATGAAGTGCGGGTCAGCGATGACGGGCCGGGCGTGCCGCTGAATGGACGGGGAAAAATCTTCGAACCGTTTTCGCGACTCGACGCCAGCCGTGACCGGCGCACCGGTGGTTTCGGGCTGGGTCTGGCGCTGGTACGGCGGGTGTCGCAGTCCCATGGTGGGCAGGTTGAGGTTGGCGATTCGGTGTGGGGTGGAGCGTTGTTCAGGATGACCTGGGCGCATCTGGACTGATTGATATTGCCTGCTCGCGAAGGGCGCGGTATTCAGCGGGTCACGCCGAGTCGCTCATGCCACTGGGCGATCGATTCTTCGGGATATTCATCAAACTGCTGATCCTTCGGCTTGGCCTCGAGCTCAACCCACGGCGCTTTCGAACCAAGCATCAGGTGCGTGTGTTCCGGTGGCACCGGTAGCGGCGTATCGATCGCCGAGGCGAATGGATGAATCAGCTCCGGCCACTGCGGGCTGAACAGCCACAGGCCGCTGCCGCACAGCGCACAGAAGTGGCGCTCGGCGCTGCTGCGATGGGCGCGCTTGTCGCCCTCGGCTTTCATTTTCGCGTGATAGACGCTGATGTTTTTGCGCCCGCGAACCTTGAGGGTAGTCGCATCGCCGCCGAGATTGATCGCATAACCGCCACCGCCCTGCGTCTTGCGACAGATCGAGCAGTAGCAGCGTTGATAGGGATAAGGATGGGCGCTGTCGAGGCTGAACGTGACTTTGCCGCAATGGCAGGAGCCTTCGAGGTGCATGGTGCTCTCCTGTGTCTGAATGGTCCGCTTGAGCCTAGAACATTTTGCGCCGCGCTTGCCGGTGTGATGCGACCGGCGGGCGCAGCGTCTAGCCCCAGTGTCCCCGCAATCCCATGGGGCGAAACTTTCGGAACCCGGCATGCAAGCGCTGTTGAACGAGATCCTTGACGCCGTCCGGCCCCTGATCGGGCAGGGCAAAGTTGCTGACTATATTCCCGCCCTCGGCACCGTGCCGGCCAACCAATTGGGCATTGCCGTGTACAGCAACGATGGCGAAATGTACTGCGCCGGCGACGCTGAAACGCCGTTCTCGGTGCAGAGTATTTCCAAGGTGTTCAGCCTGGTACAGGCCATCGATCATTCCGGCGAAGCGATCTGGGAACGGCTTGGCCACGAGCCGTCCGGCCAGCCATTCAACTCGCTGGTGCAACTGGAATTCGAGCGCGGCCGCCCGCGCAATCCGTTCATCAATGCCGGGGCACTGGTCATCTGCGACATCAACCAGTCGCGCTTCGCCGCGCCGACATTGTCGATGCGCGACTTCGTCCGACGCCTGTCGGGCAACCCGCAGATCATGATCGACGGCAAGGTCGCCGACTCCGAATACCAGCACCGCGCGCGCAATGCGGCGATGGCGTATCTGATGCAGTCGTTCGGCAACTTTCACAACGATGTCGAAGCAGTATTGCGCAGCTATTTCAGCCATTGCGCGCTGCGGATGAATTGCATCGATCTGGCCCGGGCGTTCTGCTTCCTGGCCAACGACGGTTTCTGCAAGCACAGCGGTGAGCAGATCCTGACGCGCCGCCAGACCCAGCAGGTGAACTCGATCATGGCGACCAGCGGTTTGTATGACGAGGCAGGTAACTTTGCTTATCGCGTTGGTCTGCCGGGCAAGAGCGGGGTAGGTGGCGGGATTGTTGCGGTAGTGCCGGGGCAATTCAGTGTGTGCGTCTGGTCGCCGGAGTTGAACGCGGCGGGTAATTCGCTGGCGGGGATGGCGGCGCTGGAGTTGCTGAGCTCGCGGATTGGCTGGTCGGTGTTCTGACCCACCTGAACACCACAGGTTTGTTTAGTGTTTGTAGAGGTGTATTTGAGCCCGTATTGCGCTACATTTTCCGGCCGCTCTCTGCATGGTGAATCCGCTTCATGTCTCTTGCGCTCGAACGTCTAGTCGCTGGCACGCCGATCCCTTTCGCTGGTAACCGCGTCACCGTGGTCAGCCCCGAACTGGCCGCGCGGTTTCAGCCCGGAGACCATTTGCTGGTCGAGCAAGTTACAGGCGAGTTGTTGCTGATCCCTGTGGCCGATCAACAGGCCGCCTCGGTGGCGATCGAGCGTGCGGCTGCGGCATTCAGCGCTTTGATGACAGTGCCCGATGAAGCCATCGGTCAATTCTTCGACCTGTTCGCTCAGCGCCTGGAAAATCCTGAATGCTGGACGCAGATCGAAGCTGCCAACCGCGCGGACATCGAGCGGGCCAAGGCGCGCGGTCGTTCGACCACACGCTTGCTCGCGGATGAACGCATGCGCCGCGACATGATCGCCGGGCTGCGCGCCTGGCGTGATGCGCCACCGACGCGTGGCAAAGTCATCAGCAGCGTCGAGCACGACGGCTGGAAGGTTGAGCAAGTCGTCTCGCCGCTGGGCATCGTCGCATTTGTCTTCGAAGGCCGACCCAACGTATTTGCTGACGCTGCCGGGGTGTTGCGCACTGGCAATACCGCTGTGCTGCGCATCGGCAGCGATGCGTTGGGCACCGCGCAAGCCATCGTCACCCATGGATTGAACCCGGCACTGGCCGAAACCGGCTTGCCGGTTGGCGCGGTGTCGTTGGTCGAAAGCGTCAATCATGCCGCCGGTTGGGCGATGTTCGCCGACCGGCGTCTGTCGCTGGCGGTGGCGCGTGGCTCGGGGCGCGCGGTCAGCCAGTTGGGCAGCATTGCCCAGCAGGCGGGCACCGCCGTGAGCCTGCATGGCACCGGCGGCGCGTGGCTGGTCGCCGACCGTGACGCAGACGCCACACGCTTCGCGGCGGTGGTGCGCAACTCGCTGGATCGCAAGGTCTGCAACACCCTGAATGTCTGCCTGATTCAGCGTGAACGCGCCGCTGAACTGGTGCCGCTGTTTCTCGATGCGTTGAAAGGCGCAGGCACGGCGCGCGGCCAAGGCTGCAAATTGCACATCATCGAGGGCAGTGAAAGTTGCCTGCCAAGCGAATGGCAGAACGCGACGGTCGAGGTTTATCGTGCGCAGGGTTACCGGACCGAAGCGCTGGCCGAATCCTTGCCCGAGTCGGACCTGGGCCGCGAGTGGGAATGGGAGGAAACCCCGGAAGTCAGCCTGATGATCGTCGAGGACCTGGATCAGGCAATTGCGCTGTTCAACCGTTACAGCCCGCAATTCACCGTGTCGTTGATCAGTGAGGATGCGGCGGCTCAGGAGCGTTTCTATAACGCCGTGAATGCGCCGTTCGTGGGCAACGGCATCACGCGTTGGGTCGATGGCCAGTACGCGCTGAACAAGCCGGAACTGGGCCTTTCAAATTGGGAGAGCGGGCGCCTGTTTGCGCGCAGTGCAATTCTCTCCGGCGATGGCGTTTTTACCGTGCGCAGTCGCATGACTCAGATTGATCTCACGGTGAAACGCTGATCTGTTGATCGTTCCCACGCAGAGCGTGGGAACGATCACCGGCCCGGGCGTCAGGCTGCGTTGGAAGTCCTAGCGCTGATCGCGCAAGTGGTTGGTTGCTCGGCCAACGGCACAAAGGTGCGACGATCGGAAGTGAGGGCGTCGATCGCACCGGTCTCGATGTCATAGACCCAGCCATGCAGATTCAGCCGCCCTTGCTCCTGGGCCAGGCGCACACTCGGGTGGGTCTGAATATTCGCCAGTTGCGCGATCACGTTCTCACGCAACATCGAACTTAATTTCGCCGCATCGCTGCCATGCACGCGCGCTTCGTTCATCACCTTCGCCGACTCGGCATGCTGCAGCCAGCCGCTGACGGCGGGCAGGTGATCCATGCATTTGCACTGGGCAATCGCGGTCATCGCGCCGCAATCGGAGTGGCCGCAAATCACGATATCGGTCACTCCCAACACCGCCACCGCATACTCCACCGTCGCTGACACGCCGCCCGGATGCGGGCTGTAGGAGGGCACGATATTGCCGGCGTTGCGGATCACGAACAGCTCGCCGGGTTCCTGCTGGGTCAGCAGCTCAGGCACCACACGGCTGTCGGAACAAGTGATGAACAGCGTGCCGGGTTGCTGTGTGGTCGCCAGGTGTTTGAACAGTTCGCTGCGTTGCGGAAAAGCTTCGTTCTGGAATTTCAGGAAGCCATCGATGAGATTTTTCATGGGGCGTGTCCTCTTGGCGGAAATCGGATGGCCCGCACGCAGTGTGCGGGCCGGCGCATCAGAACGGGCGCAGGGGCAGAAACTTGCCGTCGAGGGTGACCACGGCGCGGGAGCCGCCTTCCGGGTCTTCGACTTTCTTGATGTCCAGTTTGAAGTTGATCGCGCTGATGATCCCATCACCAAACTGCTCATGAACCAGCGCTTTGAGGGTGGTGCCGTAGATCTGGATCATTTCGTAAAAACGGTAGATGGTCGGATCGGTCGGCACGCCGCTGAGGCTGCCACGCAGAGGAATGATCTGCAGGGCGGCAACGTCATCCGCGCTGAGGTCGAGTTTGTCGCCGACCACCTTAGCAGCGTTTTCCGGCAACGGATGCTGGCCGAGCAGGGCGGCAGTGACGTAGGCCAGGCTGAGGCCGGTGCCGTCAGCAAGATCCTGCCACGACAGATCTTTTTTCGCCTTGGCGTCGAGAACGCGGGTGGTCAGGGCCAGGCTGTTGTCGTTGTAGGCGTGGGACTGTTGCATGGTGTCACTCCTTTCAGGGGTTGGCTTGCTTGTGTGGAAACAATGTTGCGCCGGTCGATTCATAGCGTCCAAGACCGATATACAATGCTTTGCATAAGTCTTGCCTATAGATGGTGTCCCCATGCTGTTGCGACATTTGCGTTATTTGCTCGCCGTTGCCGATTACGGTGGCTTCACCCGCGCCGCCGAAGCGCTGCATGTGTCGCAGCCGACGTTGTCGCAGCAGATTAGGCAACTGGAAGAAACCCTCGGCGTGAGCCTGTTCGATCGCACCTCACGCACGGTGAAACCGACGGATGCCGGCGCGGCTTACATCGAATGCGCGCGGCGCGTGCTGGTGGAGCTGGAGGCCGGGCAGCGCGCGTTGCACGACGTGAAGGATTTGTCCCGCGGCACGCTGCGCCTGGCGATGACGCCGACGTTCATGGCGTATCTGGTCGGGCCACTGGTGCGCGACTACGGGGCACGGTTTCCCGGGATTCATCTGGAGATCTCCGAGTTGTCGATGGACGACATCGAGGCCGGGCTGGCGGATGACTCGCTGGATGTCGCGATCGCGTTTACGCCGGTGCGCAATGCCGATCTCGAATGCATTCCGGCATTTACCGAGACGCTGGGAATCATGGTCGGGCCTGGGCATCCGCTGTATGACAGCCATTCGGTGTTGACGCCGGTGGAGGTTGCTTCACTGGATTTCGCCTTGCTGGCGCCGGGCTTCATCACGCGGTTATCGGTTGATGAGTATTTCCGCGAGCAGGGGATTACGCCGCAGGTGCGGATCGAGGTGAATTCGGTGAGTACATTGCTGGAAGTGGTGCGCCATTCGCCGCTCGCGACAATGCTGCCCGAGGCGATTGCCAGCGAAGACCGCGCATGGCGCCGCTTGCGGGTCGAAGGGGAGGCGCCACAGCGTGGAGCGGCGTTGTTGCGGCGCAGGAATAATTATCACAGCGCGGCGGCGCTGGCGTTTGTTGACCTTGTTCTGCAAACGCATAACGCATGAACATCTTTGCGCGCGTTCTGGATGTAAAAAGGGCCTGCTCCACCTTGGAAGCAGGCCCTTTCGTGATTGCAGCTATTACTCAATAAAACCGATCAATCACCCGAACTTCATTTTTGTTCTGCATCGAATCCCACGCCTGCTTCAGCGTCTGCAGCACGCTGCCAATGAAGTCCTTGTCGGCCGCCGCCTTCTTGCCGACATAACCGTGGCCGCGGCGGTACATCTTCAGGCGGGCCAGCAGGTTCTGATGGTTGCGGTCGAATTCTTCTTCGCCAGCGTGGGGCGACAGGCAGTCGATATGCACCTGACCCGACTTGCTGATCCAGAGAATGTGGCTGTCGTGGCTGTCTTTTTGCGCCGCGAACATCCGAGCCAGTTCTTCGATGGTGGGTTGATTATTCAGATTCATTGTTATGCCCCTTGACCAGTCTGGTGATCTTTCAAAGTTGATTCGCTAATACAGGTAGCCCATCGGTTAGTTGATCCCTGGCACCGAAACCAGGACGTCAGCGCTCGCCCGTGTGAAGTACGGGGTCGTGCATCTGTTGCATGTAGTCGTGTTGAATAACTGCTACGCAATAGCGTCACAACGAGGAGAAGCAGCGAAAACCGGGAGGCTCCTTGACGACATGTCCAGTGTCGACCACAAGCGTCTTGAGAATTTTCGCCAGCGCTTCTCGTCCTTGTACTGGACGTTCAGGCCAGGTCAGCTTCTTCAATCTGCCTTGTGGGCAGCGTGTATCCGGAAAAAACAACTCGGCGGTCAGACGAGTTTGCTCAAGCGTGTTACCAACGCTCCCGATCGGGGAACGTCTTCATCATGCAAAAGCAAAACGACGCCGTCAACGGTTTTGTAGTGATTATTTTCGAGCACTACATATTGTCGGACAAAGCTGTTTTGGAATGAGAAAAGATACGTTTCAGCAACCTGCAGAAGGCACCCCTAAGGGTTTCAGCGGGTCGCCGGCCGTGTCGTGCGTTTGCGCGGACCGGCGGTTTTGCTGGCCGTCGACTTGCGTTTTTTCTTCCACGGCGCTGCGGCTTTGCCGGCGGGAGGCGGGCCGCTGATGGTCAGTCTGAGGGCGGAGCAGCGGGTGACCTGCTTGCTCATCCACGCGGCCTGTTTGGTGACAAATTCTTCCAGACTCATCTCGCCGCTTTGCACCATGTCCAGCGCTTGTTCCCAAATGGCTGTGGTGCCCGGATCGGCGATTGCCCGTGGCACTGCGTCGATCAGGCTGAAAGCGGCCGGCGTCGCAGCCAGCGCCTTACCGTTCTTCACCAGATAACCTCGATCAAGCAGACCCTGGATAATCGACGCGCGGGTGGCTTCGGTACCGATGCCGGTGGTGTCTTTGAGTTTCTGTTTGAGCAGCGGATCTTCGACCAGTCTGGAGACGTTTTTCATTGCCTTGATCAGATCGCCTTCGGTGTAGGGTTTTGGCGGTTGCGTCCACAGATCCTTGAGATTCACCTTCGCCACAGCGCATTCGACGCCCTGGCTCAGAGCCGGCAAGGTTTGCGGCGCGGGCGCTTCGCGGCCCTTGGCCGGGGCCAGTGCCTCGGGCAATGCGCGCTTCCAGCCCGGTTCGATGATCTGCTTGCCCACGGCACGCAACGCCTGCCCGTTGCAGTCGAAATCGGCCTGGGTACGATCGTATTCGTGATTGGGCAGGAACTGCGCCAGGTAGCGCGCGCGAATCAGCGTGTACACCGCGCGGTGCTTGCCGCTCAGGCGTTCGAGATTCTTCGCGGCGATGGTGGGGATGATGCCGTGGTGAGCGCTGACCCTGGCGTCATTCCAGGCCCGCGAGCGCCGTTGCGGTTCGAGAAAGCCCTGCAGCGCCTCAAGGCTCGGATCCGCTTGACGCAACGCGGTGAGGATCGATGGCGCCTCACTGTGCTGGCTCAACGGCAGGAAGCCGCAATCGCTGCGCGGGTAGGTGATGACTTTGTAGGTTTCGTAAAGGGCCTGGGCGATGTCGAGGGTTTCCTGGGCGCCAAGGCCAAGCTTCTTCGAGCAGACTTCCTGCAAGGTGCCGAGATCGAAGGGCAGAGGCGCCACTTCGCGCATGCGCTCGGTTTTCAGCTTGATCACCCGTGCGCTGTCAGCATTGCTGATCGCAGCTGCCGCTTGTTGCGCCAACGTTTGATTCAGGCAGCGATCCTGATCATCACAAACGTCCGCTGGTGCGCGCCATTGCGCGGTAAACGCCGTGCCGTTGTGCAGCAAATCCACGTCGATTGCCCAGAACGGTACGGGAACGAAATCGGCGATGCTGCGGTCGCGGTCCACCACCAGTCGCAAGGTCGGCGTCTGCACTCGGCCCACCGGCAAAACGCCCTGATAACCCGACTGCCGGCCGAGCAAGGTGAACAGTCGACTCATGTTCATGCCGATCAGCCAATCTGCTCGCGAACGGCCCAGCGCGGAGTGATACAGGCTGAAAGTCTCGGCTCCCGGCTTCAGCGCAGCCAGGGCTTTGCGAATCGATGCCTCGTCGAGTGCCGACAGCCACAAACGGCGGATCGGCCCGCGATAGCGGCAATGTTCGACCAGTTCGCGGGCGATCATTTCGCCCTCACGGTCGGCGTCGGTGGCGATGACCAGTTCGCTAGCCTCGCCAAGCAGGCGCTTCACCGCTTTGTACTGACTGGCGGTGCGCGGCTTGACGGTCATTTTCCATTTGTCGGGAATGATCGGCAGATCGGCCAGCACCCAGCGTTTGTAGCGCGCGTCATAGGCATCCGGCGGAGCGGTTTCGAGCAAGTGGCCGATGCACCAGGTCACTGTGACGTCCGTCCCCAACCAGCAACCGTCGCCGCGACGCCTTGCGCCGAGCACGGCCGCGATGTCTTTGGCCTGGGAAGGTTTTTCACAGAGGTACAGCCGCATAGCTACCATCGCTGATTGGTTTGTGGGAGCGCACAGGATGGCTGGAGTCTGCGGCGCGAGCAACTTTTATCTGTATGGATATACAGATAAAACGATTGCCAAAGATTTTCGCCGTTCGGCTGCAATCTCAACCAGACCCGAGCCCATCGGCTATACCTGAACCGGTCTCTTCGCCGTCTTCAGGAGAATTCCCATGAAAAGCCCCAGCCCCGTGATCAGCGTCGAACAACTGAGCGGCTGCCTGCTGGTGAAATTCCACGGCATTCAGGTCGCCGCTTCCTCCCACGCGCTGATCCTCAACGAAGCCAACTACCCGCCGGTGTACTACATCCCCCGCGAAGACGTCGACGGGAAATATTTTGCCCGCACCGACCACAGCAGCTATTGCCCATACAAGGGGGACGCCAGTTATTTCACCCTGCAGGTGCCTGGGCATGAGGTCGCCAACGCAGCGTGGACTTACGAAAATCCGAAAGTGTCAGTCGCGCCGATCCGCGACTACCTGGCGTTTTATCCGGACCAGGTGAAATTCGAAGTGATCAAAGCGGACATCTGAGCCAAAAAAAATGGCGAGAGGATCGCGTCCCTCGCCATTGTTGTCAGCGCGTTTTCAGTTCTTGTCGAGATCGATATTCTTCGTCTCACGCAGGCAAATCATCCCCACCACCAGGCTCACCCCGGTAATCAGCACCGGATACCACAGCCCGTAGAAAATATCCCCGGTGTACACCACCAGCGCAAACGACACGGTAGGCAGGAATCCGCCAAACCAGCCGTTGCCGATGTGATACGGCAGCGACATCGAGGTGTAGCGAATGCGCGTCGGGAACAGTTCGACCATCAGCGCGGCGAGCGGGCCGTAGCACATAGCGGAAATGATAATCAGCGCGACGATCAGTGCGACGATCATAGGTTTGTTGATCTGCTGCATATCGGCTTGTTGCGGATAGCCGGCGAGGGTGATCGCGCCGCGCAGTGCCGCCTCATCGAAACCATCCAGCTTCACGTCGCCGACACTCACCTGCACGGCGCTACCCGCCGGCGCAGCAACGCTGGAGTAGGGCAGGCCTTGCTTGACCAGGAAGGTCTTGACCTTGTCGCAGGGACTGTCGAATTTGGCCTTGCCCACCGGATCGAACTGGAAGGTGCAAGTCGCCGGGTCGGCGAGCACGGTGATCGGTGCCTGACGGCTGGCCAGATCAATCGCCGGGTTGGCGTAGTGGGCCAGGGATTTGAAGATCGGGAAGTACAGCGCGGTTGCCAGCAGCAGGCCGAGCATCAGCACCGGTTTGCGCCCGACCTTGTCCGACAGCCAGCCGAAAAAGATGAAGAACGGCGCGCCGATCACCACGCTGATGATCAGCAGACTGTTGGCCACTGCCGGGTCCATTTTCAGGAACTGCGTGAGGAAGAACAGCACGTAGAACTGCGCGGCGTAGAAGGTCACCGCTTGCCCGGCGTTGATGCTGAACAGGGCGATCAGCACGACTTTGAGGTTTTCCCATTTGCCGAAGGATTCGCGGATAGGCGCCTTCGAGGTTTTGCCTTCTTCCTTCATTTTCAGATAGGCCGGCGACTCGTGCAGGCTCAGGCGAATCCAGGTGGAAATGCCCAGCAGCACGATCGACAGCAGGAACGGAATGCGCCAGCCCCAGACTTCAAACTGGTCGCCGGTGAAGTAGCGGCAACCGAGCACTACCAGCAGCGACAACAGCAGGCCGAGGGTCGCGGTGGATTGAATCCAGCTGGTGTGGAAGCCGCGTTTGCCGATGGGAGCGTGTTCGGCCACGTAGGTCGCCGCGCCGCCGTATTCGCCGCCGAGCGCCAGGCCCTGAAGCATGCGCAGCACCACTAGAATGATCGGCGCCGCGATGCCGATGCTGGCGTAGGTCGGCAGCAGTCCGACGCAAAACGTCGCCACGCCCATCAGAATGATCGTCGCCAAGAAAGTGTATTTGCGCCCGATCATGTCGCCCAAGCGGCCGAACACCAATGCGCCGAACGGCCGCACGATGAAGCCGGCGGCGAACGCCATCAGCGCGAAGATGAACGCGGTGGTGTCGTTGACTCCGGCGAAAAACTGCTTGCTGATCACCGCCGCAAGGGCGCCGTAGAGGAAGAAGTCATACCACTCGAACACCGTCCCGAGTGATGAGGCGAAGATGACTTTCTGTGTCGCATTGCCGGTCTCGGCGCTACCCGCGGCGTCCAGCGGCTGAGCGTGGTCTGACATATCGGTATCCCTCACAGTGATTGTTTTTGTTGTTCCACTGGTGTTGCGTGTCCGGATGAAGCGCGATGCCTTGAGTCTGCTGCAAAAAACTGTGGGAGGGGGCTTGCTCCCGAAGGGGCCGGGTCGGTCACATCAAGGGTGAATGACACTCCGCTTTCGCGAGCAAGCCCGCTCCCACATTAGAACTGTGTACAGGTTTAGCCAAAATCAGTTGAGCAGCCTTCTCGGCAATCATCAGCGTAGGCGAACAGGTATTGCCCGAGGTGATTTTCGGCATGATCGACGCATCGGCAATGCGCAAACCCGGTACGCCGTGCACGCGAAGTTGCGCATCGACCACCGCGTCGCCGTCGTTGCCCATGCGGCAAGTACCGACCGGGTGGAAAATCGTCGTACCGATTTTTGCCGCCGCTTCGTGCAATTGTTCTTCGCTTTGCAGGTCGGCGCCGGGCAGGTATTCCACCGGTTTGAACGCCTGCAGGGCAGGGGCACTGACGATGCGCCGGGTCAGGCGGATCGCATCGGCGGCGACGCGCAAGTCTTGCGGGTGGCTGAGGTAATTGGGCTGAATCAGCGGTGCCGCTTGCGGATCGGCCGAGCGAATCTCGATGAGCCCACGGCTCTGCGGGCGCAGGTCGCACACCGAGGCGGTGAACGCCGGGAAGCTGTGCAACGGCTCACCGAAACGCTCCAGCGATAAGGGCTGCACGTGGTATTGCAGGTTCGCCGAGGTTTGCTCCGGACCGGAGCGGGCGAATGCGCCCAACTGACTCGGCGCCATCGACAGCGGCCCGCTGCGGTCGTACAGATAGCGCAGGCCCATGCCCATCTTGCCCCACACGCTGCCAGCGATCTGGTTCAAGGTACGCGCGTTTTCCAGCTTGTAGATCAGGCGCAGTTGCAGGTGATCCTGCAGGTTGCCGCCCACGCCCGGCAGCTCATGAATCACGCCGATGCCCAAGCGCTCAAGCAGCGGCCGCGGACCGATGCCGGAGCGCTGCAGAATGCACGGCGAACCGACCGAGCCGGCGCACAAAACAATCTCCTTGCGCGCCTTGAACTGTCTGATCTGGCCTTCATGGCGCGCGCTGACTTTCGTCGCGCGGCCGTTCTCCAGCAAGACACGATCAACCTCTACGCCGGTCAGCACAGTCAGGTTCGCCCGGCTGCGCAGCGGTTTCAAAAATGCCTTGGCCGCGTTCCAGCGTACCCCGGCTTTCTGGTTGACCTGAAAGTAGCCGCAGCCTTCGTTGTCGCCCTGGTTGAAGTCATTGATGCTGGCGATGCCGCTTTGCTCGGCAGCGCTGCGAAAGGCATCGAGAATCGGCCACGACAGACGCTGTTGCTCGACTCGCCATTCGCCCTGATCGCCATGAAATTGAGCGCCGCCAGCAAAGTGGTTTTCGCTCTGTTTGAACAGCGGCAGCACGTCTTTCCACGCCCAGCCCGGATTGCCAGCCGCCGCCCAACCGTCGTAGTCGCCGGCCTGGCCGCGCATATAGATCATGCCGTTGATCGACGAACAGCCGCCCAGCACCTTGCCGCGCGGGTAACTCAGCGCGCGGCCATTGAGGCCCGGTTGTTCTTCGGTCTTGAAGCACCAGTCGGTGCGTGGGTTACCGATGCAGAAGAGGTAACCCACAGGAATGTGAATCCACGTGTAGTTGTCGCGGCCGCCGGCTTCGAGCAGCAACACCCGCTGCTGGGGATCCGCTGAAAGCCGATTGGCCAGCAGGCACCCGGCGGGGCCGGCGCCGACCACGATGTAGTCGAATTCATCCAGGGACGTGTGCATGCCCTGACCTCGCTTTTTGTTTTTATTGTCGGACACTCTAGTTGTTAGCTTTCGTTAAAAGAATGTTAGTTTTTGCGCAGCCGCTGTGCGTTTTCAAACAGCCTGAAACGACGATAGCCGACAAGGAACCGCCATGTTCGACTGGAACGACCTGCGCTTTTTTCTCGAACTGCAACGCAGCGGTCGCCTGCTCACTGCCGCGCGTCGGCTCAACACCACCCACGCGACGGTCGCGCGGCACATCGAGTCGATCGAGAAAAGCCTCGGCACGGCGCTGTTCGTCCAGCACGCCCAAGGCTATGAAATGACTCCGGCGGGGGAGGCGCTGCTCAAGCACGCCGAAGCGATGGAAAACGTCGCGCTGCTGGCGCAGGAAGAAATCACCCAGTCCACCGCGCCGCTGGGCAAGATCCGCGTCGGTGTCACCGAAGGCCTCGGCATCAAATTCCTCGCCAGTCGCATGATCGGTCTGTTCGAGCGCTATCCCGGGCTGGAAGTGGAACTGGTCGCCGTGCCGCGCTTTGTCAGCATCCTCAACCGCGAAGCGGAAATCAGCATCCACCTCGAGCGGCCATCCGCCGATATGCTGGTCACGCGCAAGCTGACTGACTATCGGCTCGCGCTGTACGCCAGCCAAACCTACCTCGACAACGCGCCGCCACTGCAAAGCCGCGAAGACCTGAGCCGACATGCATGGATCGGTTACGTTGACGACCTGCTGTTCAGTCAGGAACTGATGTTCCTCAACAGCTTCTGTCGCAGCCCGCGCGTGGTGTTCCACAGCACCAGCGTGATCGCGCAGCAGGAGGCGGCGCGGTCGGGATTGGGCATCGCAGTGTTGCCCTGCTACATGGCCGAATCCGATGCCGATCTGGTCGCGCTGCTGCCGGATGAAAGCATCGAGCGCAGCTACTGGATCAGCACACGGCGGGAGCTGCATAAATCGGTGCGGCTGCGGGTGGTCTGGGATTATATGGTGGGGTTGTGTGAGGCGGAGCAGGGGTTGTTGCTAAACCTTTGAGATCAAAAGATCGCAGCCTTCGTCAGCTCCTGCACCGATTTCTGTAGGAGCTGCCGAAGGCTGCGATCTTTGGATATTGATTGCCCATATATATGGATATCCGTATATTCGTTTTCCCGCATATCGCGAACCGAGCACCATGATCACCCCCACCGAAGTCTTCAAAAGCCTCGCCGACGAAACCCGTGTCCGCGCCATCCTGCTTATCGCCGAGCAAGGTGAGCTCTGCGTCTGCGAGCTGATGTGTGCGCTCGACGACAGCCAGCCGAAAATCAGCCGCCATCTTGCGCAACTGCGCAGCAATGGTTTGCTGCTCGACCGGCGACAGGGCCAATGGGTGTATTACCGCCTCAATCCGCAATTGCCGGCATGGATTGGCGAAATCCTCCAGGTGACGTCCAAAGCCAATACCGATTGGCTCAAAGACAACGCCGCACGCCTGCAACACATGGATGGCCGTCCCGTGCGCGAACGCGCCTGCTGCTGAATCTTCCATTTTCTACGGAGCGCATCGATGCGAGTCCTGTTCATGTGCACAGCCAACAGCTGCCGCAGCATTCTTTGCGAAGCCATGTTCAATCACCTGGCCCCCGATGGTTTCCAAGCGGTGAGTGCAGGCAGTTTTCCCAAAGGCCAAGTCCTGCCGCGCAGCCTGTCTACCTTGCAAAAGTACGGAATCGCCATCGACGGGTTGCACAGCAAAGGCAACGAAGCCTTTGAAGACAGCCCGCCGGATATCGTTATCACTGTCTGCGACAAAGCCGCCGGCGAAACTTGCCCGGTGTATTTCGGCCCGGCACTGAAAGCGCATTGGGGACTGGAAGATCCGTCCGAAGTGCAGGGCGACGAAGCGGCAATCGACGGAGCATTCCAAGCCACTCTGATGCGCATCGGTGAACGCTGCCAAGCCTTCCTCGATCTGCCGTTTCACTCGCTCAGTCGCGAGCAACTGAAAGCCGAACTCGATCGCATCGGCACGCTGTAAGGAGGCTTCATGACAAATCATTTGCCCAACCTCGACGCCAGCCTGATCGACGCTGTTAAGCCATCGAATGTCGGCGAACACAAACCGCGCATTCTTCTTCTCTACGGCTCGACCCGCGAGCGCTCGTTCAGCCGTTTGCTGGTCGAGGAGGCCGCGCGCCTGCTCGAACACTTTGGCGCCGAAACGCGGATCTTCAACCCATCCGGTTTGCCATTGCCCGACGACGTCCCGGTCGACCATCCCAAGGTGCAGGAATTGCGCGATCTGGTGTTGTGGTCGGAAGGCCAGGTCTGGTGCTCGCCGGAACGCCACGGCGCGATGTCCGCCGTGTTCAAAGCGCAGATCGACTGGATCCCGCTGGAACTCGGCGCTGTGCGCCCGACCCAGGGCAAAACCCTGGCGGTGATGCAAGTCTGCGGCGGCTCGCAGTCGTTCAACGTGGTCAACCAACTACGCATCCTCGGCCGCTGGATGCGCATGTTCACCATCCCCAACCAATCCTCGGTGCCGAAGGCCTATATGGAATTCGACGAAGAAGGGCGGATGAAACCCTCGCCGTTCTACGACCGTGTGGTGGATGTGATGGAAGAACTGGTCAAGTTCACCGTGCTGCTGCGTGGGCAGCAGGCGCACCTGGTGGACCGCTATTCCGAGCGCAAGGAAAGTGCTGAACAGTTGATGGCGCGGGTGAATCAGCGGTCGATTTGACCCGCCATCCCCAGCCAGGCTCATTCCTTTTTGGGAGTGAGCCTGCTCGCACTGACGCTCCATGGCTGGCACACCGCCACGGCTTGCACCGCTCCCTCCCGGCTGTCACCCTTCTGGCCGTTCTTCAAGGATCAGAAGGAATCAAGGATTGAGTGGCTACGTTCCAAACCCGCCGAAAAACTATCGCTACGAAGAAGCCAAACCCGTCGACATACACGCCCGGCATTGGGCCGAGTATGAGAAGCATGGGAAAGAGCCTGCGCGCGAACCTGAGAAAATCGGGATTGCGTTGAGGATCGGGGTGTTCTTTGATGGCACGGGCAACAATGCGAACAACTCTGCTGCGGGGTTGTTGTGTGGCGCTCAGCATCCGATTGCGCCTGAAGATATTCCCGCCAGTTGCCAGCCTTATATGGGTGATCCGGATAGTAGTTATGGCAACGATGTCAGCAATGTGAAGAAGCTGAGCGAACTGTATGGAGCAACACGACTCGCTGAGGGAGAAGGGCCACGAAAGAGAGCTTTCGGTATGGTCTACGTCGAAGGTATAGGTACCCGTTCAGGTGAAGAAGACAGTAAATTCGGCGCCGGTACAGGACGTGGTGAAACCGGCGTTGCAGGGCGAGTCCAATCCTGTTTCGCGGTGATCGAGCAGCGTATCACTGAAGTATTGGACAAAAATCCCGGTAGTGAAATTGCTTCGTTGACTTTCGACACGTTTGGCTTTAGTCGCGGTGCCGCAGCCGCCAGACATTTCGCCAACGAGATAGTGCGTGGCAAACAAGGGCCTTTAGGCGACATTCTCCGCAGTATGTCCGATGCCCTCAGTTCGACCTTTGTTGATCAGTATCACAGCGACATCAACGTGGGCTTCATTGGGCTGTTCGACACGGTACCGTCGATTGCTGGATGGTCCAATCTGGGCAACATAAAAAGCGCAGTCGCAACGGGGGTCAAACTCTATCTCGACCGACGTTATTTCACCGACGTTGTGCAGTTGGCTGCGCGGGATGAATGCAGGGCTAACTTTGCTCTCAATCGAGTAGCGATGGATCATCCGGAAATCGTCTTGCCGGGTGTGCATTCCGATGTGGGAGGGGGTTACCTTGAGGACGCTGAAGAGTGTGTTCTCGTTAGCCCAATGCAGACGCTAGAGGTCGGTACGTATACTGACGTCGCTACCACATCGATCTACCAGGATGCGATCAATGTGAGAAATCAGTGGCTAGCCAAGGGTTGGCCGCTCGAAAATCTCGAGATCGTTACGCCACCGCCATTACTGCTACCGGTCAGCCCTCAGGATCGACTTAGTCCTCAAGTCAAGCGAGTCTATGCGGCCGTCCAACTCAAGCGTCCGGTGAGTGGATTACTGTCGAGAGTGAGCCTGCGCGTGATGCATCAACTCGCCAGAGCTAAAGGCGTTCTCTTCGAAGACATTCCCGAGACGCCAGACTTCGCCGTTCCTGAAGAACTCAAGCCCATGTGTGATCGTTTTGTCTCCGGCGACTACAGCACCACGCCAGAGGAGGAGCAAATACTCAAACTCAAGTACATTCACACGTCCGCCAACTGGAACCATCCGCTTGGCAGGAGAGATGGGAGTGGCATCAGAGCTGTTTACATCAACGCCCCCACGGAAGATGCAATCCGAGTAAAGCACCCACACGTACCTGACTGGACGCTTTGGTAATGAAGTTATTTACAGCACTGCTGTGTACGCTTTTTGTGGCTGGTTGTAATGCCGACCCGCTGTCAGCAAAAAACGACCCTAAATCCCCTTGGTGGGAACTCGGTTTCACCGAACCCAACTACATGAAGGTCTGGGTTGAAGACACTGCTGTGGAAGATATAAAGGGAAAAACATTTCTGCGTACCGGTGGTGGATCGGCATCGGGCGGGCAACCTGAAGACGGCACCGAATCGGCCCGTGGTTGGGGCGGAGTGGGCGCGTCCGCAAAAGCCGTGGTCGGCGCTGATCTCCCAAAAAGAATTTTTGTTCGCTGGCAGTCCATCGTAGAGCCTCAAACTTATCGGGCTTGGGTAGATATACCCGAAGAAGCCAGGCAAATGATGCGGACTTCGGTCGCGCAGCGCTGCGCGAAAACACCAGAGCGGCGGAGTACCTATATTTCATCGGTCTATCTGGGCCTGGCGCCTGGCGGCGTTGTGCAGGTTTGGGTCAGAGACGAGTGCCACCATCCGATCAAAGTCGCCAGAGCACAGGCAGAGATCGAGCCTTTAGGACCGAGTCAGGGTAAGAACCAAGGACGCTACGCCTATCCCGTCAGCGAAAAGTCCAAGCGCTATATCGAGAAATTCGGCATCCCGTACGGAAGTTGGTAAGCGCTGAAGCCGTGAGTCGTCCACTGTGCCGCCGCGCGCAATGTCGAAGCACGGCTGCCAGTGCACTGAACCGCTACCGGCTGTTTTGGTAAATAAACAACTCACGCCTCAAATCAAAACCTCAAACGCCGCACTACCCAACACCTCCCCATTAACCATCACCTGCACCCCATGTCGCCCGGCAAAATGCTTGCGCGTAGTAAAATCCTTGATGACTTGATTCCGTCGCACTACCTCAGTCCCGAAACCCGCTAATCCCAAAGTCTTCAACTTGAAAACCTTCCTCGAAACCCCGCCATTCGCCTTCACATACTCAATCGCATAATCAATCACCAGCCTTTGCTCGTGCGCCACCATGGACTTCACCGTAAACGACAAAGTAATCGCTTCCCCCAACCTCACCACCGCAGGCTCAACCCGCGCATCCAACAACTCAACCTCAGCCTTCGCCCCTGCGCCAATCACCGTCAGCGCGCGCACGTCGCCCTGTTTGATCAAACTGCGCAGCGCATGCTTGGCAATCCAGGCCGTGTGCTTGTTCTCCAGCGACCAACCTTCAATCGTGTCCAACACCCACTGCGGATGCACCTTCGTCACGTCATTCAAATGATTTGCCACCGACTTGCGCACGTACAAGCTCTCGTCCGCCTTCAACCGATCCAGTATCCCGGCGGCCAGCTGCGGATCAGCCTGCACCGCTTCCAGGCGGAACGACCACGGCAGGCGAGGGCGGCTGCCTTCGCTGGCGAGGCGGCGGACGTGGTGGTTTTCGTCTCGGGTCCAGTCATGCATTCGTTCCAGCGAGCGCTCGAGGTCGCTGCGCAAAAAGTAGCGGATGGCGAATTCGGAGGAGCCGAAGCTGGTGAAGTACTTCAGCGCGTCTATTGAGGTGTCGAACGCATGGGCGCCGTAGCTCGCGACGTAGTGTGGCAGGCACATGCTGACGAAGCCGCTGTTCAGCCGTGGCGCGAGTTCGAACAGCACTTCAAGGGAATCTTCGTAGTCCAGCGGCAGCACGGCATGCAGGCTTTCGCTGACACGCGCCATGCGTTGCATTACTGATAGTTCAGCGAGTCCGTCCTGGGCGTGTTTGAGAAACGTCTTGGCCTTGAACGCCGGGTACACCGCGCTCATTTCGTCAGCGATGTGCTGCAAGCGCTCGGCGTTGAAGATTTCCTTTAACGCCGGGGCGGCGGTGTCGGTGGAGCTCATGATCAGTTCATCGGTGTGCTGATGAACGCATCGGTGCCTTCTGCGTAGGCGGTGTATTGGGCGATACGTGGATAGCGCGCGGCGTCGATCTGATCCGGCACGACAAGGTCGGTGAAGCTCCAGGCAACCGCCAGACTGATGCCGTCCTGGGCGAGGGAGCCGTCGACAGGCAAGTCACTGTGTTCAAGTTCTTTTTCCAGCGCGGTAAATGCGGCGGCGAGCTGGCCTTCGACGCGTTCGACCCACGGCTGATATTGAATGTCGGCCGGGCGCAGGTTGCGTTCGTAGTAGAGCTGCACGGCTTTTTCGCAGGCGGCGAGGCTCAGGCCGATCAGGCGCAGGGCCTGGGCGCGTTGTTTGAGATCGCTTGGCAGCAGGCTTTTGCCGGAGCTGGCTTCGAGGTAATCGAGGATGAGGGTCGAGTCCATGAGGACCACGCCGTCGTCGAGGATCAATGTGGGCGCCTTGACCACAGGGTTGATCTGCTGGAATCGTTCGAAGTGGCGGAACACCGAGACCGACTCGTGTTCGAGGTCGATCCCTAGGCATTTGGCGGAGATTGCTACGCGGCGCACGTAAGGGGAGTCGAGCATGCCAATCAGTTTCATGACGCGTTCCTTCAAGTCGAACCGGTGGGAAGGCATAACCTAGCCGAGCCTGAGGCAATTGTCAGTCCCTGGTGTTCGTTGGCGTGCGAAGCGCAGGCAGTGCTGGCTATCCTGCGTTACGGTTAGCCGTTTGTCTTCTATATACAGCCGCTCGACTGAATTTCTTGCTATAAACGCACTCCGATGGCCGTGTGGCACCTGTGTCAGAGCAGTTTCCGGGTCCTGTCGGACAAATTCCCTGTATTTACAGTTGCTGAGGCTGTGATCGGGCCTTAGACTGCCGCCCCTCGTAAATTGAGTGCCGGGTGGCGTTTGCAATAAAACGATGCCTTTTCGACGGCCCGACACGGTTCGCCGAAACGCTCCCTTATTCGCCTTAATGCACGTTTTTTTATAGAGATATCAATGACAAAGGACAAGTTGCTGGCCATGCCGGCAGATGACTACATGAATGCTGAGCAACACGCTTTCTTCACTGAGCTGTTGCAGAACATGAAAGTCGAAACCCACGAGCGCATTGAGCAAAATCGTATCGCCATTGAAAGCCTGGACACCCCGGCTGACCCGGCGGATGCGGCTTCGGTTGAAGAAGAGCGCACCTGGCTGGTCAACGCGATCGATCGCGACCAGCGCATGCTGCCGCAGTTGGAACAAGCCCTTGAGCGCATCAAGGACGACAGCTTTGGCTGGTGCGACGACAGCGGTGAGGCCATTGGCCTGAAGCGCCTGCTGATCAGCCCGACCACCAAATACTGCATCGAAGCTCAAGAACGTCACGAGCAGATCGATAAGCACCAGCGTCAGGCCTGATTCTGTGGGGTGACCCTCTCAAAAGAGGGCACCTTGAAAAGATCGCAGCCTTCGGCAGCTCCTACACGGGCGTTGCTGAAGGCTGCGATCTTTGTTTTTGCTCGTCTGCATTTTGCCCAAGCGGTTTTCATTGACCTGCCACAAACCCCCCACGACTAACGGACCATGGATAATGGCGTTGTAGTGGCGTTTAATGCAGTCACAACAATGACAACGAGCGTGGGGTGATGAACATGACGAGAGACGGATCTCTGGTTGGGGTGCTGCCTGCACCAGTGCTTTTGCCGAAAAACCGCTGGATTGCGCCAACCCTGCAAAGCATCGCCCTGATGCTATTGCTCGCCGGCATGGCCATGGCCGAATGGTCGCTGTACATCGGCATGCCGCTGGCGGTGCTGATCGTCTGGCTGCCGCGCCTGCGTTCGCGCAGGGTTGCTGATGCAGCGCCGGTCGATACTGCCGGCGAATTATCTGCGCTGACTCGTGATCTTTCCTACACCACCAGTCACAACGCACTGTCTGCGGCCGGCGTCGCGTTCTCGGTCAAGGCCCTGGCGAGCAAGCTTGAATCGCAACTCGACGCGGCGGCGCAGATCGTCAGCAACGCCGAGGTGATGATCGCTACCGAACAGGCGACTTCACAGCTCAGCCGCGAGGCGCTCGATGCCGCCAGCGAAGCGCATCACAGCAGCGCGGCGGGGCGTAGCGAGCTGCTCGATTCGATTTCGCGCATGCAGCAACTCAGTCAACGCGCCAATGCCAGTCGCGAGCTGATCGAAGCCTTGAGTGTGCGCAGCGACGACATTCAGCGCGTGACGCTGGTAATTCAGTCGATTGCCAGCCAGACCAATTTGTTGGCATTAAACGCTGCGATCGAAGCAGCCCGGGCCGGTGAGCACGGTCGCGGTTTCGCTGTGGTCGCCGATGAAGTGCGCGGATTGGCCGCGCGCACGGCGGCGGCAACGGGCGAAGTCGGGGAGATGGTTGCCGACATTCAGCAACGCACCGCGCAAGTGGTGGCGCAGATTCGCGAGCTGTCGAGTGATCTGCACACTGGCGTAGAACAGGTCGAGCACACCGGTCAGCATCTTGAGAACATTGCGCGACTGGCGGCCGGCGTTGAAACCCAAGTCAGCGAAATCGCCCGGGGCGCGCAAACCAATCGCGAGCAGCTCGACGCGCTGTTCAACGCGATTGAGCAAATGCGCAGCGATCTGGCGATCAGCGATCAACAGACCCGCCGCCTCGCCGAGGCAGCGGTGCAGATGGAAGGGCAGGCGGAGACCATCAGTGAGCGTCTGGCCGAGGTGGGGCTGGACGATTATCACCAGCGCATCTATGACTTGGCCCGCGAAGGTGCGAGCCAGATCGCAGCGCGCTTCGAGGCAGATGTCGAGCAGGGCCGAGTCAGTCTTGATGATTTGTTCGATCGCAGCTACCAGCCGATCCCGGGCACCGAGCCAACCAGGTTTCAGACCCGGTTTGATCGATACACCGATCAGGTCTTGCCGGCAATTCAAGAGCCTCTGTTAGCGCGTCATGAAGGTTTGGTGTTCGCGATCGCCTGCACGCAGCAGGGATATGTCCCGACGCATAACCGGGCATTCAGCCAGCCGCTGACCGGTGATATTCAGATCGACACCGTGAACAATCGCACCAAACGCAAATTTGCCGACCGCACCGGTATCCGCTGCGGCAGCCATCAGCAACCGGTGCTGTTGCAGACTTACACGCGTGACACGGGTGAACTGATGCATGATTTGTCAGTGCCGATCACGATCAAGGGCCGGCATTGGGGCGGGTTGCGGCTGGGCTACAAACCTGAAGCCCCGCGCTGAGATTATTACCGTTGACGCAATGAATCTGTGCGCGGCGATTGCTGTTTCCATCCGCAGGAAAGCATTAATCTTCCGACTTAGTTAGGTAGCTAATTACTTCGGAGAAGACATGCAGTGCAGGGTAGACGTGGCAGTGATGATCGGCAGCGGTGTTCCGGCCGGATTACGAGCGATGGGGCGCAGTGTGTGCTGGGTGGTTTTGCTCAATGGTGAGCGACGCGGCACAGCGTTCGCCAGTCGCGATGAGGCGGAGGAGTGCAAGGCTGCCTGGCTCGAACAAATGAACATCGAGCCCGGCGACAGCCTGCACTGATCGCCTTATTTGCCGCGATGCAAACGTACGTTCAGCTCATCTACGATCGGCGCTTCTTCGCCATCCGCACGCAGCCATTCCTTGAGCAATTGCGCCTGCTGGGGCGTCCAGAAATCGGCATCAATGAGTTTCGTGTCCTGGTCCAATGGATGGGCCTCGACAAAATCGTTGATCGACGCTTCGTCAGACGGTAGGCCCAGCTGTTCGAAAAGGGTGGTCAGGTTGAGCTCGGTTGGCAGTTCCATCATCTACTCCTGGGTCGGTGCCGGTGCGGCTTGTTCATTTCACTCCCCTTATCAGAGGCAGGTGCTGGCGTGGAGTTCGATTTTTGATTCAAGCGAGCGGGCGAGGGCGCACGCTTCGTTGTGATTGCCGCGGAAACCTCTGACACGGCCGGTGGATATTTCCTTGATATGAAAGAAGGCGATGCCCGCCGGCACCACCTGAAAGTGCGGAGTCTGCTGATTGTTAGAAGATGTCGGTGGGTTATGGAGGTCGGTTACTTGCATTGCCAGAGATGGGTTGATTCGCGCGTCAGCCGACGTGGCAAAATGAGTCAAAGTGCACATATGAAGTCCTTTTCATCAGTCGGGCCGGGAATTAGCGGCCGTTGCGGGTAGTCGTAATGAGCATCGCTGCTCTAAAATCGCCAGAACCTGCTGACGACGTGGCTTATCTAAAGCAATTTTTCGCCAGCGATATGTCGGAAAAGTGCTTTTTTTCGTGAGAAATTTCCCTAAAGTTCGTAGTCAGATTTGCTCTAGTCGTACTTGAGGCTTTTTCCTTCAGGCTTTGGCGATTTCAGAGCAGATTTCACTCATGACAATCCAGTAGTCTACGAACCTCGCGATTGGAGAGCGCTTTGCTCGCGCCAGGTTTTTGAGTGTTTTGCAATTTTCATCGGCCTTGCCGTTTCTTTGCCGTGGGCGTTTTTCGCAGCGGTTTTTCAAATGTGGGGATGTTTCTTTGGCAGTCAGTAACCTCGATATGCATGCTTTGTTCGTGCTGGGTGATTTGCGTGCAAAGCTGGTCAAGCAATTCCAATCACGTTTTGTTTACATCACCGAGCAAAACGCCGAAGGCATTTACATCGCCGAAATCGATACCGAAAGTGCGTTGGTGGTCGATGACAAACCGGGACTCAAACTAAAGGTAGGCGACCATTTCATTGCATCGGTCCTCCCTAGTCGTGAAGGCGGCAAGTTGGACATTCGCTTTCGCGACATCAAGCTGTCGGTTTATGGATTGGGCGACTACGCGTTTGTCAGTACGGCCGACGGTCACGCGATCCTGTTCAAGGAAGGCCATAGTGTCGTTACCGTGTTCGCCGCCAATGAGCAGCTGCAGGAAGGCCTGACCAAGACCTTGAAAGCGGTTACCGCCAAAGCCGCCAAATGGCGCAAGGGCGAACTGGTGACCTTCAAGGCCAGCGAGTGAATCGAGCAGACTTCCATTTGCAAAACCTCGACAGCGCACGCGAAGAAGCGCAGCGGTTGTTCGCCCGAAAGGCCGATTTGCAAGGTGCCTGGCTGAATTGGGTGGCGACGCAGATTTATGCATTGCAACCGGCGGCTTACGCCAGCATGGTCAGACGTGAGCTGCACAGCCTGCAGGAAAAGTCTGAAACGTAACCTTGCGCGCATCCCATCCCGAAAAAAGCAGGAACCTCGGCTAAAGTCAGTTGACTGAGTCATTCAGAGGCTTGCGTTTCTGTCAGGCCAACTGCCATTGCTGTGAACAGCACGAGGTGCGATGCATGAACGGATTTCGACGGTTACTGGCCGCCAGCGTGGCCACCTTCGGTTTGCTGACGTCGGCGCAATCGCTGCAGGCGGCACAGACGCCGATCCACTTTGCCGACCTTAACTGGGAAAGCGGCAGCCTTATTACCGAGGTGCTGCGGGTGATTGTCGAGAAAGGCTACGGCTTGCCGACCGATACACTGCCGGGCACTACCATTACCCTTGAGACCGCACTGGCGAATAATGACATTCAGGTAATTGGCGAAGAGTGGGCCGGGCGCAGTCCGGTCTGGGTAAAGGCCGAAGCCGAGGGCAAAGTCGTTGGCCTGGGCGATACGGTAAAAGGCGCCACTGAAGGTTGGTGGGTGCCGGAATATGTGATCAAGGGCGACCCGGCCAAAGGCATCAAGCCGCTGGCGCCAGATCTGCGCAGTGTCACTGATCTGAAGAAATACAAAGACGTGTTCAAGGACCCTGAAAGCCCGGGCAAAGGGCGTTTCCTCAATAGCCCTATCGGCTGGACGTCGGAAGTGGTCAACAAGCAGAAGCTCACCGCGTATGGCTTGCAGGACGATTACACTAACTTCCGCAGCGGTTCGGGTGCCGCGCTGGATGCCGAAATCAGCTCTTCGATTCGTCGCGGCAAACCCGTGTTGTTCTATTACTGGTCGCCGACGCCTCTGCTTGGCAAATTCAAACTCGTGCAACTGGAAGAACCGCCGTTCGACGCCGAAGCGTGGAAGACGCTGACCGACGCCGATAATCCCAATCCTGAACCGACCCGCTCGCTGGCATCGAAGCTGTCGATTGGTGTGTCTACGCCGTTCCAAAAGCAGAATCCGCAGATCGCCGAATTCTTCAGCAAGGTTGATTTTCCAATCGAGCCACTGAACAAAGCACTGGCAGACATGAGTGACAAGCACACCGCGCCTCGTGAGGCGGCGGTAGCGTTCATGAAGGCGCATCCGGATGTGTGGCAGGCGTGGCTGCCCAAGGATGTGGCTGACAAAGTAACGGCTGATCTGAAATAACGCGGTCAGGCCACCGTACCGCCGACCGGTCGTGCATGGTTGGAAAACCCGACTACGATGGTTTGTTCAAATCCCTTTGAAGGATTTCAACCATGACCTTTGTGTTGGCTCAATGGCTGGTGGCTGTCTTCGCGGTAATCGGCCTGATGCACGTGTATTGGGCTTTGGGTGGGCAATGGGCGGCTGCTGTGGTGGTACCGCAAGTGCCGGTGTCGGGCTTCGTCGCCACAGTGCGCCCGGCGTTCAAGCCGTCAGGCGGGCTGACCTTGTTAGTGGCGGCTGCGCTGCTGGTGATCGCGGCGCTGGTTTGCATGCGGGTCGGTTGGGGAATGCCGGCGGTGCAGCACAAGGCACTGCAATGGGTCATCAGCGCGATTGCGTTGCTGATGTTTGCCCGAGCCATCGGTGACTCGAATCTGGTCGGCTTTTTCAAGGAAGTGAAGGATTCGCGATTTGCGCGACTGGACACGTGGGTGTACTCGCCGTTGTGTGCGCTTTTAGGAGCGGGGCTTTTGGCGGTGGCTTGGGTCTGAAAGGCAGGAGCAAGCGATCGTCCGATCACGGCCCAAGCCTTGGCACCTTTGGATTGACTAGCTACCGCTCTCAGTCCGACGGCTACTAACCTCAGCCGGCACATCATCTCCAGCCATGCGCTTGCGGAACAACGCTGCCCGCGCCAGCAACAGGGTGGTCACCGGCACGGTGATCGCCAACAGGACCGGAATCAGCCAGGCGTGCACCACCGGCGCGGACTTCAGCGCTGAAAAACAGATGATCGACGCCAACGCCACACACCAGGCGCCGATTGTCGAGGCCAGTGCTGGCGGATGCATGCGCTGGAAGTAGTCCTTCATGCGCAGCAATCCGGTCGCGCCCAGCAGCGTGAACAAGCCGCTGAGCACCAGCAGAGTCGCCACCGGAATCTCGATCCATAAAGACAATTGGGCATTCATTCGATGACCTCTCCACGCAGCAGGAATTTTGCCAGTGCAAACGAGCCGACGAAGCCGAACAGAGCGATCAGCAGCGCCGCTTCGAAGTAGGTATCACTGGCGTAACGAATGCCCAGCGTCAGCATCATCAGCATGGCGACGATGTACAGGTAATCCAGAGCCAGTACACGATCCTGAGCTGACGGTCCCTTGAACAGACGCACCAGGGTCAGCGCCATCGCTACGCAGTACAGGAACAGCGTCAGCAGGATCGCATTCGACAGCAATGGGCTCATTCGAAAATCTCCATCAGCGGGCGCTCGTAAGTGCTCTTGAAGTGCTCGATGAACTGCGCTTCGTCGTTCAGGTCCCAGACGTGCAGCAATAGAACGCTGCGGTCCAGCGCCAGTTCCGACCACACGGTGCCGGGTACCACGGTGCAGATCATCGCCAGCGCCGCCAGGCCATGAGCATCGCGCAGGTCCAACGGCACCTTGATAAAGCGTGAGTTGGGCGGGCGACGTCCGGCGTTAAGTACGCCCCAGGCGACGATCAGGTTGGACATGATCACGTCACGGCCGACCAGGAGGAACAGGCGCAGGATGGCCATGGGGTTACGGATGCGCGCACGTTTTGGTCGCAACTTGCGCATCATCAGCGGCGCGGCGAAACCCAGTGCGGCGCCGAGTAACAGGTTGCCCGGGCTGACCGACAGGTTCAGGGTCAGCCACAGAATCCACAGGGCCAGCGATAACCACGGCGCCGGAAACAGTCGATTCATGGCTGCACCTCGAGCATGTCGGCTCTGGCTTGCGGGCTCGGTACGGCTCGAGTGCCAAGGACCGCCAGCACATATTGCTGCGGATTGTTCAGCGCTTCGGCCGTGGCCTGGGTGTAGCGCAGCAGCGGTTCAGCCTTGAAAGTCAAGGCGATGCTCAGCCCGAGCAACAGGAAAATCGGCGCGCATTCGAGTTTGCGCAGCAACGGTGACGGACGCTCTTCCGGCGTCCAGAAACGCTGGATGCCCAGGCGAGAGAAAGCCATCAGGGAGGCCAGACCAGTCAGGATCAACAGCGCCAACAGTCCCCATGCGCCGGGAGACAGTGGCGCCTCGGTACCCAGTCCCAGGGGGTTGAGCAATGCGCCGATCAGACTGAGCTTGCCAATGAAGCCGGACAGCGGTGGCATGCCGATGATCAACAGGGCGCAAGCGATAAAGCTCAAACCGAGAAAGGCCATGGTCCACGGGATGACCTGGCCCACCACGGCTTTCTGTTCGTCGTCGAGGTTGATGCCCTTGGGCGGCTGCAGCGATTCCTGCGGCCGCGGCAGCAGTTCGCTTTCGTCCTCAAGGGGAATTTCATTGGCCGAGCGCGAGCGCTCGATCAGTTCGGCGAGCAGGAACAGCGCGCTCAGCGCCAGGGTCGAGCTGACCAGATAGAACAATGCAGCGCCAATCAGGTTTGGTTGGGCGAAACCGGTCGCCGAGAGCAGGATGCCCGCCGACACCAGTATGCTCAGGCTGGCCATGCGCTCCAGGCGTTGCGCGGCAAGAACTGCCAGCCCTGCGCAGGCCATGGTCGCCATGCCGCCATAAATCAGCCAGTCGCCGCCAAAGAACGCCGAAGCGCCGGCCTGACCTGAAAAGAGCAGGGTCCACAGGCGCAGCAGCGTATAAACACCGACCTTGGTCATGATCGCGAACATTGCCGCCACCGGCGCGCTGGCCGAGGAATAAGCCGGCACCAGCCAGAAATTCAGCGGCCACATGCCAGCCTTCGCCAGAAACGCCACCGCAAGAATCCCTGCCCCCGCATGCAGCAAACCACGGTCGGCTTCCGGCACCAGCGGGATTTTCATCGCCAGATCGGCCATGTTCAGCGTGCCGGTCACGCCGTAAATCAACGCCGCGCCGATAAGGAACAGTGACGATGCCAACAGGTTGATCGAAATGTAATGCAGCCCCGACGACACCCGCGCCCGGCCCGAGCCGTGCAGCAACAAGCCGTAGGATGCGGCAAGCAACACTTCGAAGAACACGAACAGGTTGAACAGATCCGCCGTCAGAAACGCCCCATACAGGCCCATCAATTGAATCTGGAACAACGCGTGGAAACTTGAGCCGGCGCCGTCCCAGCGAGCCATGGCAAACATCAGCGCGCTGACGCCGATCACGCCGGTCAGCACCAGCATCATTGCCGACAGACGATCAACCACCAGAACGATGCCGAAGGGGGCCTGCCAGTTGCCCGGCAGATAAACGCCTATGGAACCGGGCACACCGGTGGTCTGCGTCCATTGCAGGAGCATCACCGAAATGAACAGGCCGAGGAAGCTGGAGAAGAGGTTGATTTTGGCCTTCAGCGGCCGATGCTTCTCGCCCAGCATCAGCATGATCGCGGCGGTCAGCAGCGGCAGCAGGATCGGAGCGGCGATCAAGTGAGTCATCACCATCATTCTTTAGGCTCCCGGCCGTCGACGTGGTCGGTGCCGGTCAAGCCGCGCGAGGCGAGCAGTACGACGAGAAACAGCGCGGTCATGGCGAAGCTGATGACGATGGCCGTCAGTACCAGCGCCTGGGGCAAAGGGTCGGTGTAGTGCAGCAGATCCTGGGTTACGCCGTCCTTGATCACCGGCTCCTTGCCGATAAACAGGCTGCCCATGCTGAAAATGAACAGGTTGACGGCATAGGACAACAGGCACAGGCCCATGACCACCTGAAAGGTTCGCGGGCGCAGGATCAGCCAGACTCCGGACGCGGCCAGAATGCCGATGGCGATTGCGATGACTTCTTCCATCAGACGGCTCCTTTGCTGGCGACGGATTTGGGCAGCGATGCAGTCTTGTGTCCGCGCACCGATTGGTGGGCGAGGGCGGTGAGGATCAGCAGTGTCGACCCGACCACCACGGCGTACACGCCGATGTCGAAAAACAGCGCACTGGCGATATGAATATCGCCGAGCAACGGCACGCTGATGTGCCACGTGTGAGTGGTCAGAAACGGATAGCCCACCAGCATCGCACCGAGACCGGTGGCAGTGGCGAACAACAGCCCGGTGCCCATCCAGCGCAATGGGCGCAGGCTCATTTGCGCCTCCACCCACTGCGTGCCTGCGACCATGTACTGCAGGATAAAAGCCACCGACATCACCAGCCCGGCGACAAAGCCGCCGCCCGGTTGATTGTGCCCGCGCATGAACAGGTAGAACGACACCACCAGTGCGACGGGCAGCAGCAGACGCACCAGCACCGCCGGCACCATCATGAAGCCAAGCGCGGTGTCACTGGCCGAACGCGGGTTGACCAGATCGGTCACCACGTCGGGTGCGAGCAAGCGTTGCTGGGCCGGCAATTGCAGGCTTTCTTTCGGCGGGCGGAAGCGGCGCAGCAGCGCGAACACGGTGAGCGCCACGGCGACCAGTACGGTGATTTCACCAAGGGTGTCGAAACCACGGAAGTCCACCAGCATCACATTCACCACGTTGCTGCCGCCGCCCTCGGGCAGGGCGCGGCTGAGGTAGAACGACGAAATGTGGTTAGGCGTCTGCCGGGTAAGCATGGCGTAGGACAGCAGCGCCATACCCGCACCGACCGCAATCGACAGCAGCAAGTCGCGCAGACGCCGAATGCGCGCCTTGCGCAGGCTGCCTGGCAGCGGAGAAACCTCTTCAATGCGTCGCGGCAACCAACGCAGGCCGAGCAGGATCAACACCGTGGTCACCACTTCGACCGCCAGTTGCGTCAGCGCCAGATCAGGGGCCGAGAACCAGACAAAAGTCACGCAGGTCATCAGGCCACAAACGCTGACCATGGTCAGGGCGGCGAGACGGTGATACTTGGCTTGCCATGCGGCGCCGAGCGCACAAGCGATTGCCAGCAGCCACAGGGTCACGAAGACGATGGAACCAGGGATTTTCGGTCGCTCGCCCCAAGTGAGAGTGCTGTGCAGCATCGGGATCAGACCGGCGAGCACGGCGGCCAATACCATCAGAAAGAGCTGCATCTGCAGTCGCTTGGTACCCAGTCTCCTTTCGACGCGCCGGGCGAGGCGCATCATCACCACCAGACTGCGCTCGAACAGCCGCTTGCCGTTGAAGCGCCCCACCAATGGTGGGTACTTGAAGCGACCGAGCTTGAACTGCTTGCGCAGCAACAAATACAGAAGGATGCCGCCGGTCATGGCGATCAGGCTCATGATCATCGGTGCGTTCAGGCCGTGCCAGATGGCGAGACTGTATTCCGGCAACACGCCCCCAACCACCGGCAGTGCCGCAGCCGCAAGCAATGGCCCGATGATTTGCGCCGGAAAAATCCCCACCAGCAGACAGGTGAAGACCAGCAATTCTACTGGGGCGCGCATCCAGCGTGGCGGCTCGTGCGGGGTGTGCGGCAGGTCGGTGGCGGTGGGGCCGAAGAATACGTCGACAGTGAACCGCAGCGAGTACGCGACGCTGAACATGCCGGCGATGGTTGCGACGATCGGCAGACTGGTTTCCACCCATGCGGTGGCGTTGATGAATACTGTTTCGGCGAAGAACATTTCCTTAGACAGGAAACCGTTAAGCAACGGCACCCCGGCCATTGAGGCGCTGGCGACCATGGCCAGCGTCGCCGTATAGGGAATCAGTTTGATCAGGCCACTGAGTTTGCGGATGTCGCGGGTGCCGCTTTCGTGGTCAATGATGCCGGCGGCCATGAACAGCGAAGCTTTGAACGTGGCGTGATTGAGAATGTGAAAAACCGCTGCGACCGCAGCCAGTGGACTGTTGAGGCCCAAGAGCAAAGTGATCAGGCCGAGATGGCTGATGGTCGAGTAGGCCAGCAGACCTTTGAGATCGTTCTGGAACATCGCGCAGTACGCGCCGAGCAACAGCGTACACGCGCCGGCACCGCTGACGATATAGAACCATTCTTCACTGCCGGACAGCGATGGCCACAATCGTGCAAGGAGAAAGACCCCGGCCTTGACCATGGTCGCTGAGTGCAAATATGCCGAGACAGGCGTCGGCGCTGCCATGGCGTGGGGCAGCCAGAAGTGAAAGGGGAATTGTGCGCTTTTGCTCAGCGCGCCGATCAGGATGAGCGGCAGAAGAACGGGGTAGAGGGCATGTGCGCGAATCAGATCGCCGGCGGCCAGGACCTTGTCGAGGTCGTAGCTGCCTACGACATGGCCGAGGATCATGACCCCCGCCAGCAGGCTTAACCCGCCTGCACCGGTGACCATCAACGCCATATAAGCACCGCGCCGCGCATCGGCGCGGTGATGCCAGTAGCCGATCAGCAGGAACGAGAAGAGACTGGTCAGCTCCCAGAAAAACACGATCTGAATCAGGTTGCCGGAAATCACCAGGCCAAGCATGGCGCCCATGAACGCTAGGAAGAACGCGAAAAAGCGCGGCACCGGATCGTCCGGCGACATGTAATAACGGGCATATAAAGAGACGAGTGTGCCGATGCCCAGCACCAACATCGAGAACAGCCAGGCAAAGCCATCCATGCGCAAAATGAAGTTCAGCCCAAGGCTGGGCAACCACATGAATTCTTCGCGGATCACCCCGCCGTGGGCGATTTGCGGGTACAGCAACGCGACCTGAACGGTGCCGATCAAAGCGACCAGGCCCGCCAGCAGCGATTCGGCATTACGCGCATTGTGCGGCAGGACAGCTGCCAGACAGCTGCCAACGAATGGCAGAAGCAGTAGAACTATCAGGGACATAGGCTTCTAATCTGCGGAAGTTTGTGAAGCATCATACGTGCCAGTTCCCCGATCACCAAATGCGAGGATGTCTCAGAATCCTACAAAGTAGTCTCAAATTTTATGTTTAGTGTTGTTTCAACGAGGCGAATTTACCGTTGATCGCCTTATCGCGAGCAGGATCACTCCTGCTATATGCAACGCGTCGAATGAGCCTGCTCGCGATAGTAAAGGGGCGCGCAACCTAGCCAAGCGTTTTCCGCTCCCGCTCATCCTGAGCCTGAACAACCTTTCCCTTGGTCTTCAGCTCACTGACAATCACCGCCACAACAATCAGCC
This sequence comes from Pseudomonas sp. TSRC2-2, assembly GCF_049897785.1. Lineage (NCBI taxonomy): Bacteria > Pseudomonadati > Pseudomonadota > Gammaproteobacteria > Pseudomonadales > Pseudomonadaceae > Pseudomonas > Pseudomonas sp. TSRC2-2. Next base: position 357,543 of record NZ_JAFCWZ010000001.1, read on the forward strand.
CGGCACCCACCAGCGCAATGGCCGGCAACCGTTCCCCGGCCATCCGTCCGACGATTCCCGCCCATACTGGTTCACCGGCATAGATCAACGTCGCGCGAGTCGGCGAAACACTTTTCTGTGCCCAATTCATCGCCACTTGAATCGCCGCACTGGCTGCGCCCAGGCCTAAAGCCGTCGCGAGCAACAACCAGGAAAAATCCGGAATCACTTCACCGGTCGGCACCACCAGCAAGAACGACAACACCGCGGTCACGGCCAGTTGCACCACGGTCACGCGTCGCACGTCCACCTGCCCGGCGAACGTGCTGATCAGAATGATTTCGGCAGCAATCGCTACGGCGCTGATCAGTGTCGCAATTTCCCCTGGGCTGAAATTCAAGGACGCACCCGAAGGGCCCGACAACAACATCAACCCGGTGAACGCCAGCATGATCCCGATGCTTGGCATCAATCCCGGGCGCCTTCCCATTACCAGCCATTGCAGCAGCGGCACAAAAGGCACATACAGCGCAGTAATGAACGCCGACTGGCTGCTCGGGATACTTTGCAGCCCGACCGTCTGCAAGCCGTAACCGAGCATGATCGCTACACCGATGAACGACCCGGCTTTCACTTCGAACAAGGTCAACTCGCGCAGGTGGCGCCAGGAAAAAAGCGCGACGATCGCCGCCGCCGCGGCAAAGCGCAGGCCGACGAAAAACATAGGGCCGCTGACAGTCATGGCGTGCTGCACCAGCAGAAAGGTGCCGCCCCAGATCATGGTGATCAGTACCAGCACACACTCGGCTTTGCTGAAACGGGAAAAGCGGATTCGGGAGGGAGAAATGTTCGGCGACATCATGACCTTGCGCACTGTAAAAGGGAGGCCGCACAATGCCGCCAACGTTGCGCAGTATACTGCCCAACCCCATCGAGTGAGCAATATAGTGCACAAAGATTCAACTCAGCGAGCCTCCGTCCTGCAACACGTCAGCCAGAACGTCCGGCGCCTGCGCCATGCTGCGGACATGAGCCAGACCGCGCTGGCAGAAAAATCCGGGGTCAGCCGACGGATGCTGGTGGCGATCGAGGCGGGCGAAAAGAACGTCAGTCTGACCACGCTTGATCGAGTTGCCGAAGCGCTCGAGGTGGCCTTCAGCGATCTGATTCAGGCGCCCGAGGCGCGCGATCCGAGCCGGATCAACGAGGTGGCCTGGGCGGGCACTATAGCGGGCAGCAGAGCCGTGCTACTGTCCAAAGCCATCGCGACCCGTGAAGTCGAACAGTGGGAATGGTGCCTGCAACCGGGTGAGGTCTACCCCTCGCAACCGGATGCCGATGGCTGGAGCGAGCAGATTTACGTGTTTGAAGGTTGCCTGACGCTGATGCTGGGCGATCAGCCGCAGCACATCCATAAAGGAGAGTTTTTCATGTTCGCCAGCAATCAACCGCACTCCTACCGCAACGATGGCGAAGTCGCAGCGTGGTTCGTGCGCAATGTGGTGATCTGAATGGAGCAGCCTGACGACATCCTGATCATCGGCGGCGGCCTCAGCGGCACGATGCTGGCGGTGCAATTGTTACGCCTGCCTGGCCAACGGCGGATTCTGCTCATCGAGCCGCGTGATGAACTGGGACGTGGTGAGGCTTACAGCGCGGTCGAGCTGGGGCATACCCTGAACGGCAACGCGGCGCGGATGAGCGTCGACCCGGATAATCCCGACGACCTGACACAGTGGTTGAGGGAACATATTGCGGCCGGCGGCTGGCCGGAGTCGGCTGAGCAGGATGTGCCAGTCAGTGAACTGTTTCCTCCGCGTGGTTTGTTCGGGGTCTATGTGCAACAGCGTCTGGCTGAGGCACGAGCGGTCGGCGCGCAGCAAGGTTCGTTCGTTGAACACGTCCGTGCGGAGGCCGTCGACCTGCAAGTCGATGCTGGTTCAGTGCAGCTCACCTTGAGCGATGAACGGATTTTGCGCGGATCCCGGGCCGTGTTGGCCACCGGCATGTTTCCCGCCGCTCGCACGCCACAGACACAGTCCAGTGGCCTTAACGCAGCTGCGCTCGATCCTTGGGATGTTGCGACCATGCGCCAACTCGCCCCGCAATCCACCGTGTTGATCATCGGTTCCGGTCTGACCATGGTCGATGCCGTGGTGTCGCTGGAGCAGGCCGGGCATTGCGGGCCGATCGAGGTCTTCTCCCGGCATGGCCTGCTGCCGCATGTGCGCCGGCAACCGCCGGCCTGGGCAGATTTTCTGGCGCAGGATGAGCGCATCCGCACACCCCGCCAACTGTTGCGCGAACTGCGTCGGCACTGTCGCGACGCCATCGCTCAGGGTATCGATTGGCAGGCGCCACTGGACACGGTTCGGGCGCATATTGCACGTCTGTGGAGTCAGGCGACCGACGTGCAGCGTCGACAATTCGTACGGCATGTGCGGCCGTGGTGGGAGAGTCACCATCACCGCTCGCCACCGCTGAGTGCCGAATTGATCGAGCGGCTGCACAACGAAGGGCGCTTGCGCATTCATGCCGCGTCGTTCACAGGGCTTGAGCCCGGCACTGACGATGCTGTGAGGATTCGTATTCGTCCGCGCGGTGAAGCCGAAACTTGCGTCGTAAGCGGTGCGGCGCTGATCAACTCCAGCGGCATCGAATATGACTGGCGACGGGTCGCTCGGCCATTGCCGCAGCAATTGCTGGCGCGCGGACTGGTGCAGCCGGGGCCTCTGGCGTTAGGCATCGCAGCGGTGGACGGTGCGGTAGTCGATGCCGATGGGCGCGTGAGTTCTCACCTGTTTGCGATGGGCCCGCCATTGCGTGGGATGTGGTGGGAGAGTACGGCGGTGACGGATGTGGCGTTGCAGGCCAAGGCATTGGCTGGGCGCTTGGTGAATAGCCTGAAAGAATGATGGATCCTGTTGGGCCTTTTCGCGAGCAGCCTGCTCCCGGAGGGGGGATTGAGGTTGTGGATACAATTTACGCCACACCATAAACCCTGTGGGAGCGAGCTTGCTCGCGAAAGCGTCATCTGATTCAACGTCTCTGTTGAATGAAAGACCGCTATCGCTGGCAAGCCAGCTCCCACATTGGTTTTGTGTGACAGCCTGGTGTTATGCGACGACCTGGTAACACGGCACATACGCCGCGCCACCCGGCAGTTTCATCCGGTGCTGAGCGACGAAGGCTTTGAGTAGTGCATCGAGCGGCTGCATGATCGCCGCATCCCCACGGATCTGATACGGCCCGTGCTCTTCGATCAGACGAATGCCCTTGTCCTTGACGTTGCCGGCCACAATCCCGGAGAACGCCCGGCGCAGGTTGGCCGCGAGTTCATGCGGTGGCTGGTCGCGGTGCAGTTTCAGGTTGGCCATGTTTTCGTGGGTCGGATCGAACGGACGCTGGAAGCCCTCATCGATTTTCAACAGCCAGTTGAAATGGAACGCATCGTTACGTTCGCGGCGGAACTGCTTCACCGCTTTCAGGCCTTGATTCATCTGGCGCGCTACTTCGGCCGGGTCATCGATGATGATCTCGTAATGCTGCTTGGCCGCTTCGCCGAGGGTCGCAATGACAAACGCATCCAGCTGTTCCAGATACGGCGCGGCATGCTTCGGTCCCGTGAGGATGACCGGGAAGGGCAGGCCTGCGTTGTCCGGGTGCATCAGGATGCCGAGCAGGTACAGGAACTCTTCGGCAGTACCGGCGCCGCCCGGGAAAATGATGATGCCGTGGCCAACACGGACGAAGGCCTCCAGGCGCTTTTCAATGTCCGGCAGGATCACCAGCTCATTGACGATCGGGTTAGGCGCTTCGGCGGCAATGATGCCTGGCTCGGTCAGACCGAGGTAGCGACCGCCATGGATGCGCTGCTTGGCATGGGCGATGGTTGCGCCTTTCATCGGGCCTTTCATCACGCCCGGTCCGCAACCGGTGCAAATGTCGAGGCTGCGCAGGCCCAGTTCGTGGCCGACTTTCTTGGTGTATTTGTATTCTTCGGTGTTGATCGAGTGGCCGCCCCAGCACACCACGATCTTTGGTTCGACGCCCGGGCGCAGGGTGCGCGCGTTGCGCAGCAGGTGAAACACGTAGTCACTGATGCCCTGGGAGTTGCTCAGATCGATGCGCTGGCTGTCGAGTTCGTTCTCGGTGTAGACGATGTCGCGCAGGGCGCTGAAGAGCATTTCACGGGTGCTGGCGATCATCTCGCCATCGACGAACGCGTCGGCCGGAGCGTTCAGCAGCTCCAGGCGTACACCGCGATCCTGCTGGTGAATACGGATTTCGAAGTCCTTGTAGGCTTCGAGGATGGTCTTGGCGTTGTCGACATGCGCGCCGGTATTGAGGATAGCCAGGGCGCACTGGCGGAAGAGGGTGTAGGTGCTGCCGGATCCGGCTTCGCTCAGTTGCTGAACTTCACGTTGAGAAAGGGTTTCCAGACTGCCTTTCGGGCTGACCGAGGCATTGATTACGTGTCGTTGGGTCATGCAGTGATCCTTAAAACGATGCCATCCGCAACGCAGCGGAGAGCACCCGAATAGTGTGTATCCATGAATGAAGATGGCACGATCTGCGCTGTACCGCCATGTCCCCGTTGGACGCTGAAAAGATGAAAAGGAGCCCCAGCATAGCTAAAACCCTGTGCGATGCGATAATGCGTCGGCGAGTTTTTTGCGTTGCGCCTTTTGTCACTCAGGGAAGTCATTTTTGATGTTCGAGATTCAGCCGATGGACCCCGCTACCTTTCGTCAGCAGACCCGCCGCAGCACAGTCATCATCGCTGTGCTGTTTCTGCTGTTGGCCATGTTGTTTTCGTCTGTCGCGGTGGCTCTGTTTGGTGAACCGGACGGGGATAATCTGCGCTTCAATGTTGGCGGCGTATTTGTGGCATTCCTGCTGACGGCGGCGCTGTTGCGCGGGCGTTTCTGGCACCAGACCTGGATGGCCCCGGCGGTGTACAGCTGGCGCCTCAAACGCAACCTGATGAGCATCACTAACGTGATGCATCAAGTAACCGCCGCGGTGCAACGCAACGATCCGACGGCGATGAAGGTGTTGCGTTTCTACCACCTCGGATTGCTGCAGATGCACGAGCTGGACGGCAATTCCAGCGATCACGGCCAATTGCGAGAGGAAGTCGAACAGCACAAGGCGCGAATGCAGGCGCTGGGTCTTGATCCAGACCAGCCACGCTTCGATCCGCAGTGGCTGGAGACGTTGAAAACGGCCTCGCGTTAAAACGGAATGCGCCGGGCGCGGCGCAGTTTCCACGAACGAAGCAGTCGTGCGTATACCAGCAGGTTGACCGCCAGCACCACACTGCCGAGGGCCAATTGAATCTGCGGCGTCAGACCTGCCGGATAGATGATCGGCCAGATGTAATGCTCGATAAAACCGCCGGCGTATTCGGTCTGCCCGGCCGCGTGGCGCATCAGGTTTTCCCAATAGGTCAGCGGGCAGTTCAAGTGCAGCACCTCAACCGCCACGCCCCAGGCGGCCGCTGGCAGGTGCAGCCACAGTAGCCGTGGCCAGGGCAGCACCAGCAGCCCGCCGAACAGCACGAACAAGATGAAACACAAGTGAAACAGCACCAGCCCGTCGGCGGCGATTCGGTACAGCATGGCGTCTTCCTGACGTAAGTTCGGAGAGCGCTATGGTACGCCGTGCGGAGCTGAAATCGTGGGTGAATTCGGGCGTGGAAAAATGTTCTACCCTTTCAGGGGATGATCAACTGTTCTGAGTGAGGTGGACATGGCAAACGAGCAAACGCGTCCGAATCAGGATGAGCCAACAGAGGAAGAGATCGAGCGGCAAAAGAGGCAGGAAAAAACCTGGAAGCACGACGACAGTCGCGAGCTGTCTGACCGCGATCAGGAGCGTCCGCTCAAGCCTTGAATTGCACCTGCGAAGAGCCCCGCATCAGCGGGGCTCTTTGCGTTTCAGAGGTCTTCCAGCTGCGTGAAGTCCGGGTGAGTTGCTCGGTACCCCAACGTCCTGTCGATCCACGCATTGAGTTCATTGACCATCACCGGCGGATGGCCGGGATAACCCTCGAGGGTGTTGCGCAGGGTGCGCTCGATGTCGGGCACGCTGTGCAGGTTTCGGGTCTTGATGTAATGGCCGATAAAACAGTCGAGTTCCAGGCGTTCTGTCTTGGACAGATGGACACACTTCAGGCCGCTGACCTGTTTGATTGCGAAATCGTCGCTCACTTATTTCTCTGCAAGGCTTGAAAGTTGTTGATGGATTCCTGATTTCTTTGACTCTTTGGTCAATTGGTATACCAATCGGAAAGGCGGCGCGCATCCTATCCGCAGCGCGCGAAAATGTATGTATGACTGTCCAAATGTCAGACAAGCGGTTAGCCAGATCGAAGGTTGTTCAAGCGTCGTTGTTTCGCGGTTGAAACACTTTTTGTAACGCGAGGGATTCTGCAGTGGGCTCGTTTGAACAACGCTGGGAGGGAGGAATGATCTAGTCGACGCGTTCTATCAAATGCGCACCATGATTACGCGTATTACCGACCGCTTTGCCGACTTTGTGCCATTCGAAGGCATCACTGGGCTCGCCTTCAAACAGCAGCATCTGCTCGGCGCGCTCCTGTGACGTAGCCGGATCAAGCCATTCACGAGCATGTTGCGCATCGAAGACCACGGGACGGCGATCATGAATATCGAGCAGGCCGCCCAGGCTGTCGGCGGTGATGATGACGAATCCGTCGTCCTCCCTTGGTGGAACTCCCGGTGCAGGAAATTGGCCGATGCCAGCACAGAAAACCGGGGCGTGATCCGCCCGACGAATCAACCAGGGCTGTCGGGATTTTTCCCCGCTGTCAACCCACTCAAACCAGTTGTCGACGGGCACGATCAGCCGCTGTCGCCAGATCACCCTGAAAAACGCGCCGTGGGCGACTTTTTCCACCCGAGCGTTGATGGGCGCGGCACGATTCTTCGCCCAGTGCGGGCGCCAGCCCCAGCGCAGATCGTTGGCATGAACGGACTGTTCGTGCTGATGCAGAACCGCCAGCGCAGTGGTGGGCGCTGAGTTGTAGCGATTCAGCGGCGCGTCACCAAGGTGATTGATCAACGCGTCGGGGATGCTCAGCACCGCCACGAAATCATGAATCCCGTGGTACTGGGCGAGTCTTGCGCACATGGCTGAAATCTCCTCAAGGAGCTTTCAGTCTAGCCGCGCCCGAACATCGCCTTTACCAATGTGAAAATAACGAGCTTACGTTATGCGAAATTAGAATTTAAAAATAAAAATCAAGAGCGTTAAGGTCTATGCAAACCACTTCTGCAGGACTCGCCATGAAGCTTTCTTGTGTGCTCCGCCGCGCGCTGAGCGTTGCCTTGTTGACCTCCCCACTTGCCTACGCCGCAGAGCCAGTGGTTCTGCATGTCGGCGATCAAAACTACTACAACATCCGTGCTTCGATTGAGGCATCAGGCGTGTTGGAGGATGCGCCTTACACGGTTGACTGGAAACATTTCCAAGCTGCCGCACCGCTCGCCGAGGCGTTGCAGGCCGGCTCGCTGGATCTGGGGTTTCTCGGCGATTCGGGCTTCCTGTTCCTTGCTGCCAGGCAGGCACCCGTGAAACTGATCGGCGTATCGCGACAGAACCCCGACACCATTGCCTTGCTGGTGCCCAAGGATTCGCCAGTGAAAACCATCGCCGACCTCAAGGGCAAAAAAGTCGCTTACTGGCCCGGAGCCTGGAGTCAGCAATTGACCCTGCGTGCGCTGGAGCAGGGCGGTCTGCCGGAAAACTACGTCGATTTCGTCAAGCTGATGCCGATCGACGCGGCCGCCGCTCTGCCGCAGGGTAGCATCGACGCCTTTCCAGTGTGGGAGCCGTATATCTCGCAACAGATCGTGTTCTCCGGCGCTCGACCGATTCTGACCGCGAAAAACCTGATGCCGGGGTTGAGCGCCATCGCTGCGTCGACGCCTTCCATCGACAGCAAGCGTGCGGCGATTGCCGATTTTCTCGCACGATTGAAACAGGCGCGCGCCTGGGTGGATAACCACACCGACGAGTACGCCGACCTCTGGGCGAAGAAGGCCAATCTCGATCAACAAGTCTCGCGGCACTGGTTGCGCCAGGCGCACATGACCGTCGGGCCGGTGGATCAGCAGGCGGCAGCGGATTTGCAGAGCACGGCGGACTTCCTGTTCAACGTCAAGGCACTGCCGGCCCCGCTGGCCACGGCGGGCATTATCGACACTTCATTTCAAAACGTCTTGACGCGCTGAAAACCAGCACTGGAACCAAACCCTGTGTACCTTATCCAACCTGCGCTCGCCGATAGCGGCGCGGGGAGGGACAAGGGCGAAGGAGTTTTGCCATTCGACAACACGACGGCCGCGGCCGGACTCAGGGCAAAACATGACATCCGGATGCAAATTTTTTTGTGCTGCGCTCATCGCGTTGGGTCTGGCTGGCTGCATCGCCGCGCCGATCGAGATGACAGCGCAAACCGAAACACGCCTGCAATCCCGACCGCCCGTACGTTTTCTCCTGACGTTTGATGATGGCCCCAGCGCTTCGGGATTGTGGAACCCGACGGCCACGGTGCTCGACAGCCTTAAAAGCAATCCAGCGCAGGCAAACATCAAAGCAGTGTTTTTCGTGCAGACCCGAGCGCCGAGGGCAGGTAACAGCGAGATCGGCCGCAGCCTGATGCGTCGTGAACACGCCGAGGGGCATATTCTCGCTTTTCACACCGCAACGCATTGGCACACCAACCATCGCTTGCTTGACCCACAAGAACTGGAGCAGTCGCTGACCGATGGCAGCGCTGATATCGCCGCTATCGCCGGGGCTCCGCCCAAGCTGTTGCGCCCGCCATTCTGGAACTACGACAAACGGACATTTGCGGCTTATCAGAAACATGGCTTGCACGTCCTGCTCACCGACCTGAGTGCCAACGACGGCAAGATCTGGGGTTTTAACGCCAGCCCGCGGCGCCGCGCAAACATGTTGCGGCAGTTATCCGAAGTACGGGAACGCATCGCTGTTGGCCAACTGCCGACCGTGGATGGTGTGATTCCGGTGGTGGTGACGTTCCATGATCTCAATCGCTACACGGCACGACACACGCGAGAGTATCTGCAGATTCTGCTCGATAGCGCCGCGGCGACCGGGGTCAAGCTGGCGGACAAGCCGTTCTACGACGATCAGGCTGCGCTGGAACAAGCAGCGCTGGCGCGTACGGTCCAGCAAAGCGCTGAACCCGTGACTCTGCCCGGCATGTGGAACTGGATTTGGGATCAGGACGCGCACTGAGTGGAGCGCGCAATTTGTGATCGGCTTGGCATTTGCGGGCCGGGCAAATAACACGTCGTGCAACTATGCTCGATGGGTCAATTCTCCGCCTGCGAGGCGTCCGTCCATGCTTGCCATTGCCGATATTTGCCGCATCGTCGAGTCAGGCTTTCCCACGTACAAGTGTGATTGCACACCGAACGGACAGGGTCTGTTGCGAATCAAGGTGTATGAGCCGGGCAGCGGGCGTGTCGAACTCTTGCTTGATGGCGTTTCTCCCGAGCACTTGGTCACGATTCGGGATGTTTCCAATTTCATCGCCGAGTTGCGCACTGAAATGAGCGCTGGACGCCGGGCCTTCGCCGGCTGACCTCTATAAACGCCGTTGAAAAGCCTGCACGATGCGCCGTGTCGCGTCATTGGTTTCGAGATTGTGCACGGCATCGAGCGGGTACCAGATGCAGTCGACAATTTCGTTCTGCGGGCGTACATCATCGAGGTTGGCCACCGAAGCCTCATAAACATGATGCTGCGTACTGCCCGCCTGCAGATCCATCAGGTACAGCACTTCCTCGGCATTCAGCCCGGTTTCCTCTTGCAACTCGCGCACGGCTGCGGCCGCGCGAGTTTCCCCGGGCTCGACCTTGCCGCCTGGCAGTGACCAGTGATGGCGGGGTTTGCGCACCAGGAGGATATGGCGGTCCTGTTCGCAAATGACGGTAGCGCGTACTTTCATGAATACCTTGTAGATGCGTGTCATAAAACTGTAATTGAACTGCAATATTCGAGCCGCAGGCGGATTTAAAGGTTCCTCTTGAAGTGGGAGCTATTTGCAGCGCAAAAAGTGCCAGTCAATTGACAGGGTCAGGTGGCAATCGGGTTTACACCGGAGCGGGGACCGGGTGTAAGGTGAGTACGTACCCCAGACACCGTTGGCAAAAAGGAGGTGCTCATGAGCATTCCAATGCTGAACAAGCTGCACATGAACGGCTATGACGTGCTCAGCGTGAACAACGGCCCATGGCGGGTTTGCACGCAGGGCGACCGATTGGCGTCATTCACCAGCAGGGAGGAGGCGATGGCCTACGCCGCGGCGCTTCCCGGTTACAAAAAGCGTTCCCGGCAGGTGCAAACCCACGATGGTAGTTGACGCGTTGTAACGAAAAAGCCCCGGTTTCGACCGGGGCTTCTTGTTTAAGGCGTGTCAGTGAACCTTGATTCGGCTGATCGTTCGGGCTTTTACCTCCCTGGCATAAATCTGCAATCTTTCCTCGTCGCTTTGCAGAATTTCGCAAGACCGCAATACAGTCTGGGCGTCTGCCTCGTTGCCGGATTTGCGCAGTTGTTCAGCGATGCGCTTGAGATCGACTGCCGACCATCTCAGATCGGATGCCACGCTTTGCAAATCCCGTTGAAGTTCGTGTTCGTATTCATTGAGCCGCATGATCACCTCCAGAACATTCTCGGTAGAAAAGAGTAGCCGCATTTTTCCAGATGCAGCCAGGTCATCTGACGCTCGGCTGAATGGATGTAAATAATTGTCCAGTCGCCCGTAACGGCGGGGTGCCACGATGGATGTGCGGGCAGTTAAACGGTACATTCACGTTTTTTCTGAACAGGTAAACAGCATGCGCGTATGGATCGGCACCTTGACCCTGGCCTTGTTGGCGGGTTGCTCATTACCCGCATCGTTGGTGCCGGGCGAGCCAAACCTGAGCAAGACCAGTGAAAAGCCTCCCCGGGAATATGCCGCTTGTTTGTTACCGTTGTGGCAGAAGGACGTCGCCAGGACATCACAGATGTCGATTTCCAATGGCTACCGGATTACCGCCCCAAGCATCATCACCGCCGATGAGATTCTCGATATCGTCAAGTACAAGGACGGCAGCAAAGTGTCCCTTTACCAGGGGCCGCCATGGGCCAAGTCCGGGTCGCTGCGCCAATCGGTGCGTGACTGCCTGTAGGCAGCTGCTTGATTCGCAAAAAGGCAGGCACCGAAGCCCGGTGTCTGCCTTTTTTCATGGGATGGAGGCTCCGGCTGACCGCCGCAATGGTCTGTGACAGTTGCCTGCGAGGCGCTGCAAAATCCTCGACTAGGCTTTGAATGTCGGCCGGTGATGGGCCGGCATGACGAAAAGGAGCCTCGGATCATGGATGATCTGGTCAAGGAAATCATTCCGCTGTTGCAGTACCTCATTCCCGGGTTTCTATCGGCCTGGGTCTTCTATTCACTTACGGCGTTCAAGCGACCGGATACGTTTGGTCAGATCGTGCAGGCGCTCATGACACCCGCCAGAGCGCCGCAGCTAATGCCAAAACAATACGAACGTCTTTTCAAGGGGCCGGACGGCAAACCGCTGGAGGAGCCGCTGATCAAAGCACCGAGCGCTCCGCCGCCGCTCAAATATGGACTGCCACGATAACTCTCAGCCCCAACCCAGCGCCACCGCCCGGCGAATCGCCTCCAGCAACATCGCGAATGCCGGGTTGTCATTGTTCTCCCGCCAGATCAGATGCAGTTCGCTCTGCACTCCTTCGCCCAGGTCGATTTCGCGAAACACTACATTCCTGAACACCACGCTGGTTGCGCAGCGCGGCACCAGCGCCAGGCCCATGCCAGCGTTGACCAACGCCAGAATCGTCAGCGATGAGCCCAGCCACTGCACGTAATCCGGTGCCACCCGCGCTGAACGCAGGGTGCCGGTCAACAGTTCGTTGAACGGTGGATAGGCTTCGTGGGAGTACATCAGGAACGGCTGTTTATCCAGATCACCCACTGACACGTCAGCCGTGTTTGCCAATCGATGCCCGCTCGGCACCGCCAGCACGAACGGTTCACGCACCAAACATTCGGTGGCATAACCCGGTTCCTGCAATGGCGCCCGGGCAATGCCCAAGTCGATACGGCGGGCGCGCAAGGCCTCGTGCTGCTGATAGGTGTTCATTTCTGCCAGATCGATTTTCACTTGCGGCTGTTTCAGTCGCGCTTCGGCGATCACCTTGGGCAGAAACTCATACACCGCGCTGCCGACGAACGCGATATTCACCGAGCCGATGTCACCCTCGGCAAACCGGCGGGCGGTGATTGCCGCTTGCTGGGCACGCTCCAGCAGGTTCTGCGCTTCGACAAAAAAAGCCCGGCCCGCCGCCGTCAGCGCAACGCTGCGGGTGCTGCGGGTGAACAGCTCTACACCGAGGTGATGCTCCAGCAGCTGAATCTGCCGACTCAGCGGCGGCTGGGTCATGTTCAGCCGTTCGGCGGCGCGGCGAAAGTTGAGTTCGGTGGCGACCGTGGTGAAGCAGCGCAGCTGGGTAAGTTCGAACATTGATCTAATCCAGGTATCAATCGAATGCCAGTTTAGATTAGACGGGATCAATGCGCGGCATCCATGATCGGCCCATCGCTTCAAGTCATCCCTAAAAAAACAAGATCGGGAGTCGCCCCTTGAAAACCGTTCAAAGTCCGCCTGACATCACGGTACTTGCCCGCGCCGCCGCCAAGGTCAAACGCCACGTGCTGCCGCTGTTCGTGGTGATGTTCATCGTCAATTACATCGATCGGGTCAACATCGGCTTCGTGCGCAGCCATCTGGAGACCGATCTGGGTATCGGCGCAGCGGCTTACGGACTTGGCGCCGGGCTGTTCTTCATCGGTTACGCCTTGTTCGAGGTGCCGTCGAACATGCTGTTGCAGCGCTACGGCGCGCGGGTCTGGCTGACCCGGATCATGTTCACCTGGGGCGCTGCGGCCATGGCGATGGCGTTTGTTCAAGGTGAAACCAGCTTCTACGTGCTGCGCTTTATTCTCGGCGCGGCCGAGGCCGGGTTCTTCCCGGGAATTATTTATTACTTCACCCAGTGGCTGCCAGCGTCCGAGCGCGGCAAAACCATGGCGGTGTTTCTCAGCGGTTCGGCGATTGCCTCGGTCATTTCCGGCCCGGTGTCCGGTGCGCTGTTGCATGTCAGCGGGTTGGGCATGCACGGTTGGCAGTGGATGTTTCTGATCGAAGGCGCAGCGTCGGTGGTGTTGTGCGCATTCGTCTGGTTCTGGCTGCAATCGCACCCGCGTCAAGCCAAATGGCTGAGCGAGGAGGAGCGTGAAGCGCTTGTTGCGGCGATCGCCGAAGAACAGCGCGCCCGAGAAGCAGTGCAGGTCGCCAGGCCGTCGATGTTCAAGCTGCTGGCCGACCGGCAAATCGCGCTGTTCTGCTTCATCTATTTCTCCATCGCGCTGACCATTTACGGCGCGACGTTCTGGCTGCCGAGCATGATCAAAAAGATGGGCAATCTCGGCGACTTCCAGGTCGGGCTGCTCAACTCCATTCCGTGGATCATCTCGATTATCGCCATGTACGGTTTCGCAGCGATGGCCGGTAAATGGAAATTCCAGCAGGCCTGGGTCGCGCTGACGCTGGTGATCGCAGCCTTCGGCATGTTCATGTCGACCACTGGCGGGCCGGTGTTTGCCTTCGTTGCCATCTGCTTCGCGGCCATCGGCTTCAAAGCGGCGTCGGCGCTTTTCTGGCCGATTCCACAGAGCTATCTGGATGCGCGCATCGCTGCGGCGGTGATCGCGCTGATCAATTCCATCGGCAACCTTGGCGGCTTCGTCGCGCCGACCGCGTTCGGCATTCTCGAACAAACCACAGGCTCCATCGAGGGTGGCCTGTATGGCCTGGCGGCGACATCCCTGATCGCTGCGGTAGTGATCTTCTTCGCCCGTACAGGGCCTGGCGCTAAAGGTAAAACCCCGGCAAAGCCTGGGGACGAGACTGCCGTTGTTGCGGCGGCTCGTCCGGCCACGAGCCACTGAATCGATTGTTGATCTGTCAGGAGCGTCATCTTGAAAATCACCCGTGTCAGCGTCACCCCGATCGCCTTCCGCGATCCGCCACTGCTCAATGCCAGTGGCATCCATGAGCCCTTTGCCCTGCGCTCGATCATCGAGATCGAGAGTGACAACGGCTACATCGGCCTCGGCGAGAGCTACGGCGATGCCCCGGCGCTGGCGATCCAGCAGCAATTGCAGAGCCAGTTGATCGGCCTTGATCCGTTCAACCTCAATCAACTGCGCGCGATCGTGCAGGCCACCGTGGGAGCGAATAAACCCGCCAGCGTCGCTGGCGCCGAACTGGCTCCCGGTTCCCACGCCAGCAAAGCGGTGAGCAACGCCTACTCGGCGTTCGAAGTGGCGTTTCTCGATTTGCAGGCGCATTACCTCAATGTGCCGCTGGTGGATCTGCTCGGCGGTGCAATCCGCGATGAAGTGCCGTTCAGCGCTTACCTGTTTTTCAAATACGCCGAACATATCGACTCGCCCTACAAACCCGACAACTGGGGCGAGGCGCTGAGCGAGCAGCAGATCGTGGCGCAGGCCGCGCGGATGATTGAGGCGTACGGATTCAAGAGCATCAAGCTCAAGGCCGGCACCTTGCCGCCGGAGCATGAAGTGGCATGTATCAAAGCGCTGAAAAAAGCCTTTCCGGGTTTTCCGCTGCGCATCGACCCTAACGGCAACTGGTCGCTGGAGACGGCAATTCGCATGGCCGAATTGCTCGGTGATGATCTGCAGTACTACGAAGACCCGACGCCCGACCTTGATGGCATGGCCGAACTGCACAAGCGCACGGGTTTGCCACTGGCGACCAACATGGTGGTGACCGATTTTGACGAGTTCCGCCGCAGCGTTGCGCAGAACAGCGTGCAGATCGTCCTCGCCGACCACCATTATTGGGGTGGCCTGCGTGATACGCAGGCACTGGCGAAAATGTGCGACGTGTTCGGCCTCGGTGTGTCGATGCATTCCAACTCGCACCTGGGCATCAGCCTGATGGCCATGGCCCACGTCGCGGCGGCGGTGCCGAATCTGGATTACGCCTGCGACACCCATTACCCGTGGCAGGAGCCGGACGAGGAGGTGATCAAGGGCGGCAAGCTGCCGATTGTCGATGGCTGCGTGAAGATCACTCGCGCGCCCGGGCTGGGGTTGGAACTGGACCCCGAACAACTGGCCAAGCTGCATGATCAGTACCTGACGTGCGGGATTCGCCAGAGGGATGATGTGCGGCAGATGCAGCGTTACAAGGCGGATTGGCGGGCGGTCAAGCCGAGGTTTTGATCGCGTCGGGACGGGCCCCATCGCGGGCTTGCCCGCGAAAAGGCCCACGAATCAAAGCGTCTCCAGCAGCCAATCCCTGAACGCCTTCAGCGAAGGCAAATTCTCATTGCGCGGCGGATACACCAGGTAATAGCTGCGCCGGCTGGTAATCGGTTCGCCCAATTGCAGCAATTCGCCCTTGAACAATTCTTCCTCGACCAGAATGCGCGGTACCAGGCCCACGCCTATATTGGCGCGTACCGCTTGAATCAAGTGCGAGGTCATTTCGAAGCTCGGCCCGATCCTCATGCGGCGATGCGGCAGCTGATAGTGGCTGAACCATTCCGCCCACGCCTGGGCGTTACTGCTGACATTGAGCAGCAACTGCTCGCTGATGTGCCGCTCGGCCTCGTCGCGTTCAGTCGCCGACAGCTGCGCGCTGGCAATCGCCACCAGTTCTTCGGTGTGCAGGGGCAGGGCGGTCAGGCCCGGCCAATCACCGCCGCCGACACAGATGGCCGCGTCGATTTCGCTGATATCGAAATCGATGGTTTCGATCCGCGAATGCAGGTGCACGGTCATGCCCGGGTGCGCCGTATAGAAATCCTTCAGCCGTGGCAGCAGCCATTTCGAACCGAAGGTCGGCAGCGTTGCCAGGCGCAGGCTGTGAATGCCCGAACCAAACGCCATCGCCTGCAAAGTGGCGCTGCGAATCTGCCCGAGGGCTTCGGTGAGCTCGCGTTGATACATGCGTCCAACATCGGTCAGCGCCACCTGCCGGCCTTCGCGGCTGAACAGGCGCATGCCGAGCATCTTCTCGAGAATCTGTACCTGACGGCTGACCGCACTCTGCGTCAACGACAGTTCATGGGCGGCGCGGGTGTAACTTTCGTGCCGAGCGGCGGCTTCGAAAGCGAGCAACAGCGACATGGACGGCGTGAGCGAGCGCGGATTCATTCGTAAAACTCATCGATAGCGGGTCGAATTTACGCTTGTTCCATGGTTCTTCAGCAAAGAACATGGGCGCATTCAGATGGCGGAGCCTGACGCAATCATTCGTTGCGCACAACTGTTCACCGCCACGCCGCCCGATTTGACCGAGATAACCTGACCAATGATTGCCCAGCTATCGCCCGCCAAAGCCCTGACCGGCGATTACCAACAATTCCTTGCCGCCCTGAAAAACATCGGCTTTCGCGGTGAAATCAGCGCCGATTACGCCAGCCGCGTGGTGCTCGCTACCGACAATTCGATCTATCAGCGGTTGCCGCAAGCGGCGGTGTTTCCGCTGGACGCCGAAGACGTCGCGCGGGTGGCGCGGCTGATTGCCGAACCGGCGTACGAGAAAGTGGTGATCACCCCGCGCGGCGGTGGCACCGGCACCAATGGCCAATCGCTGACGGACGGTATCGTCGTCGACCTCTCGCGGCACATGAACCGCATTCTGGAAATCAACGTTGAACAACGCTGGGTGCGCGTGCAGGCCGGGGTGGTCAAGGACCAGCTCAACGCCGCATTGAAATCCGCCGGGCTGTTCTTCGCCCCTGAGCTGTCGACCTCGAACCGCGCCACGGTCGGCGGCATGATCAATACCGACGCCAGCGGCCAGGGCAGTTGCACCTACGGCAAGACCCGCGACCACGTGCTGGAGCTGCAGATGATTCTGCGCGGCGGCGAGCGTTTGCACGGTCTGCCGCTGGAAGAAGACGAGCTTGAAGCACAGTGCGCTCGCGCCGATCGGGTCGGCGAGGTCTACCGTTGCGCTCGGCAGATCATTGATGAGCAGGGCGAGTTGATCAAGGCACGCTTCCCCGACCTCAACCGCTGCCTGACCGGTTATGACCTGGCGCACCTGCGTGAGGACGATCAGCGCTTCAATCTCAACAGCGTGCTCTGTGGCGCGGAAGGCTCGCTGGGTTTTGTCGTCGAAGCGCGATTGAACGTGCTGCCGATTCCCAAGCACACGATGCTGGTCAATATCCGCTACGCCGGGTTCATGGATGCGCTGCGCGATGCGCGGGCGTTGATGGCGCTCAAGCCGTTGTCGATTGAAACCGTCGATTCCAAGGTCTTGCTGCTGGCGATGCAGGACATCGTCTGGCACGGCGTTGCCGAATATTTTCCAGAAAGTGCCGAGCGCCCGACGCTGGGCATCAACTTGGTCGAGTTCTGTGGCGATGACCTGGAAGATTTGCAGCACCGCGTTGAAGCGTTCATCCAACACTTGCAAAACGACCGCACGGTCGAGCGTCTGGGACATACGCTGGCGGTCGGTCAGGCAGCGGTAAACAAGGTCTACGGCATGCGCAAACGTGCGGTGGGCCTGCTTGGCAACGTCGCCGGCGAGGCCCGTCCGCAGCCTTTCGTCGAAGACACCGCCGTGCCGCCGCAGCACCTGGCTGAATACATCGCTGAGCTGCGCGACCTGCTCGACAGCCATGATTTGCAGTACGGCATGTTCGGCCATGTCGACGCCGGCGTACTGCACGTGCGGCCGATTCTCGACATGAAAGACCCGCTGCAAGCGGCGTTGGTGCGCCCGGTGTCCGATGGCGTCGCCGCACTGACCCAGCGCTACGGCGGCCTGCTTTGGGGTGAACACGGCAAGGGCCTGCGTTCGGAGTATGCGCCGGCATTCTTCGGCGAGTTGTACCCGGCGCTGCAAGCCTTGAAAGCGGCGTTCGACCCGTTCAACCAGTTCAACCCGGGTAAAATCGCCACGCCGGCCAACAGCGGCGCAGCGCTGCTGAAGATCGATGAAGTGACTCTGCGCGGTGAGCTTGATCGGCAAATCGACGAGAAAGTCTGGCAGAGCTATGGCGCGGCCATGCACTGCAATGGCAACGGCGCCTGCTACAACTTCGATCCTGATGACGCCATGTGCCCGTCTTGGAAAGCCACCCGCGAACGTGCGCAGTCGCCCAAGGGGCGTGCCTCGCTGATTCGCGAATGGCTGCGGTTGCAGGGCGAGGCGGGTGTCGACGTGCTGTCGGATGCGATCCGCAAACCGGCGTTTTTCCGCACGCTGTGGCAGCGCTGGCGCAACAGTCGCGATCCGTCGGCAGACTTTTCCCATGAAGTGTACGACGCCATGGCCGGTTGCCTGGCCTGCAAATCCTGCGCGGGGCAGTGCCCGGTGAAGGTTAACGTGCCGGAATTTCGCTCGCGCTTTCTCGAGCTGTATCACAGCCGCTACCTGCGTCCGGCACGGGATTATCTGATCGCCTCGCTGGAGTACACCATCCCGTACATGGCGCGGATTCCGGCGCTGTACAACGGTTTGATGGGCGCGGACTGGGTGCGCAGTGCCTTGGCGCGGGTCGGGGGCATGGTCGATGTGCCGTTGCTCAGCCGCTTCGATTTCCACGCTGCGCTGCGCCGTTGGCGGGTGCAGCCCGCGACCGTTGCGGCGCTGTCGGCGCTCACCCCGCAGCAACGCGAACGCAGCGTGGTGATCGTGCAGGACGCCTTCACCCGCTACTTCGAAGCGCCGCTGTTGGCGGATCTGGTCGAGCTGATTTCGCGTCTGGGTTATCAGGTCTATCTCGCACCGTTCAGCGCCAATGGCAAACCGCTGCATGTGCAGGGCTTTCTCTCGGCGTTCAATCGCGCGGCGTTGCGCAACGCTGGGCAATTGCAGGCGCTGGCGCAGTCCAGAGTGCCCTTGCTGGGGCTGGATCCGGCGATGACTCTGGTCTATCGCCAGGAATACCTGAAAGTGCCGGGCCTGAATGAATGTCCAGAAGTCGCGCTGGTGCAGGAATGGTTACTCAAGGTCATGCCGGAGCAGGCGCCTGAGGTTCAGCCCAAAGCGTTCCGTCTGCTCGCCCATTGCACGGAGAAAACCAACGCGCCGGCCGCGACCCGCCAGTGGGAACAGGTCTTCGAACGTGCTGGTCTGAAGCTCGCCACACAAGCCACCGGTTGCTGCGGCATGTCCGGCACTTACGGCCATGAAGCGCGCAACCGGCAGACTTCAGCGCTCATCTATGAGCAGTCGTGGGCGCGTCAGGTCCAAGCAGTGGCGGAGCAGGGCGAGGCGTTGGCGACCGGCTATTCCTGCCGCAGCCAGGTCAAGCGCCAGTCGGCTCAGGCGCTGCGTCATCCGTTGCAGGTGTTGTTGGAGACGCTGCGTCGCTGATCGTGTCGCTGGTGTCCTTGTCCCAGATCAGACGCGGGTCGAAACTCATCGCAGCGAGCATGGTGAACACCACGACCAGGCCAAAGAACAGGATTCCCGGTCGTGGCTCGATATCGCCCAGCGCCTGGAATTTCACCAGCGCTGCGACCAGTGCGACCACCAGCACGTCGAGCATCGACCAATAGCCGATCAGCTCGACGAAGCGGTACAGCTTCGAACGCTCCTTGCGCGCCCAATCGCTGTTTCGCTGCACCGTGACCAGCAGCAAGGTCAGGGCGACGAATTTGACTCCCGGTACCGCGATGCTGGCGATGAAAATGATCAAGGCAATGTCCCACGCCCCGGCCTCCCAGAACTCCAGCACGCCGCTCATGATCGTGCTGTCGGCGCCGTTGCCGAGCATCACCGTGTTCATCACCGGGAGCAGATTGGCTGGAACATAAAAGGCCAGCGCGGCGAGCATGTACGCCCAGGTGCGCGTCAGCGAATTGGTCTTGCGCCGATGCAGCGGCGCGTCGCAGCGCGGGCATTCGTGTGGCTCGTCGGTCATGTCACAGGCCAGGCCACAGCTGTGACACAGGCACAGGTTGAGTTCGCTGGCAGTCGGTGGACGCTTCATAAAATGTCCCAGAGTTCGCGGATGTCGCGGCCGGCAATGCGGATCATCATCAGGCTCAGCACCGCCAGGGCGAACAGGCCGATCCCGGGCAGCACATCGAGCAGGCCGGCCAGTTTGAACACCGCAACCATCGCCCCCAGCAGACACACTTCAAGCATGCTCCACGGGCGCAGGGTTTCCAGCCAGCGCATGCACAGATTGAACCCCGGTGCCCGGCGCAGGCCGAGGGCAAAACTCAGCACCCAGATCAGCAACACCAGCTGAAAGGCCGGGGCAATGATGATTGCAATCGCCGCGACCATGGCGATGAAAGTAATCGGTCCCTGGCTCAGCGCGAGCACCGAATCCCACAGCGTCGCACTGTTTTTCATGCCTTTGAGGCTGATGCTCATCACCGGGTAGAAATTGGCGAACAGCCACAGCATCGCCGCCGTGAACGTCAGCGCCAGACGCTGCTCGATGGTCAGCCCGTTGAAGCGCTGCAGTACACCACCGCAACGCACACACAGGGTTTTCTGATGCTTGGCGAGCACGACCTTTTCGTACACGCAGTCACAGTGCTCGCAGATGATCAGGTGTTCGGTGGTGACCATGGACAGCGCTCAAGGGCAAGGCGGACCTGTTCACTATAGAAGGCTGGAGCCGATGGGCAACCTCGATGCTGACGAGTTGCTCGCACAATGGAAATATGTTGCGCCCCAATAAGCACTGCGGTTCCCGGGTGGGAGCGGGCTTGCTCGCGAAGCAGGTATGTCAGGCGATGCAGCGGTGACTGACCGAATGCTTTCGCGAGCAAGCCCGCTCCCACAATGGAAATATGTTGCGCCCCAATAAGCGCTGCGGTTCCCAGGTGGGAGCGGGCTTGCTCGCGAAGCGGGTATGTCAGGCGATGCAGCGGTGACTGACCGAATGCTTTCGCGAGCAAGCCCGCTCCCACAATTGAAATGTGTTGCGCCCCAATAAGCGCTGCGGTTCCCGGGTGGGAGCGGGCTTGCTCGCGAAGCGGGTATGTCAGGCGATGCAGCGGTGACTGACGGGACGCTCTCGCGAGCAGGCCTTCAGGGTGTCTGGATTATTTACGATCCAGCCACACGGTCTGCGCGTTGCAGAATTCCCGTACGCCGAAGTGCGACAGCTCACGACCGAAGCCGCTCTTCTTCACGCCACCAAAGGTCACGCGCGGGTCGCTGGCGGAGTAGCCGTTGATGAATACACCGCCAGTTTCCAGTTCGCTGGTCAGTTGCTCGGCCAGCGCCACGTTGGCGGTGTAGATCGTGGCAGTCAGGCCGAAATCGCTGTCATTGGCCAAGGCTACGGCGTGCGCACAATCGCGGGCGGTGATGATCGAGGCGACCGGGCCGAACAGTTCTTGTTTGAACGAAGTCATGCGGTCGGTGACATCGGCCAGTACCGTCGGCTCATAGTAGTTGCCCGAACCCTCAACCTTGGTGCCGCCGAGCAGCAGCGTCGCGCCTTCTTCAAGGGTGTCACGCACTTGCTGATCCAATTCATCACGCAGATCGAACCGCGCCATCGGCCCGATGTAAGTATCAGCGTTGAGCGGATCGCCCATCTTCAACTGGCGTGTCGCTTCAACGAACTTGCGGGTAAATTCCTCGACCACGCCTTGTTCGATGATCAGACGTTTGGCAGCCGCGCAAACCTGGCCGGAATTCTGATAGCGACCGACCACCGCCGCGTGCACCGCCTCATCCAGATCAGCATCGTTGAGCACGATGAACGGATCGGAGCCGCCCAGTTCCAGCACGCACTTCTTCAATGCCGCACCGGCCTGAGCGCCGATGGCCATACCGGCGCGGACGCTGCCGGTCAGCGTCACAGCGGCGATGCGCGAATCGGCAATGGCGCTGGAAACGCCTTCCGGGGTGACGTTGATCACTTCAAACACGCCCTCGGGAAAACCGGCGCGCACGAACGTATCGCGCAACAGATAAGCGCTGCCCATCACGTTCGGCGCGTGCTTGAGCACGTAGGTGTTGCCGGCGATCAGCGTCGGCACCGCGCCGCGCAGCACCTGCCAGATCGGGAAGTTCCACGGCATCACTGCCAGAATCGGCCCCAGCGGGCGGTACTCAATGCGCGCCTTGCCGCCTTCGACCTGAGCGGCCTCGGCGTCGAGCATGGCCGGGCCGTGTTCGGCGTACCACTCGCAGAGCTTGGCGCACTTCTCGATTTCGCCACGAGCCTGAGCGATCGGCTTGCCCATTTCCCGAGTGATCATCGTCGCCATGGCTTCGGCGGTTTCACGCAGCGCGCCGGCGAGGGCGGTCAGTAGGCGCGAACGGTCCTGCAGCGGCTTGCGCTTCCACTTGCCGAAGCCATAGGCGGCGCGGGTCAGTGCTGCATCAAGGGCAGCGGCGGATTCGAACGCGTAGTGACCGATCTGCTCGCCGGTGGCGGGGTTGATCGAGATGGCGTGGGTCTGGCTGGAAATCTGGCTCATGACTTTGTCCTGCAGGTTCGTCGGATGGGCCTAGAGTAGGGTGGCGTTTGTTTTCTGGAAACTGAATAATAAAGATCGTTTCCTTCACGATTGGAGAATGACTGTGGATCTGGTGCAACTGGAAATCTTCAAGGCTGTGGCCGAACACGGCAGCATCAGCGCCGCCGCCACGCAGATCCATCGCGTGCCGTCGAACCTGACAACGCGGATCAAACAGCTGGAGCAGGACCTCGGCGTCGATCTGTTCATTCGCGAGAAAAGTCGTCTGCGCCTGTCACCGGCCGGGTGGAGTTTTCTTGAGTACACGCGGCGCATTCTCGATCTGGTGCAGGAAGCGCGAGCCACAGTGGCGGGAGAAGAACCCCAGGGCGCGTTCCCTCTGGGCTCGCTGGAAAGTACCGCAGCGGTGCGCATTCCCGAACTGTTGGCGGCGTACAACCAGCAGCACCCGAAGGTCGACCTCGACCTGTCCACCGGGCCATCGGGGACGATGATCGACGGCGTGCTGTCCGGGCGTCTGGCTGCGGCATTTGTCGACGGCCCGGTGCTGCATCCGGCGCTGGAAGGCGTGCCGGCCTTCGAAGAGGAAATGGTCATCATCGCGCCGCTCAATCATTCACCGGTCGAGCGCGCGGCGGATGTGAACGGTGAAAATATCTACGCTTTCCGATCCAACTGTTCCTACCGTCATCATTTCGAAAAATGGTTCGGCAGCGACGCCGCCGTACCGGGCAAGATTTTCGAAATGGAGTCCTACCACGGCATGCTCGCCTGCGTCAGCGCCGGTGCCGGCCTGGCGCTGATGCCGCGCAAAATGCTGCAGAGCATGCCCGGCAGCGCGACGGTCAGCGTCTGGCCGCTGACGGCGGACTTCCGCTATCTGACTACGTGGCTGGTGTGGCGGCGGGGCACGGTGTCGCGCAGTCTGAGCATGTTTGTGCGTTTGCTTGAGGAGCGTGGCGTGGTGCGTGCCGAAGGCGAAACAGCCTGAGCTGAGGGTGAATACGCATCGTCTTAGTCTTCATGCTGGCAAATAGCTATGCAACAGGCCATCATGCAGCTCTGTTAAACAGGGATGTCAAAACACGATGCTGCATGCCTTCAATCAAGGTAAAAGTCACCTCTACAGGCGTTACCTCGGCCACCGCGAAATGGGTGAAAAGCGGGTTTGTGAAGAAGACGAAATCACCGCTCTGCTCATGGGGCCGCTCGATTACATGCCTGCAAGTGCTGCCGAGCTGTTTTGGCGTGCTCTGGTGGAGCGTCAGGGACACCGTATTTCTCCGGCCCTTCCGTGTGCGCCCGTTAGCCACGTCAGGATGCGATTCTGGCCCCGACGTGGCATCGAGCCGGATCTGGTTGTCGAACTGGGCTGGGCTTCGGGCGAGCGACGCATTCTGCTCGTCGAATTCAAGTGGAACGCGCCACTGAGCGGGGAGTGGCAGTTACAACGGCAGTGGCTGGAATACCTCACCGAAGAAGAGCGTGCAGACGCTTATCATCTTGTCATAGCGCCCGATATCAGTTCTGGTCTCAACGCTGTCAGTAGCCACGATGTTTGGAACGGACAATTGATTCTGCACTCCTGGATCAGTGTCCTGAATGTCCTGCGCCATATCAAAACCGAATTTGTCGGGCTCCAGTCGTGGATCAGGCAGATAGAGGTCTTCCTCGACAAGCTGGGGATCGTGCGGTTTCAGGGTTTCCATGGTCTCGGCAAGCCGCTGACGGTCGTCCGAAGCCCTGTGTTTTGGCGGCCAGTGGGCGGTTTCCATGAAATCGTCGCGCCTTCTTTCCCTACGAACTCAACTTCGACAATTCATTGTTTCTGGAATCCGACACCATGAATCCTGTTTCAGATATCGGTCTTTCGATCACGCAGAGCATTCGTTTCATTTCAAAGGTTGGCGCCGAGTGCGATCACTTGGCCAAATTGATCCGCGAGGAAGTGAGCCGCATGCTCCTCGTGCCGGACATCGCTCATCGCTATCGCGCGGCTGGCCAATGGATGGAAACATTCGCCAATGACGAGCAAGGCTGGCTATGCGCACAAATGGGATTTTCGCTTCCCGTGATCATCAAGCCTAAACGCTCTGTTTGCGGGTACATCGTCGTGCAGATCAGTCTGTCGGAAGATGGAATCGGTGCTGACGATAACCACCAGCCTCTAGTACATGTCGGCTGGTGGGGAGCGGCAATTGATTTTGAGCAGTTCGTCATGACCTTTCCGATAGAACTGGATGACGAATTCGAGCTGAGTCTGGAGGCCGATCGATTATTCAGATGGAATCACTCTCAGTATGACGATGAGTGGTGTTACAGCCTGTATCTGACCGATATCAACAGTCCTGCCGATGTGCAGGAGCTGATTGTCAATCCGCTGAAGGTTCTGCTTTCAGGTGGCGATGCGGATCGCGCACTTTCGGGGTCGCGCGCGGTGAGGTATGCAGCGGTGGAAGGCACTCCCGGGAAATACCGCGTTTTGCCCCGTTGATTTCTCGCCATCATTCAGCCGATTTGAATTGAACCGCAGGACAGCACATGCACCGCACAGAGTATCTGGCAAAAGCCAGCGTGAATGACTTCATCGATTGGCTAGCGAACAATCTGCATCACACATCACTGTTCGCCCATTCATATTTCGATCGCAGTCGCAAAGAAACGGTAGCGTTCGTTGGCCTGGAGGATGCGTGCGGCAAGTATTACTGGAAGCATCGAGGCACCTACGGGGTTCCCGCTGGTGTCGATCTGGACAGCAGTCATGCTGCGCTGAGCGCGCTACGGGATGCATTGCGAAGAGCGATTCACTCGGCTGACGACGGCGCCATACTTGAGGCGAGCACTGAGATCATGGCGTGGGGCGGGGTGCGTGTGGGGAATGTCCGATGGTTGACTGCGCAGTCGCCGCGGTTGGCGCAGATCCTGACGTCGACGACAGCGGCGCTGGCCAGCGACAATCTGGCCCATCCGCTCCTGAACACTCTCGAACAGCTGCGTTTCAACGCCGGTATGACCAAGGTTTATTCACTGTTGGTCGATGATTTCATCATCTACGACAGCCGGGTCGCCGCTGCGCTGGGCTGGATTGTGGTGAAGTATTGTCAGGATCGAAAACTGCAGCAGGTGCCTGCAGAACTTGCTTTTCCGTGGGCTCCCTCGAAGGAGGCCGCTAATGCAGCAGCGCCGAAAAATCGTAATCCGGGCACAACCCAATACCATTTTCCTCGTTTGATTGCCGGTACACACCATGCTGCCTGGAACCTGAAGGCGAGCTGGATTCTGGCGCAAGTCCTGACTCGAGTACCCGCCAGTACCTTCAATCACGGTTCGGCCATACCCGGTTTACGGCGCTTCGAAGCCGCTTTGTTCATGATTGGCTATGACTTGCCCGCGACGGCTGCTGACGAAACCTCACAGTGGGCATCCGATGTCCATACCGAGGGTGAATGGATTGAGTGCTACACGGCAGCACGAGGCAGGCGATTCCATTATCGAATCAATACCCACGGCATCTATCTGGACGACGGTCGCCATTACCCGATCGGGCTCATCAATTCGATGCTTGCCCATCTACGGCGTCAGTTTGCCCTTGGTCAATTTCCCTTGGCTAACAGCGCAACGAAAGTCAGGAGCGGCGAAAGTCGGCTCGGCGTAGGCAGCGCTTACTTCGAGGCGACTGAGCGAAAAGGAAATCCGCCGGATACCAGTGCGCTTGTGGCAGTCCTGCATGAGTTGGGCGCTCTTGCCTATACACCGGGTTCTCGTGAACCGTGGTCAATCAACTTCCCAGTGCTTGCAGTGGAAGCGCCGTTGGACATATCTGCACTTTTCGCTCGTGAGTTCGAATTGAACGAAGAGCTCTAAGGGGCCAAATTTTTACTTGACCTGAACGTCTGGCTCTTGCGGGACAAGCTGCCAGTCAACGGCTCCGTGCCGACAGTTGCATGCGCAAAGGTTGGCTCATTGAACTCATGCGTGGCGGCATCATTTGCGCGTTTTCAAGCGCAAATGTCGAAAAAGGTCATGGCGTGCCATTGCGCCCATACAAACGATAACCATCGCGCTGGTTCAAACGATCGTAGTAGGCCCGCACCGCAGCAAAATCCGCATGATCGAGCGGCGTTTCGAACCAGCGATTGACCGACAGCCCGATCGGGATATCCGCCAGGGAAAACTGCTCGCCACCGACGTAAGCGACGGTCTTCTCCAGTTGGCGATCGAGGATTTCCATGTTCCGCGTCCAGTTCCGGCAACCGGCGGCCAATGCGTCGCGATTCTGATAATCCGGCGACTTGCGCACCAGCGCCATCAGCGGATATGACCACGAGCGATTCAGCTCCGAGGCCTGCCAGTCGATCCACTGATCAACCCGCGCCCGGGCGATCGGCTCAGCGGGATACAAATGCGCGCCGCCGTACCGCGTCGCCAGATAACGAATGATTGTGTTGGATTCCCACAAAGTGAAATCGCCATCCTGAATGACCGGCACCATGGCGCAGGGGTTGAGCGCGAGAAACTCAGGCGTGTTTGGCGACTTGAAACCCGAACCCCAGTCTTCACGCTCGAACGGGATGTTCAGTTCGGCACAAGTCCACAGCACTTTGCGCACATTGATCGATGAGGCTTTGCCGAGTATTCGCAGCATGGGATCTCCTTGTCTCCAGATGTCGGACGCAGAAAAAAATACCATAGCGCAAAACACAAGGCCCGCATTGCGCGGGCCTCGGTTAATCAGCGTTTACTGATCGATTTCACCGGGTGGAAATCAGCGCTTGAGGAACGCCAGCAGATCCTCATTCAACGCCTGCGCATGGGTCACGGCAAACCCGTGCGGCGCGCCGGCGTAAACCTTCAACTCGGCGCCTTTGATTTGCGCGGCCGCCTGCTTGCCGGTGGTTTCGAAGGGCACGATCTGGTCGCCGTCGCCATGGATCACCAGGGTCGGCACGTCGATCTTGGCCATGTCCGGGCGGAAGTCGGTTTCCGAGAACGCGGTGACGCAGTCGACGGTGCCCTTGAGCGATGCCATCAGCGCAATGTTCAGGGTTTGCGTGAGCACGCCGTCAGAGACTTTCTGGCCCTGATTGGTGCCATAGAACGGCGCGTTGAAGTCGGCGATGAACTGCGCGCGATCCTTCAGCAGGCCAGCCTTGATGCCGTCGAACACCGATTTGTCGACGCCCTCGGCGAAGTCGGCTTTCTTGCCGAACAGCGGCGTGACCGCACCGAGCAATACCAGGCCGGCAACGCGCTCGCTGCCGTGGCGGGCGATGTAGCGGCTGACGTCGCCGCCACCCATCGAGAAGCCGACCAGGGTCACGTCGCGCAGGTCCAAATGGTTGATCAGGCCAGCGATGTCATCGGCGAAGGTGTCGTAGTCATAACCGGTCCACGGCTGCTCCGAGCGACCGAAACCACGGCGGTCGAAGGCGATGGTGCGATAGCCGCGACTGCTCAGGTATTCCATCTGGTATTCCCACATGTCGGCATCCAGCGGCCAGCCGTGGCTGAACAGCACGGGCTTGCCGCTGCCCCAGTCCTTGTAATAGATCTCGGTGCCGTCTTGGGTTTTGAAGGTGCTCATGCAAACTCCTTGTGATGTCTATGGGCTTGAATGGATGCCGAATGGCAACGGCTACTATCCGCGCAAAACGCGAAGGACACTTGTACGCAAGTGCTGGTTTGGCGCAAGAGAAGTGTCTTAGGTTGCTCGGTCAGTATTTCAGCTCGACATTACAGAATTGAACAAGGGCGAACTCCCAGCGGAGTCGCCCTTTTTCAATGTCCAAGGATTGGCAGGTTTCTAGTGAAACGCCGGCACCACATGCTTGATAAACAACTCCAGCGATTTCTTCTTCTCTTCATGCGTCAAGCTGTTGTCACACCAGAAACTGAACTCATCCACGCCCAGTTCCTGGTAGTACTTGAGCCGCGGAATGATCTCTTCCGGCGTGCCGATCATCGCCGTCTTGTGCAGGCTCTCCAGCTCAAATTCCGGGCGTCCGGCAAACTTCTCTTCCGGACTCGGCGCGAGGAAGCCATTGACCGGAGTTTCCTTGTTGCCAAACCACGCATCGAAGGTGCGATAAAAACGTGAGATGGCTTTGGCGCCAACTTGCCAGCCGTCCGGGTTATCAGCGGTGTGCACGTGGGTGTGGCGCAGCACCATCAATTGTGGGCGCGGTACGTCTGGGTTGTTGTCCAGTGCAGTCTGGAATTTGTTCTTCAGGTCGAGGACTTCTTCGTCGCCTTTCATCAATGGCGTGACCATGACGTTGCAGCCGTTGGCCACGGCGAAGTTGTGCGAATCCGGGTCGCGGGCGGCGATCCACATTGGCGGGTTGGGCTTCTGGATCGGTTTCGGCACGCTGGTGGAGGTGGGGAATTTCCAGATGTCACCGTCGTGGGCGTAGTCGCCTTGCCACAGGGCGCGGACCACCGGAACCATTTCCCGCAATGCCTGGCCGCCGCTGGAGGCGGGCATGCCGCCGGCCATGCGGTCGAATTCAACCTGATAGGCGCCGCGCGCGAGACCGACTTCCATGCGGCCGTTGCTGATCACGTCGAGCAGGGCGCATTCGCCGGCGACACGCAGCGGGTGCCAGAACGGCGCGATGATGGTGCCGGCGCCGAGGTGGATGGTCGTGGTTTTCGCTGCGAGGTAGGCCAGCAGCGGCATCGGGCTGGGGGAAATGGTGTATTCCATGGCGTGGTGTTCGCCGATCCACACGGTGCTGAAACCGCCAGCCTCGGCCATCAGGGTCAGTTCGGTCAGGTCTTCGAACAGTTGGCGGTGGCTGACGCTTTCGTCCCAGCGTTCCATGTGTACGAACAGGGAAAATTTCATGACGCTACCTCGAGTCTTTTGTAATTGGCCGGTCGTGTGCGGGCCTGTCGAACTGACGTGAGCGCTGTGCGCTCGCGAGTCTTCTCACCATTCAAGCGCGCCTTCGAGGACGGCTGTTCGGTTGATTGAATATTGGTATACCATAATACGGAATATCCGCAAAATATTTCTGACCGACACTTCGAACAAGGAAGGCGCAAGCAATGAACATAAAACAAAAACTGACTTTGGCGTTTGCGGTAATCGCCAGCCTGCCGGTGTTACTGGTGGCAGCGCTGATCATCCTCAATGTCCGCGAGGGCGCGCGCGACACCTTTACCGACAGCACCGGGCGCGAAGTGCGTCAGGTGGAAAACGCGATGCAGCTGTTTTTCGAAGGCATCAGCCAGAACGTTGCCTATCTGGCCGAGCATCCGCAATTGCAAAGCATCGACGCCAGCCTCAAACGCTACCTGAGCAGCGACGCCGCGCAAGTGTCGATGGGGCCGCAGGATCAACAACTGTTCAGGCTTTTCGACGGCCTGGCCAAGGCGCACCCGGCCTATACCTATCTGTCTGTCGGCACCGAGCAGGGCGGTTATCTGTTCTGGCCGGGCGATGCGAAGTTGGCCAACTACGATCCGCGCACCCGCCCCTGGTACAAAACCGCGATGGCCAATCCTGGCCAAACCCTGCGCACCGAGGCCTATTACTGGGCGGCGGATGACGTGGTGCTGGTGAGCACCGTGCGCAGCTTCAACAACCAGTTGGGCAGCAATGCCGGTGTGGTCAACATCGATGTGTCGCTCAAGCAATTGACCGATCTGGTCAAGCAGATCCGCCTCGGCGAGAGCGGTTATCTGATGCTGATGGAAGCCAATAACACCGTGCTGGTGGACCCTAGCGATCCGGCGCACAACTTCAAGAAACTCAGCGATCTCGGCGATGGTTATCAGCAACTGGCCGAGGCGGGCAAAGGGCTGGTTGAGGTGCAGTTGGCCGGCGAGGATTACATGGCGCTGGTCTGGCCGTCGCAGGCATTGGGCTGGCGCTTTGTGGGCTTGGTAAAAGCCAGTGAAGTGATGGCTGGGGCGACGCGTTTGACCTGGCTGATCGGCGTGATCGCTGTGGTTTGCGCACTGTTGTTTGCGATGGCTGGTGCTTGGTTCGCCGGGCTGATGGTCAAGCCGATTCGCGGCGTGGCGAGTGGTCTCGAAGGCATCGCACAAGGCGAGGGCGATCTCACTGCGCGACTGGAGGTGCGCGGGCAGGACGAAACCGCGCAACTGGCCGGCTGGTTCAACCAGTTTCTCGAAGCAATTCGCACGTTGATTCAGCGCATCGGCCAGGCAGCGGGGCAGATTCACAGCAGCTCCGGCAGCGCCACCGAAGTCTCGGCGGAAATGGCCGACGTCGCTTCGCGTCAGCGTGAGGCGGTGGACATGGTGTCGACCGCGTTCCACGAAATGGTCGCCACCTCCAATGAGGTCGCGCGCTCGTGCAGTCAGGCCGCCGACTCGGCAGACAACGGTCAGCGCCAGGCACACACCGGGCAGCAACAGATCGACGCGGCGGTGAGCAACGTCGGGCGCTTGAGTCAGGAGATCGGCCACAGCGCCGAGTCGATGCAGCAATTGGAGCAGGACAGTAACGACATTCAGTCGATTCTCGGCACGATCCGCTCGATTGCCGAGCAAACCAATCTGCTCGCGCTCAACGCCGCCATCGAAGCCGCGCGCGCCGGTGAACAGGGCAGGGGCTTTGCCGTGGTCGCGGATGAAGTTCGCGCGCTGGCCAAACGCACGTCGGATTCAACCGGTGAGATTGACGCACTGCTGGGTAATCTGGCGCGGCGCACCCACCAGATGGGCAAGCAGATGCACGCCAGCCTTGAGGTGTCACAGGAAACCGTGGTGTCGATCAACGAGGCGCGGGCGAGTTTTGAATTGATCCGTGAATCGGTCGACGTGATCCGCGACATGAACACGCAGATCGCCACAGCGGCGGAGGAACAGCATCAAGTGGCAGAGGACATCAATCGGCACATCAGCCAGATTCATGGTGATGCGCAGTTGGTGGCGAGCCTCGCGGATTCAACTCGGCAGGATGCGCAGAATTTGACGGCCTTGTCGCAGACCTTGAATCAGCTGGTGAGCCGGTTTCGTACGTAGTCCGTAACCACCAACAATCCAAAAAAACGTGGGAGCGAGCAAGCTCGTTCCCACATTGGATCTCTGAGCGCCGATGGACTTACGCCACAACCGGCAACGCGCCCATCTTGCCGTGGCAATACACCAGCGGCCCGGCGACTTGCTCGGGGACGATCAGGTTCTTCACCGCGCCGACCATGATCGCGTGGTCGCCACCTTCGTATTCACGCCACAACTCGCATTCGATCACCGCCGTCGCATTGGCGAGGATCGGGTTGCCCAGTGCGCTCAACGTCCACTCGATGCCCTGCGCCTTGTCCTTGCCTTTGCGGGCGAAGGCATAGGCTTCGCTTTGCTGCACGCTTGATAACAGGTGAATTGCAAAACGCTTGTTCTTGATCAGCACGGGGTAGGAGTCGGAGCTGTAGTTGGGGCAGAAGAGCACCAGCGCCGGGTCCATCGACAGCGAGCTGAACGCGCTGGCGGTCAGGCCGACGATCTGACCGTCGTCGTCCAGCGTGGTGATAACGGTGACGCCTGACGGGAACGAGCCCATGACTTGTTTGTAAATGGCAGCATCGATCATTGGGTGGTCCTCGGGTGGTGTGACGCGGTTTTTATGGTTTGTAGGTCTGATGGTATACCGTAATACATATCTTGCAAGGGCTTTTCCGATGAACCGATAAACGTGCGACTTTCGTCGGAAACTCAATGTTTACGGGGCTTTCAGCTAGCCGTGCAGGGGCGGGATCAGCGAGGATAGCGGATCAGACAGCGACAGAATCAGCGGATCAGGCTTTTGCAAAGTTTGGAATACCATAATATGGTCTGCATCTGAGGGGCGACCCAAGAGTCCTCCCGGTTTGGCTTCATACAAAGATAAAAACAGACAAACTCGAGTTCATGCATATGTCCCAGATGTCCCGGCAAGATCCGTTGATCGAGAATCATACGGTCGATTACGTCCCACTCGCGGAACGCCACGGGAAGGCCCGCGATCTGTTCACTCTTTGGTTCAGCACCAACATCGCGCCACTGCCCATCGTCACCGGCGCCATGGTGGTTCAGGTGTTCCATCTCAATCTGTTCTGGGGGCTGCTGGCGATTGCGCTGGGGCACATGATCGGCGGCGTTGTGATTGCGCTGGCGTCGGCCCAGGGCCCGCGCATGGGCATTCCGCAGATGGTCCAGAGTCGCGGCCAGTTCGGCCGTTATGGCGCGCTGCTGATCGTGTTCTTCGCGGCGATCATCTACATCGGTTTTTTCATTTCCAACATCGTGCTGGCCGGCAAATCCATTGTCGGCATTGCGCCCTCTGTGCCAGCGCCGCTGAGCATTCTGATCGGCGCGCTGGCCGCTACAGCGATCGGCGTGATCGGCTACAACTTCATTCACACGCTCAACCGCATCGGCACCTGGGTGATGGGCGGCGCGTTGCTCGCCGGGTTCATCTACATTTTCGCCCATGACTTGCCGGCAGACTTTCTGACGCGCGGCAGCTTCAATCTCTCCGGCTGGCTGGCGACAGTGTCGCTGGGGATCATCTGGCAGATCAGTTTCTCGCCCTACGTCTCCGACTATTCGCGTTATCTGCCAGCAGACATCGGCATCGCCAAACCCTTCTGGGCGACGTATCTGGGCGCGACGCTGGGCACGATTCTGTCGTTCAGCTTTGGCGCAGTGGCCGTGCTGGCGACGCCGGAAGGCACCGAAGCGATGGCGGCAGTCAAACAGTCCACCGGCTGGCTGGGGCCGATTCTGATGGTGCTGTTTCTGCTCAACATCATCAGCCACAACGCGCTGAATCTGTATGGCGCGGTGCTGTCGATCATCACCTCGATCCAGACTTTCGCCAGCCAGTGGACGCCCAGCATCAAGGTGCGCGTGGTGCTGTCGAGCGTGATCCTGGCTGGATGCTGCGTGGTCGCCCTCGGCGCTTCGGCGGATTTCATTTCCGAATTCATCGGGTTGATTCTGGCGCTGTTGCTGGTGCTGGTGCCGTGGGCGTCGATCAACCTGATCGACTTCTACCTGATCAAGCGCGGCAACTACGACATCACCTCTATCTTCCGCGCCGACGGCGGCATCTACGGGCGTTTCAACCTGCACGCAATCATTGCCTATTTCATCGGCATCATCGTGCAGCTGCCCTTTGCCAACACCTCGCTGTACGTCGGGCCGTACGCCAATCTGGTCGAGGGCGCCGACCTGTCGTGGCTGGTTGGCCTGGTGGTCACCGTGCCGCTGTATTACTGCCTGGCAACTCGCGGTCAGGCGCAGCAGAGCAGGGCGGCCAGACTCGGCTATACCGACTGATCCAAACGGCAACACAGCAATGCCCGGCCCAGCGCCGGGCATTTTTGTGTGCGTATTTCAGCGGTCACGGAAATTGGCCATATCGATCCCCTTTTGGCCTGCCGCCTACTGTCAACGCGCTACGCTGTCAGCAAGAATCGAAACCATAACAACAGGCTCGACCTTTTTTGCCCTTGGCTATCCTTACAGCCACTGCCGTGTACAGAACATAAAAACCATCGATCTCACGTCGCATTCGGGGAAACAACCATGGTCACGATCAAACGTATTCTGGGCGCCACCGTGTGTGGCTTGACGCTGCTGGCCAGCGCCGTCCAGGCCGAGCAGCGCGAACTGCGGGTGTACAACTGGGCGGATTACATCCTGCCGTCAGTGCCCAAGGATTTCGCCGAGCAAAGCAAGATCAAAGTGACCTGGGACACCTTCGACACCAACGAATCCCTTGAAGCCAAACTGCTCACCGGCAACTCCGGTTACGACCTCGTGGTGCCGTCCAACCAGTTCCTCGAAACCCAGATCAAGGCCGGCGTGTTCCAGAAACTCGACAAGTCGAAACTGCCGAACTGGCAGCACCAGGATCCAGCCCTGCTCAAATTGCTTGACGCCAACGACCCCGGCAACCAGTACGGCATGCCATACATGTACGGCACCGTGCTGATTGGCTTCAACCCGGCCAAGGTCAAGGCTGCATTGGGCGATAACGCACCCGTGGACAGTTGGGATCTGGTGTTCAAGCCCCAGAACATGGAAAAGCTCAAGGCCTGTGGCGTGGCGATGCTCGATTCGCCGTCGGAAATCCTGCCGCTGGCCCTGCATTATCTGGGCCTCGATCCGAACAGCCAGAACCCGGCGGATTATGAAAAGGCCAAGGCCTTGATGATGAAGATTCGCCCGTACGTGACCTATTTCAACTCGGCCAAGTACATGACCGACATTGCCAACGGCGACATCTGCGTGGCGATCGGTTATTCCGGCAGCTTCTACCAGTTCGGCAATCGCGCCAAAGAGGCGGGCAACGGCGTCGTGGTGGACTGGCGTTTGCCGAAGGAGGGCGCACCGATCTGGTTCGACACGTTCGCCATTCCCAAGAGCGCGAAGAACGTCGCCGAGGCGCATGAGTTCCTCAATCACTTGCTCGACCCGAAAGTGATCGCACCGATCAGCGATTTCCTCGGCTATCCGAATGCCAACAAGGACTCGATGCCGCTGATCAACAAGGACATCACCGACAACCCCAACCTGACCCCGACCAGCGAAGCGCTGAAAACCCTGTATGTGGTGCAGCCGTTGCCGCAGAAAATGGAGCGGGTGCGCACGCGTGTGTGGACCAGTATCAAGTCCGATAAATAAGTATCGGCTGTACGAAATCCCTGTGGGAGCGAGCTCGCTCGCGAAAGCGCAGTGGCAGTCGATGTAAATGTTGACTGATCCGACGCCTTCGCGAGCAAGCCCGCTCCCACAAGGTGTCAGGTGGTGTCATTCGGTGCGGCGTTCTGCCTCGCGGGTGGTCACCAGACTCAACAGTACCGACCCGGGAATCACCGAACCCACCACCGCCAGCGACCATTCCACGGGCATGTGGAACCATGGCATCAGCACCATCTTGCCGCCAATAAATACCAGCACGATCGCCAGCCCGTATTTGAGCAGGTGAAAGCGATCAGCCATGTCCGCCAGCAGGAAGTACAGCGCGCGCAGGCCCATGATCGCGAAGATGTTTGAGGTAAAAACAATGAACGGGTCGGTGGTCACGGCGAAGATTGCCGGGATACTGTCGACCGCGAACATCAAGTCGCTGGCCTCGATCAGCACCAGCACCAGAAACATCGGCGTTGCCCAGCGCACGCCGTTCTGCAGGATGAAAAACCGTTCGCCATGAAAGCCGCTGGTGATGCGCATATGCCCGCGAACCCAGCGTAACAACGGGTTTTTGTCCAGATCCGGTTGATGATCAGCGAACACCAGCATCTTGATCCCCGTAATGATCAGGAATACGCCAAAGGCATAGAGCAGCCATTCGAACTGTGAGACCAGCCACACACCGGCAAAAATCATGATCGCGCGCATGACAATCGCGCCCAGCACGCCGTACAGCAGCACGCGTCGTTGCAATTCCGGCGGCACGGCGAAATAGCTGAAAATCATCACGAAGACGAACATGTTGTCGATCGACAGCGACTGCTCGATCAGATAACCGGTGAGAAACTCCAGGGTTTTCTGCCGGGCGATTTCACCGCCGAATTCGCCGTGCAGATACCACCAGAGCAACCCGGCAAAACTCAGCGCCAGCAGGCACCAGGCAACCACCCAGGCCGACGCTTCCCGCACCGAGACCCGGTGCGCCTTGCGCCCACCGAAGACAAACAAGTCCAGGGCCAGCATGGCGAGAACGAAGACGATGAAGGCGCCCCACATCCAGGGTTCGCCGATATTGATGTTCGTGGCAGGCATGTCACGCTCCCTGTCTTTTGCAGCGTTATCACCGTTCCCGGCTCCGGCACAGAAACCTGTGGGAGCGGGCTTGCTCGCGAGTGTTGACTGACAGACTGCATTTGCGAGCAAGCCCGCTCCCAAGGGATCACCGTTGGCTGGGAGTTGTGTTCATGGCTTGATCAAGTCAGACGGGGCCATGCTAGCGACGGATTTGTGACTAAGAAAAATCGTTTATTTCTGACTGACAGTTCGGCAAAAACGAAGTGTCAGCGAAAAAACTCCCCCGGGGTCTCACCAAATTGCTGGCGAAACGCGGCGATAAACGCCGATGTCGAGTCGTAACCGCACGCCAGCGCGACATCGGTCACGCGCTCACCTTGTTCCAGCGGCGTCAGCGCACCCAGCAGGCGCAGGCGCTGGCGCCAGGCGCGAAAGGTCAGGCCGGTGTCGCGCAGAAACAGGCGCGTCAGGGTCTTTTCGGTGACGCCGAACTGGTCGCTCCAGTGGCTCAGAGTGGTCTGCTGTTCCGGGTGTTGCTCCAGGCTCTGGCAGATCTGCTTCAGGCGAGCGTCTTGCGGCAGCGGCAGCATCAAGTCGATGGTCGGCGCGTCGGCCAATTGATCGAGGATCACCTGAGCCAGGCGTCCATCGGGGCCACCTTCGTCGTATTCCACCGGCACCTGACTGAAGGCGCGGATCAACTCCCTGAGCAAATCGCTGACGCCGAGCACATGGCAATGTTCGGCCGCCCAACCGGTGACGCTGCTGTCGATGTACAGGCTGCGCATTTCCGTGTGTGGCGCGCTGAAGACGCGATGGGGCACGCCGGCAGGAATCCATACCGCACGCTCCGGCGGCGCGACGAAGCGGCCGGCGCCGGTCTGCACTTCGAGCACGCCCTGAATCGCATAGGACAACTGCACCCACGGATGACTGTGGCGGCGGGTGAGGGCGCGATTGGGCAGCGATTCGGTGCGTCCATACACGGGGCGCGGCAGGCTGGGCAGCCCGGGAACGCTGCGACGGACGCTTTTGGCATGTCCTTTAGGCGGCATCTTGCGGCTCTTCGGCGTTAGTCGGTAATTGCCAGTCACGTTAGAGTCGTCGGCACGCACTGGCAACCCCCGGATGAATCTCATGACGCGCCCACGTTTTTTGCCCGATAACTTCACGCTGACGTTGATCGGCGTTGTCCTGCTGGCCAGCTTTCTGCCTGCCAGCGGCCAGGTCGCGGTCGGCTTCGGCTGGCTGACCAATATCGCCATCGCCCTGCTGTTTTTCCTGCACGGTGCCAAGCTGTCCCGCGAATCGATCATCGCCGGCGCCGGCCATTGGCGTTTGCATCTGCTGGTGTTTGGCCTGACCTTCGTACTGTTTCCGATTCTCGGCTTGGCGTTGAAACCGTTGTTGTCACCGCTGATTGGCGATCAGTTGTACATGGGCATGCTTTACCTGTGCGCATTGCCGGCCACCGTGCAGTCTGCCATCGCTTTCACTTCGCTGGCGCGAGGCAATATTCCGGCGGCGATCTGCAGTGCGGCGGCGTCCAGCCTGTTCGGGATTTTCCTCACTCCCTTGCTGGTGACGCTGCTGCTCAACGTTCATGGCGACGGCGGCTCGACCCTCGATGCGATCGTGAAAATCAGCGTGCAATTGCTGCTGCCGTTCATTGCCGGGCAGATCGCTCGACGCTGGATCGGCGCGTGGGTAGGGCGCAACAAAAACTGGCTGAAATTCGTTGATCAGGGGTCGATCCTGCTGGTGGTTTACGGCGCGTTCAGCGAAGCGGTCAACGAAGGCATCTGGCAGCAGATTCCGCTGTTCGAGTTGCTTGGCCTGGTGGTGGTCTGCTGCATCCTCCTGACGCTGGTTCTGGTGGCATCGACTTTGTTGAGCAAAGCGTTCGGCTTCAATCAGGAAGACCGCATCACCATTCTGTTCTGCGGCTCGAAAAAGAGCCTGGCCACTGGCGTGCCGATGGCTCAGGTGCTGTTTGCCGGCAGCACCATCGGCGTGCTGATCTTGCCGCTGATGTTGTTCCACCAGATTCAACTGATGGTCTGCGCGGTACTGGCCCAGCGTTATGCGCGGCGGCCGGAATCGGTGCCGGAGTTGATGGCGCAGGTCGATCCCTGATCGCTGCGCCTCAGACGATATCGTCGATCAGAATATGGTGCAGCCCGCGGCTGCACTGTTCGATCCGCGCTTCAACCTTGTACACGCTGCGCAGCATCTGCTCGGTGATGACCTCACTGCTCGGGCCACTGCCCTGGGTGGTGCCATCAGCGATAACCAGCACCTGATCGGCAAACCGCAGCGCCTGATTTAGATCATGAATCGCGATGAATACAATCACCTCGCGTTGCCGCGCCAGGCGGCGCATGAAGTTCAGCACCTGCACCTGTCGATGCATGTCGAGGGCGCTGGTCGGTTCGTCCATCAGCAGGATTTCCGGTTCGCGCACCAGCGTCTGTGCGATGGACACCAGTTGCTGCTGCCCGCCACTGAGTTCACCGAGGTTGCGAAACGACAGGGCGGTGATGCCCAGTGCGGCGAGAATGTCGTCGACCAGTTTCAGCTCGTCATCGTGGACGACCCAGCCCGGCGTCAGTTGCTTGCGCGCCAGCAGCACTGATTCGTATACGGTCAGGCGGGCGCTGGCGTTCAGGCCCTGGGGCATGTAGCTGATCCCCGTCGGGCCTTTTTTCGAGTCCTGCAGGATCACTTGGCCAGGGCCGTCGATCAGCCCGGCCATGCGTTTGAACAGCGTCGATTTGCCGGCCGCATTCGGCCCGACCACGGCGACCACCTGACCACCCAGAAACGCCGCGGTGGAGACGCCGCGGATGATCTCGCGCTGGCCATAGCGGGCGCCCAGATTGTCCAGTTGCAGCTTCACCATGAGTTTTTCTTCCCGCCGAGAATCAGTGAAATGAAGAACGGCACGCCGATCAGCGAGGTGACCACGCCGATCGGGAAAATCGCGCCGGGAATCAGGGTCTTGCTGACCACCGAACTGGCCGACAGAATCAGCGCCCCCGTGAGCAGCGAGGCCGGCAGGAAGAATCGCTGGTCTTCGCCGATCAGCATGCGTGCGATGTGCGGGCCGACCAGGCCGATGAAGCCAATGGTGCCGACGAACGCCACGGGAAACGAGGCGAGCAGACTGACCATGATCAGCGTCTGAAAGCGCAGGCTGCGCACGTTGATGCCGAAACTCGCCGCCTTGTCGTCGCCCAGGCGCAGGGCGGTCAAGGCCCAGGCGCGGCGGGCGAAAATGGGTAGGGTGATGAGTATCACCAGGCAGATGATGCCAAGTTTTGGCCAGGTGGCTTTGGTCAGGCTGCCCATGGTCCAGAACACCACGGCGGCGACGGCTTGCTCGGTGGCAAAAAACTGCACCAGCGCCAGCAACGCGTTGAAGGTGAAGACCAGGGCAATGCCGAGCAGGACAATGGTCTCGGCGGTAACCCCGCGGCGCATGCTCAAAAAGTGAATCAGCAGCGCCGACAGCATGGCCATGATGAACGCATTGAGCGGCACCATGAATTGCGCGGCCAGCGGAAACAGCGCGACGCCGAAGGCAAGACCCAGCGCCGCGCCGAAGCTGGCGGCGGCGGAAATGCCCAGGGTGAACGGGCTGGCCAGTGGATTATTGAGGATCGTCTGCATCTGCGCGCCGGCCAGCGACAACGCCGCGCCGACGGCCACCGCCATCAACGCCACGGGCAGGCGAATGTCCCACATCACCACGCGCACTTGCGGCGAGGCGCTGTCCGGTGAAAGCAGTGCGCCGAGCACTTCACCGAGGCTGTAGCTGGCCGGGCCGAGCGCCAGATCGAGCAGCACGCTGCACAGCAGCAAAAACACCAGCCCGGCGAGGATCAGGCGCTTGCGCAGCACCAGACGGCGATAGGTTTCGCGCTGGACTTCCACGGTGTCGGTCATCGAGCTCATGGCTTGACCTCGGTCTCGCCCAGGCTGACGAAGTAGCCCGATTCGTACGGCACCGGCAGGAAGCGATCATGCAGTTCGCGGAACGCTGCGTCCGGGTCGAGATCGGCGAACAGCTGCGGGTGAAACCATTTGGCCAATTGCTGGATGGCAACGAACTGGTAGGGGCTGTTGTAGAACTGGTGCCAGATCGCGTGGAAGGCTTGATGCTCCTGGGCCTTGATGCCGGCGTAGGCCGGGCGCTGGGTGTACCAGGCGAGCTTTTTCCGTGCCTGCGCCATGTCCGCGCCGGGGCCGACGCCGACCCAGTGCCCACCGGGGGCAAACGCTTCCCAGTTGGCGCTGGTGACCACCACATGCGCCGGATTGGCGACGATGACTTGCTCGGGATTCAACTGGCCGAACGTGGTCGGAATGATGCCGCGCGCGACGTTGTTGCCGCCGGCCATGTCGACGAACAGGCCGAAGTTTTCGTTGCCGAAACTCAGGCAGCAATCATCGGTGTAACCGCCGATGCGCTCGATGAACACGCTCGGGCGAGGCGGGTGCTGTTTTTCGATGACGTCGGTGACGCGATGGATCTGCTGGTTGCGAAAATCGATGAACGCTTCGGCCCTTTGCTCCTTGCCGAACAACTGGCCGAACAGGCGCATGGTCGGCTCGGTGTTCTGCATCGGGTGGTTGCGAAAATCGACGTACACCACCGGGATACCGAGGGCGTCGAGCTTTTCGATGTAACGCGCATCCTCAGTGGCGTGCTGCGCCTCGATGTTGAGGATGATCACGTCCGGGCGTTGCGAGATGGCCTGCTCGATATCGAAGGTGCCGTCTTCAAAGCCGCCGAAAGTGGGGATTTTGGCGATGGCGGGGAATTTGCGCAGGTACGCGTTGTAGGTGTCCGGGTCGGACTGGATCAGGTCCTTGCGCCAGCCAACGATGCGTTCGATCGGATTCTGTGTATCGAGCGCCGCGACCAGATACAGCTGCCGGCCTTCACCGAGGATCACCCGCCTGACCGGCAGATGCACCTTGACCTTGCGTCCCAGCAGGTCGGTCACCTCGGTGCGCGCAGCGTCGCTGTCAGCAGCGTCAGCACTGCGCGGCGCGAGGGAAAACAGGCTCAGCACGCCCGCCAGTAACAGCGCAGCAACCGCCTGGCTGCGTCGATCGAAAATCGCCATGGTCCAACCTTTGCCAAAGTCAGCGCGGCCCTCGGCGCCTGCCGCCGCCACGCTGAACGTTTCAGAAATCGACAGTCGCCGACAGTAATAAAGTGCGCGGTGAGCCCTGGGAGAACGCGCCGTAAGAGGCGACGCCCGACCAGTACTCTCGATCGAACACGTTCTGCACCGTGGCGCGGAACGTGGTCGGCCGCTCATCGATGCGCGTGGTATAACGCGCACCGACATCGAAGCGGGTCCAGTCATCGAGTTTTTGCGTGTTGGCCTGGTTCACGTACTGGCTGCCGGTATGGATGGCCCCCCCGGTCAGCGACAGCCCTTCGAGCCACGAGCTGTCCCATTCGGCCCAGAGGTTGGCCTGCATCGACGGCACGCCGACCGGCTTGTTGCCGCGATTGCCGGCCACGGCGGTTTTGTTCAGTTCGGCGTCCAGCAGGGTCACGCCACCAAGCAACCGCGTGCCCGGCGTCAGTTCGCCAAACACGTTCAGCTCCAGGCCGCGGTTGCGCTGCTCGCCCTGCACCGAGAACACCCCGGCGGCCAGCTCGCCGCTGGGCTTGGTGATCTGGAACAGGCTCAGGGTCGAGGTGAAGGTGCCGTAGTCGACCTTGACGCCGAGCTCATGCTGGCGCGAAACGTATGGTGCGAAGATCTCCCCCGCATTGCTGGCGGTGGAGGGCGCGATGTCGCCCTTGCTCAGGCCTTCGATGTAGTTGTAGTAGAGCGCGACGTGGTCCCAGGGCTTGATGACCGCACCGAACAGCGGCGTGGTGCGGCTGTCGTCGTAGGACGTGGTGACCACGCCGCTGGGGTTGTAATTATCCGATTTGATGTTCTGCTGGCGCACGCCGAGGGTCATCTGCGCGCGGTCGTCGAGGATCGACAGGGTGTCGGCGAGGGCCACGCCGGTCAGTTCGCTCTCGGAGACTTTCGGCGTGGCCGGCTCCGGAATGTAAGGCTCCGGGCGATCCACGGGGTGATAAATGTTCGACAGGATCGGCGCGGCGGAGGTGATCCCCCGTGACAGCACATCGCGATAACGGCTGACTTGCACCGCGGTGCGGTGGCTGACCGGCCCGGTGTCGAAGCGCAGCCGCGCACCGGTGTCGACGGTGTAGCGCTTGACCTCGAATTTGTAATAACCGGGCGTCGAAGACGTGTCGCCAGCCGGGTTGATGATGGTCGGGGTCTGGTCGGACATGCGCGCCACCGCCGATTTGCCGCCCCCGGCATGGGCGAACACCGTCAGCGCCTCGCTGAGGTCGTATTCGCCGCTGAGCAGCGCCGAGGTATCCCGGGTTTTCGACCAGCCCCAGTCCTGGCTCACGCTGGTTCGGCCATTGGCGGCGGAGGGAATGTCCACGCCCGGGGCGATCAGAAACGGCCGCGAGGCGGCATCGAAGCGTTCTTTCTGCCGCAACCAGTCGAAGCTGGTCCGCAGGCGCTCGCCTTGATAATCGAGGGCAATCGCGCCGATGTCGACGTGGCGCGACTGCTTGTCGATCGCCGTGTCGCCCAGTTGCGTGCTGCCATTGATGCGCACACCGAAGCGGCGTTCTTCACCGAAACGCCGACTGACATCGAGGTGCCCGCCGAGCTGCGCATTCAGCGCGTAACTGGCCGTGAAACGGCTCAGGTCTTCGTCCAGCGAACGTTTCGGCACCACGTTGATCACGCCGCCCACCGCGTTGTTGGGGGACATGCCGTAGAGCAGGGCGCCGGGCCCTTTGACCAGTTCGATGCGCTCGGCGTACTCGGTGAAGACCCGGTAGTTCGGCGCGACGCCGTAGACGCCATCGAACGCCAGTTCACCGAGGTTGCCTTCGCCCACCGGAAAACCACGAATGAAAAACGAGTCGACGATGCCGCCGGTCTGCCCGGTAGAGCGCACCGAGGAATCGCGTTCCAGCACATCACCGACGGTGACGGCCTGTTGATCCTTGATCAGCGCCGAGGTGTAGGTGCTGACGCTGAACGGCGCGTCCATCACATCGGTGTTGCCGAGCAGGCCCAGACGTCCGCCACTGGCCACCTGGCCGCCGGCATACACCGTCGGCAGCGCGTCGCTGCGCCGGTCGGTGCCGAGCACCGCCGTTTCATCCAGCGTGACCCGACGCGCGACCAGCGTGTAACTGCCGTCGCTGCGCCGCACCATATCCAAACCACTGCCGGCCAACAGGCGATTGACCGCTTCCTGGGTCGAATAGCGGCCGATCAGCGCCGGGCTGCTCAAGCCGTCGGTCAGCGCCGGCTGGAACGACAGGGCAATGCCGGCGTCCACGGCAAAACTCGACAGGGTCGCACCGAGCGGCCCGGCCGGAATGTCGTAGGCACGCAGGGCGAGCGTATCCAGTTGCGCAGGCTCGCCGGCGATGGCCAGCGGGCAGGCGACAGCGATCAGGACAAGGCTCAGCAACGCACTGCGAATAGCGGGTTTGAACGGACGATCCGGGCGCAGTAGGCGTGCAACGGGCATGGATGGATGAGCCTATGAACAGGACGATAAAATGCATCTCCCTCCTAGCCAGTCGAGATCGGAAAAAGTATCAGCACGGCGGCAAATATTTTTTCCGCTCAGGCGCCGGAGAGCATGACCCAGTAGCCATTCAAATGGCCGCTGACCAGAATCGGGTAGGTTTGCGCCAGCATGTTCAAGGTGCGCTGGCTGTCGCTGATCGGGTAGGCGCCAGAAATGCGCAAGTCGGCAATCGCCGGATCGAGGCGGATGAAACCGCGACGATAGCGCGTCAGTTCCGCGACGAAATCGGCAAGGCGCATCTTGTCGGCCATCAGCATGCCTTGGCTCCAGGCGCCGGCGTAACGGTCGGTGGCACTGACCGCGCCAAAGGTCGAAGAAGATAAGTCGGTGCGCTGCCCGGCGTTGACGATCAGTGGCGTGTGCTGGCGATTGTCCGCGAGTTCGACTTTTACCGCGCCTTCCAGAACCGCGAGGTGCGTTTGCGGAGGCAGCGCGCGCACGGTGAATCGCGTGCCCAGCGCCTGCATCCGGCCCTGCGGGGTCGTGACCACAAAGGGCCGCGCCATCGGTGAGATATCCGCTGCGGTCTGCACCAGTATTTCGCCTTCGCGCAGGTGAATCAGGCGCTGACTGGCGTCGAACAGCACATCGATGGCGGAATCAGTGTTGAGGGTGATTTTTGAGCCGTCGGCGAGGGTCAGTTCGCGTTGCTGGCCGACGGCCGTATGGTAATCGGCTGACCATTGCTGGGTTTGCGAAAGCTTCCAGCCGCCCCAGCCGGCCGGGACCAGCGCCAGCAGCAGCGCCAGTTTGCCAATCGCCGCACGGCGTTCCGGGCTGCTGGGCCGGTCGAGGGCAGACATGGCCAAGGACGGCGGCAGGCCACCCAGTTTGCCCTGCAACAATTGCGCACGGGCCCAGGCGCGCGTGCGCTCGGGGCTGCTGGCTTTCCACAATTCCCATTCGCCGCGTTCGCTGTCGCTGAGCTCGCGCTCGCTCAT
Source organism: Pseudomonas sp. TSRC2-2 (assembly GCF_049897785.1). Classification (NCBI taxonomy): domain Bacteria; kingdom Pseudomonadati; phylum Pseudomonadota; class Gammaproteobacteria; order Pseudomonadales; family Pseudomonadaceae; genus Pseudomonas; species Pseudomonas sp. TSRC2-2. Next base: position 402,456 of record NZ_JAFCWZ010000001.1, read on the forward strand.
GCGCATCAGCCAGTCAGCGGCTTCTTCCAACGCCTGAGGAGCGGGTTGCGCTTCATTGCGCCGGGCGAGCATTCATTCCACCAGCAACAGGCATTGCACGAAGGCTTGCTTCATGTAGCGTTTGACGGTGATCAGCGACACGCCCAGTTGTTCGGCAATGTCGTCGTATTTCAAGCCGCTGATCTGCGACAGCAGGAACGCACGTTTGACCAGCGGAGGCAGGGTGTCGAGCATCGCGTCGATTTCGTGCAGGGTTTCCAGCACCATGAAGCGCAGTTCCGGCGAGGGCACCTCGGGCGCGGGCAACTGCGCCAGCGCCTCCAGATAGGCGCGTTCGAGCGCCTTGCGTTGATACCAGTTGACCAGAATGCCCTTGGCCACGCAGCTCAGGTAGGCGCGCGGCTGTTCGATCACCGTGACCTGCGAGGCGAGAATGCGGGTGAAGGTGTCCTGCGCCAGATCCGCCGCATCCATGGCGTTACCCAGTTTTTTTCTCAGCGTCGCGTACAGCCAGCCGTGATGACCGCTGTACAGGGCTTCGATCGCGCACAGGTGCTTGTTGTCATTCGCGGGAAGGGTTTCGCTCATGGCTGCAGATTTTCATGCAATTGAGAAGTATTCCCAATGCTAGTTTACAAAGCCTGTGCGGCGCAAGCGCCGATTGGCCTGCCGTTTCGAAGCCGCGACAAAGGCTGTGAACCGGCGATCATCGCGTCGATTTTGCGCCCCGGTGTCAGGCGTGCAGCGAGACGTGGCTGACTTTCAGCAAGTTTCCATGCGGCGTATCCAACTGCATCTGCCCGCCACCCTGGCAGACGTCTAGCACCTTCTGCTTTGTCGCCAACGAGACCTGGTCGTGTTTTCCTGGATCAATCCGCCGGCGGTGCGTGGCTCGGTTGCATCGCGGCAGGGCAGTAACGCAAGGCGACAATCGGGATCAGCGCGAACCCGTACGCCAGGCACACGAACAGGTAGGTGTACTGCAAACCGTAAACCTGACTGAGCAGCCCGCCAGCCGATATTCCGGCAATCGACGCAAATTGTGCCGTGCCCTGTGCGATGCCCAGCACATGACCCTGCTGCGAGCTGTCCGCGTTTTTCGAGATCAGCGCCATCAGCACCGGCGTGGTCGCCCCCAGCAGTACGCCCCAGATGAAATAGGCCGCAACGAAAACCAACGGGTTACGCGTGACGCCTGCGACTGCGGTCAGTGCGATGCAGCCGATCACCACGTAGCTCATGCGCTGCAAGGTGTCCTGCTGGCCACGGTGTTCGAAATAGCGCGACCACGCCGTCGCCGACAGGATGAAGCCCAGCGCCAGCAGGCCATAACACAGGCCGACCACTGAATTGTTCACCTCGAACACCGAGCTGACGTACAGCGAAAACGATGTCTGCGGGAGCATGCGCGCCAGCAGTAGAATGCCCATCACACCCAGCAGCGAGAGCAACGGCGAACCCCGCCAGAGACTGGCGCGGCGCACGGGTGTGGCGGCTGCGCTGACCACGGCTTTCTTCACTGGAGGCACGTCCGGCAGCGTTACCGCAGCAATAACCGTACACACCGCGCAAAGTGCCGAGGCGATGATGTTGATCCAGAAGAATGTCGCGTAATCAAGGATCAGCCCGCCGACCACAGCACCAAGCAGCGAGCCGACGTTGGTTGAGATCTGCAGCATCGCGAACAGCCGCGTCCGTCGCGACGGTGCTTCGATACTCACGCCATACGCCTGCGCCGGGGCGATGTAACCGGCGAAGGCGCCCTGCAGAAACCGCAGAATCAGAATTGCCCAGATATCACTGAACAGAGCCAACCCCAACTGAGTCAGTGACAACCCGGCGAGCGCGCGGATCATCATCAGCTTGTGACCGTAGCGGTCACCGATTCGGCCCCAGAAGGCACTGGTCAGAATGATGCCCAGCATCGGCCCGACATACACGGCGATGCTGGCGAAGCTGAAAACCGTTTCGGATTCGGTTAGCCCGCGCAGGTGGACAGGCCAGAACGGCCCGCTCATTTCCATCGCGCCCATCGACACCAGTTGGATCGCGAACAGAAGATAAATCAGGATTCGGACACGCGAACCATGGATGGCACCTGCATGGGACATGAGTCGGCCTCGGTTAAACGCTGGCGAGCGGGATGGTCATGGTTTGTAGCAAACGATAGTTGCTGTGTTGCATCAGGTACATGCTCAGCAACGAACGCGTCGGCCAGGGTTCTTCGACGAACGCCCGGTGCAAGCAACGGCGCATAAGTGCGTATATGGCCGAAATCGCGGACCAGCAGACTACGTGCTTTGCCGTCTGGAGAGAACAGCACCATGGTGTTTTGCCTGAGCTGTCGGCCGGGAAGGTCGTCCTCATCGGCCCTGGCGAGATGTTGCCTTACAAGACCACCCGGCGTGCGTTGAACCCGGCGTGGCCGTTGTTGGCGATACCGCTGGAGCGCCTGTGCACCCGACCAGCACGGGTGCGGAAAATAAAACTGACTGGCGCTGATACTTTTTCGCGAATCGACTGGCAATAGGAGTGATTACCATTTTCCCTCGATGAAAAGGATCCTCACCTCATGCCTGTTGTCAGTCGTCCTTGCGGTGAGCGGGTGTTAACACTCGCTGTGCGTACCGCCATGCTGAATTTCGTTCTGGTCGCAGGAAGCGCCAATGCCTGGGCCGCCGGCTCCGGGCAGACCGACGTCGCCGCCCAGACATCGAACGCCGCGGCCACCGCGCCGGCCGATGACAGCAAGGACGCGCTGACCCTCGACACCACCAACATCAACGCTCGTTACAACAGCGCCACGGCGTTGCCGGAAACCCTCGCCGGAGGGCAGGTTGCGCGTGGTGCTCGGCTGGGCATGCTGGGCAACAAAGACGTGATGGACACGCCGTTCAGCGTCACCAGTTACACCGCGAAAACCCTTGCCGACCTGCAGACCGTGACCGTCGCCGATGCGCTGGAGCGCGACCCTTCGGTGCGTTCGACCGGCCAGACGGGGGGCATCGTCGACTCGTTTTTCATTCGCGGCTTCCCGATTGGCGAAGGCAACCTCGGCGAGCTGGCGTTCGACGGCGTCTACGGCGTGGCGCCGAACTATCGGGTATTCACCGATTACGCCGAGCGGGTGGAAGTGCTCAAGGGCCCCGGCGCGCTGATGTACGGTATCTCGCCGAACAGTGGCGTCGGCGGGGTGATCAACATCGTGCCCAAGCGTCCGCTGGACGAAGACCTGACCCGATTCACCGGCAGCTACGCCTCCGACTCACAGGTTGGCGGGCATCTGGATCTGAGCCGGCGCTTCGGTTCGGAGAACCAGTTCGGCGTGCGTTTCAACGGCAATCTGCAAGGCGGCGACACGGCGGTCGATGATCAGCACCGCGACCTCGGCGTCGGCGCCATCGCGTTGGATTATCGCGGCGAGCGTCTGCGCTTGAATCTCGATTACATCAGCCAGAAAGAGAGCTGGGAAGCCGCCTCGCGGCCCTTCACCATCGCACCGGGTGTCGACGTGCCGTCGGCGCCGAACGGCCGCACCAACCTGCCGCAGGACTGGGGCTGGTCGGACACCAAGGAACAATCGGCGCTGCTCGGTGGCGAATATGACCTGAGCGACAACGTCACGGTGTTCGCTCACGCCGGCGGTGGCCGATCCGACGTCAAGCGCCTGTCCGATCAGGTGCCGAGAATCCTCAATGACGCCGGCGACACCAGCAACATTCCCGGCTACTACAAATTCAATGTCGACCGCTCGACTGCCGATGTCGGCATGCGCGGCGTCTTTGCTACAGGCCCGATCACCCATACCACGACGATCATGGCCACCCGTTATCAGGACGAGCTGTCACGCGGGATCACCAACGGCACCGCGATCCTGTCGAACATCTATCACCCGGTCGACGTGCCGCAGCAGTATCTCAGCTCGCCGAAGGTTCAGCGGGTGTCCGAGTCGGAGCTGTCCGGTGTGGCGTTGACCGACACCTTGTCGATGCTCGATGACCGCTTCCAGCTGACCCTCGGCGTACGCCGCCAGGACATTGAGTCGCGCAATTACAACGCGGCCGGTGCGGTCAGTTCCAAGTACAGCGACAACGCGACGACGCCGCTGGTTGGTGTGGTGGTCAAGCCGTGGCAGGACGTTTCGCTGTACTACAACTATGTCGAAGGCTTGTCCAAAGGCGACATCGCGCCGGGCACGGCGAGCAACGCGGGCGAGACCTTCGCCCCGTACGAATCGAAGCAGCATGAGATCGGCGTCAAGTACGAACACGGCACCTTCATGACCACGCTGGCCTTGTTCCAGATCGAAAAACCCAGCGGCGAAATTGGCGCCGGTAATGTGTTTTCGGTGCAGGCCGAGCAACGCAACCGCGGCGTCGAGTTGAGCATGTATGGCGAAGTTGCCAAAGGCACACGCCTGATGGGCGGCGTCACCGTGCTTGACGGTGAACTGACCGATTCGGCCACGACGGCCAATCGTGGCAACAAACCGGTCGGCGTGCCGGACGTGCAGGCCAACCTCTGGGCCGAATGGGATACGCCGTGGCTCGAAGGCTTCACCCTGACCAGCGGCGCTATCTACACCGACCGCCAGTACGTCAACCAGGCCAATACGCAGGAACTGGATGCCTGGACCCGTTTCGACGCCGGTGCGCGTTATGCGACGAAAATCGAAGGCCGGCCGACCACGTTCCGCGCCACTGTGCAGAACGTCTTCGATCGCGAGTACTGGTCGGGCGTGGCTTCCTACGGCGCGTTTTCGCCGGGGTATCCGCGCACGCTGCAATTGTCGGCCACCGTCGATTTCTGATGACAGCAGCGGGGCAGTTGTCCGGTCATCCGGCGACTGCCTCTTCTATATATAGAGAGCGGTTTGAGCATCTCAGAAAAGGAGCCTTCGTCATGTTGAACCATCCCGGCGTTGCGGCGCTTGTCGTTCGGCCCGCATCCTCTGCGCTGCCGCGCGAGTTCGATCGCAGTGCCAATCAACATATTCGTCAATTGCTGAGCCACTTCGGACTGCGCAGCAGCCTGATCCGCTTCAAGGTGCTCAATGCGCTGCTGCTTGCCAGTCGTGACGGCTATTCAACGGGAGTCAATGGCGTGCATGCGTGGGTGGCCTCGTCATCACCGCAGTTGTCGTTCATCAGTGTGCGTGAAGTGCTCAAGCGCCTGTGCCTCGAAGGCTTGATCACCCTGGAACATGACAAGACCTACCGCTTCACCCGGCAAGCCCGGGCCATCCTGCAGCAACACGACCATTGCTTGTAGGCGCGGGACAAGCTGCGCCTACACCAGCCCGAGATACTTCACGGCAGCCGCGGCCCGCGAAGGCACATCGAGAACGCGCAATAAACAAGACACGTGTATGCGCACCGTGAAGGGCGAAATGTCCAGCTCACGGGCGATTTCCTTGTTGGTCTTGCCTTGCGCGATCAAGCGCAGCACATCCTGCTGACGCGGCGTCAGCGCCGTCGCAGTTTCCAGCGGCAACAAGCCGGACGGCGCCGATTTCACCAACACTTCACCCTCACGGATCGCCAGAATCGCCTGGCCGATTTCCTCCGGCGCAATGTTCTTGCCGATAAAACCATCAACACCTGCTGCCATGACTTCACTGATCAACGCTTGGTCGTCGACCATCGACACCACGATCAGCGTGGTGCGCGGTAATCGTTGGCGCAGGTCGGCGAGCTGGGTGATGCAGGTCAGCCCGGGGAAACGCAGATCGAGCATCAGTGTGTCCGGCTCAATGCCCCGCGCCAGCAGGTCGATCACGGCGTCAAAGTCGCCGGCCTCGTCGACAATCGCCTCGGGCAGCAACCGCTGCACAGTGCGCAGCATCGCCTCGCGAAACAGTGGGTGATCGTCGGCTATGATGATCCGGCATGCCATGGCGCGACCCTCCCTGGGTCAAGCGTTAATCAAGGCCGGCACCTTAGCATCGGACGCGAAGGTTGCCTGTAGGCTGCTTCCGAAACTGACGAACGCTGCACAAGGACGTTTACATGAAATTCGAGAAAAACACCGAACTCGACCAGGCCAATCTGCGCATCATCATCGCTGCCATCGCGGTGGTTTACATGGTCGTGCTGGTTTTTCTGCCGGGTCATCGGCTGGAGACCTACCTGCCGGTCATTACCTACATCAGTCTGTTTCTGCTGGCTTCCATCGTGTTCCGTCAGGCCATTGCGCGCTGGGCCGGGCATTATCCGGCGCGGCGGATTTTTGCCATGCTTCACGATTACACCGGCACCTGTTTCGGTCTGGTGATCGGCGGTGAGGCGGCGCTGCCGCTGTATGCGGTCATGGTCTGGGTCAATCTTGGCAACGGCATGCGCTACGGCTCACGCTATCTGGCGATTGCCACCGGCCTGGCGCTGGCGGCGCTGCTGGTGGTCTATCGCCTGACGCCGTATTGGCAGGCGCAGCCGTTCATGGTGCTGATGCTGCTGATCACCAGCACGGTGATTCCGTTTTATGCGCACTTGCTGTTGGAGCGTACGCGCAAGGCCTCGGAAGAAGCGGTGGCGGCTAACCTTGAAAAGTCCCGGTTTCTGGCACAGGCCAGTCACGATTTGCGTCAGCCGATTCATTCCATAGGACTGTTTACCGCGTGTCTGCGCGAGTCGCGCCTGGGCGCTGACGAGCGGCGGCTGGTCGATAACATCGACCGTTCTCTGCTCAACGTCTCGCAGTTGTTCCGCTCGATTCTCGACCTCTACACCCTCGATAACGGTCGGGTCGAAGCGAAAATGCAGACGCTGGACCTCGGTGAATGGCTCGCGGACATCGTCCGGCAACACGAGGAAGCGGCGCGTTGGGCAGGCGTCGAGCTGCGGCTGCGACCGTGCAAGCACTGGGTCAGAACTGATCCGGCGTTGTTGGCAACCATGGTGCAAAACGTCCTCTCCAACTGTTTCAAATATGGCGGGCAGCGACCGGTGTTGCTCGGCGTGCGTAAACGCGGGGCAGGGCTGGCCATCGTCATTTATGACTGCGGCAACGGCATCGCCCAAGAGCACCTGCACAAGGTGTTCGAGGAGTTTTATCGGGTGCGGCAGGTACGCGACAAAGATGTCGAGGGTGTCGGGCTGGGTCTGTCGATCATCAGGCGTCTGGGTGAACTGATTGATGTCGACGTTGCTCTGCGCTCGCGGGTAGGGTGCGGCACGGCGGTGACCCTTGGCGGTTTGCCAGTCGTAGCGGCGCCGCAGGCACGGTTTGTTCGCGGTGAAGCGCGACAGGTGGGTATGTTGACAGGCCTGAAGGTGTGTCTGGTGGAGGATGATCGCAACGTGCTGCTGGCCACTTCGGCGTTGCTTGAGCGCTGGGGCTGCGTGGTTCAGGCCGAGTGCTCGGCTGAGGATCTGGTGACTGACTGCGACATCATCGTCGCCGACTATGACCTCGGCACCCACGCCACTGGCATCGAATGCATCGATGAGGTGCGCAGGCAGCGCGGCTGGGCAGTGCCGGCGATGATCATCACCGGCCACGACGTCGAAAGGATTCAGGCAGCCTTGCACGACCGACAGATTGCGATTCTGTCGAAACCGGTGCACCCGGCCGAGTTACGCGCGACGTTGCGCGGGCTGCGCGGGCTGCGCGATCGACGAGGCGAATCCGCCGAAAACGTTCTGACGTAAAGTCCGATCTTCAGGCTTTACGTCAGTGCAGTGCTAGATGTTCGCCAGTGCCCTGGCGAGGTCGGCACGCAGGTCTTCGACGTCTTCAACGCCTACCGACAGCCGCACCAGCCCATCGCCGATCCCGAGTTTTGCGCGGGTTTCGGCCGGGATGGTCGCGTGGGTCATGATTGCCGGATGCTCGATCAGACTTTCCACACCACCCAGACTTTCCGCCAGGGCGAAGATCTGCACGTTCTCCAGAAAGCGCCGTGCGCCGGCCAGGTCACTGTTCAGATCGACGGAAATCATCCCGCCGAAACCACGCATCTGCCGCTTGGCCAGTTCATGCTGCGGATGCGAAGCCAGCCCCGGGTAGTAAACGCGCTTGACCTGCGGTTGCTGCTCGAGCCACTGCGCCAGGTCCAGGGCGTTGCTGCAATGTCGCTCCATGCGCAGCGCCAGGGTTTTCACCCCACGCAGGGTGAGGAACGCATCGAATGGCCCGGAAATCGCGCCGACGGCGTTTTGCAGAAAACCGAGTTTTTCCGCCAACTCGGCGTTCTGCCCAACCACGGCAATGCCACCGATCACGTCGGAGTGGCCGTTCAGATATTTGGTGGTCGAGTGCAGAACGATGTCGAAACCCAGCTCCAGCGGGCGCTGGATATACGGGCTGGCGAACGTGTTGTCGGCGACGCAGATGATCCCGCGAGCGCGGCAGATGCGCGCAATCGCGGCCAGATCCGACAGGCTCAACAGCGGGTTGGTCGGTGTCTCGACCATGACCATGCGCGTGTCGTCCTGCAGCGACGCTTCGAACGCCGACAGATCGGTCAGGTCGACGAAGCTGAAACGGTGCCCGGCACTGCGCTGACGAACCTTGTCGAACAGGCGGAAGGTACCGCCGTACAAGTCGTTGCCGGAAACGATATGCGAGCCGGCATCGAGCAGTTCCAGCACCGTGGAAATCGCCGCCAGACCCGAGGCGAAGGCGAACGCGCGGGTGCCACCTTCGAGGTCGGCGACGCAGCGTTCCAGGGCAAAACGCGTCGGGTTGTGCGAGCGGCCGTAGTCGAAACCCTTGTGCACGCCGGGGCTGTCTTGCAGGTAGGTGGAGTTGGCGTAGATCGGCGGCATCAGCGCGCCGGTGGTCGGGTCCGGTTGTTGTCCGGCGTGGATCACCCGGGTCGCGAAACCCTGGGATTTATCGTCGTGCTGACTCATGCAAGGGATCTCCGTAATTGATTGAGCATGTCGGTGCGGGTGATCAGGCCATGGAAGCCGGAGGCGTCGGCGATGATGGCGACGAGGCCACGGCTGAGCACCGATTCCAGCTCGGCCAGGCTCGCAGCCGGGGCGAGGGTTTGCAGCTTGTCGGTCATCACGCTGGACACCGACTGGCTGAAGCGCGCGGCATCTTCGTGCACGCCGAGAAGGATGTCGGACTCGTCGATCACGCCCACCAGTTGCTTGCCTTCGACCAACACCGGCAATTGCGAAACATCCGCCAGACGCATGCGCTGGAATGCGGTAAGCAGGGTGTCATCGGGGCCGACGCTGATCACCCGGCCGTCCTCGAAACGTCGGGCGATCAAGTCGCGCAGATCGCCGTAGCCCTTGCGTTGCAGCAGGCCCTGGTCGGTCATCCACTGGTCGTTGTAGACCTTCGAGAGGTAGCGCGTGCCGGTGTCGCAGACAAAACTGACCACGCGTTTCGGCTCGGTCTGCTCGCGGCAATAACGCAGCGCAGCGGCGAGCAGGGTACCGGTCGACGAGCCACCGAGGATGCCTTCGGCCTTGAGCAACTGGCGCGCGTGATCGAAGCTTTCGGCATCGCTGATCGAGTAGGCGTGACGCACGCTGGAGAGGTCGGTGATCGATGGAATGAAATCTTCGCCAATGCCCTCGACGGCCCACGAACCGGGGGTCGGCAAGGTGCCGTCGCGACTATATTGCGCCATCACCGAACCGACCGGATCAGCGAGAACCATTTCCAGATTCGGCTGCACGCGCTTGAAGAAGCGACTCAACCCGGTCAGCGTGCCGGCCGATCCGACGCCGACGACGATGGCGTCCAGGTCATGTTCGGTCTGCGCCCAGATTTCCGGCGCGGTGCTGCATTCGTGGGCCAGCGGGTTGGCGGGATTATTGAACTGGTCGGCGAAAAACGCGCCGGGAATGTCCTTGGCCAAACGCGCGGCAACGTCCTGGTAATACTCGGGATGGCCCTTGCCGACGTCGGAGCGGGTGATATGCACTTCGGCGCCCATGGCCTTCAAGTGCAGGACTTTCTCGGTGGACATTTTGTCCGGCACCACCAGTACCACGCGATAGCCTTTGGCACGGCCGACCAGCGCCAGGCCGAGACCGGTATTGCCGGCGGTGGCCTCGACGATCGTGCCGCCCGGTTGCAGGCGGCCGTCGCGTTCAGCCGCGTCGATCATCGCCAGACCGATACGATCCTTGATCGAGCCGCCGGGGTTCTGCGATTCGAGTTTGAGAAACAGCGTGCACGGTCCGGTATCGAAGCGGGTGACCTGAACCAGCGGAGTATTGCCTATCAGCCCAAGCACGGCAGGGCGTGATTCCTTCGACATTTCTTCACCTCTTTATGGTGTTGATCGCGTTCCAATCGCGGGGAAAAGACTCGCGTGCAACTTAGGCGCAGACATCTTCCCCTCGCAACCTTTAATCCTTCGCAAATCCAGCCATTTGGATCTAACCATAGAACGAAAACTGGCAAGTTGCCCTGAGGCGTTCTGATCGTTCCACGCTCCGCGTGGGAATGCAGTCGGGGACGTTCTGCATCCCTACGGTCTGAAGATCGCAGCCTTCGGCAGCTCCTACAGGGGTGTATGTGCATGAGTGGAACTTGTGATGATCTAGAATTTATTGAGTTTGTTTCATCAAGCTTCGTTCCCGACAATGGCCGCCATCGAATAAGCACCTGGAGTTGTTTGTCATGGCACTGGCCCATTCCCTTGGATTTCCGCGCATCGGTCGCGACCGTGAACTGAAGAAAGCGCAAGAGGCGTTCTGGAAGGGAGAACTGAATGAGGCGGGCCTGCGTGACGTCGGGCGTGAGCTGCGCAAGGTCCATTGGGACTTGCAGAAGAACGCCGGCATCGATTTGTTGCCGGTCGGCGACTTCGCCTGGTACGACCAGGTGCTGAGCCACTCGCTGATGTTCGGCGTGATCCCCGAGCGCTTCCGCCCCCATGACGGCAAAGCCACGCTGCAGACGCTGTTCAGCATGGCCCGAGGCGTCAGCAATGCTTGCTGCAGCGACGGCCAGGCTCAGGAAATGACCAAGTGGTTCGACACCAACTATCACTACCTCGTACCGGAATTCAGCGCCGATCAGCACTTCCAGCTGGGTTGGGAGCAGCTGTTTGAAGAAACCGAAGAGGCCCGTGCGCTGGGGCACAACGTCAAACCGGTGATCCTCGGCCCGTTGACCTATCTGTGGCTGGGCAAAACCAAAGGCGCCGACTTCGACAAGCTCGATTTGCTCGATCGCCTGCTGCCGCTGTACGGCCAGATCTTCGCCCGGCTGGCGGCACTGGGCGTGGAGTGGGTACAGATCGACGAGCCGATTCTGGTCCTCGATCTGCCGCAGGACTGGAAGAATGCTTTCGAACGCGCCTACAACCAGATCCAGCGCGATCCGCTGAAAAAACTGCTCGCTACCTACTTCGGTGGTCTGGAAGAAAACCTCGGTCTGGCGGCGAACCTGCCGGTCGACGGCCTGCACATCGATCTGGTGCGCGCGCCGGATCAGTACCCGACCATTCTTGATCGTCTGCCAGCCTATAAAGTGCTGTCGCTGGGTGTGGTCAACGGTCGTAACGTCTGGCGCTGCGATCTGCAAAACGCATTGGCGACGCTGCGTCACGCTCATGAGCGTCTGGGTGATCGTTTGTGGGTGGCGCCGTCCTGCTCGTTGCTGCACAGTCCGGTCGATCCAGGCCGAGAAGACCAGTTAGATGCCGAAATGAAAAGCTGGCTGGCGTTCGCCCGACAAAAGTATGAAGAGGTGGCTGTGCTCGCCCAAACGGTCAGCGAGCCGCAAGCGCTGCGCGCGTAGCCCTTCGTCGGAGCGGGCTTGCTCGCGAAGGCGGAGTGGCAGCCACAAATAAATTGCCCGACCAACCGCCTTCGTGAGCAAGCCCACTCCCACAGGATTTCGCGCTACACCCGCGATCCCCGGCAACCCACAAGTCCACTGTGGGAGCGGGCTTGCTCGCGAAAGCGGTCCGTCAGCTACACATGCGTCAGGTAAGAAAACGCAATATCTGCGCCCCATCGAACGGGTCCGTCAGGTAGTGCGCCCTGACCCCGAAGGTCATCTGTAGACGCTCCGGCGTCAGCACTTGCAACGGCTCACCCAATGCCACGAGACGGCCGCGTTCCAGCACCGCCAGACGATCGCACTTGAGCGCCTGATTGAGGTCGTGCAGGGCGATCAGCGTCGTCACCGGCAGCGCACGCACCACTTGCAGAATGCTCAACTGATGCTGGATGTCGAGGTGGTTGGCCGGCTCGTCGAGCAGCAGGATCTGCGGGCGCTGGGCCAGTGCGCGGGCGATGTGCACGCGTTGGCGTTCGCCGCCGGAGAGGCTGCGCCAGAGGCGGTTGCGCAGGTGCACGGCGTCGACGTCAACCAACGCTTGCCCGACGATGGCGTCATCGGCCGGCGACCACGGTTGCAGCGCCGATAACCATGGCGTGCGCCCCAGCGCCACCGCGTCGAACACGCGGATGCCGTCGTCGGTGTCGGCCTGTTGCTCAACCACCGCGAGCGTCTGCGCGATGCTGCGCCGTGACATCTTGCCCAGCGCCTGACCGCCGAGCTGCACATGGCCGACGCTCGGTTCGCGCAGGCCGGCGAGCAGTTTGAGCAAAGTGGATTTGCCTGAACCGTTCGGCCCGACAATACCCAGTGTCTCGCCGCGCTGAACGTCGAGGCTGACACCGTTGAGCAACTCGGCGCTGCGCACTTTGAAGCCCACACCCGCACAACTCAGAACCGTGTTCATCGCGCCGATCTCCGACCCACCAGAATCAGGGCGAACACCGGCGCGCCAACCAGCGCGGTGATCACGCCGACCGGAATCACCTGACCCTTGATCAGGGTGCGTGACAGCACATCGGCGGCGATCAGAAACACCGCGCCGCCCAGTGCGCTGGCGGGCAGCAGACGCGCATGGCCGGTACCGAGCAACAACCGTGCGGCGTGGGGAATCACCAGACCGACAAAGCCGATCGAGCCGACAATCGACACCATCACCGCCGTCACCAGCGCGGCGCAGCCGATCAGCAGAATCTGCACGCGACGCACGGCAATGCCCAGAGACGCTGCCGAATCCGCGCCAAAGGTAAACGCATCCAGCGCACGCCGATGCCACAGGCACACCACCAACCCCAGCAGCGCTACCGGCACCGCCAGCCACACCGACGGCCAGCGTACGCCGCCGAGATTGCCCAGCAGCCAGAACATGATCCCGCGCGCTTGCTCCGAGCTTGCTGAGCGGGTAATCAGAAACGCCGTGAGGGCGTTGAACAACTGCGACCCGGCGATGCCGGCCAGGATGATCTGCCCGGTGCCGCTGGCCGAGCCGCTGACCCGTGCCAACAGGATCACCAGCACGAATGCCGTCACCGCACCGGCAAAGGCACCGACCGACAATGAAATAGCCCCGGCGCCGACGCCAAGCAGGGCGACCATCACCGCGCCGGTCGAGGCGCCAGCGGAAATTCCCAGCAAATACGGATCGGCCAACGGATTGCGCAGCAACGACTGCAGGATCACCCCGCACGTGGCGAGGCCGGCACCGCAGGCCGCCGCGACCAAAGCGCGAGTCAGGCGATAATTCCAGACGATGCCTTCGTCGATCGGGTCGAGCACATGACCGGCGCCCCACAGTTTGTTGGCCAGCACCTGCAACACCACGCTTGGCTCGATCGAGGTCTCGCCAATGGCCACGCCGCCGATCAGCGCGACCGACAGCGTCAACAGGACCAGCAGCGACCGAATCAGGTGTCTGCTCATTGCGACAGGTCGTAGCCGTTGATGGCGCTGGCCAATTGTTCGAGGCCGTCGAAGGTGCGCAGGCTGGCCTGCATAGCCATGGCGTCGAGGACGATAATGCGGTTGTGCTTGACCGCGTCCATGTTGCGCGTCACCGGATCACCGCGCAGGAAGGCGAGTTTTTTCTGATAGTCGTCCGCCGGGAAACGTCGACGATCCATGCGCGCGATGACCAGAAACGTCGGGTTGGCCTTGGCGATGGTTTCCCAGCCAACGGTCGGCCATTCTTCATCCGACTCGACGACGTTGCGCACGCCGAGGGTGCTGAGCATGAAATCGGGAACGCCTTTGTGCCCGGCCACGAACGGCTCGATGTCCATCTCGGCGCTGGAGAACCACACCAGGGCGCTGACGTCTTTGCGCTTCTGTTTTTTCGCGGTGGTGATCGACCGCGCGAGGCTGGCTTTGAGCTGCTCATTGAGCTGTTCGCCGCGCGCCTGCACATCGAAAATCGCCGCCAGTTGACTCACGCCTTTGTAGATGCTGTCGATGCGGAACGGCGCCAGCCGCGTGCCGTCGGAGCCGACGAGGTTGTCCTTGGCTTCGCAATCGGAGGGCAGCAGGTAGGTGGGAATCTTCAATTCATGGAACTGCTCGCGACTGCCGACCGCGCCTTGCGGGCCGACCATCCATTCCAGCTCGACGGCAACCAGCTCCGGGCGTTTGGCGATCACCGCTTCGAAACTCGGCTCGTTGTCGGCGAGGCGCTCGATCCTGTCGTTCTGGGCTTTGTATATGCCCATCACGTCGTTGAACCACAGTGAGGTGCCGACGACCTTGTCGCCCAGACCCAAGGCGTAGAGCATTTCGGTGCCGGCCTGGCCGATGGTCACTGTGCGAGTGGGTGCGTGTTGAAAGGTCAGGCTGCTGCCGCAGTTTTCGACGGTCAGCGGATACGCAGTCGGTGCCGCTTGAACCAGTGTGCAAAGGCTCAGACAGGTCAGCAGGGTGGCAACGCGGGTCAGCAGCATTGGGCAGTCTCCAGGGGAACCGTACGGGAGCGGGCGGGTACGGTTTGGAAACACACCTCGGGCGCGGTCGTGGAAACAGCGCAAGGCCGGCATTGTGAAAACACACACGGCACGATGTCCTTCCCGGACACCCCGCCGGTTAGTCAGTCACTGTGCCGGCAGGTCTCCTGACTGATGCGTCATCGCCGTGCTCCGGCCTTCCCGGGAATGACCCAGTGGCAGTCGAGGAGCAGGCTCGGCACCTACAGTTGCGGGGGCAGTTCCGATTGATGCTGTGCAAGCATTTCGGATTCCCTGTTAATTCCGTGTGGAAACCGGCGCGGGCATGGTAGTCGATCAGGGCGCTCAAGGGGAGCCGAATCTGCCTTCGGCAGCTCCTACAGGGGGCGCGTGCTTTCATGCCGGGTATTTGCAATCCTGGGCGAAGCTTGGCTAGTATACGTTCCATATACATTTCGTATCGGAAACAGATATGGGCATCGTAAAAATTTCAGAGGACATGCACGAGAATCTGCGCATCTCCAGCAACGCCCTCAGCCGCTCGATCAACGCGCAGGCCGAGCACTGGATGCGCATCGGCATGCTCGCCGAGCTGCACCCCAACCTCGACCACAGCGCCATTTGCCGCCTGCTGATCCGCGCCGAACAGAACGGCGGCTTGGATTTGCAACAACTGACTCAGGAAGCCGTCAGCGCATGAGAAACCAGATCAAAATCAACACGCCTGCCGACATTGAAAAATCCCGCGCCGCCGGCAAACTCGCCGCCGAAGTGCTGGCGATGCTGGTGCCGCATGTGAAGGCCGGGGTGACCACCGATGAGCTGGATCGGCTGTGCAACGACTACATCGTCAATGTGCAGAAAGCCGTGCCTGCCAACGTCGGTTATCACGGCTTTCCGAAAACCGTCTGTGCGTCGGTCAATGACGTGGTGTGCCACGGGATTCCGTCGGGCACCCCATTGAAGGACGGCGACATCGTCAACCTCGATATCGCCGTGATCAAGGATGGCTGGTTCGGTGATACCAGCCGCATGTATGTCGTCGGTGAGGCGACTCCTGAAGCGCAGCACCTGATCAAGACCACCTACGACGCCATGTGCGCGGGCATTCGCGCAGTGAAACCGGGCGCAACGCTGGGCGATATCGGTCATGCGATCCAGAGCCTGGCGGAGGCGAAGGGCTTCAGCGTCGTGCGTGAATACTGCGGCCACGGCATCGGCAAGGTTTATCACGATGAACCGCAGATCCTGCATTACGGCTTTCCCAATCAGGGGCTCAAGCTCAAGGCCGGGATGATTTTTACCGTGGAGCCGATGCTCAATGCCGGCAAGCGCCATGTGAAGAACATGCCGGATGGCTGGACCGTGCTGACCAAGGATGGCTCGTTGTCGGCGCAGTGGGAGCATATGGTCGCGGTGACCGAGACCGGGTTTGAAGTGCTGACGGCTTGGCCGGATGAGGTCGAAGGCTTTATCCCGATTGTCTGAGCACCACAAAACCTTGTGGGAGCGGGCTTGCTCGCGAATGCGGTGGGTCATTCAACCTTGATGGTGACTGACACGACCTCTTCGCGAGCAAGCCCGATCCCACAGTTGAAACGCAATTTCATGTAGAAGCTTCAGTGGGCACCGGCAGCCTTGTTCAAGTCGCTTTCGGCCCACTCGGTATAAACGCAAGCATCCGCCGTCGCCCAGCGCACCCGCACCGGATCGCCGGCCTTGAGCGGCATGCCCGCCGCCGACAGTGCTTTGACCGTCATCGACGTCCCGCCCGCAGTCACCACGCTGCACGTCTGGCTCTCACCCAGAAACAGCACTTCCACAACATTCGCCGACACCTCATTCCAGCCCGCCGCGAGCGGCTCATCACTCGCTTGCTGCACACTCAGCGCCACAGCCTTTTCCGGCCGCACCATCAGCAGCACATGCTGATCAGTGTGCAACCCGGACGTCAGCCGAATCGACAATGACTGCCCCTCGAAACTCGCCGCCGCATTGCCCTGCGCCTTGAGTTTGAGGAAGTTCGAATTGCCGAGAAAGGATGCGACAAACGCATTCGGCGGATTCTGATAAAGGTCATAACCACTGCCCAGACCCACGATCTTGCCGTGGCTGAAAATCGCGATGCGTTGCGACAGACGCATGGCTTCTTCCTGGTCGTGGGTCACGTAGACAATGGTGATGCCCAGGCGCCGGTGCAGCTGGCGCAGTTCATCCTGCAAATCCTCGCGCAGCTTCTTGTCCAGTGCGCCCAGCGGCTCGTCCATCAGCAGGATGCGTGGCTCGTAAACCAGCGCCCGGGCAATGGCGACACGTTGCTGCTGACCACCGGACAGTTGCGAGGGGCGGCGATGGGCGAACTGTTCGAGCTGCACCAGTTTGAGCATTGCATCGACGCGTTTTTCGCGCTCGGCCGCTGCCAGTTTGCGGATCGCCAAAGGGAAGGCGATGTTGTCGCGCACCGACAGATGCGGGAACAGCGAATATCGCTGGAAGACCATGCCGATGTCGCGCTTGTGCGGCGGCACGTTGACCAGCGATTGGCCGTTGACGAGGATCTCGCCGCTGCTCGGTGTTTCGAAGCCGGCGAGCATCGACAGCGTCGTACTCTTGCCCGAGCCGCTGGAGCCGAGAAAGGTGAGGAATTCGCCGTCCTTGATGTCCAGCGAGATGTTGTCAACGGCGGCAAAATCGCCGTAGTGCTTGTTCAGGTTGCGCAGGCTGACCAGGGGGTTGTCGTTCTGCTGGGATGCGTCTTTGATCACGGCACTCATGTCGTACTCCTGGGCGCTCAGGCGCTGATTTCATTGCGCCGGCGCAGGGCGGCGGCGATCACCATGACCAATACCGACAGGCCGATCAGCAGCGTCGAAGCGACGGCGATCACCGGGGTCAGGTCCTGGCGCAGAGTGGTCCACATTTTCACGGGAAGGGTTTGCAGAGTCGGGCTGGCCATCATCACGCTGAGCACCACTTCGTCCCACGAAACGAGGAAAGCGAAGAGGGCGCCGGCGACCATGCCCGGACGGATCGCCGGGAACGTCACCTTGAACACCGCTTGCAGGCGCGAGGCGCCGCAAATTACCGCTGCGTCTTCAATCGACTGATCGAACAGCTTCAACGAGTTGATGATCGAGATGATGGTGAACGGCAGCGCGACGATCACATGGCTGACCACGAAGGCAAACATCGTCCCGGTGTAGCCGAGCTTGAGGAACAGCGCATACACCGCCACGGCGATGATCACCAGCGGCACGATCATCGGCAGGGTGAACAGGCCGTAGAGCATCTCGCGGCCGGGGAAGCGCCCACGCACCAGCGCAAACGCGGTCGGCAGACCGAGAGCGACGGCGCAAATCGTGGTCAGTACGGCCACCTTGAGACTGGCGGCAGCGGCGTTCATCCAGTCGGGGTTGGAGAAGAACTGGCCGTACCATTTCAGCGTCCAGCCCGGTGGCGGGAACACCAGCCACTGGGAAGAGCCGAACGACAGCAGCACGATGAACACGATCGGCAACAGCAGAAGCAGACCGATCAGCCCAGTCGTGGCGTAGAGGCCGAAACGCATGCGCCGGCTCATGGCATTGGGGGTCAGGAGCATGTCGGCTTACCTCGCGTTACTGGCGCCAACCGGGGATTCCGGTTGAAGCTTCAGGTAGAAGTAGAACAACACCAGGGTGATGGCGATCAGCAACGCGGCGCCGGCACTGGCCAGGCCCCAGTTGAGGAACGATTGCACCTGCTGAATGATGAACTCCGGCAGCATCATGTTCTGCGCCCCGCCGAGCAGCGCCGGGGTGACGTAGTAACCGAGCGACATCACGAACACCATTAACCCGCCGGAGGCCAGGCCCGGCCGGCACAGCGGCAGGAACACCCGGAAGAAGTTGGTCCACGGGCTCGCGCCACAGATCGAGCCGGCCTGCAGGATCATCGGGTCGATGGCCTGCATGGTCGCCTGCAACGGCAGCACGATGAACGGGATCATGATGTAGCTCATGCCGATCACCACGCCGGTGAGGTTGTGCACCATTTCCAGCGGCTGATCGATGATGCCCATGGCCATCAGCGCCTTGTTGATCACCCCCGAGGCTTGCAGCAGCACCAGCCACGAATAGGTGCGGGCGAGCAGGCTGGTCCACATCGACAGCAGCACGATGTTCAGAATCCAGCGGCCCCAGCCGCGCGGTACCAGGGTGATCGCCCAGGCCAGCGGGAAGCCCAGCAACAGGCTGAACAGGGTCACCAGCCCGGCCACCGAAAAGGTATTGAGCAGCACTCGGGCATAGGCCGAGTTGGCGAACAGTTGTTCGTAGTTGCCAAGACCCGGCACCGGTTCCAGCACGCCGCGCAACAGCAGGCCAATCAGCGGCGCGAGAAAGAACAGGCCGAGGAACAGCAGCGCCGGGACGAGGTTGCCGGCGCCGCGCCAGCGCTGCTTGAAAGCCGAACCGGCAGCGCCGGCGGCGCTCCCGGTGGCAGCGGAGGGGCGGGGCGCAGTGGCCGCGATTTTCATTTGACCAGCCATTCGTTCCACCGTGTCGCGATAGCCGGACCGTTTTTGGCCCAGTAAGCGAAATCAAGGGTGATCTGATCCTTGGCGTACGCTGTTGGGAGGTTGGGCGCCAGCGTCGAATCCAGACGCTCGACACTGTCGAGGTTGACCGGGGCGTAGGCGGTCAGGTTGGAGAAATCGGCCTGGCCTTTGGCGCTGCTCGCGTTGGCGAGGAACTTCATCGCCGCATCCTTGTTTTTCGCGCCTTTGGGGATGACCAGAATGTCGGCCATGACCAGGTTCTGCTTCCAGCTCACGCCAACGGGTGCGCCGTCTTCCTGCAAAGCATGCACACGACCGTTCCAGAACTGGCCCATGCTCGCTTCGCCGGACGCCAGCAGTTGCTGCGACTGCGCGCCGCCGCCCCACCAGACGATGTCTTTCTTGATGGTGTCGAGTTTCTTGAAGGCGCGGTCCAGGTCCAGCGGATAGAGCTTGTCAGCCGCAACGCCGTCGGCCAGCAGCGCCAGTTCGAGCACGCCGGGGCTTGGCCATTTGTACAGGGCGCGCTTGCCGGGGTAAGTCTTGGTGTCGAACAGCGCGCTCCAGTCCTGCGGCTTGGTGGCGCCGAGCTTGCCCTCGTTGTAACCGAGGACAAAGGAGAAGAAGAACGAGCCGACGCCGTGATCGTTGACGAAGCGCGGGTCGATCCTGTCGCGCTGGATCACTTTGAAGTCGAGGGGTTCGAGCAAGCCTTCAGCGGCGGCGCGCAGGGCGAAATCGGCTTCGACATCGACGACGTCCCACTGCACGTTGCCGCTCTCGACCATGGCTTTGAGTTTGCCGTAGTCGGTCGGCCCGTCCTGGACGACGGTGATGCCGCTGGCCTTGCTGAACGGATCGGCCCAGGCCTGTTTCTGCGCATCCTGGGTGCTACCGCCCCAGCTGACAAAATTCACGCTTTCGGCAGCCATTGCAGCCTGGCCGGTAACGCTGAGCAGTCCTGCGAAAAAGATCGCAGTTGCAGCTTTGTTCAACACCATGTTCACGCCCTCATTGTTGTGTTTTTGAGCGGGCCTTGCGTTGTTGCCCGCCTGTCGGGAGCAGTAGCTGGACGATTGGTTGCAGCGTCCGGTCTATGGAATATCATATTATGGTATTCCAAACTTTGTGCAAGCACTTTGCCTTACCGGTTATCTGGCAGGACAGTTTTTTGTGACTCAGAAATCCGTGCGTGTAATACAGGCCCCTGTGGGAGCGGGCTTGCTCGTGAAGCGTCGGGTCATTCAATAATGAAGTCGGCTGACAGGACGCCTTCGGGAGCAGGCCCCCTCCCACAGGAAATGTGGGTCAGGTAGATTACTCGGTGAAGGGGATGCTCTCGACGACCTCCAGGTCATACCCGGTCAGCCCTGCGTACTTCAGCGGCGGCCCGAGGTGGCGCAGCTTGCCGACGCCAAGATTCTGCAGAATCTGCGCCCCAGTCCCGACTTCGGAATAGATCCGCGATTGCGAGCGGCTGAACTGCCGGGGCGGCTGGGTCAGTTGCGGGACCCGCTCCAGCAACGCCTGCGACGACTCATGATTGGCCAGCACCACGACCACCCCGTGACCTTCCTCAGCCACTCGTTGCAACGCCGCCCACAGCGTCCAGTTCTTCGGCCCGCTGTACTCGGCACCGACCAGATCGCGCAACGGATCGATTACATGCACACGCACCAGCGTCGGCTCGTCACGGCGCAGATCGCCCATGACCATCGCCATGTGCACGCCGCCCTCGATGCGGTCTTCGAAAGTAATCAAACGGAACGTGCCATGTACCGTTGGCAGCTCTTGTTCACCGATGCGTTCGATGGTGTGCTCGGTGCTCAGGCGATAGTGGATCAGGTCGGCGATGGTGCCGATCTTGATCCCGTGCTTGCGTGCGAACAGTTCCAGATCCGGACGCCGGGCCATGGTGCCGTCGTCATTCATCACTTCGACGATCACCGACGCCGGGGTGAAACCGGCCAAACGCGCCAGATCGCAACCGGCCTCGGTATGACCTGCGCGGGTCAACACGCCACCTTCCTTGGCGCGCAGCGGAAAGATGTGGCCGGGCTGCACCAGGTCTTCAGCACGGGCATTCGGCGCGACGGCGGCAGCAACGGTGCAGGCTCGATCCGCCGCGGAAATGCCAGTGGTCACGCCAACCGCCGCTTCGATCGACACGGTAAAGGCAGTGCTGAACACGCTGCCGTTGGCGGGGACCATCTGCTCCAGGCCCAGACGCTGACAATGTTCGTCAGTCAGGGTCAGGCAGATCAGCCCACGTGCTTCACGGGCCATGAAGCTGATAGCCTCCGCCGTGCAGCGGTCGGCGGCCAGCAACAGGTCGCCTTCGTTTTCGCGGTCTTCGTCATCGACGAGCAAAACCATTTTGCCGAGGCGATAATCGTCGATGATTTCTTCGATGCTGTTGAAGGCCATGCTGGACTCTCAGGGTTCGTTGGAAATATATTGGTATACCATAATACAAAATTAGCACAGAGGTCACTATGAAGGCGTACTGGATTGCCCATGTGGATATAGCCGATGCCGAGCGCTACAGCCATTACACCCAGCGCACCCCGCAGGCGATTGCCGCATTCGGTGGCGTATTTCTCGCCAGAGGCGGGCGCAGCGAGGCGATGGAAGGGCGTGAAACGCCGCAACGCACGGTGATCATCGAGTTTGAAAACTACGAAACAGCCGTGGCGTGCTACCGCTCAGCGGCGTACCAGGAGGCGAAGAGTTACCGCGAGGAATGGGCGAGGGCGGAGATCATTATTGTTGAGGCCTTTGCCCCGATTTAAGCCGTATTGATCGTTCCCACGCGGAGCGTGGGAATGATCAGACATCAGCGCATAAAGTGGATTTTGCCGCTGTCGTCATTGCCCATGTAAATCCCGTACACCCCGGCCTGGCGCTCTTCGATATAGCGCTCGAGAATCTGCCGGATCGCCGGGTAATAAATCTGCTCCCAGGGAATCTCTTCAGGGGCGAAGAATTTGTAATCCATGGTTTCCGGCCCGTACTGCCCGGTGATCTCCAAAGCGATGGCGCGGAAGATGATGTACACCTCGCTGATCTTCGGCACGCTGAAAATCGAATACGGCGAGACGATTTCCGCGCGCACGCCGCTTTCTTCCCAGACTTCGCGCAACGCCGCCTGCTCGGTGGTCTCAAAGCTTTCCATGAACCCGGCCGGCAGGGTCCAGGTGCCCGGGCGCGGGGGAATTGCCCGTTGGCACAAGAGGTATTTGCCGTCCTGCTCGATGATGCAGCCGGCAATGATCTTCGGATTGATGTAATGGATATAGCCGCAGCCGCGGCACATCAGGCGCTCGTGCGTATCGCCCGACGGCGTCTGCTGACCAAGGTCAGGGCCACCGCATTTCGGGCAAAAGCTCGGGCTGAACATGTCATTGACCTATGCGGGGTTCTTTCAGCGCGATCGGCAGAGTGATCGCCGGGGTGCCTTTGACGGCGACGCCGGTTTCTTCCTGCTTGCGCTTGAGGTAATCGAGGGCCACGGCCGCCGCCGCGCGGACGTGATCGACACAGGCCTGATGCGCCGCCAGCGGATCACCGCTCTTGATCGCCTCGACCATTTTTTCCATCTCGTGATTACTCGCGCCGCGTCGGTTTTCCTGTGACACCGAGGTCGCGCGCAGATAGCTGATGCGGGCCTGCAACTGGCGCAACTGAGTGGCGGCGACGTGATTGCCCGAGCCTTCGAGCAGTACGTCGTAGAAACCCTGCACCGAGTCGATCACCTGCTGCAGCTCGCCGTCCTTCAATGCCTTGCGGTTGTCATCGAGGGCTTTTTCCAGGGCTTTGATGTCCTTGGCTTTGGCGCGCAGAGTGAACAGCTGAACGATCAGGCCTTCGAGTACGCAACGCAATTCGTAAATATCGACAGCGTCATCGAGGGTGATGATGGCCACGCGCGGGCCCTTGGCGTCGGCGAATTCGACCAGACCTTCGGATTCCAGATGGCGCAAGGCTTCGCGCACCGAAGTCCGGCTGACACCGAGGCGATCACAGAGGTCGCGTTCGACCAGGCGATCGCCTGGCATGAGCTGGAAATTCATGATCGCGCTACGCAGTTTGTCCAGCACGATTTCGCGCAGGGTAACGGGGTTGCGATTGACCTTGAAGCTGTCGTCGAGTGGCTGGCGTTTCATGGGGTCCGCTCTTGAGCTTGGCTGTCCATGCCAGAGGGGCATCAAAACAGCCGAGGGGTTAACTTGAGGCCTCGGCGTCGGCTTCGGCAAAGGCTTCACGGGCCAGCCGGAAACTGTCCACGGCCGCCGGAACGCCGCAATAAATGCCGACCTGAAGCAGAATTTCGCGTATTTGCTCACGACTCAGGCCGTTACGCAAGGCGCCACGCACATGCAGCTTGAGTTCGTGCGGGCGGTTGAGCGCCGAGATCATCGCCAGGTTGATCATGCTGCGCTCCTTGAGCGACAAGCCGTCACGACCCCAAACGTGGCCCCAGCAGTATTCGGTGACCATTTCCTGCAGCGGACGGGTGAAGTCGTCGGCGTTCTCTATCGAACGTTGCACGTACGCTTCGCCCAATACCTGGGTGCGGATCTTCAGACCCTTCTCATACTTCTCGTTACTCATTATTCCTCCAGTCACCCCATCCCTTGTGTAGGAGCTGCCGAAGGCTGCGATCTTTTGATCTTGCTTTTAAACAAAGACAAAAGATCGCAGCCTTCGGCAGCTCCTACAGGGGGATTTGTGTGAATTCGTCAGGTCAAGGCAGGCAACGCGCCCAACTTGCCCTTGTGATAAATCATCGGCGTCACCGGTTGCTCGGGCAGGATCAGGTGCTTCACCGCGCCGACGATGATCGCGTGGTCGCCGCCGTCGTATTCACGCCACAACTCGCACTCGATAATCGCCGTGGCCTTGGCAAGGATCGGATTGCCCAGATCGCTCAGATGCCACTCGATGTCTTTGGCCTTGTCCTTGCCCTTGCCGGCAAACGCATAGGCTTCGGCTGTCTGTTCGGCGGAGAGCAAGTGGATGGCGAATTTCTTGCTGTCGCGTAGCACCGGGTAGGTATCGGAAGCGTAGTTGGGGCAGAACAGCACCAGCGCCGGGTCGATCGACAGCGCACTGAAGGCGCTGGCGGTGATGCCGACGATGCCGCCGTCCGGGTCCAGCGTCGTCACCACCGTGACGCCGGACGGGAACGAGCTCATGACGTCTTTGTAAATGCCGGGTTCGATCATTTCGCAGGACTCCTAGCGCATCACAAACGGATCAGGCATCGGTGCCTGGGAGAGGTTGATCCACACCGTTTTCAGTTCGGTGTAGGCCAGCACCGAATCGATGCCGCTTTCGCGTCCATAGCCACTGTTCTTGAAGCCGCCGATCGGCGCCATGGCCGAGACCGCGCGGTAGGTGTTGACCCAGATGATCCCCGAACGCACGTCGCGCGCCAGACGATGGGCACGGCCCAGGTCGCGGGTCCAGATGCCGGCGGCGAGGCCGAACTGTGAGTCGTTGGCGATCGCCAGTGCTTCGGCTTCGTCTTTGAAACGAATCACCGAGGCGACCGGGCCGAAGACTTCTTCCTGCATGATCTTCATCGAATTGCGGTCGCATTCGAACAGCGTCGGCTCGTAGAACCAGCCTTCGCCAACATCGCTCGGACGCTTGCCGCCGGTGCGCAAGCGCGCGCCTTCGGCGATCGCATCGGCGACCAGACCTTCGACCACCGCCAGTTGCTGCGCGGTGGCCATCGGGCCCATTTCACTGTTGTCTTCCTGCGGGTTGCCGATGCGGATGCGCTGGGCGCGTTCGACCAGGCGATTGACGAACTCGTCGTAGATTTCGTCCTGCACCAACAAGCGCGAACCGGACACGCAGCTCTGCCCGGACGCCGCGTAGATCCCGGCGATCGCGCCGTTGATCGCACTGTCGAGATCGGCGTCGGCGAAAATGATGTTCGGCGATTTTCCGCCCAGCTCCAACGACAGCTTGGCGAAGTTCTCGGCGCTGCTGCGCACTACATGCCGCGCCGTCGCCGCACCGCCGGTGAAGGCGATCTTGCGGATCAGCGGATGGCGAGTGAGGGCGGCGCCAGTGCTCGGGCCGTAGCCGGTGACGACGTTGACCACACCCGGCGGAATCCCGGCTTCAAGGGCCAGGCGTGCCAGTTCGAGAATGGTCGCCGAGGCGTGCTCGGACGGCTTGATCACGATGGTGTTGCCGGCGGCGAGCGCCGGCGCCAGTTTGATCGCCGTCAGGTACAGCGGGCTGTTCCACGGAATGATCGCGGCCACCACACCCATCGCTTCGTGCACGGTGTAGGCAAACAGGTCGGGCTTGTCCAGCGGCAGGGTGCCGCCCTCAAGCTTGTCCGCGAGGCCGGCGGTGTAGTGGAAGAACTCCGGCAGATAGCTGACCTGGCCACGGGTTTCGCGGATCAGTTTGCCGTTGTCGCGGCTTTCCAGCTGCGCCAGGTGTTCCTTGTTTTCCGCGATCAGGTCGCCGAGGCGACGCAACAATTTGCCCCGCGCGGTTGCAGTCAGGCCACGCCATGCAGGGCTGTCGAATGCAGCCTGTGCCGATTGCACAGCGCGTTCGACGTCCGCCTCATCAGCGTCAGGCAGCTGCGCCCAGGCTTGCGCCGTGGCCGGGTTGAGGCTTTCGAAGGTCTTGCCGGAGAGGGCGTCGACCCAGTCTCCGCCGATGCACATCTGGAAGCGTGCGAGTGTCATGCAACGATCCCCTTTATATGGTTTTGTCGGGAGTGTGCGAATTGGAGAAATTCCAGCAGCATCTGATTGACCAGACGCGGCGACTCTACCGGCATCATATGCCGTTGCTCGGGCAGCACGGCAACCTTCGCACCAGGGATGCGCCGGGCCAGTTGCTCGGCCATTTCCGGCGTCGAGCCGGGGTCGAGTTCGCCGGTGGCGATCAGCGTCGGCGCCTGAATGGTGCCGAGGTCGTCGGCGCGATACATGTCCTGGGTGGCGAACAATTCGTAGGTGGTCAGGTAGCCCTGCGGATCATTGTTGGCCAATGTCTGGCGCAACGCGGCGATCTGCGCCGGGTTGGCTGCCTGATATTCACGGCTGAACCAGCGTGACAGCGCCGCCTCGGCATTGGCGTCCGGGCCATGCTCGGCGGCCTGCGCAGTGCGGGCGATCACACCAGCACGCTGTTCTTCGCTGCGGTTGAACACGCTGTTCAACACCACCAGGCTTTGCAGGCGCTCGGGATAGTGCAGGGCAAAAGCCCGGGCGACCAAGCCGCCCATGGAGAAACCGATCACCGCTGCCTGGGGCAGATTCAGGTGATCGAGCAGCTCGAGCAACTGATCGGCGTAACCGAGCAGGTCGGTGCCGCTGGCCGGGCGCGGGCTGGCGCCGTGACCGAGCATGTCGTAGGCGATCACCTGATACTGGCTGGCGAGGCCGACAATCTGTCCGCCCCACATTTCTTTGTTCAGGCCCACGCCGTGGATCAAGACCACGGGCTGGCCTTGGCCGGTCGCCAGGTAACTGGTGCCAGCCGGGGTGAGTTCAGCGGTGAGCCGAATCATGGAGCGCTCCTGCAATGCCTTTCTTGTTGTGATTACTGGGCTTTTTCGGCGGCCAGTTCTTCCAGATCGATGTAGCGGTTGCCGATGCGCGGGTGCAGGCGGCCACCGTCGGCGCAACCCAGCACGACGACGATTTCGTCGGCACGCGGCGCATCTTCGATCTGCATTTCCAGGGTGATGTAGTGCGAACGCAGGCCTTCGTCGTCCTTGTGCATCATCGGGATCTGAATCGACGTGCCCGGGCCGCCGCGCTTGTTGGTGAAGCTCAGGTAGCTCTTGGCTTTCACCGCTTCGCGGTAGTGGTTGCCGAAGCGCAGGGTGTGGATCACCGCCGAGGCGTGCTCGATCTCGCCGTCAGCACCGACCACCGCCGCTTTGCCGTAAGCCTCGATTTTGTCGGCACCGCCGATGATCCCGACCAGGCGCTCGACCATCATTGCGCCAAGGTCAGAGCAATTGGCGCGGATCTGCGGCTTGAGGTCTTCGACAAAACCGTTGCCCACCCAAGGGTTCTTCATCACCACGGCGAGGCCGACCATGGTCACCGGCTTGTCAGTAGCCTTGCCGCCTTCGATGAAGGTTTCTTCGACATAGCTGACGATCTTGCGAATTTCGAAACTCATGAGCTGCTCCGTTGGGGGATTGAGAGTGTCTGTGCGTCTGATGGTATACCATAATACCGATCCTGCAAGTCCTCTCCACAAGATTTGCGTCATCTATCCTGCGAATGGCTACACATTCATCCGCCACTCACAATTCCCCCAGACAACCTGTAACTCTGTGGGAGGGGGCTTGTCCCCGAAAGCGGTAGATCAGGCAACGTGTCTGGTGGCTGGCACATCGATTCGGGAGCAAGCCCCCCTCCCACAATGAAAATCGCAGGCCAAGCGAGGCTGGTACCGGTTAACAAAAGATAACGTGGCGCCGATTGTCAGACATTTGCAAAGCCCGATAGGATGAGCCAGCTTCCGAAGGGGCTCTGGATTGCGGGTTTCAGGACGATGATTCTGATCTGCCAGCAGCCGGGCACTCTTGCGGCGCCCTTGAAGGCCCGATGGCCCAACAATAATAAATAGGGGAAGGTCTATGAGTCGTTGCCGCCCGCCGGCGTTACGCAACACCGCGTTGCTGGCCACAGCACTCTCGCTGCTGGGCTTTGCCACGTTATCGGCACCTGTGATTGCCGCCGAGGCCCCGGCTGACGTGGTCTATGCCACCGAATCGGCCAAGGCCGCAAAAAGCCTGATTCTTGATGTGGTCCATGCCGGCGCGCGTCTGGTTGCGGTCGGCGATCGTGGGCACATCGTCTATTCCGATGACCAGGGCAAGACCTGGACCCAGGCCAAGGTGCCAACCCGGCAACTGCTCACCGCCGTGTATTTCGTCGACGACAAAAACGGCTGGGCCGTTGGCCACGATGCACAGGTTCTCGCCAGCACAGACGGCGGTCTGACCTGGAGCAAACAATTCGAAGACCTCAAACGTGAATCGCCGCTGCTCGACGTCTGGTTCAAGGACGCCAGCAGCGGCTTTGCCGTGGGCGCCTATGGCACGCTGCTGGAAACCACCGACGGCGGCAAAGACTGGCAAGACGTCAGCGACCGCCTCGATAACGAAGACCAGTTCCACCTCAACGCCATTGCTGCCGTGAAAGACGCCGGGCTGTTCATCGTCGGTGAGTCCGGCAGCATGTTCCGCTCCGCCGATGACGGTCAGACCTGGGAGAAACTCGAAGGCCCATACGAAGGTTCGCTGTTTGGCGTGATCGGCACGGCGCAACCGCAGACCCTGCTCGCTTACGGCTTGCGCGGCAACCTCTACCGCTCCACCGATTTCGGCAGCAACTGGGAGCAGGTCGAGCTCAAAGCCGCGCGCGGTGCGCTGGAGTTCGGCCTGTCCGGCGGCACGCTGCTGGAAGATGGCTCGATCGTCATCGTCGGCAACGGCGGCTCGGTGATCAGCAGCAGTGACAACGGCGAAACCTTCAGCGTGTTCAACCGTCCGGATCGCATTTCGCTGTCGTCGGTCACCGCCGCCGGCAATGGCAACCTGATTCTGACCGGGCAGGGTGGATTGCACATCACCCAGCCAAACGGTGCCGAGACCAATAACAAGAAGGCGGGGCTATGACTTCCTTGATCACTCCTCAGCAGGAAAAGGCGACGTTCCTCGAACGCCTGATTTTCAACAACCGCCCGGCCGTGATTCTGATCTGCCTGGTGGTGAGCATCTTCCTGTTCTGGCAGGCGACGCTGATCCGGCCGTCGACCAGTTTCGAAAAAATGATCCCGCTGCAGCATCCCTTCATCGAAAAGATGATGGAGCACCGCAACGATCTGGCGAACCTCGGCAACACCGTGCGTATTTCGGTGGAGGCTACCGACGGCGACATCTTCTCCAAGGAGTACATGGAGACCCTGCGCCAGATCAACGACGAGGTGTTCTACATTTCCGGCGTCGACCGCTCCGGGCTGAAGTCGCTGTGGAGCCCTAGCGTGCGCTGGACCGAAGTGACCGAAGAGGGTTTCGCCGGGGGTGAAGTGATCCCGCAGAGCTACAACGGCTCCCAGGACAGCCTCGATCTGCTGCGCAACAACGTGCTCAAGTCCGGCCAGGTCGGGCGTCTGGTGGCCAACGATTTCAAGTCGAGCATCGTCGACATACCGCTGCTGGAGGCCTACCCGGACCCGCAGGACCAAGGCAAGCTGCTGGCGCTGGACTATCGCCAGTTTTCCCATGAGCTCGAAGACAAGATCCGCAACAAGTTCGAAGCGCAGAATCCCAATATCAAGATCCACATTGTCGGTTTCGCCAAGAAAGTCGGTGACCTGATCGACGGCCTGGTGATGGTGGTGCTGTTCTTCGGCGTCGCCTTCGTCATCACCCTTATCCTGCTGCTGTGGTTCACCAACTGCGTGCGCAGCACCATTGCAGTGTTGAGTACGACCTTGGTGGCGGTGGTCTGGCAGCTCGGTTTGATGCACTTCTTCGGCTTCGGGCTCGACCCGTATTCGATGCTGGTGCCGTTCCTGATTTTCGCCATCGGCATTTCCCATGGTGTGCAAAAGATCAACGGTATTGCCCTGCAATCCAGCGAGGCGGATAACGCGCTGACCGCAGCACGGCGCACCTTCCGGCAATTGTTCCTGCCGGGGATGATCGCGATTCTGGCCGATGCGGTGGGCTTCATCACGCTGCTGATCATCGACATCGGTGTGATCCGTGAACTGGCCATCGGTGCGTCGATCGGCGTCGCGGTCATCGTGTTTACCAACCTGATTCTGCTGCCGGTGGCGATTTCCTATGTCGGCATCAGCAAGCGTGCGATTGCCAAGAGCAAGAAAGACGCGAACCGCGAACATCCGTTCTGGCGCCTGCTGTCGAACTTCGCCAATCCGAAAGTCGCACGCGTCTCGGTGGTGCTGGCGCTGATCGCTTTCGGCGGTGGCCTCTGGTACAGCCAGAACCTGAAAATTGGCGATCTCGACCAGGGCGCGCCGGAACTGCGACCGGACTCGCGCTACAACAAGGACAACAACTTCATCATCAGCAATTACTCGACCAGCTCCGACGTGCTGGTGGTGATGGTCAAGACCAAGGCCGAGGGCTGCTCGCGCTATGAAGCCATGGCACCGATCGATCAGTTGATGTGGAAGATGCAGAACACCGAGGGCGTGCAGTCAGCGATCTCGCTGGTGACCGTGTCCAAGCAGATGATCAAGGGCATGAACGAGGGCAACCTGAAATGGGAAACCCTGTCGCGCAACCCGGACGTGCTGAACAACTCGATCGCCCGCGCAGACGGCCTGTACAACAACAGCTGCTCGCTGGCACCGGTGCTGATTTTCCTCAATGACCACAAGGCCGAGACCCTCGACCGTGCGGTGCAAGCGGTGCAGGAATTCGCCAAGGAAAACAACAAGGACGGCCTTGAATTCATCCTCGCCGCCGGTAATGCCGGGATTGAAGCGGCGACCAACGAAGTCATCAAACAGGCTGAGTTGACCATCCTGATTCTGGTGTACATCTGCGTGGCGGTGATGTGCATGATCACCTTCCGTTCGTGGGCGGCGACGCTGTGCATCGTCCTGCCTCTGGTGCTGACCTCGGTGCTCGGCAACGCGCTGATGGCGTTCATGGGCATCGGCGTCAAAGTCGCGACGCTGCCGGTGGTGGCGCTGGGTGTGGGGATCGGCGTGGACTACGGCATTTACATCTACAGCCGTCTGGAAAGTTTCCTGCGTGCCGGGCTGCCGTTGCAGGAAGCCTATTACCAGACGCTGAAGTCCACCGGTAAAGCGGTGCTGTTCACCGGCCTGTGTCTGGCGATCGGCGTGTGCACCTGGATCTTCTCGGCGATCAAGTTCCAGGCTGACATGGGCCTGATGCTGACCTTCATGCTGCTCTGGAACATGTTCGGCGCGCTGTGGCTGCTGCCAGCGCTGGCGAAGTTCCTGATCAAACCGGAGAAGCTGGCGGGGCAGAAGGGCAATTCGTTGTTTGCCCACTGATCTGACAGGCTGAAACGACAAAGCCGCAACCTTATGGGGTTGCGGCTTTTTTATCTTTTGAATTTCACTCAGTCCAAATGTGGGAGCGGGCTTGCTCGCGAATGCAGTGGGTCAGTAAAGAATGCTTTGACTGACACACCGCATTCGCGAGCAAGCCCGCTCCCACAGGGAATTTTCGCTGTGTCAGGAAAGCTCGGCGCCCAGCACCACACTCAATGCACTGCGCGCATCATCCAGCTGCACCAACGTCGCATGCCGGGCACCCAAGGCATCACGGTTCTCGATGGCGGTCAAAATTGCCTTGTGCCGCGGCAACGCCAGCTCATGCAGATTCGGTCGCTGATTGGAATGCTTCAACGCCTCGGCAATCGCCACCGCCAGCATGTTGCACAGGTTCGCCAGCAGGTCATTGTGCGTCGCATCGGCAATGCGGCTGTGGAAATCCAGGTCCGGCTGCAACAAGGCTTCCGGCGTCGGTGCGGCTTCCATGCGTTGGTAGGCTTCGTTGATCGCAGCGATGTCGGCATCGGTCGCATGCTGAGCGGCGAGGGCGGCTGCGGCGGGTTCGATGATGCTGCGTACGCTGGTCAGCACGTTAAAGAATTCATTCTGTGGGCTGCTCTGCATCAGCCAGTGCAGCACGTCCGGGTCGAGCATGTGCCATTCGCGCCGGGCCTTGACCACTGTGCCCACGCGCGGTTTGGAATACACCAGACCCTTGGCCACCAACACTCGCGTGGCCTCGCGCAACACCGGCCGACTGACCGCGTACTCCTCGCACAGCAGGGCTTCGGCGGGCAGTTTGTCGTCGGGCAAAAAGCGTCCGGAGACGATCTGCATGCCCAGTTCCTGGACGATGCGCGAATGCATGCTTTTACGGTCGGAGGGTTTGCGGTAATCCATGGGGAGCGGCGCGATCCTGAGCGATGGAGATGCCGCGCATCATAGCAGGCACCGGACAATCTTGAGTCGGGTATAGAACAACTGTGGGAGCGGGCTTGCTCGCGAAAGCGGTGAGTCAAACAACATTACTGTTGAATGTGCCGCCGCCTTCGCGAGCAAGCCCGCTCCCACACGGATTTGCATTCCCGTGTAGGAGCTGCCGCAGGCTGCGATCTTTTGCTCCTAATGAGAGTGACGCGGAACCTCGGCACCACGGCAACCGACGAGGAAGTCAAAGTCGCAACCCTGATCCGCTTGCAGTACGTGGTCGATGTACAACTGACGATAGCCACCCACCAGCAATTGCTGCGGCGCTTGCAGATCGGCCATGCGAGCGGCCAGTTCCACGTCCGGAATGTCCAGATGCAAACGGCCGCTGGCGCAATCGAGTTCGATCCAGTCGCCTTCCTTTACTGCCGCCAAAGGCCCGCCCGCTGCCGCTTCCGGCGCAACGTGCAAAACCACCGTGCCGTACGCGGTGCCGCTCATGCGTGCGTCAGAAATGCGCACCATGTCGGTCACGCCTTCTGCCAACAGCTTGGCCGGCAGGCCCATGTTGCCGACCTCGGCCATGCCCGGATAACCCTTCGGCCCGCAGTTTTTCATCACCAGAATCGAATCCTTATCGACGTCCAGCTCCGGATCGTTGATCCGCGCCTTGTACATGTCGAAGTTCTCGAACACCACGGCGCGACCGCGATGCTGCATCAGTTCAGCGCTAGCAGCGGACGGCTTGAGTACTGCCCCCAGCGGCGCGAGATTGCCGCGCAGCACGCAGATGCCGCCGTCAGCGCGAATCGGATTGTCGAGGGTGCGGATCACTTGGTCTTCGCCGTAGATCGGCGCGTCCTTGGTGTTCTCGCCGATCGATTTGCCGTTGACCGTCAAGGCATTCGGATTGGGAATCAGATTGGCTTCGCCGAGGCGACGCAGTACCGCAGGCAAGCCACCGGCGTAATAAAACTCTTCCATCAGGAAGCGCCCGGACGGCTGCAGGTCGACGATGGTCGGCATGCCGCGACCGATGCGCGTCCAGTCGTCCAGATCGAGTTCGACGCCGATGCGCCCGGCAATGGCTTTCAAGTGAATTACGGCGTTGGTCGAACCGCCGATCGCAGCATTGACGCGAATGGCGTTCTCGAAGGCTTCCTTGGTGAGGATCTTCGACAGTTTCAGGTCTTCGCGAACCATCTCCACCGCACGCATGCCAGACATGTGCGCCAGCACGTAACGGCGCGCATCCACTGCCGGGATCGCTGCGTTGTGTGGCAGCGAAGTGCCGAGTGCTTCAGCCATGCAGGCCATGGTTGAGGCGGTGCCCATGGTGTTGCAGGTGCCCGCCGAGCGCGACATGCCGCCTTCGGCCGCGAGGAAATCGTCGATGGTGATGGTGCCGGCCTTGACCTGTTCGCTGAGCTGCCAGACCACGGTGCCAGAACCGATGTCCTTGCCCTTGTGCTTGCCGTTGAGCATCGGCCCGCCAGTGACCACGATGGCCGGCACGTCGCAACTGGCCGCGCCCATCAGCAACGCCGGGGTGGTTTTATCGCAACCGGTGAGCAGCACCACGCCGTCGATCGGGTTGCCGCGAATCGCTTCCTCAACGTCCATGCTCGCCAGGTTACGGGTGAGCATGGCGGTCGGGCGCAGGTTCGATTCGCCGTTGGAGAACACCGGAAACTCCACCGGAAAACCACCGGCCTCGATCACCCCGCGTTTGACGTGCTCCGCGATCTGGCGGAAGTGCGCGTTGCACGGCGTCAGCTCGGACCAGGTGTTGCAGATGCCGATGATCGGCTTGCCGTGAAACTGGTGGTCGGCGATGCCCTGATTCTTCATCCAGCTGCGGTACATGAAGCCGTTCTTGTCGGCCGTGCCAAACCATTGGGCGGAGCGCAGGGTGGGTTTCTTATCAGACATGATCGTTTCTCTTATTGTAAGACTATTGTTTGCGAGGTGACGCTTAATCTAAGCTCAAAATCCGCGCATTGGAAGTGTTGTTGGGTAATTAGTATTACTATATAGTCGTTTTCGACGGAGGGATGGCCCTGGCTGTTTTAGCGAGAGGCGTCCCCCGAGGTTCTATAAAAACAACAATCGGAGACCGATCTCATGAGCCAGGAATTGCGGCTTATCCGGCGCATCACACTGAAACTGATTCCCTTCCTGATCCTGCTGTACCTGATCGCCTATGTGGATCGCTCCGCCGTTGGCTTCGCCAAGCTGCACATGGGCGCCGACATCGGCATTGGCGACGCGGCCTATGGCCTGGGTGCCGGGCTGTTCTTCATTGGTTACTTCCTGCTCGAAATCCCCAGCAACCTGATGCTCGAACGCTTCGGCGCGCGGCGCTGGTTCGCCCGGATCATGATCACCTGGGGCGCAATCACCATCGGCATGGCCTTTGTGCAAGGGCCGCACAGCTTCTATGTGATGCGCTTTCTGCTCGGCGCGGCCGAAGCGGGCTTCTTCCCAGGCGTGCTGTACTACATCACCCAATGGTTCCCGGTGCGCCATCGCGGCAAGATTCTGGGGCTGTTCATCCTGTCGCAACCGATCGCGATGATGATCACCGGACCCGTGTCCGGCGGTTTGCTCGGCATGGACGGCATCCTTGGCCTGCACGGCTGGCAGTGGCTGTTTATTGTCATCGGCACCCCGGCGATCCTGCTGACCTGGCCGGTGCTGCGCTGGCTGCCAGACGGCCCGCAGCAGGTGAAGTGGATGGATCAGGCGGAAAAGGACTGGCTGACCGGCGAGCTGAAAAAGGATCTGCAGGAGTACGGCCAGACCCGTCACGGCAATCCGTTGCACGCACTGAAGGACAAGCGCGTGTTACTGCTGGCGCTGTTCTATCTGCCAGTGACCCTGAGCATTTACGGCCTCGGCCTGTGGCTGCCGACGCTGATCAAACAGTTCGGTGGCAGCGACCTGGTGACCGGGTTCGTTTCTTCGGTGCCATACATTTTCGGCATCATCGGCCTGCTGATCATTCCGCGTAGCTCCGATCGTTTGAATGATCGCTACGGCCATCTCGCCGTCCTTTATGTGCTCGGCGCAATCGGCTTGTTCCTCAGTGCCTGGCTGTCCTTGCCGGTAGCGCAACTGGCGGCGCTGTGTCTGGTGGCGTTCGCGTTGTTTTCGTGCACGGCGGTGTTCTGGACCTTGCCCGGACGTTTCTTTGCCGGTGCCAGTGCGGCGGCGGGGATTGCCTTGATCAACTCGGTCGGCAACCTGGGCGGTTACATCGGCCCGTTCGTGATTGGCGCGTTGAAGGAGTACACCGGCAATCTGGCTTCGGGGCTGTACTTCCTCTCGGGCGTGATGGTCTTCGGGCTGATTCTGACCGGCATCGTCTACCGCGTGCTGGAACGCAAACACGTGTTGCCCGTCGACCAGTTCGCCGCGAGTGCCCGTGGCGCGACCCGCACCTGAACTGCAGGACTCCACAAAACCTATGTGGGCCCGCGTCATTTTCAAGTTTGTGCTTAAAGGAGAGGACATATGCATCTGGTGCAATTCGAATTACCCAACGGCGAGCGCCGTGTCGGCATGGTCGACAACGGTCAGGTTCGCGAAGTGCAGGACGCCGGCAGTGTCCGCGATCTGGCCCTGGCCGCAATCGAAGCCGGCGGCTCGCTTGAGCAGCAAGTGCAGCGCCTCGGCCTCGGCGCCGATCACGACTACGCGCAATTGCTCAAAGACCTGCGCATCCTGCCGCCACTCGATCACCCGGACCCGGCGCACATGCTGGTCAGCGGTACCGGCCTGACTCACCTGGGCAGCGCTTCGGCCCGCGACAAGATGCACCAGCAGGCCGGCGATGAAGCGGCAATGACCGACACCATGCGCATTTTCAAATGGGGCGTGGAGGGCGGCAAACCGGCGGCGGGGCAGGCCGGTGTGCAACCGGAGTGGTTCTACAAGGGCGACGGTAGCATCGTCGTGCGTCCGGGGCAGCCGTTCCCGCTGCCGCCGTTTGCCGAAGACGCCGGCGAAGAGCCGGAGATGGCCGGCCTGTACGTCATCGGCAACGACGGCAAGCCCTATCGCCTCGGTTTCGCGGTGGGCAACGAGTTCTCCGACCACGTGATGGAACGCAAGAATTACCTGTACCTGGCGCACTCCAAATTGCGCAGTTGCAGTTATGGTCCGGAACTTCGCACCGGTGAATTGCCTCAACACCTTGCCGGCACCAGCCGAATCCTGCGTGACGGCGAAGTGCTCTGGCAGAACGAGTTTCTCAGCGGCGAGGCCAACATGTGCCACAGCCTGGCGAACCTCGAATACCACCACTTCAAATACAGTCAGTTCCTGCGTCCGGGCGACGTGCACATCCATTTTTTCGGCACCGCGACCCTGTCGTTTGCCGACGGCATCCGCACCCAGCCGGGCGACACGTTCGAGATCAGCCAAGCCGACTTCGGCGCTCCGCTGGTCAACGGCATCGCACCGGTCAAAGCGGCTTTTGAACCGGACAGCATTGGCACCCTTTAAGGAGATCCCATGACTCAGATTCTCGGTCACAACTACATCGGCGGTCAGCGCAGCGCCGCCGGCACCGTCAAATTGCACTCAGTCGACGCCAGTAGCGGCGAGGCGCTGCCGCACGATTTCATGCAGGCCACGGCCGAAGAAGTCGACGCCGCCGCCAAAGCCGCCGCTGCGGCTTACCCAACGTATCGCAGCCTCAGCGCCGAACGCCGCGCGCAATTTCTCGACGCGGTCGCGGATGAGCTTGATGCGCTTGGCGACGATTTCGTTGCTGTGGTCTGCCGCGAAACCGCACTGCCGGCCGGTCGCATTCAGGGCGAGCGCGGACGCACCAGCGGCCAGATGCGCCTGTTCGCCAAAGTCCTGCGTCGCGGTGATTTCTACGGCGCGCGCATCGATCTGGCATTGCCGGATCGCCAGCCATTGCCACGGCCCGATCTGCGTCAGTACCGCATCGGCCTCGGCCCGGTCGCGGTGTTTGGCGCGAGCAACTTCCCGCTGGCGTTCTCCACTGCCGGTGGCGATACCGCAGCAGCGCTGGCCGCCGGTTGCCCGGTAGTGTTCAAGGCCCACAGCGGCCATATGGCCACCGCTGAGCTGGTCGCCGACGCGATCATTCGTGCGGCGGAAAAAACCGCCATGCCCGCCGGCGTGTTCAACATGATCTACGGGGGCGGCGTCGGTGAATGGCTGGTCAAGCATCCGGCAATTCAGGCGGTTGGTTTCACCGGCTCGCTGAAGGGTGGTCGCGCGCTGTGCGACATGGCTGCCGCACGTCCGCAACCGATCCCGGTGTTTGCCGAGATGTCGAGCATCAACCCGGTGATTGTTCTGCCGCAGGCACTCGCCACGCGTTCGGAAACCGTCGCGCGCGATCTCACCGCCTCGGTGGTGCAGGGTTGCGGTCAATTCTGCACCAACCCGGGTCTGGTGATCGGTATCCGCTCGCCGCAGTTCAGCGCGTTTGTCCAACAAGTTGCTGCTGCAATCGGTGATCAACCGGCGCAAACCATGCTCAACGCCGGCACCCTCGGCAGCTATGGCAAAGGCCTGGAAAAACTTCTGGCGCACAGCGGCATCCAGCATCTGGCCGGTAATCCGCAGCAGGGCAATCAGGCGCAGCCGCAGTTGTTCAAGGCCGATGTCAGCCTGTTGATCAACGGTGACGAAGTGCTGCAGGACGAAGTGTTCGGCCCGACCACAGTGATCGTTGAAGTAGCCGATCAGGCACAGCTCAGCGCGGCGCTTCATGGCCTGCACGGTCAACTGACGGCGACGATCATCGGTGAGCCGGCTGACTTCGAGCAGTTCGCCGAACTGACGCCGCTGCTGGAACAGAAGGTCGGGCGTATTCTGCTCAACGGCTATCCGACCGGTGTCGAAGTGTGCGATTCGATGGTGCACGGCGGGCCATACCCGGCGACATCCGATGCCCGTGGCACGTCGGTGGGCACCCTGGCGATCGATCGCTTCCTGCGCCCGGTGTGCTTCCAGAATTACCCGGACAGCTTGCTGCCCGAGCCGCTGAAAAACGCCAACCCGCTGCGGATTCAGCGTTTGGTGGATGGCAAGCCATCGCGTGACGCGATCTAGCCAGCACCGCAATCCCTGTGTAGGAGCTGCCGAAGGCTGCGATCTTTTGATCTTGTTGTTAAAAGCAAAATCAAAAGATCGCAGCCTTCGGCAGCTCCTACACAAGGGGCAGGGCGCCATGAGCTATCATTGGCCCTTTCCCCCCAAAGAAAGACTGTTTGCCATGACTGCCCAAACCCTTCTCAACGCCCTCGAACACTGCGGTATGGTCGAAATCGACGGCCTGCACGCCTTCGAATTCGCCCTCGACGAGGACGATAACCTGCACATCGAATGCATTGATGGCCGTGAAGCCAAGCACTGGGAATTCACCCCGGCGCAGGTCGCGGCAGCGACGTTCGATGAGACGCTGCAGAGCTGGCTGGTCGTCGGTTACGCCAGCGACACCAAGACCACGGGCGAGCATCGTCTGGTGTGTCTCGGCGATGTGGTCAGCAGCAGCGACGATGAGGAAGAAACTGATGAAAGTGCGTAACTTCTGGCCATTGCTGATGGCCGGCAGCGTCGGTGCGATGGGGCTTTCCAGCGCCTCTGCCGAAACCCTCCAGTTGCTGGTCGGCTCCTACACTGCCGGTTCCAGCCAG
This sequence comes from Pseudomonas sp. TSRC2-2, assembly GCF_049897785.1. NCBI lineage: Bacteria > Pseudomonadati > Pseudomonadota > Gammaproteobacteria > Pseudomonadales > Pseudomonadaceae > Pseudomonas > Pseudomonas sp. TSRC2-2. The sequence goes on from NZ_JAFCWZ010000001.1 coordinate 441,362, forward strand.
GGCATCTACCGCATGCAGTTCGACAGCGCCACCGGCCAGATCGACGCCAAGCCGCTGCAGGTGGTCAAGACTGAAAACCCGTCGTGGCTGACCCTTTCGAAAGATCAGAAACGCCTGTTCGTGGTCAACGAAAACGGCCCGGGCCAGACTGATCCGGTCGGCCGTGTCAGCAGCTACGCTATCGACCCGAAAACCCATGCCCTGAGCCTGATCAACCAAGTGCAGAGCCTGGGCAACGAGCCTACCCATTCCAGCCTTAGCGCTGATGCCAAACACCTGTTCGTCAGTAACTACTCGGTAATGGAAGATCCAGGCGGCACCCTGGCGGTATTGCCGGTCGATGCCGACGGCCAGCTGAAACCGGTAGTGCAGATGAGCGGGCATCCGGCCAGTCGGGTCAACGCTGAGCGTCAGGCCTCGAATCACGTGCACTCGACGGTGTCGTCGCCGGACGGGCGCTATGTGTTCTCCAATGACCTGGGCGCGGACAAGGTTTTCATTTACCAATACGACCCGAAGGCCAACCCCCACTTGCCGTTGACCCCGGCCAAAACCGCCTCCGTGTCTATGCCAGCCGGCAGTGGCCCACGTCATCTACTGTTCAGCGCTGACGGCAAACATGCCTGGCTGACCATGGAAATGAGCGCACAGGTCGCGGTGTTCGACTACAACGACGGCGTGCTGACCCAGACGCAACTGGTCGATCTGGCAGCGGGCCAGCCAACTTCCGACAAGGCCGGCGCGGCGCTGCATGCCTCGGCTGACGGCAAGTTTCTGTACGTGAGTAATCGCGGCACGGCCAATCAGCTCGTAGTGTTCGGCATTGATCCGGCGACCGGTCAGCTCAAAGAGCTGCAAAAGCGCTCGGTCGAGGGTGATCACCCGCGCGAGTTTGCCCTCGATCCGAGCGGTAAATTCGTCTTGATCGCTAACCAGAAGAGCAACCAGATTGTCGTCGTCGAGCGCGATGCCAAGACCGGTCTGCTTGGCAAAACCGTGCAAAAACTGCCGATCGACGCGCCAAGCGACTTGAAGTTTCTAGTGCGACAATAAGCCGCAGGCCCCGGTTCATGGGGCCTGCATCGGTGTATTAATTGCACTGATATCGGCTAATGCTACAAAAGATTTCAAGCGAGTAACCCTCGAGCGGTACGTTTGTTTCACAGCCCGACCGGGCAAACCAAGCAAACGAACACGAGGGTTACCGCCATGAACTTCAATCTCTTCTCAGTCATCGCCGCTTCCGCCATTTCTGCCACCGTGGTATTGCCAGCCGGCGCCAACGTCGAAATCGCCAGCAAAAAATCCCACACCCAGAGCTACACCCAGAAATACCTGCAACAAAGCGCCAACTTCTACGCCGCGCTGGATCACAAAACCCAAGCTTGAAATGCTCGTCTCCTTGTAGGAGCTGCCGAAGGCTGCGATCTCTTGATCTTGTTTTTCAAAAGCAAAATCAAGAGATCGCAGCCTTCGGCAGCTCCTACGCGTGTGCGTGGCATTCGGTTATAGGTTTCTTCAAGCGAAGGAATAGAGCCGGTAAATAATCAACGAAGCTGATATCCACCATTGCAAACCCTGAGTGGTTGCCCCGGCTTTTTTGACTGATTCTGTGGCCATCGAAACCTTTGCCCACGGAGAACACCATGGCCAGCGCAATCCTCACTTCCGCCAAACGCGGCGCCTATCTGGCCATCGGTCTGTACCTGGCCGTGGTGCTGTTCGTCAGCATCGGCGCGCAGATGGAACACAGCTTCGACGCCCCGATCGACGTCGCCCACCCTGGCATCCAGTTCGAACTGCGCTCGCAAAGCGCGATGGTCGACAGGTCTGAACTGGCAGGAGTCGGCGGCGCATGAAAGGCTACAGACTCTGGGTCGTCGCCAGCCTCGCGTTGATGACCAACGGCGCCTCATTGCTCGGTTTTGGTCAAGGCTCGGTGGGCGGCCTCGCACGGGCCATAGAGGCCAATCACAACATTGCGCACAATATTGAACGCGCCAACACGCTGGGGCTGATGGCGGGTAATCCACCCGTCAAGGTCGCGGTGGATTTTTTGGGGCCGTTTGAAGTGGATTGCATGGCACTGGGCATGTGCCAAGCACTGGCATGAGCCGGTTACTTCTTCATGATCGAGATGAACAGTTCGGACTCCAGCAGCCGCTGCAACCAAGCCTGCAAGCGGACATAAGGCGTCTGCGCAAACCACTCGCGATCGACGTGAGCGAACTGCCGCACAAAGGGCAGCAGGGCGATGTCGGCGAGGCTCGGATGATCGGCCAGCAAGTAGTCACGACCTGCAAGCAGTTCATCCAGTTTCTGCAGAAATAACGCACCTTCAGCCCGATAAGCTTCCATTGGCTGCTCAGGGTAACGCTCGGCGTACTTGTAGCGATTCAAAGCCGATTTGAAAATCTGATCATTACCCTCAATCAGTTTCTCCATCCAAAGTGCGGCGAATGAGTTGCCTGCCAGCAACCAGTCATCCGGATCGTTCTGCGCCAACGCCCAGCGCATGATCTGCAGACTTTCATCAATCACCACGCCATCGGCATTCAGCACCGGCACCGTGCCCTTGGGCGAGAGCGCCAGCATATCTGCCGGTTTGTCCTTCAGGCTGACCTCGACAATCTCCAGCGGCACGCCCGCATAACGCAGCGCCATTCGCGCACGCATCGCGTAGGGGCAGCGTCGGAACGAATACAGCGTGTTCATTTCACCTCCAGCGTGCTCAAGCCATTGCCCTGGCGCCGCACCTGAATCTGCACCGGGATCCGTTCGTGCATTTCCTGCACATGGGAAATCACCGCCACCTTGCGCCCCTGCGCCTGCAGGCCATCGAGCGCGTCCATAGCCAGCTGCAGTGATTCCGGATCGAGGCTGCCAAAGCCTTCATCGATAAACAGCGATTCGATTTTCAGCGTGCTCGACGCCATCGACGCCAGACCCAGTGCCAACGCCAGCGAGACCAGGAACGTCTCACCGCCCGACAACGAATGCACCGAGCGCAGTTCGTCGCCCATTTCCGTGTCCATCACCAGCAGGCCGAGCATGCTGCCGCCGCGTTTGAGGCGATAGCGTTTGACTAGTTGGCGCAGCTGCGCGTTGGCGTGATGTACCAGCAGGTCGAGGTTGTAGGCCTGGGCGATCTTGCGGAAGGTATCGCCGGTGGCCGAGCCGATCAAGGCACTGAGCCGCGCCCAGCGCTGGTACTCGGCGTAGGCGTCGGCGATTTGCTGCGCCAATGCCTGATTGGCGTTCTGCCGGCGCTGGTCCTCCACCTGTTCGGCGCGCAGTTCGGCGCACTGCTGTTCGCTGATGGTGAACTGGTTTTGCAATTCGGCGAGGGCGCTGTCGAGCTGTTCGGCGTCAGGATTGCCGTCCTGCCGGGTCTGGTGATCGAGCAGCCGCTGATCGCGCTCCTGCAACAAGACCTGGGCCTGTTCGATGGCTTTTTCGTTGTGCTGAAGGGTTTGACGCAGTTCGGCGACTTGCGCGTCGTCGAAGCGCAGCAAGTCTTCGAGGCCGCCGTCATCCAGTTCCGGATGGCTGGCGCGCCACTCGGCGATCTTGTCGGCGAGTGCCTGGTCTTCAGCTTGCAGTGCTTGCAGGCGTTCCTGTTGGGCCTTGAGCTCAGCGGCGATCTGCACCAGCTGCGTGCGCACGCTTTGCAGCTCCTCAGCGGTGCTGGTTTCAGCGATGCGCGCCTGCTCCACTGCGTGTTCGAGCTGCTGCTGCCAATGCTCTGCACTGCTGTGCTCGCCCAGTAACTGCGCGAGTTTTTCCTGGCAGCTTTGCTGTTGCCCGGTCAATGTCGTGAAGTGCTGCTCGGCGCTGTGCAGTTGCTGAGTGCGCAGCTGCTGGCGATCCTGTTCTTTCTCCAGCGTTTGCTGGCGTTGCTGCTGTTCGCTCAGCTCTTCCTTTTGCTGCTCGAGCTGGGCCAAGCGCTCGGCGATCTGCCGATCCAGTTGCATGAACGTTGCCGCCGGCTCCAGGCGCATGGCTTCGAGCGTGTCAGCGGGCAGCAGCGGGCCGAACGCGCTGAGTTCCTCTTCAAGGCGCTGACGGTCACTGTTGAGCTCATGCTGCTGATGACTCAGCTGTTGCGCCGCTTGCTGATGCGCAACCTCGGCCTGACGCAATTGTTGCGACAGACGCGCCGCGTCCTGCTGCAAGGTGAGCAGGGCGCTTTGCCGCTGTTCGTCCTGAGTGATGCTCTGGTTCAACTGCTCGTTCTGGCGGCTGAGCCAGGCGTCGCGTTTGTCGGCGTCCTGATTGAACAGTTGCGCGGCCAGCGGATGCGCCTCCAGGCTCGGCGCCAGGGCCTGTTGCTGCGCCGCGAGTTGTTCCTGTTGCTGGAGCAGCTCTTTCTGTTGCGCGATCACGCCGCCGACTTCGCCGCGCAGTTCGATCAGTTTTTCCTTGAGCTGATCGACCACTTGCTGGGCGTTGGCCTGTTCGCTTTCATCGTGACGGCCAAGGCTTTGCAGCAGCGCTTCGGGCTGATGATACGGGTGCTCGTTGCTGCCGCAGACCGGGCATGGCTGAGCGTCCTGCAGCTGTGCACGCAACTCTTCGACACTGGCACTGCGCGCCAGCCGCTGCCGCTCAAGCAGTTCGCGAGTGACGTTGAGGGTTTGCTCGGCGACGGTCAGTTCGGCTTTGGTTTTCACGCCGTCCTGGGTCAGGCGTTCGCGTTGCTGCTGCGCGTCGAGCTGGCGTTGTTGCAACTCGGCGCTGCGCTTGTCGAGATCCTGATGAGAGGCCCACAGGCGCGACAGGTCTTCGATTGCGCGCAGCTGTTTGCGGTTGTCCTGCAGCAAGGTGCCGAGCAGGCCGATCTGTTCGGCTACCGCATCGGGCTCGGCGCCAGCCTCTTTGAACAGCACATCCAGTTGCTGTTTGTGCGAGGCCAGTTGCTCAGCGCTGTGCGCGGCGTTCTGCTCGAGGGACGCCAGTTCGCTCTGCCCCTTGTTCAAGCGGTTGCCGATCAGCATCAACTGTTGCAAACGGTCGCGATAGGCGCTCCAGGCATCGCTCAAGGGCGCCAGATGCGCACGCTGCTCAAGCTCAGCGGCGATGCGCTGCAAACGCTCAGCGACTTCAGTCTGCTTTTCCTGAAAAGCCTGAATCGTGTTCTGGCCATCCTTGAACGCTTGCTCGGCCGCTTGCCGGGCTTCGGCGCTGCTGGCGGTGTCCTTGATCAGACGAGCGAGGGTGCTTTGCTCTTCGAATGCCTGACGCAGCAACGGCGCATTTTCGCTCTGCCATTGTTGCGCTGCGCTCAGGGCGACTTTCGCTGCGTCGAGGTCATGCGCCAGTTGCGTCTGCCGCTCGTCCAGCGCTACGTGTTGTTGGGTGTGTGCGGCAATCTGCGCCGCCAGTGGCGTCAGCAGCGCATCGAGCTCGGCCTTGCGCGCGAACTGATGACGTTGCGGGCCAAGCTGTTCCAGACGCGTCAGTTTCACCCGCTCGCCGGCCAGTGCCTGCCATTGCTGTTGCGCGGTTTGCAGTTGTTCGCTGGCCGCTTGCTGCGCTTGCTGCAACAGACGCAAATCCTTCAGCCAGGCATGCTGTTGCTCAAGCTGTTTGAGCTGCGCCTGTTGCGCTTTCATCTGTTGTTGCGCAGTGTTGAAGCGTTCGTCCAGTTCGGCGCGGGCTTCCGGCGCCAGCGGCGTCACACCGGTCGCCTGATCCTGCAGCAACTTGTGCGCTTCGCGGGCCTCTTTGGTCTTGTCGAAGGCGCGGCGGCCGAGGCGCGTATACAGCGCGGTGTCGGTGAGTTTCTCCAGCAGTTCACTGCGATCGTTATCGTCAGCCTTGAGGAACGCGCTGAACTCACTCTGCGCCAACAGCACGGCGCGGGTGAACTGTTCAAAGTTAAGGCCCAGCGCGGCTTCCAGCTGGGTTTTGTATTCGCCTTTCTGGCTGGCGAGCAGTTGATCCTGATCGATGTCGCGCAGGCTCTGCCGACTGGCCTGCAGCTTGCCGCCAGCCTTCTCGCGCGCGCGATTGGCTTCCCAGCGCGCCCGATAGCGGCGGCCATCGACGCCGACGAAATCCACTTCGGCATAGCCTTCGCCGGTGCCACGACGCAACAGCGTACGAGGGTCGCCGGTGGCGATTTCACCATCGGCGTCGGGGACTTTGGCGTCGCGGCCAGTATTGTTGAGGCGCGGCACCGCGCCGAACAGCGCAAGGCACAACGCATCGAGCAGGGTGCTTTTGCCCGCGCCGGTCGGGCCGGTGATTGCGAACAGACCGGCGCTCGCCAGCGGTTCGGCGGTGAAGTCGATCTCGAACGGCCCGGCCAGCGAGGCCAGGTTCTTCAAACGAATGGCGAGAATTTTCATGGCTGCTCGCCCTCCAGTTGCACGTCTTGCAGCAGTTCGGCGAAGTCCTTGAGCGTCTGGTCGTCGACCTCGCTGCCGTAATTGTCGAGCCAGGCGCGGCTGAACAATTCCTGCGGGGTGAGCTGGTCGAGTTCGATCAACGCGGTGCCGTCATCGCTGCCATCGACGCCGCGATTGCCGGCGTATTCAGCAGCGATGCGCACCAGGCGCACGGCTTTGCCTTGCAGTGCGGTTTCCACCTGATGACGCAGATCCGGCTGCGGCTCATCGAGGCGCACGCGCACTTCGAGCCATGGCTGGCGCTGGGTTTCGGCGAGCAGATCGATGTTCGGCAGGTCAGCCAGTTGCAACAGAATCTCGGCCAGCGGCGCCGGGCCGATGCGCTGCAGATTGACCGAGCGCGGGATCAGCTTCGGCTCGACGCTGACCAGGGTTTCACCGTCCAGGACCACATCGAGAATCTGGTGCTGATAACCGATCTCCGAAAATGACAGCGGAATCGGCGAGCCGCTGTAGCGAATGCGCTCCTCACCGTTGACCTTCTGCGGCTTGTGCAGATGGCCGAGGGCGACGTAGCTGATGCTTTCGCCGAACAGGCTGGCGGGCAGGGCTTCGGCGTTGCCGATGATCAGGCTGCGCTCGGAATCCTCCGACACCGAACCCCCGGCCATGTGCGCGTGGCTGATAGCGATCAACGCCTGCCCGGGCTGGCGCTTGGCATTCGCCGCCGCGATCAGCCATTCATGCACCTGACCGATGCCGCGCAGATAGTTGTCGCCCAGTTGCGCGCCAGTGACTTCCGCCGGGCGCAAAAACGGCAGCGCCAGGCACCATGCGGCGATTTCACCAGTTTTATCCGGCAACGGCAGCAGCAGCCGGTCGGCATCCAGTTGCCCGTCATCAAGCCACAAGACCCGACCCAACGCGTGAGTGCGCAAACGCCGCATCAACGGCGCCGGCAGCTCGATCCGCGAGCCGGAATCATGGTTGCCGGCGATCATGACGATGGTCAGCAACGGCTGCTGTTCGTGAGCGCTGACGATGAAGTCGTAGAGGCGTTCCTGAGCTTTGACCGGCGGATTGACCGTATCGAAGATATCGCCGGCAATCAGCAGCACATCCGGCTGCGCCAGGTGCAACTGGCGCAGCAGCCATTCGAGAAAACACGCGTGCTCGAAATCGCGCTCCTGGCCGTGCAGGTTTTGCCCAAGGTGCCAGTCGGAGGTGTGGAACAGACGCAAGGTGGACTCCGCATTTTGATCAAGAGGGTGGCCGCGAGGAACAAAGGGCGGCGAGAGGAGGGGAGTTTACTGGCAAATCACGCCCCTTGCCTTGTCGTGTGTCTGCTTGCACCGACAGCGGCGAATATTTCGGTAATCGACCGATGCGGGTAGCGCTTGTGCATTTGCCGCACTTGTTCACTCAGTCGCAACAACTCTTCACTGGGCTTGGCCCATTGCTCTTTCGGCAATGGCTCGGACCAGTCGCGCATGACTTCCGGCAGCGCCTGCTTGCCGATTCTTTCCAGCCGACGAATTTCCCATTCGACCAAACGGTTGGGAATCGTCCATAACGTCATGACGTGATACAGGTAACAGAAGAACCCCGACAACCGCGAGCGGCGGCCTTCATGGATCTCCTGATGCATCCGCGCGCGGGCATTGTGGAATGTATGCAGGCCTTCGTGGGGTGGGTCGTCCGGGCCTTGCAGGTCCTGCAAATCCTGGATCGATTTGAGGTCGTTGACTTCGTACTCCATGTAACCGCGAATCGCTTCCCAATGGCTGATCGCGAGCTCCAGGCCGGCGCATTGGAATTCCTGGCTAATGAGGGTTTCACCTTGGTAGAAACCGATGCCCATGCCGTATTGGCGGTGGATGCCGAACTGGGTGGCGCCTTTGGCTTCGATGATCCACGCGGACAGCGATTCCCATGGGACAAAGACCGGCTCGGTGGCGCCTTCGGGCATGAAGCAGACTTCGCGGCGTTGGCGGTTGAAGCGGGTTGGGATGAGGGAGAGGCGTTTTTTGTGGACGTGGTGCCAGACGCCCAGGCCGATACCCAAGGCCACAAAACCCGTTAATAACGCCAATTTGTAAAGGGCAAGAAAAACACCCTCAATAATTTCCTTAATAAACTCCCAGCTATCTCCATACATGAGTCCAATAAAGCCTCCCACCAGTGGATATAGAAACGCGATCATGAATGTGCCACTGAACGGTCCTCCTAAAGTCATCTGCCACATAAATACCTGCGGGTGTCCCAACCCGAAGTCCAAGTAAACACTGTTTAGTACCCCTATATGAGGCCCGTAGGGTGGCGTTTGTGTTGGTAATGGCAAGGGCGCGAGATAGGTAATTTTTCCACTCGGAAACGGTTCAATAAATCCCGCTTGTTTCGGCGGTTCAAATTCCACTCTTGGTGTTTGTTCGTCGTTGCTATTGCGCATGGTCGGCTCGCTCCAGATGCTGGATTTCGACCTTCACAACTGGTGGCTTTTCTTTGACAAACTGAGGTGCAACTACGGCGTAGTGTCCGTCTCCACGAGGATCCAGATGGATTACTCGGGTTCGTGACTGCCACTCACCCTTTTTGTTCATAGCTTGAATGCACACCGCCAACTCCAGTGCTTCTTTCGCCGGGACGAATTTAGAGTCGGGATTTGTGGGGTATTGAAGACAGAGCACGAGTCCCTCCGAATTGGACTTGACGATGCGCAGGCTATTCACAATTTCGTTGCTGATGACATCTCTCCGCTCCCGTGGAACTGCTCTACTGTGCAGCGGAGTGGAAATGCGGTGTGCGCCGATACCTAGCCGGCAGGTTGGTTCACTGCCAAGCGGAGGCAAAAAGTCATGCAGCGTCAGTCGAGGTAGCACCAGATGAATATCGCTGGAGTTGGCTCTGATCAGCAGATCTTTCAGCCAGTAGTCATGCGGATTTTTCCCAAGTTGCGCGTAAGGCGCGTGAATTAAAAAAGCCAGGTAACTTTGATAGTCATCAAGTGAGTGGTCACCACGCATCTCGCCATCCCTGCTCCATGGTGTGATTGTCAGCCATTTATCGTGGGCACTGAGGTTGAAGCGGCTATACAACCAACTGCCGCTGAGCTCCAGGACCGTAAATAGCGCGCCCGCCAAGTTAAAACGGAAGAACACCGTAGAAAGGCGTGTACCCGCAGCGGCCCACGCGGCAGTTCGTGCAGCACCGTTTGGCGCCACAATCACGGTATAACCTGCGTACAGGGTGTGACCTAAACCATATGCGTTGACGGTTGTCATTCCGCTGGAACCCAAGGTGCCCAGTGCCGCTGCATTACCCGCCGAATGGCTTCCACTACGAATCGCCTGCTCCCAATTTTTGCGCTGCGTGACAAGACTGTTCGCAGACGATGCCAACCCTGCCAAATAGGTGAAAAAACCTAATCCCACATGCAGTTTCCCCAACTGCACATGCACGTTTTTCAGCGCCGCTTGCTGAAGATTCGTCGCCAGCAATGAACTGCGGTTTTTCAAGGCTGTATCCACAAGACTTTGCGCAGCAGTAAATCCTGCAGCCCCAGTAGCGATAATCGCATTGGCGAATGGCTGCCAAACCCGTTTATTCGCTGTTTGCCTGCGCAGTTCACGCAAAGCCCCCAGCAAATTCACCACCTGCACCAATACCACCAACAACCCCATCCCCTCCGTCCGCACCAGACTTCCCGCCGATAAACCGCCCACCCCAGCGCGAATATTTTCCAGCAACCCACGTAACTCCCCCTGCTGCGCCGGCGGAAACACCACCGTCAATCCCGCTTTCGCCGGTGTGGCGCCAGACAGTCGCGCCGAGCGATCAGGCAACTCATCAATCGGGCTCAACGCCGCCGCCAGCCTTCCTTCGAACAAGGCCAATTGCGTGCGCACGCGGACGATTTCTTCCTGCAATTCCACCGCACGGGCGGTTTTGTGGCCCTGGCGGTTTTTGTTGTGGGTGAGCTGGTTGCGCTCGCGGTTGAGGGTTTTCAGGTAGTCGCGTTCGCGCAGCACTTCCTTGATGCTGGTTTGCAGCGCCGATTGTTCCGCCGGGGTGGACACGGTGAAGGTCACGCCGCTGGTTCGCGCGGCGTCGAGCACGCGTAGGCGCAGCGCTTTGGGCAGGCGCTGGAACAGTTCGTCCAGTTCGGGGATTTTCTCCCCAGCAAGATCAAAGCCTTCCAGCGCCCGGCTCAGGCCGAGGTTCAGCGCCGGGCTGTAGGTGTCTTGCACCGCGTCCGCCAAGACGCGACTGTGTGCGGGCAGGTCGTCCAGTGCTGGCAGCTGCGGCTGCTCGATGCTCTGCAACTTGGTCAGCCAGTCCGGCAGGTTGTTGAACATCGCCATGCCGGCGTTGAACAGCGTTGAATATTGCCCCGCGTGTTCGGTCTGCAGGCGCAGCGGCAAGGTGTAAAACAACGGGCGGGTCAGTTGCGGGTGTTGCTCGAGGTAACCGAGCATTTGCTCATTGGCCGCGTCGCTGCGGCCGATGTCCTTGAGGCAGGCGTATTCGCTGGCGAGCGCCTGATCGATCTGCACTTGCCCATCGAAATACCACGCCGAGCGATGGAAACGCCCGGCGCACAGCAGTTGCGCGCGATCGGCGGTGATGCGTTCGAGCAGGCGATTCCAACGTCCGAGATTGTCGCGATGACTGTTCAGCACTTCGTCCATGGCCGGGCGGTCGATCAGGTCGTTGACGCCGCGCTTGCCGCTGAGCAGCGGGCCGTCGAGCACGTCTTTCATGCGCCGGTTCTGATCCTTGCCCAGATCGACCAGTGTGCTGAGGTGGCGCTCGACGAAATCGGCCGGGGCCACTTCAGCAAAATATTCGCGCGTGTAAAAGCGTCGATCCGCCTCGGCGGTGACGCGAGCGTGTGCGGTGAAATCAGGCGCGACGCCGTCGAAACGGTTCAGCGCCAGCGACTCGTCCAGTGCCTTTTCGCGCTGTTGCTGCAGTTCAGGTCGAGCCTGGGTATCGGTCGGGACAACCTCACCACCCTTGTTCAAATAGTCGAGCAGCGCCTGCCGGGTATTTTCCCGATCCGGCTCGGGCAATTGCTCCAGTTCAGCAAACAATGCCTGAGCGCGCGGATCGTCGCTGGCCTTGGCCAGGGTGTCGAAATCCTGAGCGCCGAGCTGGCTCAGCGACTCGATGTAACTGGCCAGCAGATAGTCGCGCTCGTTGTTGTCGGTGTTGCTCCACTGCTCGATCCAGCCGACCACCAGGTCCTGATAATCAGCCAGATCGCGCATCACCCCGAGGTCGTCGTTGACCAGCAGAAACAGCGTGTCGTCCTGATATGGCCCGCGCACCCGGCCGAGAAATTCGCCGATATGCGCCTCGCGAAAACGTCGCGGATTCTCCCACAGATAAGGTTCACGCTCGTGCTCCGGCGCGTCGCTGACCTGCACCACCGGCATCCGCGTGGCGTCCGCTTCGACCACCGGTTTCGCCGTGCAGGCCACTTCCGTCAGCCACTGTTTGGCCTGGGCCACGGTGAGCAGATGTTCGCCGCCGATCAGACAATGCACCGGGCCGAGATCGACCGCCTGCATGAAGTGATCGCGTTCCTCCGCGCTGTCCAGCACCTGTTGGCATTTCGCCGCGCTCAACTGCACGTCGGCGAAGGTCACGTACAGGGTGCTTTTGCGCGAAAAGATCAACGCCGGACGTTCTTCAATGGCGCTGCGCTGATCCTCGCTGACGCTTTTGCCGCGATGCAGCAATGCGCTGACGACGCCTTCAAGCACGCGGTATTCGTAGAGCTCGCCGCTGAGGCTGTCGACGATGTACAGCCAGCCATCGCGCAGGCGGCGGATGCCCATCGGGCGCGCGGTCAGGGTGTACGGCAGCGTGAGTTCGGTGCTGGGGTCGAAGGGTTTTTCCACCAGGCCGTACGCGAGGGGCAGCAGTTGCACGTGGGTGTTGCGCAAGGGGCAGGCGGCGGGGCCGATGATCGGGGCTTTGGACGCGGCGGCTGCCGCAAGGTCGGCGGAGTGCATCATTGAGCACATTTCCCTGTGTCTGTTTGTGACAGAGAAATGTGCGTGCATCTGGAAAACGACAGCAGTCAGATCTTTCTGTGTTTTGCGTAGGAATCGAACACTCGGGATGAAACCTACAAGGGATCGTCCGAAATCTTACAGAGGATGCTTCGGATGAATTGTGAGTAACCCTGAAGGCGTACCCGCGCTCGCAAACCGACGCAGGGCAAACAGAGCCTTTAACAGGCGCATTGCCCGAGGATAGGAGCTGTACCGCTTATCGAAACCGATTGTTCAATCACTCCATTGACTGATGCCAAAATAGCGGCCACTCAATATCATGCCGACTGATGCGCTTCTGCAGAGACGCCAGCGACTCTTTGCGCTCATCCGCGCCGCTGTCCGGCCAAGCATGGCACTCTACTACGACGAGCGAGACATGGTTAAAGGGGTAGAATTTTTCGAAAGAAGTACGGTGTCCTGGAGCGGCCACAAGCTAGTAGGCGAAACATCCACGGACGTGTTGGCTTTGTTTCGTCACCACGGTTTTGACCCCGTCATTGACGATGACGGATTAGAAGTCGGTGAGTTGGATATGGGGTTTTACGTTGACGATGACGACGACTTGATCACCACTTTATATATCAATCTGCGCCGCGAAAATTCATGTACCGACCGACACTTACGATGATTCAGGCGTGCACGTTTACTTTGATGAGCGCTACAGGGTCGTTGGCGTTAAGTTTCTGAAATGGAGTGAGCTTGTTTGGGACAACCAGAAACTGGTCGGTGAGAATGCGCTTGTGGTTCGACAGTTTTTGGCCAAGCGAGGAGAGGTTCTGGTTTTCAATGATTCAGGCAATTGCCCAATACTCCGGGCATTGTGATCGCCTGCTTGAGTCTTTAACGTCAGTAATGAACGGCACTCAGCTATCGGTCTGTGAAGGCGGAAATGATGTTGTCCTGAATATTGATGCGAGTGGTGTACAGGTCGATATAAACATAAACGATGACTGGATCGGTCAGCCGGAAAGAAAATTCAGCTTGCAAGAGTGGAAGAAAATTATTGAAAGCTGGAAGTATTTGCTGGAGTTGCCAAAGGGCTCCGATGAAATTGTGCTGGTCAAGCTGCCCTAGGTTCAACGGTACTCAGGAATCAGCACTTATGAGAATCAAAAGATCGCAGCCTTCGGCAGCTCCTACACACTATCGGCAGGCGCTGCCGAAGGCTGCGATCTTTTGCTTTTACTTGGGATAAAGCGGCGGCAACCCACTTTCACTCACCGGGTCCTGCACTCGTTCCGCCGCCGGAATAGTGCGAATCGCCCGCCACAAATCCTCACCCTGCCAATGCTGCCCGGTCTCGCTGTACAGCGCGCCGTTCAGCCCGTCCAACGCATCCGACAGCGGCACAAACCGCGCGGCCATGTCTGCCAGCGTCTCCGGTTGTTGCCGCGCCCAGGCGTCCAGTGCCTGGCGGGTGGCATGCGGGTCGTTGGCCTGGCTGGCGCGTTTGATGTCGTCGAGCAGGGTGCGTGGGCTCGGGCCGGTCTGGGCGGCGCGGTGGATTGCCGGTTGCCAGCGGGCGCGCCACCAGAGGCCGAAGCCGGTGAGGGTGGTGCAGGCGAGGATCAAAGTGCTCAGTTTCCACCACCACAGGGTGTCGTTGTCGGGCGTGCTCGGTTGCAGGGTGCCGGCCGGGGTGTCGATTTGCAGGCTGGGGTTGTTCGCCACTTGCAGGGTGCGAGCGGGCAGGCTGCTGTGTTCGAGGTGGTCTTCGAAGGTGTTCCACCAGACCACGTCGACAGTCGGCAGGTCGATCGCGCCGCTGCGGCTCGGTACCAGGGCTTCGCGCTCCTCGCGGCTGCCGATGATGCCGCGGTCGCTGCTCTGGTTGCTCAGCACCGGTTGGTCGGGGTAGCGGCGCAGGCCGTTGACGTCGGTGGCGGGCAGGGCGGGGAGTTGCGAGCTGGCGAGGCCTTCGACTTTCAGGGTCAGGCTGCGGGTCAGGGAATCGCCGACCTGAATGTGGTCCGGTTCCGGGCTCCAGCTTTCGCTGAGGCTGAGGCTGCGCGCTGGCAGCCAGGGTGCATCAACCGGGTAAGTCAGCGGTTTCGGTTTGACCGTCAGCGGAATCGACGCCGAGCTCACGCGCATCAATTTACCGGGCTTGGGCCCCGAGGCGTCTGCCGATGGCGCGGTATCGACCAGCGTGGCGCTGAACGTCTGCGGGGCGATCATCAGCAGGCCGCTGTGTTGCGGATAGATCGCGTAGCGCATCTCGATTACGCCGTGGCGCAGACCGTTGATGTCTTTCTCGTAGGTGCGCGTGTCGCCGAGCTGTTCGATGCGCGCATCAGTGATTTGCAGCGGGCTCAGGCTGCTGTCGTCGTAGAGCGAAACCGAGTGATAAATGCGCAAAGTCAGGATGGCCTGGGCCTGCACATAGACGCTGGTCTGATCGAGGCTGGCTTCGATGAACACCGGATCGAGGCTGTTTTTGTCTTCGCGGTTGTCGCTGGCGATCACCTGCACGGTGATCGGCTCGCTCTGCGCTTCGCCCAGTTGCAGCGGCGGAATCACTACGCTGCCGTTTTCTTTCGGCAGCAGGGTGATGATCCAGCGAGTGGTCGCGCGGTTGTCGCCGTTGAGGGTGTTGAGCTGGTTGACCTGGCGCGTGCCGCGCACTTCGAACAGCGCTTGCAGCGCCGACAGATCGGGCTTGCCGAACTGGGTGACGTCGTCAGTTTCGAGAGTGAGCTCGACCGTCTCGCCGGAGTTCAGGCGACTGCGATCCACGCTGGCGGTCAGCTCGGCCGCCTGAGCGGAAGCCGTGCAGATCAGCAGGGGCAGCAAGAGAGCGGTGAAGCGGGTCATCGATTGTTTTCCTGATCCTGATGTTGTTGCTGTTCGTACCAGAATTTGCGCCTGAGCAGTTCGCCCGGGTCGTCCGGGATCTTGCCCAGCCATTGCTCGAGCGCCTGACGCTGCTCGCCTTCGAGGTTGTTCTCGCTCGGGCGCAGGGTCGGCACCGTGTCGGTTTCCTCTTCCTCGGTGCTGCCGGGTATTTCGTTGGGGCCTGGCAGCGGCGGGGCGGTGGGTGGCGGTTCGCTGGCGGATTCGCCCGGTTGCGCCTCGCTTTGGGTTTCGCTGCTCACCGCCGGAGGGGGCGCGGTGGCAGGCGAAGGCTCATCGCCGGGCAGACTTTGTTCGTTCGGCTGGTTGTCCGGCTCGGGCGGCGGCGGGGCGGTTTTCTGCTTCAGCAGGTTTTCCACCAGCGCCTTGTTGGTCTGCGCCGGACGCAGATCCGGTTGCAGTTCCAATGCTTGGTCATAGGCGTCGATTGCTGCTTCCAGCTCACCGCTTTTTGCCAGAGCATTGCCACGATTGTAGTGGGCGCGGGCATCGCTGCCCTCGGCGAAGCGCTGAGCGGCGCCACTGTAGTCGCCGGCCTCGTACAACGCCACCCCTTGCCACTGATGATCTTCGAAATGCTGCGCAGCTTCAGCCGGGCGTTTCTGCTTGAGCAGGTGCAAACCCTGCTGGTCGGGGCGCAACCACAAGTCTTCGAAGTCCAAAGCGTAGCTCGGTTGCGGCAGGCACCACAGCAGCGGCAGGCAGAACAGCCAGCCGCGACGTCCGGCACAAGCAGCGAGCAACAGCAGCGGCAACAGCAGCCAGTAACCCTGATCGGCCCACGTGTCGAGGCGCACGGTCTGGCCGTCGTCGCGCAGGCTGCGCGGGCCGTTGAGCAGGCCAAGGGCACCGAGATCAGCCTCGTCGAGTCGCGCCGGGTGATACTCGCCGCCCACACTATTGAGGAAAGTCGCCAGGCCCGGGCTGTCGAGTTGCGGCACGCGGATCGCGCCTTGCTCGTCCTTGAGGAAACTGCCGTCCTCCTGGGCAATCGGCGCACCTTCGGCGGTACCGATGCCGAGCATCAGCAGTTGCGTCGACTCGCCATTGAGCGCGCGGCGAATACCGCGCCGTTCTTCTTCATTGAGCGACGAACCGATCAACAGAATCCGCCCCTGACCCAGTGCCCCTTGCTTGAGCAAGTCCAGAGCCTTGCTCACCGCCAGATCGGCGCGGTGGCCGCTTTGCGGCATCAGCGACGGCTTGAGCGCATCGAGCAGATTGCGGCTCGTGGCCAAGTCATCCGACAGCGGCACCAGCGTGTGCGCGCTGCCGGCATAGACGACGATGGCGGTCTGCGCATCGCTGCGCGCCTGCAACAGGTCGAAGAGCTTGCGCCGCGCCTGTTCCAGACGTGTCGGTGGTGAGTCGGTGGCGAGCATTTCTGGCGTCAGTTCGAGCAGCACCACCAGCGGATCGGCGGGTTTCTGGCTGGTCTGCTCGACGCGCTCCCAGCTCGGCCCGAGCAAGGCCAGAATGGTCAGCAACCACGCCACGCCAAGGGCGATCCACGGCAGTTTGCTCTGGCGCCCGCTGCCGCCACTGAGCAATGCCGCATGGAATGCCGGCGGCAGTATCATCTGCCAGCGACCGGCGCGTTTCTGTCGGTGCCAGAGTTGCCAGAGCAGCCAGCCGAGCAGCGGCAACAGCAACAGCCACCAAGGACGGAACCAGTGCGGCCAGAGCGCGATCATCGGCGCCTCCGCAGGCGCAAACGCTGCAGGCGCTCACGCCAGTCCGGCAGCGGGCTTTGCAAATACAGTCGCTTGGTAAACAGGCGGTGCAGCGGGTTGTCCGGCCACAACTCGCGGACGACCAGCAACAGGCTCAACCACAGTGCCAACGCCAGAGGCCAGTGATACAAGGCTTGCGCCGGGCGTGCCTGCGTCGGTTGCTGGGTCACCGGCTCGAGCTGATCGAGGGTGTCCTTGATCGCTTGCAGCTCTTTGCCGTCATGGGCGCGGAAGTACTGGCCGCCGGTGATTTCGGCGATGGCCTTGAGCGCGGGTTCATCCAGATCAAGGCTCGGATTGACCCCGAGCAGGCCGGTCGAACCGCTGTCCTCGGGATTGGCGCCGATGCCGATCGGATAGATTCTCACGCCTTCGCTGGCCGCGAGCTTTGCGGCGGTCAGCGGATTGATTTCGCCGCCGTTGTTGGCGCCGTCGGTGACCAGAATCAGCACGCGACTTTGCGCCGGACGCAGACGCAGGCGTTTCAAGGCCAGGCCGATGGCATCGCCAATTGCAGTGTTCTTGCCGGCAATGCCGATCCGCGCTTCGTCCAGCCACACGCGCACGGTGCGCCGGTCAAAGGTCAGCGGCGCTTGCAGGTAGGCCTGACTGCCAAACAGGATCAAACCCACGCGGTCGCCGTCGCGGCTTTCAAGGAAATCGCCGAGCAAGTGCTGCACCAGCGACAGGCGACTGACTTCTTCGTCCTGCCATTGCATGTCGGGAAAATCCATTGATCCGGAAACGTCCACCGCCACCAGCAAATCGCGGCCACTGGCGGCGATCGGCAGCGGTTCACCGAGCCATTGCGGGCGGGCGGCGGCGATCAACAGAATCAGCCACAGCAGGATGAACGGCGCCTGCTGCCGCCAGGCCGGCAAGTTGGCGCGGGCGCGGCGGCGGGCGAGGCCTTCGAGGTCGGCGAGGAAACTGACTTTCAGTGCCGGCTCGCCGCTGTCGGCCACCGGCAGGACAAGACGCATCAACCACGGCAGCGGCAACAGTACGAAGATCCACGGCCAGGCGAACTCAAACATGTTTGCGAATCCACGTATCGACTGCCTGGGTCAGGCCGGCGATGGCTTTGTCATCGAGTTTGCATTCCGGTTTGTACGCACCTTCGACCAGCACCATCCAGCGCGTCAGGCCGGCGGCCGGGCAGCGGTTATCGAGGAAGGCCAGCCATTTGCGCCCGTTGAGGGTGTGGCTCTGGCTGTACGGATAGTGGTTGCGGCACAGGCGTTTGAGCAGGCCGTTGAGTTGTTGCAGCCAGGCGCCGGCCGGAGCGCCGTCGTAAGGCTTGGGCATTTGCGCCAGTTCGGCGAGCGCGGCGATGCGCACCGGGTCCAGCGGTTGTTCAGCGCGAGCGACCGGGCGTTTCTTCATCGGAATGAAACGCCGCAGCTTCCACACGGCGAAACCCAGCAGCGGTAACAGCAAAAGCAGCAGCCACCAGCCCGGCGCCGGCGGCCAGAAGGCGATCGGCGGCGGCGAGATCAGCGGTTGCAGGTGGTCGAGGCCGTTCATCGACCTTTCCCCGGACGCTGCGGGTTCAGGAACTCGCGCATCTGCTCGACCATTTCGCTTTGCGTGCTCAACGGCATCAGCAACACCCGCAGCTTTTGCGCGAGCAATTCCCAACGAGCAATGCGCGTTTCGGCTTGTGCTCGGTAAGTCTGGCGCAGGTCGAAATTCAGCGTGTCGATTTCCAGCTGCGCGCCGCGCTCTGCGAAGCGCAGCAGGCCAGCGGCGGGCAGCGCATGATCGAGCGGATCGGACAGCGGCAACATCAGCAGATCGCAATGCCGCGCCAGCAAACTCAATTGCTGTTCGGCGCTGTCGGACAACGCGCGTTCGTCGCAAATGACGATGGCCAGACTGCCCGGCCGCAGCACTTCCCGCGCGCGGCGCAGGGCCACGCCGAAAGCATCGCGATCCGGCTCGCGCTCGCTGTGCAGCGATTGATTGACCTTGACCAGGCGGTTGAGCAATTGCAGCAGGCTCTGCTTGCTGCGCCGAGGCTTGATTTCGTAGTGCTCGTTGTCGCCGAACACCAGCCCGCCGACGCGATCGTTGTGCCCCAGTGCCGCCCAGCCAATCAACGCTGCCACCTGCGCCGCCAACACCGATTTGAACATCAGCCCCGAGCCGAAAAACAGTCGCGTGCTTTGCTCGACCATGATGAAAATCGGTCGCTCGCGTTCTTCATGGAACAGCTTGGTGTGCGGCTCCTGCGTGCGCGCAGTGACGCGCCAGTCGATGGTCCGCACGTCGTCACCGGCCTGATACACCCGCACTTGGTCGAAGTCGACGCCACGGCCACGGAATTTCGAGTGATGCAGGCCGATCAGCGGGCTGCGCTGACTCGGCGTGGAAAACAGCTGCACCTCGCGCACGCGGTGACGCATCTCGATCAGCTCGGCGAGGCTGATGCGGATACCGGGTTCGGAGGGCAGGGCGGCGTTCATGGGGGTCAAGCGACGGCGACGACGTCGAGAATCCGCTGCACCACGCGGTCCTGATCGATGCCCGCGGCTTCGGCTTCGAACGACAGGATGATGCGGTGGCGCAACACGTCGAACAGCACAGCCTGAATGTCTTCCGGGCTGACGAAATCGCGACCGGCCAGCCAGGCATGCGCGCGGGCACAGCGATCAAGGGCGATCGAGCCGCGCGGACTGGCGCCGTAGGCGATCCATTCGGCCATTTCCGGATCAAACTTGGCCGGGTTGCGCGTGGCCATGACCAGCTGCACCAGGTATTCCTCCACGGCGTCGGCCATGTACAAACCGAGGATTTCCTTGCGTGCGGCGAAGATCGCCTGCTGGCTGACCCGTCGCTCAGGCTTGGTCTCGCCGTTCAACGCCTCGCCACGGGCCTGTTGCAGGATGCGCCGTTCGACGGCAGCGTCGGGGAAGCCGATCTTGACGTGCATGAGGAAACGATCGAGCTGGGCTTCCGGCAGCGGATAGGTGCCTTCCTGTTCGATCGGGTTTTGCGTGGCCATCACCAGAAACAGCGGCGACAGCTCATAGGTGCTGCGCCCGACGCTGACCTGACGCTCGGCCATCGCTTCGAGCAAGGCCGATTGCACCTTGGCCGGCGCACGGTTGATTTCGTCGGCCAGCACCAGGTTGTGGAAGATCGGCCCTTGCTGGAAGACGAAACTGCCGGTTTCCGGACGGTAGATTTCGGTGCCGGTGATGTCGGCCGGCAGCAGGTCGGGGGTGAACTGAATACGATGGAACTGGGCTTCGATGCCCTCGGCGAGTTCTTTGATCGCTTTGGTCTTGGCCAGACCGGGAGCGCCCTCGACCAGCATATGACCGTCGGCAAGCAGGGCGATGAGCAAGCGCTCGATGAGTTTTTCCTGGCCGAGAATCTGCGTTGAAAGAAAGGTTCGCAGCGCCAGCAGCGCTTCACGATGTTCCATCGGTGACTGTTCCTGGAAAGGGGGTGGCCGGGGCGTTCGGATAACGCCGGGGCTGGGGGCGTTACTTTAATCCATCGTGGGGGGCGGCGACTAACGGCATTTTGTAGAAAAGCGCAAAAGATCGCCGTCTTGTGCCGCTCCGTGATTGGAATGCAATCACCTGTAGGAGCTGCCGAAGGCTGCGATCTTTTGATCTTTCGCAAAGCAGGAAATTGTAGCGGCGCCAGTGCCGGCCCTATCGCTGGCAAGCCAGCTCCCACAGGTTTCGGTGCAGTGCATGCGATTGGTGCAGCGCATCGGTCCCTGTGGGAGCTGGCTTGCCAGCGATAGGGCCCTTCCAGGCCCCATCAAACCTCGCTGATAAAGGTCCCGGTCCCATCGAGAATATTCTTCAAAGTCTCAACAACCTCATCCATATCCACCATGTCCGGATTAAAACTGATCTCCAGCACATCATCCCCATTCAACGCATCGGCATCCGCAGCAGCAATCTCGATCTTCAGCAGTTTCGACGTCAGCGTGACCTTGACCCCGTCAAGCGTGGAAGGCTCGCCATCCAGGGTGATCTCCAGCTCATCCTCATCCGGATAACGGCTCATCAGGAACATCTCGCCCTTGTCGCTGTGGCAGCAGAGCATGGCCATGTTGTCTTCTTCGTCGTCGCACGGGTTGACGATCAGTAGGGCGGTGGTCATTTGCATGGGGAATTCCTGGGCAGTGGCGGCAGTGGATCTGTTCGTAGGCGCGATTTTGCCAGTCTGCGCGTGTTTGCGCTGCCTTCTCATTTCAGAAATTGGCAAAGCAGGAAATTTCCGTCATTCACTTCCGGGTTACCAGAAGGAAAGGTCGGACGCCAGTGTAGGGATATTAATGATCGCTACAAATAAGGCCGTTTTGGCGATTATTGCTTGTGATAGCCGCCAGGTTGCCGTTAAGTTCGCCGCTCTTGCGCAAGGGAGTGCGTTACGACAATTCATAAAAAGGACCTTTGCGATGACTCAGTATTTCCAACGCGCCGAAGAAATCCGTCATCTCTCGGATGAACAGATCGAAGAGATCTATAAGCGCTATCTCGAAGGCGAAAAAACCGCCGCACTGATGGCCGAGTTCCGGATTCCTTCGACAGTCCGCAGTCTGCTTAAAGTTCTGCCACCGATCGTCAGTGCAGACCTCACTTGTCCATACTGCGAACTGCCGATGTGGATACCTCGGCACGCCAGAGGGAGTTCGCTCTCGCTGCGCAGTCCGTTCAAGTGCGTGCGCTGTGAACATTTGCACTGTGTTCCCGGCGCCAATCGCCGCCGCACAACCTGTGACTGCAAAGAATGTTTTACGGTGCGCCAGCAGCAAGTGGCCGCACGGGCAGCACGGGACCGCCTGGAGCTGGAGGCTCGCTATGGCGCGCGATCTCCGGCAGTGCCTTACGCAAACCTGGGGTTTGTGCAGAAGTTGACGCTGCTCGCCTTGCTGGATGACGGTCATGGCGCAAACGTCGAATGGATTGCCCCCTTGAATACGCCATCCAGGCAGGAGCTGCTTGCCCTGACTGATGAGGCTCGAGAAGAGTTGATCAAAAGTCTGCACGAAACCGGGGTGCTGGCAGTCTCCACCGATTCCGACATCAACGCCTTCGATCGCAGCGAGGGCTGCAATATCCGCGAGTACAGCGCGGTGCGCTGGTTGCCCAGCGTCACGCTCGACGGCGTGGCGCGCAGCAGCCGCGAGAGTTTGTATCGGGCGCTGTATCAGGAGTTGTCGGGCAGCGTAAAAGCCGTCTGGAAGAGCGAAATCTATTCGCTGGTCTTCAGTCTCGCCCGCGAGGAGTCGATTCAATACATTCGTGTGCTGGCCGGCGAAGTGGATTTTGCCTTCACGGCCGAAGCCCGTGCCTCGGAGGTGGTCGGGCAGTTGCTGCAGGACTTCTCGGTGAGTCAGCTGTATTACTTCGCCCGATTGGCGGTGCGCAACGCCGCGCACTTCTACGCCACTGGCAACTCCAAAGGGCGCAGTCATGCCTCCAACACCATTCCGCGCAATATGCTGGGCACGGCGCAGGACGCGCTTGCGCGCAACTGGCGCAAGAATGCGCCTCGCGATGCGCGGGTGCCGCAAACGGCCTTGCAGCGGCTGCTATACGACGTGGTACTCAAGGACAGCGGCGCCGGATTTTCCAAATCGCCGGGCATGTACTGGCGTGACGAGCTGGTCCCGCAATTTTTCTCCGCCGTAGCGTTCGACAGCGACTTGCTCAGCCACCTGCGCCTGTTTTGCCGCGAATGCGATTCGAGCAACATCGACGCCAGCATGGACAAGCAGATCCTGCAGACGATGTGCTACGACTGCGCCACGGTGAGCAAATTCCGAGCCTTTGAGGAACTGCCGGACTGATCCGCGTCAACCGCCTGCGCTGAACCGGATGCCACGCTCAGGGTCGATTAAAGGGCCTTGGGCGTTTTCGTTTCGGCGTATGTAACGTGCTTGGCGACCGACCTGGCACGACAGTCCCGTGAAACCGGGGTTTCGAACCTGCATTTCAGCTCACGCCTGCTAGTGTTGATGCAGGCCAAACCCTGCATTTACGTGCCAATGACCGAATATGTCGCAGCACCGCAAGCAGACACATTGTCGCACCCATTAAGCTGCGCAACGGATGAGCACCCGTAAAGGCATTGTCAGCGTCGTTGGCAGTCGCTTTTGCAGATGCTCATTCATGGAAGGTGAATGTGACCTGAGTGTCCCGTCCAGCTTCACCCACCTGTCTCCCTGTTTCCTCTGCCCGAGAATCAGGAACAGGGCGACACCAACCCCGAAAGGGGTGTTGCACGCGACGCTTTCCATCAATAACAAGCTTAAGCGGAGTACCACAGATGGCGTTCTTCACCGCAGCCAGCAAAGCCGACTTCCAGCACCAACTGCAAGCGGCACTGGCGCAGCACATCAGTGAACAGGCACTGCCACAAGTGGCGCTGTTCGCTGAACAATTCTTCGGCATCATTTCCCTGGACGAGCTGACTCAACGTCGCCTCTCCGACCTCGCTGGCTGTACTCTCTCTGCGTGGCGCCTGCTTGAGCGCTTCGATCACGCGCAACCGCAAGTGCGTGTCTACAACCCCGATTACGAACGCCACGGCTGGCAGTCGACCCACACCGCGGTCGAAGTGCTGCACCACGACCTGCCATTTCTGGTCGACTCGGTGCGTACCGAGCTGAACCGTCGCGGCTACAGCATTCACACCCTGCAAACCACCGTGCTCAGCGTGCGTCGTGGCAGCAAGGGTGAATTGCTGGAAATCCTGCCAAAAGGCAGCACCGGCGAAGGCGTGCTGCACGAATCGCTGATGTACCTGGAAATCGACCGCTGCGCCAACGCGGCCGAGCTGAATGTGCTGAGCAAAGAGCTGGAGCAAGTGCTCGGTGAAGTGCGCGTCGCCGTCGCTGATTTCGAGCCAATGAAAGCCAAGGTGCAGGACATCCTCACCCAGCTCGACAACAGCGCCTACCCGGTCGATGCCGACGAAAAGAACGAAATCAAAAGTTTTCTGGAATGGCTGGTGGGCAACCACTTCACCTTCCTCGGCTACGAAGAGTTCGTGGTCACCGATCAGGCCGATGGCGGCCACATCGAATACGACCAGAGCTCCTTCCTCGGCCTGACCAAACTGCTGCGTACCGGCCTGACCTACGAAGACCTGCGCATCGAAGACTACGCCGTTGCCTACCTGCGCGAACCGACCCTGCTGTCGTTTGCCAAGGCTGCGCACCCGAGCCGCGTCCACCGTCCGGCTTATCCGGACTACGTGTCGATCCGCGAGATCGATGCTGACGGCAAAGTCATCAAGGAACACCGTTTCATGGGCCTTTACACCTCCTCGGTGTACGGCGAGAGCGTGCGGGTCATCCCGTTCATCCGCCGCAAGGTCGAAGAAATCGAGCGCCGCTCCGGCTTCCAGTCCAAGGCTCACCTGGGCAAGGAACTGGCGCAGGTCCTCGAAGTGCTGCCGCGTGACGACCTGTTCCAGACCCCGGTCGACGAGCTGTTCACCACCGTGATGTCGATCGTGCAGATCCAGGAACGCAACAAGATCCGCGTGTTCCTGCGCAAAGACCCGTACGGTCGCTTCTGCTACTGCCTGGCGTACGTGCCGCGCGACATTTATTCCACCGAAGTGCGCCAGAAGATCCAGCAAGTGCTGATGGAGCGCCTGAAGGCCTCCGACTGCGAATTCTGGACATTCTTCTCCGAGTCCGTGCTGGCCCGCGTGCAACTGATCCTGCGCGTCGATCCGAAGAACCGCCTCGACATCGACCCGTTGCTGCTGGAAAAAGAAGTGGTCCAGGCCTGCCGCAGCTGGCAGGACGACTACGCTGCCCTGACCGTCGAAAGCTTCGGCGAAGCCCACGGCACCAACGTGCTGGCCGACTTCCCGAAAGGCTTCCCGGCCGGTTACCGCGAGCGTTTTGCAGCGCATTCGGCCGTGGTCGACATGCAACACCTGCTGAGCCTCAACGAAAAAAATCCGTTGGTGATGAGCTTCTATCAGCCGCTCGGCCAGGTTTCCGGCCAGCGCGAGCTGCATTGCAAGCTGTATCACGCCGACACGCCGCTCGCGCTGTCCGACGTCCTGCCGATTCTGGAAAACCTCGGCCTGCGCGTGCTGGGTGAATTCCCGTATCGCCTGCGCCACACCAACGGCCGCGAATTCTGGATTCACGATTTCGCCTTCACTGCCGCCGAAGGTCTGGACCTCGACATCCAGCAACTCAACGACACCCTGCAGGATGCGTTCGTGCACATCGTGCGTGGCGATGCCGAGAACGACGCGTTCAACCGTCTGGTGCTGACCGCCGGTCTGCCATGGCGCGACGTCGCGCTGCTGCGTGCCTACGCCCGTTACCTGAAGCAGATTCGTCTGGGCTTCGACCTGGGTTACATCGCCAGCACTTTGAACAACCACACCGACATCGCTCGCGAATTGACCCGGTTGTTCAAGACCCGCTTCTACCTGGCGCGCAAACTCGGCAGCGATGATCTGGAAGACAAGCAACAGCGTCTGGAACAAGCGATTCTGACCGCACTGGACGATGTTCAGGTGCTCAACGAAGACCGCATCCTGCGTCGTTATCTGGACCTGATCAAAGCCACCCTGCGCACCAACTTCTATCAGACTGATGCCAGCGGCCAGAACAAGTCGTACTTCAGCTTCAAGTTCAACCCGCACGCGATCCCTGAGCTGCCCAAGCCAGTGCCGAAGTTTGAAATCTTCGTCTACTCGCCACGCGTTGAAGGCGTGCACCTGCGCTTTGGCAACGTCGCTCGTGGCGGTCTGCGCTGGTCCGACCGTGAAGAAGACTTCCGCACCGAAGTGCTTGGCCTGGTAAAAGCCCAGCAAGTGAAAAACTCGGTCATCGTGCCGGTCGGTGCGAAGGGCGGCTTCCTGCCGCGTCGCCTGCCATTGGGTGGCAGCCGTGACGAGATCGCGGCCGAGGGCATCGCCTGCTACCGCATCTTCATCTCCGGCCTGCTGGACATCACCGACAACCTGAAGGACGGCGCATTGGTGCCGCCGGTCAATGTCGTGCGTCATGACGACGATGACCCGTACCTGGTGGTCGCGGCGGACAAGGGCACTGCAACCTTCTCCGACATCGCCAACGGTATCGCCATCGACTACGGCTTCTGGCTGGGTGACGCGTTTGCGTCCGGTGGTTCGGCCGGTTACGACCACAAGAAAATGGGCATCACCGCCAAGGGCGCGTGGGTCGGCGTACAGCGCCACTTCCGCGAGCGCGGCATCAATGTTCAGGAAGACAGCATCACCGTGGTGGGCGTCGGCGACATGGCCGGCGACGTGTTCGGCAACGGCCTGTTGATGTCCGACAAGCTGCAACTGGTGGCCGCGTTCAACCACATGCACATCTTCATCGACCCGAACCCGAACCCGGCGACCAGCTTCGTCGAGCGTCAGCGTCTGTTCGACCTGCCGCGTTCGGCCTGGACCGACTACGACACCAGCATCATGTCCGAAGGTGGCGGGATCTTCTCGCGCAGCGCGAAGAGCATCGCGATCTCGCCGCAAATGAAGGAACGCTTCGACATCAAGGCTGACAAGCTGACCCCGACCGAACTGCTTAACGCCTTGCTCAAGGCTCCGGTGGATCTGTTGTGGAACGGCGGTATCGGCACTTACGTCAAGGCCAGCACCGAAAGCCACGCCGATGTCGGCGACAAAGCCAACGACGCGCTGCGCGTCAACGGCAACGAGCTGCGCTGCAAAGTCGTGGGCGAGGGCGGTAACCTCGGCATGACCCAACTGGGTCGTGTGGAATTCGGTCTCAATGGTGGCGGTTCCAACACCGACTTCATCGACAACGCCGGTGGCGTGGACTGCTCCGACCACGAAGTGAACATCAAGATCCTGCTGAACGAAGTGGTTCAGGCCGGTGACATGACCGACAAGCAACGCAAGCAGTTGCTGGCGAGCATGACCGACGAAGTCGGCAATCTGGTGCTGGGCAACAACTACAAGCAGACTCAGGCCCTGTCCCTGGCGGCGCGTCGTGCGTATGCGCGCATCGCTGAGTACAAGCGTCTGATGAGCGATCTGGAAGGCCGTGGCAAGTTGGACCGTGCCATTGAGTTCCTGCCGACCGAAGAGCAACTGACCGAGCGCGTCGCTGAGGGCCACGGCCTGACCCGTCCTGAACTGTCCGTGCTGATCTCCTACAGCAAGATCGACCTCAAAGAGCAGTTGCTGGGTTCGCAAGTGCCGGACGACGATTACCTGACCCGCGACATGGAAACGGCGTTCCCGCCGACCCTGGTCAGCAAGTTCTCCGAAGCCATGCGTCGCCATCGCCTCAAGCGCGAGATCGTCAGCACCCAGATCGCCAACGATCTGGTCAACCACATGGGCATCACCTTCGTTCAACGACTCAAAGAGTCGACCGGCATGAGCCCGGCGAACGTGGCCGGTGCTTATGTGATTGTGCGCGACATTTTCCACCTCCCGCACTGGTTCCGTCAGATCGAAGCGCTGGACTATCAGGTCTCCGCCGACGTGCAACTGGAGCTGATGGACGAGCTGATGCGTCTGGGTCGCCGTGCCACGCGCTGGTTCCTGCGTGCCCGTCGCAACGAGCAGAACGCTGCCCGTGACGTCACGCATTTCGGTCCGCACCTGAAAGAACTGGGTCTGAAACTCGACGAACTGCTCAGCGGCGAAATCCGCGAGAACTGGCAGTCGCGCTATCAGGCGTACGTCGAAGCCGGTGTGCCGGAATTGCTGGCGCGTATGGTTGCGGGCACCTCGCACCTGTACACGCTGCTGCCGATCATCGAAGCGGCTGACGTCACCGGGCAGAATCCGGCCGAAGTGGCCAAGGCGTACTTCGCCGTCGGCTCTGCGCTGGACATCACCTGGTATCTGCAACAGATCAGCGCTCTGCCGGTAGAAAACAACTGGCAGGCTCTGGCTCGTGAAGCGTTCCGCGATGACGTCGACTGGCAGCAACGGGCGATCACCATCTCCGTCCTGCAGCAGGGCGACGGCACTCAGGACGTGGAAGCACGCCTGGCGCTGTGGATGGCCCAGCACGAAAGCATGATCGAGCGCTGGCGCGCGATGCTGGTGGAAATCCGCGCCGCAAGCGGCACGGACTACGCCATGTACGCGGTGGCCAACCGTGAACTGCTGGATCTGGCGTTGAGCGGTCAAGTGATCGTGCCTGCGGTCACCGCCAATGCCGCGCTTGAATTGGCGTAAGTAGTGGCTGAATGAAAAGCCCCGGTATCGCGAGATGCCGGGGCTTTTTATTACCTGTTATTGATCGACCAAGTCAGTCGTGGTCAAGCGTAGGGTTGCGTCGAAGTCGGATAGTCCACGTTGCGCTGGAGGATTTCCAGATTGAAAGTCACCGAATCACCCGGCGCATCGCCGTAGGTGTAGACGTGAGGGGCTGTGCGTAATTGTCTATTGATGATGCCCGCGTTTCGAGCTCTTAGATAAACGTTCGCATGATTGCCGTGCAGGTCGTCCAAAGTAACCGCAGATGCTCGATCTGCGCCTTTTGTTTATGGCTGATCGGGCGGCCGTCAATTTTCCAGCGGGATCAGCACCTGCTCATCCGGCGCCAGCACCATGAACACCAGCAATTTGGCTGGCTTGGTCGAGCTGGCGTTTTTCGACACCAGATGCTCGGAGCCTGCGGGTTCATACCAGAACTGGCCCTTCTTGTAAGTGATCGCCTGTTCACCCTTGACCTGCGAAATCACTTCGCCTTCGAGCACGTAAGCCATCGCGGTGCCCTCGTGTTTGTGCGCGATCGAAGACTGGCCGGGTTTGTAGTCGACCTCGATCATCATGGCTTTCTTGCCGGGGGCGTTTTTCAGCAGTTTTTCCTGCAAGACGGTGATTTTCTCGGAAGGATCGTGCGCCATCGCCGATGCGGACAGGGTGAGGGCGAGGGCAGCGGCGAGGAAGGGCAGGGCTTTCATGGCGGGTTACCTGTGATGGTTGGGGTGTGATCACAGTAGGCCGCAATGTGGCCGGTTCAAACGGCCAATATCCGAGAAGATCAGGTGACCAATTGCGGGGCTTCAGAAAGATTATCGGTGTGGCGAAATATGCCTTCGCGAGCAAGCCCGCTCCCACAGGGCGGGCGCATTTCTACTGTGGGAGCGGGCTTGCTCGCGAAGGGGCCAGTTCAGACGATGGGAAAGCTGTTGAAATCCACGCTATTGGCCAGGCGGCTATCGATCAGGTCGATGAACCCCTGCGCCTCGGGCCGGTTGAAATGCGCTTGCATCGCCGCTTCCGATTGCCAGCGTGCGCTGACCGTCCAGCGGTGGGTGTCTTCGGGGCAGCGATCGACCAGGTAGGAATCGCAGCCCGGGGTTTCGCGCAGGGTGTCGACAATTTTCTGCAATTGCTTGCCGAGCTCTTCCGAGCGGCCCGCAGCAGCCTTGACCTCAACCGTATTGATCACTTCGCTGGACATTGCTCACACTCCTGAATCAGGCCGGACGAATCCTGCTCACTGAGGGATAACGCCTGTGCAGAATAGGCCTGCGACCATGAATCACCAATAACCAATTGGCGGTAAAAGCCTTATACCAACGGCTCATGACAGCTGTTCGAGGATGTCGCGCAGGCGATCCAGAGCAATATCGATGTCGAGGGTTTCGATGGCGCCGAAGCCGAAGTACAGGCCTTCTTTCGCCGGTTGCTGGTAGTAGAAACCACTGATTGCATACAGGCCGACCTCGACCTTTTTTGCCAGCTCAATGACCAGCGGCAAATCGATCGCCACCTTGCACAACACCGCCATGTGAAACCCGGCACTGGCCGGCACAGCTTGCAGCCATGGCGCGAGGTCAGTCGCCATGCGTTCCAGAATTCGCTCGCGGCGTTGCGCGTAGATCGTATGGCAGCGGCGAATGTGCTTGAGCAGGCAGCCCTCTGCGATGAACTTGGCCAGCGCCCATTGCGGCAGGGTCGAGGCGTGCAGATCGGTGAGCTGTTTGGCGCGAATCACCGCCTCGATGATCGACGGCGGCAGGATCGCGTAACCCAGGCGCAGCTCCGGCAGCAGGGTTTTTGAAAAGGTGCCGACGTAGGCGACGATGCCGCGCTGATCGAGGTTGTACAGCGAATCGGTGGGCCGGCCTTCGTAGCGGAATTCACTGTCGTAATCGTCCTCGATGATGATCGCACCCAGCTCATGAGCACGGGCGAGCAAGGCCTCGCGGCGCGCCTGACTCATCGCCATGCCCAGCGGAAACTGGTGCGACGGCGTGACGTATATCAGCCGCGTGTCATCGGGAATCTGCTCGACCTGAATGCCCTCGGCATCCACCGGCACGCCGACCACTTCGGCGCCGTGCGTACCAAACAGCAAGCGTGCGGGCGGATAACCTGGATCCTCCATCGCCACCCGCGTGCCGGGGCGGGTCAGTACGCGCGTAATCAGGTCGAGTGCCTGTTGCGCGCCGTTGCAGACAACGATGTCTTCGTCCTGACAGTTGATGCCGCGAGAAAAGGCGATGTGCCGGGCAATCGCATTGCGTAGCGCCGGCAAACCCTCAGCAACGCTGTAAAAGCCTTTCGATTGCGCCATCTGCCGCATCGCATGGGCGACGCAACGGCGCCAGTCGTCGTGGGGGAACTGGCCCTTGCTGGTGGCGCCGCCGATGAAGTCGTAGCGCAGCGAACCTTCCAGCGTCGGGTGGCGCAGGAATACCGGCAGGTTGCGCCAGCTCTCGATCACCTCGGCACTGGCCAGTTCGGTGTGGCTCTGCTTGCGCTGCACCTGCGCCGGGCGGGCGTTGACGTAGGTGCCTTTGCCGATCACCCCGGTGAGGAAATTCTCGTAGGTCAGCTGCGCATAAGTGTCGGAAATGGTCTTGCGCGAGATGCCCAATTGCTCGGCGAGCAAGCGGCTCGGCGGCAACTGCGTACCCGCCGCCAGCCGCCCGGATTCAATCGCCGCGCGAAGCTGCTGATACAACTGACCGGCGAGATCCTTGCGGCCGTTGATCACGACATGAAGTTCCATACCGACAAGGCTCCCGAGGCTATTTGGCGTGCCGGCCAGATTACCGCTGTTGTTTGACTGGCAATAGTTGCCTACCCGAAAAACCCGAAATTGGCATAAACACTTCAACGCACTGGCACAAATCTCCTGTGGGAGCGGGCTTGCTCGCGAAGGCGGTCTGTCAGCCAGCCAGGATTTGTCTGGCACACCGCCTTCGCGAGCAAGCCCGCTCCCACAGGTATCGTGTTTGGTCGACGTTTAGTGGTGTACCCACAATTCGTGGAATTGGGGCTGTAACACAGCCCGCACAGCCCTTACCGTGAACTCATCATTCCGCCTGCCGAGAGCCGCGCCATGTCTTTGCGTCTGGATTACTACAACGCGTCGCCCAAGGCGATGAAAGCGATGATTGCCATGGAGGCGCTGACCGGCCACCTGAGTATCGAAGCGCCGCTGCTGCAACTGATCAGGATCCGCGCCTCGCAACTCAACGGCTGCGCGTTCTGCACCGACATGCATTCGGTGGACGCACGGCGAGCCGGGGAGAGTGATCGGCGCCTTTACGCGATCGCGGTGTGGCGCGACAGCAACTTCTTCAACCCCCGCGAACGGGCCGCGCTGGCCTGGGCCGAGGCGGTGACGCTGTTGGCCGAGAGCCACGTGCCGGATGACGTCTACCAGCAGGCGCGCGAGCAATTTGATGAAGGGGAACTGGTGGACCTGACGGTTGCGGTCAGCACCATCAACAGCTGGAATCGCCTGGCCGTGAGCTTCCGCCAGACCCCAAGTGACTGATTTGTCTGCGATCTGATCGTTCCCACGCTCCGCGTGGGAATGCATCCCGGGACGCTCTGCGTCCCATTGGAACGCGGAGCGTCCCTTGAGGCATTCCCACGCGGAGCGTGGGAACGATCGAAAGATCTTGCCTAATTCGCCGGCCGCTGCGGTTTCACCGAGGTGCCAAACGTATTCCCCATCCGCGTACTGGTCGCGGCCGGGGTCGCCAGCCCGACCTGATTCGGCGCGCGCTGGTGCACCGGCACATTCAACGCTTCCATGTTCTTCTGCGCGGCCGCCGCGCCGTCGGGATTGTTGCCCATCTGCTGGCTCAGGCAATCGTAGTTCGGCGCCTTGTAACCGCCGACCGTGACCTCGACACAGCCCAGCGGCTCCTCCGCCTGCGCTGCACCCAC
Source organism: Pseudomonas sp. TSRC2-2 (assembly GCF_049897785.1). Lineage (NCBI taxonomy): Bacteria > Pseudomonadati > Pseudomonadota > Gammaproteobacteria > Pseudomonadales > Pseudomonadaceae > Pseudomonas > Pseudomonas sp. TSRC2-2. Next base: position 473,525 of record NZ_JAFCWZ010000001.1, read on the forward strand.
CGTCATCAGCAAGACCCACATCCACCGTGTTTTCATGTCCGCCTCCTGGCCCGCCCGAATGGGCCGCTCTGGGTTTGAGTCTAGTGCAAGCGCGGCGCGAAACCCGTGATGATTTTTTTGCACCGCCCGTCATACCAGAGTCATAAATGCCCCGCAGGATAGCGATTTTCAGGGGTGCGCCAGTCGTGCAGCGAGGCAGTTCGCGGATCAGTCTTCAGCGCTCGGCGACGCTTGTGCGCCGCGCGGGTCTGGGGTGGCTGCTCGGTCTGCTGGCCAATGCGGCCAGTGCTGACCCGGCGCCGGCGGATATGCGACTGACCTTGCACATCCCGGCACAGGAGCTCGCCCAGGCGCTGGATCAATACAGCCGCGCTACCGGCGTTGCAGTGCTGGTCGACAGCCAGTTGAGCCGGGGCCGACGCTCCCTCGCCGTGGATGGTGAATACACCGCCGCCGACGCCTTGCGCCATCTGCTCGGCGGCACCGGGTTGATGGCGCGCTACGCCCGCGCCGACGCGTTCACCCTGCAAGCGGCGCAAGTGGAAGATCTGCCAGTGCCGACGGACAAACCCACGCCGGCCACTGTCGCAGTCAACCGCAGTTATGCGACGGCCGTGCAAGCGGCGATCGAGCGCAAATTGTGCCGTTCGCCGCTGACCCGGCCGGGCAGTTATCGCGCGGTGTTACAGGTGTGGGTCGGGCGCGACGGCGTGGTGCAGCACAACCGGTTGGTGACGTCGACCGGCGATGTACGGCGCGATAACGCGCTGGTGGAAAGTTTTCGCAACCTCACAATCGACCGGCCGACGCCCAGCGCCTTGCGCCAGCCGGTCACGTTGCTGTTGTTACCGGAGTCGTCAGGGAAACGCATGGAATGCACGAGATGGGAAGGAGTTTCCGGGGGATGAAAGACGCCGGGCAAAGCTTGATGGGCCAGCTGTTCCTCAGCTCCTACGAGGATTTTCGCGTGCGCCTGCGCCGCCGCCTCGGCTCCGAGGACCTGGCCAACGACGTGCTGCACGAAACCTGGCTGCGGGTCGATCGCATGGAGACCCCGCCCAACCTGCTCAAGCCCAACGCCTACCTGTATCGCATGGCCCTGAATATCGCCGCCGACCGCCGTCAGGCCGATGCGCGTCTGCTCACCGGCACCGAAGTCGAGGAACTGCTGCAACTAGGCGACGAAGCCCTCGACCCGGCGCGGGTGGTCGGTGGGCAAAAAGAGATGCAGGCCCTGCTCAGCGCCTTGTACGAACTGCCCGCACGGCGTCGACGGATCTTCATCGCCGCGCGGCTGGAAGAGGCGCCACACCTGGAAATCTCCCAGCGTTTCGGCATTTCCACGCGCATGGTCGAAAAGGAAATCAAAGCCGCGTTGGGCTTCTGCGCCGCGAAACTTGAAAGAAAAGTGTTTCAGCGGTTCGGTCGCGGGGCCGGAAAACCGTCTAGCGAATAGTGACCCGATTAATCCGTTGAGAATTTGCGCGTTTGAACATCTTTCGACTGAAACCCGCCGAGCCTTCGGCCACCGAGTCTCTGCACAGCGAAGCCCACGACTGGCTGATCCTGCTGACCTCGGGCCGCGCCACCGTCGCCGACGCCCGCGCCTTGCGTGAATGGTGCGCGCAGAGTGGCGAACACGCCCGGGCGTTCGAAGAAGCCAAGCGGCTATGGCATCACCTGCAACCGGCCGCCGAAGCGCTGCAGGGCCGACGCAGTTTCGGTCGACGGGCATTTCTCGGCGGTGCGATTGCCGCCTCCGCCGCATTCCTGCTGGTGCGCGGCACGATTCCCGGTGGCTTCGAAGGGCTGGGCGCCGACTACATCACCGAAGTCGGCCAGCAGCGCCGGGTCGAACCGGCGCAAGGCGTCAGCCTCGAACTCAACACCCAAACCCGGATCAACCAGCGCAGCGTCGAAAACGGCGTGCAGGGTTTTGAACTGGTCAGCGGCGAAGTGGAAGTGCAAACCGCACGCCTGCCGCTGGCGATGCAGGCCGGAGCAGGGTGGTTGCGCGCCAGTCAGGCGCGCTTCAACCTGCGCAACACCGACCAGCAAGTCTGCGTGACCTGCCTCGACGGCGCGGTCGACGTCGCCATCGACGGCCGTAACCTGCGCCTCGAAGCGGGCCAGCAAGTCACCTACGACGCACGGCAAATCGGCAACGTGCAAACCGTCGACACCGCCGCCGTGATGAACTGGCGCCAACAAGTGCTGGTGTTCAATGGCGCGACCCTCAGCCAGATGATCGACGAAATCAACCGCTACCGCCCCGGCATGCTCCTGCTGCTTAATCGCGAACTCGGCCAACGCCGCGTCCAGGCGCGCTTCAACCTCGACCAACTCGCCGGCGTCGCCCTGCTGATCCGCGATGCCTACGGCGTCAAATGCACCGAACTGCCCGGCGGCGTGGTCGTCCTCAGCTAACCAAAGCCCACCGCAATCCCAATGTAGGAGCCGCCGAAGGCTGCGATCTCTTGATCTTGCTCCTGCTTGCTGTGGGAGCGGGCCTGCTCGCGATGACGGTCTCGCAGACAACCAATCCACTGACCCACCACCTATCCACTGTGGGAGCGGGCTTGCTCGCGAATGCGGTCTATCCATAACCACAATTTCAACTGACCCACCGCATTCGCGAGCAAGCCCGGTCCCACAAAGTTACGTGGCCACCGATATCAATCCACCAATCCAATTACCTGCCGATACCGCTCAACCCCCTGCGCCGTCTGCCGGCTCAAGCGAATCTCCAAACCCAACGGATCCTCCCGCCGATTGCCACTCAGTTGCCGCCAACCCTTGTCCACCTCCCAAACCCGCACCTGCACATCACTCAGCTCACTCAACACCGCCACCCCATTCCCAGGCGCCGGCAACGGATAGCGACTGCGCGCCTCAGCCACCGCCCGATACAACGTGTCGCCCTTGACCCACCACCGAACCCGTTGCAACGCCCCCGGCTGATCCGCCGCGCTGCGAATAATGTCCAGCCGAAACCCCTTGCTGTCACTGCTACGCACCGTCACCGCCGGCGGCGCAGTCGGCGCCTCATCCTCAGCCCCAACCTTGCGCGGCTCGCTCAACTCCACCCCGGCGCGCATGTCCACATCGCGCTGCAACTGATTCAACACCCGCAACAACCCATCGCTCTGCTCACTGCTGGCCTGCAAATGGCTGTCCGCCCGCGTCACACTGTCCAGCCCGCGCCAGGCAATCAGACTCACCACCGCCATCAGCAGTATCGCGACCATCACCTCAATCAGAGTGAACCCTTGCTGAGTGTTCATTGAATACTGATCCGCCCAGTGCCATCGCGCAGCACACTCAGCCGATTGGCCCCATCAGACAAAATCAGCCGCAACGGCGGATTGATCCACTCGGCATTCAGCACCACCGTCTGCCGGGGCTCCACACGCACCTCGACCTTCGGGCTCTGCCACGCACGCGGGCGCAACTGCGCATCCTCCTTGAACGACTCAAACCCTTCGCCATCATCCCCACGCCGCCCAAAGCGAAACCCCTTGGCATCCGCCACCCACACAATCGGCCGCCCATCCGCGCGAGCCTCGGCCTGCGCCACCTGCAGCAACTGCGCAACCCGCTCGGCATCCTTGCGCAACAACTGCAACGGATCGGGCCTGATACTCAGGCTGATCGCCGCACTGGCAATCCCGATGATCACCAGCACCACCATCAACTCGATCAATGTAAAACCTTGCTGCCTGCTCATCACCCGCGCGCTCCTTGGCGTCCCACCCCATCGTGCCCGGCGAACATGTAAGGCATGTGAAATAAAACGGAGAGAATTGCCGCGTAGGCTGGCAACAGGGACAACAAGGAGCGACAACCCATGAAATTCACCGCACGGATTACCCCGGCGCAAACCGTCCAGGCCTTGGCGCTGCTCGCCGCCCTGGTGGGCGTCGCGACGTGGTCGTCGCTGCTGCTGACCTCGGCGGAATCGCACACGCCAGCGGCGACACCGCAGGTGCTGGCGGCGAGGAGTGATAGCCCGGCGTTGCAGTGGTTCTCCAACGAGACCGCGCCGGTGGATATCAAGGTGAGTGGAGTGATCGCGGGCGGGAGCGGGACGGTGGCGATATTGAGTTTGAACGATGGCGCGCCGAGGAGTTTTTTGGTGGGGGAGAAGGTTGGGGTTGGGGTGAAGTTGGTGGGGGTTGAGGGGGATGGTGTGGTGATTGAGCGGGGTGGGGAGAGGGTGAGGTTGGGGGTTGAGAGGTTGGGGGAGGGGGTGGAGATGCCGAGGCTGATCCGGCCGGAATTGTAGAGTGGGGAAATAGGGACAACCCCGAGCTCTTGGCGTTTGCTTTTACCCAAAAACCAACAACTGAGTTTGTCCGCTATCGGCCAATAGCTGCCTCTCATTTCAGCAGCAATGGGCAGGTGAAGACTGCATCTTATGACTGAGTACGGGTGCAATTCAGAGGGGGCATTTCTTCATTGAGAGCCGTAGTCGTTGCCATTCATTCCAGCAGTCCTCGGCGACTAAGTCCCGGAACCCACGTTCGTTCTCCATATCCAGGGCGACGTCGAATGGAACTGCAACACACGTCGCGTGATCACGAATTTTGAGTGCCTCGGACTCTGTAAGTGGGGAGCCTTTGTTCGTTTCGGCGCTTTGCAAAGCCACCGAAAGCGCCGGAATGAATACAACGCAAAGCTGTTCCGTCATCTGTTGCTTGCCTCAATTGTGCGAGAAGGCCGAAAGATTACGCTGGTCGCTTAATCACGGCTATTGGCCAGAAGCTGCCTCCCAGGCAGCGAACCGTGAATGGTCACTCGTCAAACAAGGTCCAGCCATGACAAATGCCGGCAAAGTCTTTTGCCGTAAAAAATAATGTCAGTTCCTTTGGGTCAAATTCTTTGTAGAGCCAATGCCCAGGAATGGGGCCTCTCGTTATCGCGTATTCCAAGCGGTATTTTTGAACAGGTCCAAAACCGAAGGATCGTGAATTCAACTCAAACCTGTCACCTCTGTTGAGCGCCCATAGCTTTTCAACAAGGCAGTCATCAAGCACCACCTCTCCCGCTACCTCAATCAGATACTTTGAATGAAGTTTCTGTTGAAGCCTAACGCTTCTGGCCATGCATCAACCTACCTATGAACAGTCCGAGCATCGGCGCAATAATACTTGAACATGATGACGACCGCTTTGGGTTGGAAAAAAGTGCGTTGAGCGTCCGCTTTTGGCCGATAGCAGCCGTTTGCACGCGTGAAAGTAAGCTCAACAGGCCGACGCGGGAAGAATCTGCCCCGCCCAATGTGGCGCGATTGCTCCTAGTAAACACAAGCGTTTAAAAAGACATCTCCAGTCACTGTCCCAGGCTACAGATCCTTGCGCCTTTGCCTACAGCTACGCCAGAATCCGCCGGCTTGTGCGCCTAGGGGGCGGGTTCTATTGTGGTGCGGTCGCTGACGAATCAGCGATCGGGTTTCGCAGCCCGGATCAATCAAGGCGCACAGCGCTCCAGTTCGTTGTCATTTTTGGCAATGGTGCTTTATGGCGGCTGTGCGCGGGATACCTTCGGGTATGCCGGGTTCCTTGATTCCCGGTCTGCGAACCTGCGTACAGCTGCCACCTCTCTTCGTTTCGCAGCGAAACGTGGCGGCTTCAATAATCAAGGAGCTTCACCATGATCAAACCAACACCCAACCCGCCCGAAACAGATCCCACGTCTCCCTACGAATCCCTCGATTCCAACAAACTCCACGAAGCCGCTGACCGCGCGCTCGATCATTACCTGTCGCCAAACAATCTCCTGCCTCCGCCACGTAAGGCGCGGGGGATGTATGCGGTGACGGCGGATACCAAGAATGAAGAACTGCTGGCTGATGCGAGTGAAACGCTTGCTTCGGCGAAGACGATTGCTCAGGACATTTCCAGTTTGCTGCCAGCGCCGCAGCGTCGGGCGTTGTTGGGGGTTGCTCAACTGATCATGCTGGGGGAGCTGGCGGTGAATCGGGTTATGGATAATTTGGAGGTGGCGGGGTGAGGTAGATGTCTGTGGGCGCCAGAAAGATGATTTGTTATCAGGGCTGGCGCTTTCGCGAGCAAGTTCGCTCCCACAGGGTTTTATGCTGATTGCAGATGTTGTGTACGACGCTGACACCTGTGGGAGCAAACATTGGCGACGGATCTATTTTCTGCCCCACCCAGTGCCGCCATAAAACATTGATGATTTGAGCGCGACGTCTGTAAGTCAGAAAGCCGGATTTTCCCTACAACGGACACCGATCCGTCCTGCATTCAAACCTGAGTCCGTTCGCCAAAGTCCTGCCTTTTCAGAACGGGACACGGATGTGACCAGACTCATCCCGCTAAGCGAGTTCCATGGGCAGCGAGAGCAGATCCTCGATGCCTACGAAGCCATGGAGCAGTTCCGACAGGCATTGAATCGTCCGGACGACTTGCCCGGATTCGACGACTTGTTAAACGCCATGGGCCTGCACCGTAACAACTACATGCAAGGCGCAAATGAGCGAAAACTCATCGATGCTGTGCGTAACGGTGATTGGGCACTGGTGAAGCCGCGCATGGCTACAGACAACGGCGGCGCCTCCTGGAATGCCTTCAACCCCAAACCCGAGGCGCCTCCTGCACAACACTTGGTGGAGGAACACGCCTACACCTTGCCGCAACCGGCTGAATCGGGTTTTCACATCGTTCAGAAACCCATAACGCTAGCGGCGCTTGAACGGGAGTTGTACGAAATCAGTCCCGGCGACTCACTGCGTCGCGAATTCCGTTCACTCAATCGACATCTCGGTGAGCGGGTCAAGCCTGGGCAAATGGTCTTGTTCAGCGACTCACGCAACTACATGTGCCGACGCGAAGAAGCACAAATGATGGCCGCTGCGGAGAAGGTGAACGAGGCGTTGAAAGATCTTTCGGATGAAGAAGCTTCGTTCATGGTTGAGCATCATGAGGTCATTGAGCCGTTTCTGGAGGTGTCGGCAGGCACATTGGGCGTTGCGTCATTCATGATCGGGCAGCATCTGGAAGGGTTGAAAAACACCCTCAAAGCGTTGGAGCAACTGCATCAGCAGCAATACACCCAACATCGCCATCTGCATTCGCCGGAGTTCTTTGCCAAACGCAAACGTCTGATGGTGAAACTGGATGCCAGCCTTGGGCCGCTGGTACGCAAAGGTTCCGGTCTGCCAGATCATCCAAAACTCAAACGTGCACTGGGATTGTCCACCCGCCGAATTGTTCACCGGTGGGGTAAAGCAGGTGCACCGGCACAACTGCCCGGATATGCGACGAACATTGCGGGCGTTGCCAGAGCAGCGAAGTTCATGAAGGGAGGTGGTTATCTCGGCATAGGTCTGCAACTGGGCGCATCCAGCTCAAAAATCTACGAGGTCTGCGCGTCCGACCGCGAGGCGGAATGCAGGCAAGTGAGGTTTGTCGAGGGAGGGAAAATGGTCGGCGGTACCGCTGGAGCTCTTGCTGGTGGATATATCGGGGGGAAAGTAGGTTTGGCGGTATGTGCGAAATTGAAAGGAATGGGAAAACTTGTGTGTGTGCTTGTGGTCGGTGCGGCAGGTTCCGTGGAGACAGGAACAAAGATGACAGAGCTAGGAGAGTTAGTGGGACAAGAAATTCATGAGTATTCCGAGTAATGGAAATCACCAGCACAGTATTTGCCTGGGCATGTGGGGTGCAAATCTTGATGGGCGTGATCAACTGCGCAATGATTTTTTATGCCGTTTATACAAAACTCGATGCTCTGGAAAAACACTTTACTGAGTGGCTGTACCTATCCATGGACTGTGGTTCGTCAGGGGGAAGTTTTTACTCGAGAACTCAGCGGATGACCGCTGTCAGTCGGTTGATTACATCAAAGAGTATCCAACGGCAGGAACCCTTGCTGATCGACGCCGTTCAACGCCTTCCCAGAGGACTCAGGTTCTGGGCGACGAGTCCATTTCATGTCGGCTATTTCGTGTGCGGCGGGACGTCACTGCTTTGGCTGTATGGGAAATACAGAGGTTTTTTGTAGGATCAGGTTAGTTTGATGGTTCGACGTTTCGGGAGAATCAGGGCGATTGGTTTTCCGGGCGGCTTAGCAACGTCTCAAGCCTGGCCAACGGCGGCGCATCCTGGTTGCGGTCGAATACTTGAATTCCAACCTTGAGGAGTCGCCCGTTCTCTGCGCTGGCGATCACCTGTTCGCAGCGCAACATAAGCCGTCCTTGATCACATTCAACAGCCTTCATCCCATTCGGCAATCGACCTTCCAACCGCAACTCCGCCATCCGACTCTGCGCCGCAATCAGCGCGATCGATCGATCCCGCAACAGCCCATTACTCTGCGTCATCAACCCGGCCACGCGCACGGCGGCTGACATGGCCACGGCGATGATCGCCAGTGCCACCAGCACTTCAATCAGGGTGAATCCTTCTTCTCGCGTTCGCGCGCGCATACATGGCCCAAAAGCAAAACCCAGCCCTCGACGCTAACCCCCGTCCTTGACGGCTTGACGACGAAAACACCCGAGGATTTTCAACATCCCTGACATATCTTCTTGCAACACTGCGCGTCGAATTCGGATCAAGCCAGGGAATGTCGAGATGGATATCGCACCTTTGAACACGCTCAGTCAGTCGCCGCGCATGCCGCGTAGCCAGCAGGGTTTTACCTTGATCGAGATCATGGTGGTGGTGGTGATTCTGGGGATTCTGGCGGCGATGGTGGTGCCCAAGGTGCTCGACCGGCCGGATCAGGCACGGGCGACGGCGGCGAAGCAGGATATTGGTGGGTTGATGCAGGCGTTGAAGTTGTATCGCCTCGATCACGGCACGTATCCGAGCATGAATCAGGGGCTGAAGGTGTTGGTCGAGCGACCGGCGGATGCGAAGAACAGCAACTGGCGTTCGTATCTGGAGCGTTTGCCGAATGACCCGTGGGGCCGGCCTTATCAGTACCTCAACCCGGGCGCGAATGGTGAGGTCGATATCTTTTCCCTCGGCGCCGATGGCCAGCCTGACGGCGATGGCGTGAATGCCGATATCGGTTCCTGGCAGTTGTAAGGCCGGCCGTGAACACGGGTTCGCTCAACGGGGCGAAGCAACAGGGCATGGCGATTATCAGCGCGTTGTTGATCGCCGCCGTGGTAGCGGTGATTGCGGCGGGGATGTTGACGCGCCAGAGCGTGGCGACCCGGGCGCTGGAGGCCGATCAGCAGCGGGTGCAGGGGCGTTGGCTGGCGCAGGGTGGTCTGGAGATCAGCCGGCAGTTGCTCTGGGATGCGCGCCTGCGTGATCCGTTGACCCGGCGCGATCAGCCCTGGGCGCAGCCGTTGCTGGCGGCGGGTTTTGCCGGGCGACTGGAGGACGAGCAGGGCAAGTTCAACCTGCGCAATCTGGTCGCCAACGAGCGCATCGATGAGGCGCAGGTGCAGGCGTTCGAGCGCTTGTGCGAGCTGATTGGTGTGAGTGCCGTTGTCGGCCAGCGCATTCGTCAGCGGGTGATTGCCGGTTATCCGCATTTGCTGAATGCGCAGATTGGCGCGACGGGCAAAGCCGGTTTCGACAGCGGCCGCGCGACTTCGCCGGATGCCGATCACAAACCGCCACCGCCGAAGGTGCCGATGCTGCGCACGCTGGATGATTTGCGCAGCGTCGAAGGCGTGACGGATGCGCTGATCGGCCAATTGACGCCGTACGTGACGGTGATTCCGGCGACGACGTGGATCAACGGCAACACCGCCACGGCGCAGGTGCTGGCGGCTTATGTGCCGGGGCTTTCGCTGGAGCGGGCGACGGCGTTGATTGCCGAGCGTGACGCCGGGCGCTGGTTTATCAATCGCGGCGATTTCGTGAACCGCTTGCGCATGCCGCAGCTGGAAATGAGCAGCGTCAAAGTCGGCATCACCAGCGACTGGTTTCGTTTGCGCGGTGAGGCGCGGCGCGATCAGCGGCGGGTCAGCCTCGACGCATTGCTGCACCGCAGCGAGGAGCGGCTGCCGCAGGTGATCTGGTCGCGGGTGGGCGCATGAGTCAGTTGCGCGTCGCGTTGCCGCCGTTGGCGGAGCTGGCATTGCATAGCGAAGTGAGCTGCGCCTGGCTGGATCGTCAGGGGCAGGTCAGCCGTGAGGATCGGCTCACTTTGAGTCAGTTAGGGCAACGGCCGAAGCAACCACCGCTGCTGTGTTTTCTGCATCCGGCCGACAGCCTGCTCGCCAGCATTGATCTGCCGCCGTTGCCCGCGAACAAAACGGCGGCCGCTGTGCAGTGCGCGGCGCAGGCATTGATGCTCGGCGACAGCAGCCAGATGCATATCGGCCACAGCCCTCGCGATGCGAGCGGGCGGGTGCAGATTGCCTGGGTTTCGCGACAGCATTTGCAGCGCTTAGCCGCTGTGCTCAAGCAGGCGGGGTTGAGTCTGCGCGGTTTGTATCCGGCGCCTTATAGCCTGCCGGTGCTGCCGGATGTTGTCGTGTGCATGGCGGACGGTCACGTACTCAGACGCGAGAGCTTGAACAGCGCGCAGGTTGAGCCGTTGCTCGGTGACGAAGTGGACGAGGCATCGTTCGCAGCTGACGCGACACAACGCTGGGTCGGCCCCTTGCCAAGTTGGGGTTTGCACGGTGGCCTGCAGCAAACCGCCGGTGAGCAGCGCGGCTGGGGTCGTGCTGTCGGGTGTGTGGCTTTGGCCGTGGCCGTTTGGGTGGTCGGCCTGAACCTCTACGCCGCTCGCGAAGCGCGGCAGGGCCAGCAGCTCAAGGCGCAGATGAGTCAGCGGGTGAAACAGGCGTTTCCTGAATTGCCGGTGATTCTCAACCCGCTGCAACAGGCGCGTCAGCAACTGGAGCAACGGCAAAAAGGCGCGGTCGATGACCCGGCGCAGCACTTCAATCGGCTGGTGTTGCAGGCCGGCACGGGCATGCCGTTCATGGCCGGCAGTGTCGAGCGCCTGAGTTACCGCGACGGCGCTTTGCAGCTGGCGCTGGTGAGCGATGCAAACCGTGGCGGCAACGACAAGGATTGGCAAAGCACATTGGCCCAGGCCGGCATCAGCGTGACTGCCGATGACGCAGGCTGGACCTTGCGCCCGAGCGATGAAACCACCGCCAACACCAACGATGACGACGACAGCGGAGCAGACGATGAGTAGGGCGACGCTGGCGATTTACCGTGCGCGCTGGCAGCGTTTCAGCAGCCAGTTGCAGGCGCGGTGGCAGCCGTTGGCGCTGCGCGAAAAACGCATGGTCGCCGGCATGGCGCTGGTGCTTGTCGGTCTGCTGATCTGGCTGACGCTGGTCAAGCCGCCGTTGGCCAGGATCACTTTTTGGCAGAGCGAAACGCCCAAGTTGCGCGCGCAAACCGAGGCGCTGCAAGTGCTGTTGCGTAGCGTCAACGTGCGACCGCAGGGGCAGAACGTTGGCCAGTCGTTGGAGCAAAGTCTGCAAGCGGCGGGGCTGGCCGGGCATTACCAATTACAAGCGGCGGAGGGTGGCGCGTGGCAGCTGAATGTCGACGCCGCGCCGGCCGATGCGCTGCTCGACTGGCTGCTCAGCCAGCCATCACAACTTTCTCTGCAGGTGGTCGAGGCGCAGTTGCAGCGCGCAAACGAAACCTCGACCGATGTCACCGCCGGCACATTGTCAGGCACCGTTCGCATGGATCAGGCGCAGGGCGCTAAGGAAGCTTCATGAAGGAGTCACGCTGCAAACCGGCACGTCTGGCGCTGCCGTTGTTGCTGATGGCATTGAGCGCGTGCAACAGCACCACGGTGCCGCAAAACCAGCCGCCGCTGTTGGTCGACAGTGAACTCGGCCGGCCGCTGGCCAACACCCAGCGCAGCGGCGATGCGGTGGCCGATCGCGAACGGGCGCAGGCTCAGGCGCGACCGGTGCCGAAGCAGTTGCACAACATCAGTCAGCGCGGTCGCAGTGCTGGCGCTGCGCCGGGCAATGCGACCCCGCGCAATCCGTTGGGCGAGCAACCGGTGACGCTGAATTTTGTCGAGGCGGATATTCAAGCGGTGGTGCGGGCGTTGTCGCGGGCCACCGGGCAGCAGTTTCTCGTCGATCCACGGGTCAAGGGCAATCTGACCCTGGTCTCGGAAGGCCAGGTGCCGGCTCGTCAGGCCTACGACATGCTGCTCGCGGCGTTGCGCATGCAAGGCTTCAGCGTGGTCGATGTCGGCGGCGTGGCGCAGGTGGTTCCCGAGGCCGATGCAAAACTGCTCGGCGGGCCGATCTACAGCGCCGACAAACCGGCCGGCAACGGCATGCTCACGCGCACGTTTCGCCTGCAATATGAGAACGCGGTGAACCTGATCCCGGTGCTGCGCCCGATCGTCTCGCCGAACAATCCGATCAATGCCTATCCCGGCAACAACACGGTGGTGATCACCGATTACGCCGAGAACCTCACCCGCGTCGCGCAATTGATCGAGAGCATAGACACACCGAGCGCTATCGACACCGATGTGGTGCAGATCCAGAACGGCATCGCTGCCGACATCGCGCCGATGGTGGCCGACTTGCTCGACGCGCCGGGCAATGATCCGACGCAGAAAATCGCCGTGATTGGCGACCCGCGCTCGAACACCATCATCATCCGCGCCGGCAGCCCCGAGCGTACCGAGCTGGCGCGCAACCTGATCTACAAACTCGACAACGCGCAGAGCAATCCAAGCAATCTGCATGTGGTTTACCTGCGCAACGCCCAGGCGGCGAAACTTGCGCAGGCGCTGCGTGGTTTGCTCACCGGTGAGAGTGACAGCGGCAGCAGCGACGCGGCGCGTTCGGTGCTCAGCGCGATGGGCAGCAGCACTGGCGGCAATGCCGGGCAGAACGGCCAGAGCAGCACACCGAGCACTGGCACTTCAACGACGACTGGCAGCGGCGCAACCGGCGGCAGTTATGCGCAGGGTAGTGGTGGCGGCACCGGCAGTGGCGGTACGCAGAGCAACGAACAGAACGTCGCTTTCAGCGCTGGCGGCGTGACGATTCAGGCCGACGCCACCACCAACACGCTGCTGATTTCTGCACCGGAACCGCTGTATCGCAACTTGCGTGAAGTCATCGATTTGCTTGACCAGCGTCGTGCGCAGGTGGTGATCGAGAGCCTGATCGTCGAGGTCGGCGAGGATGATGCCAGTGAATTCGGCGTGCAATGGCAGACCGGCGATCTGGGCGGCAAAGGCGTGATCGGTGGCGCCAATCTGGGGGGCGCGGGGCTCAACACGGGTGCCAAGAACAGCATCGACGTGCTGCCGCAGGGTTTGAACCTCGGTTACGTCAACGGCACCGTGGACATCCCCGGCATCGGCAAGATTCTCGATTTGAAAGTGCTGGCGCGGGCGCTGAAGAGCAAGGGCGGCACCAATGTGCTGTCGACGCCGAATCTGCTGACGCTGGACAACGAAGCGGCGAGCATTTTTGTCGGCCAGACCATCCCGTTTGTCAGCGGCAGCTACGTCACCGGCGGCGGGGGCACCAGCAACAACCCGTTCCAGACCGTGACCCGCGAAGAGGTCGGCCTCAAGCTCAACGTGCGCCCGCAGATTTCCGAGGGCGGCACGGTGAAGCTGGATATCTACCAGGAAGTCAGCAGCATCGATGAGCGTGCGTCCAACAGCGTGACCTCGGCGGGCATCGTCACCAACAAACGGGCGATCGACACCAGCATTCTGCTCGACGATGGGCAGATCATGGTGCTCGGTGGTTTGCTTCAGGACGGCTATAGCCAGAGCAATGATGCGGTGCCGTGGCTGGGCAGCCTGCCGGGTATCGGCGCGCTGTTTCGCAACGAACGCCGGGCGATCACCAAGACCAACCTGATGGTGTTCCTGCGCCCGTACATCATCCGCGACAGCGAAGCGGGGCGCAGCATCACCCTCAACCGCTACGACTTCATGCGCCGCGCGCAGGGCGGCTTGCAACCGGAACGCAGTTGGGCGATGCCGGACATGCAGGCGCCGCAATTGCCGGCATCTGCGCAAGGCGTGCCGGCGGTTTTACCCACATCAGGCCCGCGCGCAACGATCAAAGCGGTGCCCATCCAATGACGCTGACATCGCCTCTTGATTTGAAATTCGGACCTGCAGGAGCTGCCGAAGGCTGCGATCTTTTGATCTTGCTCTTCGACGGACCCAAACGGCCAGAGATCAAAAGATCGCAGCCTTCGGCAGCTCCTACAGGGAGGAGTTTGTCTTGAGTCGGTTGCCGTATGCCTGGGCCAAGGCGCAGCGCATTCTTTTGCGCGATGGCGTGTTGACCGTGTGCCCGTCAACGCCCGGCTGGTCGATCAGCGAAGTGCGTCGGCAGTTCGGCGCGACGCAGGTTGAGCGGGTGCGCGATGACGAACTCGACGGCTTGCTCGCCGCCGCGTACTCCGACACCGGCAGCGCCGCTGCGGTGGTCGGTGCTGCGGAAAACGAAGTCGACCTTGATCGGCTGATGCAGGACATGCCGGAAATCACCGACCTGCTCGACACCCAGGACGGTGCGCCGGTGATCCGCATGATCAATGCCTTGCTGACTCAGGCGGCGCGCGACGAGGCCAGCGACATTCACATCGAACCGTTCGAAACCCATTCGGTGGTGCGCTATCGCGTCGACGGCACCCTGCGCGATGTGGTGTCACCGCGCAAGGCGTTGCACGGTGCGCTGGTGTCGCGGATCAAGATCATGGCCCAGCTCGACATCGCCGAAAAACGCCTGCCGCAGGATGGTCGAATCGCGTTGCGCGTAGCGGGGCGGCCGATCGATATTCGCGTGTCGACGGTGCCGACCGGCCATGGCGAACGGGTAGTGATGCGCCTGCTCGACAAACAGGCCGGGCGCTTGCATCTGGAAACCCTCGGCATGGATGCACAGGTGCTGGCCAGACTCGATCAGCTGATCCGCCAGCCTCACGGCATTGTGCTGGTCACCGGGCCGACCGGCAGCGGCAAAACCACCAGCCTTTACGCGGCGCTGGCGCGGCTGGATGCGAGCACCAGCAACATTCTCACCGTGGAAGATCCGGTGGAATACGATTTGCCGGGGATCAGCCAGATTCAGGTCAACGCCAAGATCGACATGACCTTTGCTCTCGCGCTGCGGGCGATTTTGCGCCAGGACCCGGACATCATCATGATCGGCGAGATCCGTGATCTGGAAACCGCACAAATCGCTGTCCAGGCCTCGCTGACCGGGCACTTGGTGCTGGCGACGCTGCACACCAACGACGCCGTGTCGGCGGTCAATCGCCTGATCGACATGGGTGTTGAGCCGTTTTTGCTCGCCTCATCGATGCTAGGCGTCCTCGCGCAGCGCCTGGTGCGGCGCCTGTGCAATCAATGCAAACAGGAAGATCCGGCTACGCCCGGAACCTGGCGTCCGGTCGGTTGCCCGGCATGCAACCAAACCGGTTACAGCGGCCGCACCGGCATCCATGAATTGTTCTGCATCGACGACGACATCCGCACGCTGATTCACCAAGGGGCAGGGGAGCAGGCCTTGCGCGCGGCGGCGTCGAAAGCCGGCATGTTCAGCCTGCGCGAGGACGGTGAGCGCTGGATTCGCAGCGGCGCCACCGCCCCCGAAGAAATCCTTCGCGTGACACGGGACGCCTGATGAATCGCTATCGCTTTGAAGCGGCGGATGCCACGGGAAAAATCGAGTCCGGGCACCTTGAGGCGGACAGCCAGAGCGCGGCGTTCAGTGCCTTGCGCGGGCGCGGATTGACAGCGCTGTCGGTGCACGAGCAAAGCAATGTTGCCCGACACGGTGGCGGCGGTTTGTTCAGCGCCAGACTCTCGGACAACGACCTCGCCTGGGCCACACGCCAATTGGCGAGCCTGCTTGGTGCCAGCCTGCCGCTGGAAGCAGCGCTGAGCGCGACGGTTGAGCAGGCCGAGAAAAAGCACATCGCCCAAACCCTCAGCGCCGTGCGCGCCGACGTGCGCAGCGGCATGCGTCTGGCAGAATCGCTGGCGTCGCGGCCACGGGATTTTCCCGAGATTTACCGGGCGCTGATTGCCGCTGGCGAAGAGTCCGGCGATCTGGCCCAGGTGATGGAACGGCTGGCCGATTACATCGAGGAACGCAACAACCTGCGCGGCAAGATTCTGACCGCGTTCATCTATCCGGGCGTGGTCGGGCTGGTGTCGATCGGCATTGTGATTTTCCTGCTCAGTTACGTGGTGCCGCAGGTGGTCAGCGCGTTTTCCCAGGCGCGGCAGGATTTGCCGGGGCTGACCTTGGCGATGCTCACCGCCAGTGATTTCATTCGGGCGTGGGGTTGGTTGTGCGCGGCGCTCATGGCCGGGGCGTTCTGGAGTTGGCGTTTGTATTTGCGTAATCCGGCGGCGCGGTTGAGTTGGCATCACCGGGTGCTGAAGTTGCCTCTGTTCGGGCGTTTTATCCTGGGTTTGAACACTGCGCGATTCGCCTCGACCCTGGCGATTCTCGGCGGGGCCGGCGTGCCACTGTTGCGCGCACTGGAAGCGGCACGGCAGACGCTGTCCAACGACCGCTTGAGCCTGAGCGTCAGCGAGGCCACGGCGAAAGTGCGCGAAGGCGTCAATCTCGCCGCCGCGCTGCGGGTGGAGAATGTGTTCCCGCCGGTGCTGATTCACCTGATCGCCAGCGGCGAGAAAACCGGCTCGCTACCGCCGATGCTCGAGCGCGCGGCGCAGACGTTGTCGCGGGATATCGAACGGCGGGCAATGGGCATGACGGCGTTGCTCGAGCCGCTGATGATCGTGGTGATGGGCGGGGTGGTGCTGGTGATTGTGATGGCGGTGTTGTTGCCGATCATTGAGATCAACCAGTTGGTGCAGTAGTGGTGTACCGGGTGATTTGATGGTGTCTGGGCGGGCCTCTTCGCGAGCAAGCCCGCTCCCACAGGGGAACGCATTTTCAAATGTGGGAGCGGGCTTGCTCGCGAAGAGGTCGGTAGGGACGATAAATAATCCAGTCTTTTTTCCAAGGCTCAGGCGTCACCCGACCCTTGATTTCACCATTCTCGGGTTCTCCATTCTGTCATCTGCAACCACGCGCCAACGGCTCCAGCCCGATTCAGTCAAACCCGCGATCCAGACGCCCCGCAAGACCCCGCAAACACCCGAGAAATCCGTACAGAAATCCCCCCGCAGCTCCCGAGGTTTTTTCCTTTATCTGTCACCGGAAGCTGCGAATTTCTCCCTGCGGCTCCACTGCGGTGGACCCTCCCGGTGTCATGCAAGCCTTCCGAAACCTGTGTTCCAAACCAAGTTGAAAAGGAGATTCTTCATGTTCAAGCGCACTCTGATCGCCGCCTCACTGACCGTCGCCGCTCTGGCTTCCGCCCAGGCCATGGCCGTAACCGGTGGTGGCGCCTCGCTGCCTGCCGCGCTGTACAAAGGTTCTGCCAACAGCATCCTGCCTGCCAACTTCAGCTACGCCGTGACCGGTAGCGGCGTCGGCAAAAGCGCTTTCCTGACCAACAACGCTGCCCAGTTCAGCACCACCGGCACTGTGCACTTCGCCGCGAGCGACTCGATTCTCAGCGCTGCGGAACTGAACACCTACACCACCAACTTCGGTGCTTCTTACGGCCCGTTGATCCAGCTGCCATCGGTGGCCACTTCGGTTGCCATTCCCTATAAAAAATCCGGCCAGACCGCGCTTAACCTGACCAGCGCTCAACTGTGCGATGCGCTGTCGGGCACCAAGACTACCTGGGGCGCGCTGTTGGGTACTGCCGACACCACCGCCATCCGCGTGGTTTATCGCAGCACTTCGAGCGGCACCACCGAAATCCTCAGCCGTCACTTGAACGCGATCTGCCCGACCAAATTCGCGGTCAACACCACCTTCACCAACGCGCGTCTGCCAGCCGGTTCGACGTTGCCATCGACTTGGGTTGGCGTCGCCAACACGGCTGATGTGGCAACTGCGGTGAACGCCGTGGACGGTTCGATCGGCTATGTGGGGCCGGACGGCGTGAATGCCGCCAGCAACGCCGTGGTTGCCCGCGTCAATGGCGTCCAGCCAACCAACGCTAACGTGACGCTGGCACTGAGCACCGCAGCGCTGCCAACCGCACCGGCCAACCCGGCTCAGTGGGCGCCAGTCGTGCCTAACCCGGCCAGCGGTTACCCGATTGTGGCTTACACCAACTTCATCTTCGGCCAGTGCTACAAGGATGCTGCCGTAGCCACCGCTGTGCGCAACTTCCTGACCACCCACTACAGCAACCCAGGCAACAACGTTGCCACCGTGGCCCACAGCTTCACGCCAGTACCCAACAACTGGAAAACCGCTGTGACCGCCAACTTCATCACCAACAGCTCGGGCAACAACCTGGACATCAACAACGCCAACGCCTGCAACGGCATCGGTCGTCCTTTGTAAGCCTTGCATCAAGCGCAATGAAACGGCAGCGGCCTTCGGGCTGCTGCTTTTTTTTGGCCGACTTACACC
The DNA here is from genome assembly GCF_049897785.1 of Pseudomonas sp. TSRC2-2. Taxonomy (NCBI): domain Bacteria; kingdom Pseudomonadati; phylum Pseudomonadota; class Gammaproteobacteria; order Pseudomonadales; family Pseudomonadaceae; genus Pseudomonas; species Pseudomonas sp. TSRC2-2. The sequence goes on from NZ_JAFCWZ010000001.1 coordinate 491,955, forward strand.
TGGATCATGAAGTTTGTGTGACATCCGTTCGGTCGTGAGGCGCGTCAACCGCCTATGTCGTAACAGCAGGGCTGACCCGACCTGCCACCAAAAGGACCTGTAGTGATGCTTGCTCGCACCTCCCGTCGCAGTACCCGTATTCAGCCGATCAAACGTGGCGCGGGCGATCCCGCACAGTGGCTGCTCAAGCCATTGGCGCAAGCCGTTGCCTTGTGTCTGGTGGCGGGCAGTGCCGAGGCGGCGACAGCATTCAGTTCTACCTGGTTTGCCGCCAAGGGCGCGGCGCAGCAGGCTTCGGCGTCGCGTCCGGGTGGGGGCGGTCTGCCGGGGATGACCCCACCGCTGGCACAGCAGCAACGGGCCAGCCAGCAATTGCAGCGCTCTTTGCAGACACTTAACAACACCGTGGCAGCGATTGCCGCGCAGCAGGCCGCACAAGCCGCTGGACGTGCCGCCGCATTGGGCAACGTGCAGGTCGTTCCGGATGGATTGGGCGAGGGCGGCCTGAAGATCGATAACAGCCTGACCCAGGGCTGGCTGAACGCCAAAGGCCCGCAACAAACCCAGGCCGACGGCAAGACCACGGTGAAGATCGAGCAGACCGCCGACAAGGCGATTCTCAATTGGGAAACGTTCAACGTCGGCCGCAATACCACAGTGGAATTCGCCCAGCAGGCCAACTGGGCGGTGCTCAACCGCGTCAATGATCCGAGCGCACGGGCCAGCCAGATTCAGGGACAGATCAAAGCGGACGGCACGGTGATGCTGATCAACCGCAACGGCATCGTCTTCAGCGGTGGCAGTCAGGTCAATGTGCGAAATCTGGTGGCGGCAGCCGCGAACATGACCGATGCGCAATTTCGTGATCGGGGTCTGTATTTCGACAGCACCGGCAGTCAGCCATCCTTTACCGATGCTGCTGGCCAGGTGCTGGTGGAGCGTGGCGCTGCCATACAAACGCATCAACCTGCGCTCTCCACCGATGCCGGTGGCTATACCTTGTTGCTTGGCCAGGACGTGCAGAACGACGGCTCGATCAGCACGGCCAAAGGTCAGACGGTGATGGGTGCGGGCGACCGTTTCTACATTCGCAAGGGCTCAGGCACCGACGGCAATGTTTATTCCACCACCTTCGGCAGCGAGGTCATTCCCGGTTTCAAGGCTGACAGCTCGGGCAAGGTCAGCAATACCGGTCTGATCCAGGCATCCACCGGCGACATCACCCTGACTGGCCGCGACGTTCTGCAGAACGGCGTGCTGCTGGCAAGCACTTCGGTGGCGACGCGCGGCACCGTGCATTTGCTCAATCCGGCCAGCGATGCCCAGGGCCGTGTGACCCTGGGCGAGAACGGCGTCAGTGCGATTCTGCTCGACAGCAGCGATCTCACGGCCCTGGACAGCCAGCGCGAGGCGGCGTTGATCGGCGTGAATGCCGACAACCGGATCCGCAGCGATCAGTCCCGCATCGACATCGCCAGCGGTGGCGCCGTTGAATTCAAAAGTGGTTCGATCACCCTTGCGACCGGTGGGCAGGTGGCGGTTGCCGCCGGGCGACGCAGTCTGCTGCGCGAGGGGGCGGTGGTCGACGTGTCCGGCGCCCTCGGCGTGAAAGTGGCCATGGAAGCCAACAACATCAAGATCAACGTGCAGGGCAACGAGCAGCGGGATGCGCCGCTCAATCGCGAGAACGGCGCGCTCAACAGCAGCGATATCTGGGTCGATGTCCGCGAACTGGTATTCGTGCCGGCGGGCACCAACGGTTACGCCACCGACCGCTGGTACACCGCCGGTGGGTTGTTGGAGGTTGGCGGATACCTCGGCACTCAGGGCCATGGCGTCGGTGAATGGATGGCTCAGGGCGGTGAGGTGCGGTTTTCCGGAAATGATGTGATCAGCGAAAACGGTTCGCTGATCAATCTGTCCGGCGGCACACTCGATGTGCAGGGCGGCGAGATTCGCCAGAGTTGGCTGCGCGGTGCGGACGGGCGGTTATACGAAGTGTCGCGTGCGCCGGGCGATATTCTCTACAGCGGTCTTTACAAAGGTTACGAAAGTCACAGCGAGCGCTGGGGTCAGACGGATTATTTCCATAGCCCACTGATTGCACCGACGCGCCGTCAGGAAACGGGGTACACCGTTGGCCGGGATGCCGGGCAACTGGTGATCGCCACGCGCAACGCCGTGCTGGAAGGCCAGCTGTTGGGCGAGGTGTTTCAGGGCGAACGACAAAACCAGGCGCCGCGAGCGGCCCTGGACGGCTATGCCCAGCCTCAGACCGCCCGGGCGCGGCGGGGGCAGTTGGTCGTTGGCAATTACGATGCGGCTTATGTCGCCGCCAGTGCGGGCCTGCTCTATCAACTCGACCCGTTGCTCGATCAGGTGCAAGTGGGGAGCGCCCGTGCCAGCGCAGCGAACGCAGGGCTGACCGACGCGGTCGCTGCTGAGCGCGCCGGCAAACTGTTTCTCGACGCCGGGCTGCTCAATGGTTTCCAGCTGGGCGCGCTGAAGATCTCGGCGAAAAACACGATTGAAGTCGATGAAGGCGTAACCGTGGATCACGGGGGCGACATCACCCTGTTCAGCCCAGATGTGCAGGTCAATGCCGATTTGATTGCGCAAGGGGGCAGCCTGCAGCTGGGCAACGTTTTGAACCAGCTCGCCACCGATCGGCGCGATGACACCAGTCTTCAGGTGCCAACAGGCAAGCAGGCCCGCGTGACGGTTGCGCAGGGCGTGCAGCTGCAGGCGCGCGGTCTGTGGAGCAACCTGTCGAGTAACCCGGACGACGCGGACGGCCTGGCGTACCTCAATGGCGGGACGGTGTCGATCCGCAGCAGCGGCGACATTGTGCTGGCCAGTGGCAGTCTGGTCGATGTCACGTCGGGCGGCGCGATATTGGCCAACGGCAAGACGCGTGGCGGCAAGGGTGGCGACGTGACCCTTGAGTCCAGCGCCAACAGCGCGCCGGGCCACTCACGCCTGGTGCTTGATGGCGAGGTGCAGGGTTATGGCGTGAACGGCGGTGGGACGCTCACTGTGCAGGCCAGCAAGGTCCGGATCGGCGGTGCTGGCGCCGTCGCCGAAGAACAGTCCTTGCGGCTGACGCCGGAACTGTTTCAGACGGGGTTCAGCGCCTACAACATCATCGGTCTGAAGGGCATGGAAGTAGCCGATGAAACGATTATCGATGTGCAGATGCCGGTCTATCGATTCGGCGAATCCGCCTCGACCATTGCGTCCGGCACGTCGCCGCGCGCTGCGCTGGAGCTATGGACGCCCACGTTGTTCCAGGAAGACCCGCTCAAGGGTGTATTGACGCAAAGGGCCGGTGCATCAGTTGCATTGCAGGCCGGTGCGACGCTGGCTGGCTTGATTGACCCTGCCAACAGCCCGTTGTCGCTTGGCGAAGGCGCACGGATCAGTGTCGATCCCGGCCAGCGCATCGGTTTGCGCGGGGCAGAGCAGATCACGGTTGACGGTGAGCTCAACGCCTGGGGCGGCACTGTCGATATCCGTCAACAACAATTCGGCGCGATCGATGTGGCGACATCCTTGCAAGAGGCTGATCCGACCCTGCACAACCGTTCGATCTGGATCGGTGACCATGCCTCGATCGATGTCGCCGGTCGGGCAGTGACCGCCGTCGATGCGCTGGGCCGCGTCTACGGCCAGGTCGGCAAGGGTGGCTCGATCATCGTCGGCGGCGAAATTGATGCGAAGAAAGTCACCGCGACCGCCGCCGATGCTTACGTCATCGTTCGTCAGGGGGCGCGCCTGGAAGCGTCCGGTGCGCAAGCCGTGCTCGATAGCGGTGAACAAGGCCCCGTTCGAGTCGCCACCGATGGCGGGCGGATCAGTTTGAGTGCCTACAATGGTCTGTTCATCGAGGGCAGCTTGCAGGCCAATGCCGGTGGTGCAGGTGCGGCGGGCGGGCGTCTGGAAATCGCTCTGGATACGCCGGCCTACGGTGCCGGGGGATTGACCAACGCCGTGCGGGTGCCGCGGGAATTGATCATTGGCCAAGGGCCCGGATCGGCACTGCCGCAGGCGCTGCAGGCAGGGGAAGCTTCGTCACTTTTACGCTACGGGCGTACGCGCCTGAGTGCTGATCAGCTGATGAGCGGCGGCTTCGACAGCCTGAGTCTGCTGAGCAACGGTCTGATGACGTTCGACGGCGATGTTGACTTGCACATGGGGCAGAGCCTGAGTCTGTTCGCCGGTTCCCTTTCATTGGCCGATTCCGCGCAAGACAGCGCTCGGGTCAACCTCAGCGCACCTTACCTGCGCCTGTCGGGGCCGGGCACCTACTTGAGTTCGGATGTCAAAGTGCGTCCGCGGGTAATGAGCAATCCGACAGCGCAGTTGTCCAGCGCGCAATTCACCGCCAGCGCGAACCTGCTGGATCTGGGCAACTCGCTTTCATTCGGCACCGAAGGGACGCTCGTGCAAACGGCCGCACCCGCGCTTGCAGTCAGCCGTCGTGGCTTTGGTCTGGTCACACTCGACAGCCAGGGTGACATGCGCTTCCTCGAGCCAACCGATGAACAGCAGCGCAGCCGTCTGTGGACTCCGGGTGACATGCACTTGCGTGCTGCGCAGATCTACCCGGCCAGCGGTGTCTCGGCTGATGTGCGAGTGGGTTATCAGACCCAGGCCGGATCGGTGCCGGAGCATACGCTGCGTATCGGCAGCTACGGGCCGGCGCCGACTTTATTGCCTTACTCGGTGTTCGGCAGCCTGACATTCAGCGCGGGACAGATCGAACAGGGGGGCGTCATTCGTGCGCCTTTGGGGCTGATTTCCCTGGGTGATGACTCCATCGTCAAGACCGGTGAGCTTCACCTTCTCCCGGGTAGTGTGACGTCAGTCAGCGCCGCCGGACTGGTCATGCCGTATGGGGGCACCACCGACGGTATCGACTATCGATACAACGACAAGTCGGTTTTCTTGAATGGCATTGCCAGTGCTGCATCCGGGGTCATACTCGATGCGCAATACACCGATGTGCAGGCCGGGGCGGTGATCGATCTTTCGGGCGGCGGCGATCTGCGTGGGGCCGGTTTTGTCTCCGGACGAGGCGGTTCCACCGATGCACGTTTCAATCCGCTGGTACGCAATGCCACCGATGGCACCTTCAGTTTGCCCGGGCTGGCCAGTAATCCCGTGTATGCAATCGTTGCCGGTGATCAGAGCCGCTATGCGCCGATGCTCGCCGAGGCTGGCGCAGTCGATCCGCGCATCGGCCAGCAGATCACCCTCGGTGCCGGCGTTACCGGACTGGCGCCCGGCACCTATACTTTGTTGCCATCGACCTTTGCCTTGTTGCCGGGCGCCTTCCGGGTCGAAATCAATGGTCAAGCGATGGCGGGTTCCATGGACGGTGCGCTGAAGTTGCGCAATGGCTCGTGGACCACGGCCGGACAGCTGTCGATTGCCAATACCGGTATTCGCGACAGTCTGCCCAGCCAGGTCATCGTGACGTCTGCCGACGTGCTGCGGCGCTATTCGCAGTACAACGAAACCGGGTTTACCCAATTTGTGCTCAACGATGCTGCCCGCCGCGGTCTGCCTCGCGCCCGCACACCGCTGGACGGCAACACGCTGCATCTGCGCATGGTCAGTGGCGGCGAGCACGACACAGCCCTGGATTTCGACGGGCAAGTGCTGTTCAAGCCTGCCGAAGGGGGGGTTATTGGTACGGCGGTGGTTCAGGGCGGTTATACCGGCGGTGACTTTGAAATTCTCGGTGCCGGGCACACGCGTACGCCCGGGTTCGACGGTGTTTCGCTGTATGCCGACACCCTCAACCGCTTGAATGCCGGACGCTTGACCATCGGTGGCACCCCGACTGTGTATTACGGCTCCGAGGGCGGCTCGATCAAGGTGATCGGCAATATCGCGGCGATTCGTCTGCGCGAGGGCGCGATTCTCTCCGCGCCAGAGGTCGTGCTGAGCAGCAACAGTGCCAGTGGCGGCATCACCATCGATGCGGGCGCAGGCATCAATACCTTGGGACGAGGCGCCGTTCCGTACGATGCCGCAGCCGGTTTCGTCTACGCACCTGAGCGGTCTAGTCTGCTGGTGGTCTCCAATGGCTGGACACCGGTGCTTGCGCCTGCCGAGGGCGGGGGCGGGAGCATTCGTATCGGCAACTGTCCGACGGCCGATTGCACCGCTGCGGCGTTGCTGTACTCCAACGGCAGCATCATCGCCGCCACCGACAAGGACTTCGAACTGGGCGAAAGCGTGCGCTTTGGCACTCGCCAACTGGGGCTTTCGGTCGGCGTGGTCAATGCCGGCAGTCAGCAAGCACTGGCCGCAGCCAGCGGCCGTGTACCCGCGGGCCTGACGCTTAACCAGAGCGTGCTGGATCGCCTGTTGCAGGGCGACACGCAATTTGGCGCCCCCGCCCTCGAGACCCTGAGTCTGGTGGCCCGCGATGCGTTCAACTTTTTCGGCAGCGTTACCCTCGACACCCTTGATCCACAGACCGGCCAGAGCCGCTTGCAGAATCTGGTTCTGGGCAGCCCGGCCATCTACGGCTCGGGCGCTGCCACCGATGTTGCGACGATCCGCACCCGTAATCTGATCTGGAACGGGGCCACTCAGGCCCCGGGTACGGTGGTCAAGGATGGCGCCGGCACCGGCCACGGTACGCTGGATATCCAGGCGCAGCGGATCGAGCTGGGTTATGGCCCGAATCCGCAGCCCAATGGCCTGGATCGCAATAACCGACTCGCCCTGGGTTTTGCCAGCGTCAACCTCAACGCCAGTGAACGCATCACCGCCAACCACAAGGGCAGTCTGGCGGTGTACGAATCCCAAGGGGCTTATGACGCGGTCAAGGGGTTCAGCTACAGCGGCGGTAACCTCAATCTGCACACGCCACTGCTGACCGGCGAAGCCGCCTCGGTCAGTGATCTCAAGGCCGGCAACCGTCTGACCCTCAGCGGCACCGCCACAACGGCTGTGGCGGACGCGCTTGGCGCACAACTGAGCCTGACGGCACGCAACGTTGTGCTCGACAGCCGCATCGTTCTGGCCAGCGGCAAACTGCTGGTCAATGCCGAGGATGATCTGACCCTTGGCAGCGGCGCGCAGGTGGACATGGCGGGCCGGGTTCTGCCGTTCAACGACGTGAAGAAATACAGCTGGGGCGGCGATGTGTCGTTGCAGAGCAACAACGGCAATATTCGTCAGTCGGCGGGTTCGCGAATCGATCTGTCGGCCGTCAACAATCAGGCCGGGCAACTGAGCGTCGTGGCCCTGGGCACTGACGCCGGGCAGGTTGACCTGCAAGGACAGATCAGCGGAACCAGCAGTGGCTATTACGATGCGGGCGGCACATGGGTGCCGTACAAGGCCGGTGGCGTGGACATTCGCGCCCAGCGCCTGGAAGGTGATTTGAGCCAGGCCTTTGCCAGTCTCAATCAGCGCTTGAACGCGGGCGGGGTGGTGGGCAGTCGCAGCTTCCAGTTCAAGCAGGGCAATCTGCTTGTCGGTAACGGACTCAAAGCAGGCGAGGTCAATGTCTCGGTGGACAACGGCAACCTGACCGTGGACGGGTTGATCGATGCCAGCGGCGAACGGGTCGGCTCTATCCGGCTGGCCGCGAAGAACGCGCTGACACTGACTGGCAACGCGGTGCTGGATGCCCATGGCCGCGTACTGCGCGTCGACAGCTACGGCAAGATCATCGACGCACCGAACCGCGCCATGGTTGAACTCAATTCGACTGACGGCGTGCTGACACTGGCCGCTGGTGCACGGATTGACTTGCGGCACGGCACCGACGCACTGACGGGTAACCAGGCGGGACAACGCGACGGCCTGTTGCGCGGGACGCTGGAGCTCAATGCACCGCGTCTGGGCGGCGGTGATATTGCGGTTGATGCCAGCGGTACGTTGACTGTTCAAGGCGCCCGCTCCATCGGGTTGAATGCCGTTCGCCGTTACAGCGATGCCGCCGATGGCACCGATCCGGCGGCCAGCGGTCGCCCGTATCAAGTGATCGATCAAGCCTATCTGGACGCCATTCATGCCGACAGCAGCGGTTTCATCGATGCGGCACTGAACAACAGTGATCTGCTGCAGCGCAAATTGGCCGGCCTCAACAACGCGACCTATGCCGATGCGTTTCATCTGCGCCCGGGGGTCGAAATCGTCAGCAAAACCGCCGACGGCGATCTGGTGGTGCAGGGCGATCTCGACCTGTCCGGCTACCGCTACGCCAGCCTTAACCCCCACACTCGGCTCACCTCGGTGTACGGCAGCGGGGAAGCGGGCAATCTGTTGATCCGTGCCGGTGGCAACCTTGATATCTACGGCAGCATCAACGACGGTTTTGCGCCCCCACCGGAAACCGTGGACGACGCCGGCTGGAAACTGTTGCCGGGGATACAGCCGTTCGGCGGCGACCTGATCGTACCGGGCAGTGGTGTCAGCCTTGCCGAAGGGACGCTCTTCCCGGTCGGTGCGACATTGAATTACGACCTGCCGATTCAAGCCGCCACGTTGGCCGCAGGCACGGTGTTGCCGGTACAGGCCACGCTGGCCGCACCCTACTCGCTACAGGGTGGAACGGTGCTGGCCGGCGATGTGCACGACGCGACGGGAAACCTGATATATGCCGCCGGTACGCTGCTCGACAATGCCGTGACCCTCCCGGCAGGCAGCCGATTGGGCGCCGGCATCCGCTTGAACAACGCCACCGCCCTGCAGACCCTGCTCTGGCCCAAAGGCGTGCCGTTGCCGGGTGCCGTTGATGCCGATAATAGAACGGTGGGTGTTGGGTTGAACGGTACGTTGGCGCTGTTGCGCGGTTCGCTGATTCCATCCATGACCAACGTGAAGTTGGTGGATGGCACGGTCTACCTCGACCTGCGTCCCGCCAATGGCGAACAACAGGGGCGTAACTGGGCGATCGCCAGCATGCTGCCGGCGGGGAGTGCGTCGTGGTCGATGCGCATGGTCGCAGGCGCCGATCTGGCCGCAGCCGACAGCCGTAGCGTGAGACCTCAGGCCAGCGCCGGCAACTTGCAGATGGCCGACACCCATTATGGTGTGAGCATGACTGAGGTGGCTGGCAAACTGGTCTGGGCCGTGGATAACGAGTATGGCTTTACACCGTACGAACCGGTTCCCGAGGAATATCTTGTGCTCTGTGAGATTGCTCCCGGTGCCTGCGCCCCGATGGCGCGCAGTGTATGGGCCCCTGGCAACTGGATGGGCATGCCGGATTACACACCGATGAACGATGACGAATTGTTCTGGTGCTCCATCGACCCGGCACTGTGCATTGAAAACAATCCGAGCAAGAGCGCCCAGGCCCACACGCAGATGTTCAGCGTTTTGCGTACCGGTACCGGTGACCTGGACTTGATGGCGGCCGGTAATCTGAGCATGGCTTCACCTTTCGGTGTGTACACCGCCGGCACCCAATCGGGTGACGTCGATGCGCGTTATAACCAGGCGCGCGGCCGGCTATCGGCTGATGGATCGGTATTGGGCAGCGCTGGCAGCGATTACGAAAAATGGGTCGATGGCGGCAGTGCCAGCCTTTATCAGGCCTGGTATCCACAGATGGGCGGTAACCTGACGATCAATGCTGGCGGGTCTGTGTCCGGCGACGTGCTCGGGCGTCGCTCGGTCGCCACGGGCGACGGTACGCGGGAGCAGGTGCCGAGTGTGGCAGTGGGCAATTGGCTGTGGCGCCAGGGCACCGGCAACAACGATGTACCGACTGCCTGGTGGATCAACTTCGGCAGCTACGCTGCGCAGCCAATGCCGGCACAGGGCGTGGAAACCAAGCCTTATCTGGTGGGTTTTACCGGGTTCGGTACGCTGGGCGGCGGCAACATCAGTCTGAGCGCTGGCGCAGATGCCGGCATGCTAAAGCCCATGGGCGATGACAAGTATGCGTCGTATCCACGTAGTCAGGGGTTGATCGTGGCAGTCGGCAGTACGGGACGCGTGGGCAGCGACGGTAACCTGCAACTGACCGGTGGCGGAGATCTGGATATTCGTCTGGGCGGTGTCCTCAATCCGTCTCTGCAAGCACGTGCCGGCCTGCAAGGTACCGGCACGCCGACCCACGATTTGCAGGGCGCGCTCATCAACCTGCGCGGCGCGGCGCAACTGACGGGCGCAGCGTTGGGCGGAATCAATCTGCAGTACGGCGCTTCTGCGCTGTTTCATGACCCAAGGGAAACGCGCGCTTTCGATCCGTTCAACTCGACGGCCAGCAATGCCAGTGGTGGGCTGGTGCTGATTCCCGGCGACTCCGGCATGCGCCTCAACACTCGGGGTGATCTGGTGCTGGGTGGCGCCACGGATCCGGGTCGCGTGCGGTTACAAAACTCCACGCCGTTTACCACGGCCGATGGCGTTTACCATGCGGGTGGCGGCTTGAGTGGTTTCTCGCTGTGGACCGATCACACCGCCATCGATTTATTCTCGGCGGGCGGTAACCTGACACCGAGCACTCAATTGATGGAGACCACCGGGCAGGACCCCGTCGCCGGGCTTAACACGTCACCTACGGATGACCGCTTCGTCATTCCTTCGATATTGCGTGCGGTGGCCGGCCAAGGCTCTATTTACGCGGGACCATCAGCCACTTACGGCGTAGGCAACCCGGCACCGGTCGTGGGCTATTCGTTGCTATTGGCACCTTCCAGCGCGGGGCAACTTGAACTGATCGCAGGGGATTCGATCTATGCCGGTGGCTACGCGATCAATCAGTCAGGGGCCAGCCCGGCGGCACTCGCCACGCCGTTGACACCTGCGTTCAATGGCTACGCCAACAACCAGTTCAGTCGCCCTGTCATGACCAATGCCGGCAGCGACGGCGTATTGGCGGATACCAATTCGCGCTATCCGCTGTTTGCCTTTGGTCCCGATAGCTATTCGGGGTTGAGCAGGGTTCAGGGGCCGGCGCGCTTCTATGCACTGACCGGTGACCTGGTGGGTATTCGCACGGGTGAAACGCTGGCGTTCGCGACCACAAAGCGCACCTGGTACGAATCGGCAGGCCCGGTCTGGATGGTGGCAGGGCGCGACATCGTGGCGTCCGGTACCAACCTGGGCCAACCCACGAATGCGCCCACCGGCGGCATGGGGCGCAATAACGAACAGGTCGCATCGACCGGCAATCTGTTCGTGCATAACGATGCGCGCGACATTTCGAGGGTTTCGGCCGGGCGCGACATTCTGTACAGCAGCTTCGACATTGCCGGCCCAGGGGTTCTGGACGTCAGTGCAGGGCGCAATATCATGATGGAAGATCGTGCCAGCATCACCAGCCTCGGCCCTCTCGCGGCGGGTGATCATCGCTCCGGTGCAACTATTGTGATGCAATCAGGCGCGGGCGCGCAGGGGCCGAATTACTCGCGGTTCGTTGCGCGTTATCTGAACCCGCAAAACGTCGCGGATTCGGCTGTGGCCCTGAGCGCGCAACCGGGCAAAGTGGTCAAGACCTATGTCGAAGAACTGCAGAGTTGGCTGAGCCTCGGTTATGGCTTCAAGGGTAGCGATGAACAGGCGCAAGCCTTCTTCGCCGCTCTGCCGAGTACCGAGCAGGCGATCTTCGCCCGCCAGGTGTACTTCGCCGAACTGCGCGCCGGCGGCCTGGAATATACCGATGCCAATGGCCCGCGCACCGGCAGTTACCTGCGCGGTCGCAATGCCATTGCGGCGTTGTTCCCGAACACCGATGTGGCGGGCAATCCGATTCGCTACGACGGCGATATCACCCTGTACGGCGGCGCCGGGGTCAAGACGCTGTTTGGCGGCGATATCCAGATGCTCACGCCGGGCGGTGGTCAGGTGTTCGGCATCGAAGGCGCGGCGCCACCGTCGACGGCGGGGATCATCACTCAGGGCTCGGGCGATATTCAACTGTACTCGCAAGGCAGCATTCTGCTCGGCCAGAGCAGGATCATGACGACGTTCGGCGGCTCGATTCTCGGCTGGTCCGCCGAGGGCGACATCAACGCCGGTCGCGGCTCGAAAACCACTGTGGTCTACACGCCGCCAAAACGCGTCTATGACACCTGGGGCAACGTCACGCTGTCGCCGTCGGTGCCGAGCACCGGCGCCGGTATCGCCACGCTCAACCCGATCGCCGAAGTGGCGCCGGGCAACATCGACCTGATCGCGCCGCTGGGCACCATCGATGCCGGCGAAGCGGGGATTCGCGTCTCGGGTAACGTCAACATCGCTGCGCTGACGGTAGTCAACGCCGCGAACATTTCGGTGCAGGGCAAGGCGACCGGCGTGCCCGTGGTGTCGGCGGTCAACACCGGCGCAATCACCTCGGCCAGTTCGGCAGCATCCTCGGCGACCCAAGCGGCGGAAGACGTCGCCCGTCAGCAACAGGCGGCGGCGCGGCAGAATCAGGCCTCGGTGTTCACTGTGCAGGTATTGAGCTTCGGCAACGAGCAACTGGCGCCGTCGCGCGATGGTGCCAGCCGGGCACCGGCGACGGGCTACAACCCCGACAGCCCGGTGCAGGTACTCGGCGCCGGCGCGCTGGATGAACAGGCGAAACAGCAGCTGACCGAGGAGGAGCGTGGGCAGCTGACGTTGTAAAAGACTCTCGTGCAGTACGTTTGGGCGGCCGGTTGGCCGCCTTTGTTTAGAGTGAAGGGTTAGGGGATATTTTTGTCGAGCGTGAAGCACCCTGAGTATGTCGATCTCCCCATTCACCCGATGAACCAGCAGATAGTTTGGATGAATCACCATTTCGCGAGTGCCAGACACCCGACCGGATCGGTAGCCATGGGGTATGGAAGAAAGTTTCTGCGCTGCGGCAACGGCTTTACGTTGAAAGGAAACCGAAGCAACGGAGTTGTGCTGATCGATGTAATCAATGATGTCAGCCAGTTGACGAATAGCCTTGTAGCTCCATTTAACCCGCAGCGCGGCGCTTCCTGCGGTTTTCTTCATTCATCTGATCGAGCAACACCATTGCTTCGGCATGGGGAATGCCAGGGTGCGGATCATCAAGTGCTTGCTGGACCTGCGCACGAAACCAAAGGTCGTATTCCGCAGCCTCTTCTTCGGTTTCGAAGTCTGAAACGATAAGTGAAAGTTCAGCGCTCATCATGACCTCCATGATCAATGTGAAGCAGTCTAAGGGGGATGTGGCTTGTTGTCGTCACTGGCGGGACGAGGGAGACATCATCCGCAAACAGACGATGCAAATCTGTCAGACGCTTCGCTTGTGATGCACGTGAAGTCGATCAGCTGTGTAGTTCGATTCTGTAGGAAATCAGCTTTTGATCATCGGGCTGACAGCCGCCGCTCAAAGCCGCGGCCACAGCCACGCTGCACTCAGTTACCGTCTGCAACCTTACGCTCGATCTCATCGACTTTGCGCTGCAGCTCTTCAGCTTCCTGCTCTTTGACCCGAGTGGAAGAGGGCGTGATGATTTTGTCCACGCCTTCGGTCTTGCCATCGCGGTCCTGCAGATCGCGTTCGACCACGTTCACTGGTTTGCCGCTGGCATCGGTGGGCGGGGCGTTGGGGGTTTTGTCGTCGTTGGGATTCATGGCGCTGGCCTCCTGTTGATGTACACATTGGAGACAGCGCGGCGGCAGACGTTCGAAATTTTTAAGCGCCATGGCCCTCTCCCGCAGGAGAGGGCTCAGCGGCGATTTCAGTCTTTGAGAATGTCGCGATCCTTGGTTTCCGGCAGGAAGAACGTGCCGAGTATCGCCGTCGCCACTGCAATGACGATCGGGTACCAGAGCCCGTAGTAGATGTCACCGGTGGCGGCGACCATGGCGAAGGCCACGGTCGGCAGAAAACCGCCGAACCAGCCGTTGCCGATGTGGTAAGGCAGCGACATCGAGGTGTAGCGGATGCGCGTCGGGAACAGTTCGACCAGCCACGCGGCGATCGGGCCATAAACCATGGTCACGTAGATCACCAGAACGGTCAGCAGAAGCAACATCATCGGATAGTTGATTTTCGCCGGATCGGCTTTTTCCGGGTAACCGGCGTCCTTCAACGCCGCGCCGAGGTTGGCGGTGAAGGCGTCGTTGCGGGCTTTGAAGTCGGCGGCGGGGAGGGCGCTGCCTTCGAAACTCTCGACGACGCGATCACCGATGCGCACCTGCGCGACCGTGTTCGGTTCGGCAGCAACGTTCTCATAAGGGATCGCGCGTTTCGCCAGCAAGGTTTTCGCCAAGTCACAGGAGCTGGTGAATTTGGCCTTGCCCACCGGATCGAACTGGAATGAACACTGATCAGGATTGGCGATCACCTTGACCGGATTTTTCTCCTGCGCGACGAACACGTCCGGGTTGCCGTACTGGGTCAGCGCAGTAAAGATCGGAAAGTAGGTCAAAGCAGCCAGAATGCACCCGGCCATGATGATCGGCTTGCGCCCGATGCGATCGGACAGGCTGCCGAAAATCACGAAGAACGGTGTGCCGATCAGCAGCGAGCCGGCAATCAACAGGTTGGCGGTCTGCGCGTCGATTTTCAGGGTTTGCAGCAAGAAAAACAGCGCATAAAACTGCCCGGTGTACCAGACCACCGCTTGCCCGGCCGTGCCGCCGAGCAGCGACATGATTACCACTTTGAGGTTGTCCCAGCGCGCGAAGGATTCGGTCAGCGGCGCTTTCGATGCCTTGCCTTCGTCTTTCATTTTCTGAAAGACCGGCGACTCGCTCAGTTGCAGGCGGATGTACACCGACACGGCCAGCAGAATGATCGACAGCAGAAACGGAATCCGCCAGCCCCACGCCTCGAACGCTTCGGTGCCCAGCGCCGTGCGGCAGGCGAGAATCACCAGCAACGACATGAACAGGCCGAGGGTGGCGGTGGTTTGAATCCACGAAGTGAAGAAACCGCGCCGATTACGCGGTGCGTGTTCGGCAACATAGGTCGCCGCGCCGCCGTATTCCCCGCCCAGCGCCAGGCCTTGCAGCAGACGCAGGGTAATCAGGATGACCGGGGCGGCGACACCGATGGTCGCGTAGCCGGGCAGCAGACCAACGATCGCCGTCGACACGCCCATGATCACGATGGTGATCAGAAACGTATGTTTGCGTCCGATCATGTCACCCAAGCGTCCGAAGACGATGGCGCCGAACGGCCGCACCGCAAACCCGGCGGCGAAGGCCAGCAGGGCAAAGATGAAGGCGGTGGTTTCGTTGACGCCGGCGAAGAAGTGTTTGGCGATGATTGCCGCCAGTGAGCCGTAGAGGTAAAAGTCGTACCACTCGAAAACCGTGCCCAGCGAAGAAGCGAAGATGACCTTGCGCTCCTCCCTGGTGATGCCGCCGCTGCGGGGCGGTGTGCCGGTGGATGCTGTGTCGATTGTGGCCATGGGTGTTCTCCGTCGTGCTTATTGTTGTAGGCCGGAGTCCCCCGTTACTGCCTGTCGCACTCTGGCCCGTTGGCATCTTCCGCCGTTGCGCTAGCGTGAAGCTTGCACAGTCTGACCGCCTCGCAGGGCTGCAAGGTTTCCTGAAGCATAATCAGCTTTTGCCAGATATCCACTCGGCCTACGCTTTGACCCAGCGCTGCCGGCTCCAGGCACTCAACCAGTCGACCAGAAACACCAGCAGCAGCATCGCCAGAATCACCGTGCTGGCCTGCGCTTCCTGGAACAGGCTCAAACTGACATAGAGCATCTGGCCCAGACCGCCAGCGCCGACAAAACCCAGCACGCTGGCCATGCGGATATTGTTCTCCCAGCGATACAGGCAGTAGGCGAGCAATTGCGGCGCGAGGTTCGGCAGGGTGCCGTAGCAGAACGCGACAATCGGATTGCCGCCCTGCAGGCGGATTGCCTCGGCCGGTTGCGGCGGCGTGTTTTCCAGCGCTTCGGCGAACAACCGACCGAGCACGCCAGTGGTGTGCAGGGCGAGGGCGAGGGTACCTGCGTTCGGTCCAAGGCCGGCGGCAAGCACCATCAGCGCCGCCCAGACCAGCTCCGGAATCGCGCGCAAGCCATTGAGCAGCAGGCGCGCTGCACTTTGCAGCGGCCAGCCGAAACGCCCGGCGGCGGGCAGCGCCAGCACAATGCCGAACACCGCCGCGAGCAGGGTGCCCAGGGCCGACATGGCCAGGGTTTCCAGCGAGCCGTGAACGATGGCTTTCAGGTAACCGGCGCTCAAGTCAGGGCTGAGAAAGCGCTGCACATAACTGCCCATCTGCTTGAGGCTGTTGGCACTGCCCAGTTCGGCCAGATCCAGTTCCAGATAAGCGAAGGAGGCGACTACCGAGAGCGCGATGGCGGCGGTCAACAGCAAATTGATCAGGCGTCTCATGTCAGCCTCCAGCGCAGCAGGCGGCTGAGTTGGTCGGCGCACAGCACCAGCAGCAGGAACGTCAGCAACATGCTGGCGACTTCACCGCCGGCGAACATGCGGATCGACAGGTCGATCTGTTGCCCCAGGCCACCGGCGCCGACAAAACCCATCACCACCGACGCGCGGATCGCGCACTCCCAGCGATACACCGTGTAGGAGAGCAATTCGGCGGCAACATTTGGCAACGTGCCGTAAGCAAACGCCGCCAGCCGACCGCTGCCGGCCTGCAACAACGCGTGCGCCGGGCGCTGGTCGGTGGATTCGAAGATCTCCGCGTAGACCTTGCCGAGCATGCCGCTGTAGGTAATGGCGATGGCCAGCACACCCGCCGCCGGGCCGAGGCCAACGGCACGCACAAACAACAGCGCCCAGACGATCTCCGGCACGCTGCGCAAAAAGATCAGCAAGCCGCGTATCGGCCAGCGCAGCAAACGCCCGGGCAAGCTCGGCACGCCGCCGCGCGAAGCGGCAGAAAGTGACAGTGCGCGGCTGGCGATCAGGCTTGCCGGCACCGCCAGCAGCAGGGCCAGCGCCATGCCCGCCGTGGCGATCGCCAAAGTTTGCAGGGTGGCTTTGAACAGTAATTGCAGAAACGCTTGATCGTGCGCCGGTGGCCAGAATGCCGAAACGAAACGGCCCATTTCGTTCTGGCTATCGGCCTGGAATAACACGCCCAGATCCAGCTCGCTGAGCTCAATGCCCGGCCACAACAGGGCCAGCGCCAGCAGCGTCAGCAACAATCGCGGCCACGCCGCCGGGTCCCGTGAATCGGCCTTCAGCATCGTGGAATCTGCACGATCAAAGGTGCCACCGCTGGCGCCGACGATTGCAATTGTTCATTGGCGTACAGCGCATCGAGCTTGTCGCGGCTGACTTCAGCAGAAGGGCAGTCGAAAAGAACCTGCCCGTCGCGCAAGCCGATGATCCGTGGAAAGTGCGCCAACGCCAGATCCACCGCATGCAGGCTCGCCACCAGCGTGACGTTGTGTTCGCGAGCATGGCGCGACAGGATCGCCAGCGTGTGGCCGGCGAGGACCGGGTCCATCGCTGAAACCGGCTCGTCGGCGAGCAATATTTCCGGCGCCTGATACAGCACTCGCGCAATGCCGACGCGCTGCAGTTGCCCGCCGGACAATTGCTGGCAATGGGCGAACAGTTTGTCGCCCAGATCCAGCCGCGCCAACGCCGCGCGCGCCCCCGCCACGTCCAGCGGATGCAGCAGGTTCAACAGACTTTTACCCAGACTCCACTGGCCGAGCTTGCCGGCCAGCACTGCGGTGATGACGCGCTGGCGCGGCGGGATGGGTGGCGCCTGATGCACCAGACCGATGCGCGCGCGCAGGCGCTGGCGCTGACGGGCCGACACGTGCCAGGCGCGCTCGCCGAGCACTTCGATGTCGCCACTGCTGGGCTTGAGCGCAGTTGCGAGCAGATGGAGCAGGCTCGATTTGCCAGCGCCGGACGGGCCGATGATCGCGACTTGTTCGCCGGCAGCAATCTGCACGTCGATATGGCGAAGGGCATCGACGCCATTGGCATGGCGCAGGCTGCCCTGGGTGAGGCGTAGGGTCATTTCAGCAGTTCGGCGGCGCGGGCGGCTTCCTCGATGCCCTTGTAGTTTTCGGGCTTGGTGTCGATGAAACGACTGGCGGCCTGCAGATCAAGAATCTTCTTCTGCTCGGGATTGGCCGGGTCGAGGTCGAGGAACGCTTTCTTGATTTTTGCCGCCAGCTTCGGATCAAGGGTGCCGCGCACGGTCCAGTTGTAATCGAAGTAGGTCGGGGTGGTGGCGAAGACCTTGACCTTGTTGGTGTCGACCTTGCCGGCGTCGACCAGTTTCTGCCAGACGCTGGCGTTCAACACACCGGCATCGACCTTGCCGGCCTGCACCCAGGCAACGGTGGCGTCATGCGCGCCGGAGTAGGCGACGCGGCTGAAGAAGCCCTCAGGCTTGATGCCGTCGTTCTTCAGCATGAAGTAACGCGGCATCAGGCTGCCCGAGGTGGACGACACCGAACCAAAGGCGAAGGTCTTGCCCTTGAGGTCGGCGAGGCTTTTCACATTGGGGTCGGCGGTGATGAATTTGCTGGTGAACTGCGCGTCCTGCTCGCGCTGCACCAGCGGGATCACTGGGGTGGTGGCGTCGGTCTTCAAACGTGCCTGCACAAAGGTGAAACCGCCGAGCCAGGCCATGTCGAGGCGATCGGTGGCAAGGGCTTCAACCACTGCGGGGTAATCGGCGACGGGAACGAATTGCACCTTCATGCCCAGTTGCTGCTCAAGGTAGGCACCCAGCGGTTCGAACTTGCGCAGCAACTCGGTCGGGGCTTCGTCGGGAATCGCGCTGACGCGCAGGACATCAGCGGCTTGCGTCATCAGGGCAGAAAAGGACAGGGCCAGGCCGGCGGTGAAGGCGAGGGTACGCTTGAACATAGAATTCTCCGTTTCATAAGCGTCAACATTTGAAGGGCTGCCGCTACAGAGCGGCGCGCCACGTCAGGGTAGACGAAACGGCGAGGTTATACGCATTCGCGGGAGAATTGGCCAGCCTCCGTGCCGGCGCGTTGCGTCAGTTTGTGCAGGACCGGTCAAGCGGCTTCGGGCAGTTTCGCAATCACCTTGATCTCGAAATCGAAACCCGCCAGCCAGGTCACGCCGACAGCGGTGACGGTCGGAAACGGCGCTTCACCCCAGAACTCCGGCACGACTGTCCAGATCGTTTCGAATGTCGAGTGCGGATCGACCATGAACACGGTGACATCCACCGCATCACCGAAGCTGCAACCGGCCGCAGCGAGGATGGCGTTGAGGTTGTTGAAGGCGGTGCGTACCTGATCACGCAAATCCGCTTCGGGTGAACCGTCCTCACGGCTGCCGACTTGTCCGGAGACAAACAGGAAACCGTTGGAGCGAATCGCCGGCGAATAACGGTGACGCTCATACAGGGCATGGCGGGCAGGTGGAAAAACAACATCGCGCTTGGACATGGGGCTGACTCCATCAGTGGTTGATGGGCTGACTTTAGGTATTTGCACCTGCCGGATAAACGCGCAAGCTTGGCGTTCACTGTTTGTGAATTTCAAACAATCGAGGGGTGTGGATGGACCGGTTCGATGCGATGCAAGCTTTTGCCCGGGTGGTCGAGGCGGGCAGTTTCACCAAGGCTGCCGAAACCTTGCACATGAGCAAGACCACGGTGACGCAACGGGTGCAGCAACTGGAAGCGCGATTGCGGGTCAAGCTGCTCAACCGCACCACGCGCAAAGTCAACGTTACCGCCGATGGTGCGGCCTATTACGAACGGGTAATCAAGCTGCTCGCCGACATGGACGACGCCGAAACCAGCCTGCGCGGCGCCGCTGCACGACCGCGCGGTCGCTTGCGCATCGACGTGCCAAGCCCGTTTGCGCGGCTGATTCTGGTACCGGCTTTGCCCGAATTTCACGCGCGCTACCCGGATATCCAGATCGACATGGGCGTCAGCGACCGCATCGTCGACATCATTGATGAAAATGTCGATTGCGTGGTACGCGGCGGCGAATTGCTTGATCAATCGCTGATGGCGCGCAAGCTCGCCGACCTGCCATTGGGTGTTTTCGCCGCGCCGGCTTATCTGGCTCGTGAAGGAACGCCTGTACACCCGCTGGAGCTGCAAGACTCCCATCACCGCGTCGTCGCTTTCCTCTGGGCGCGCACCGGCAAACCTCTTCCGTACACAGTGCACAACGGCAGCGAGCGCCTGCAGATCAAGGGTCGCCACGTGCTAGCGGTCGACGACGGCAATGCCTATCTCGCGGCAGGGCTGGCCGGCATGGGTGTGCTGTGGCTGCCAACGTATATGTCTGATGCCCATGTGGCGCAGGGTGAGTTGGTGCCGTTGTTCGGTGACTGGCAGCTTGAATCAATGCCGCTTTATCTGGCCTATCCACCGAATCGACATGTCAGCCTCAAGCTGCGGGTGTTTATTGACTGGATGGTTGAGTTGATGGCGGCGCCGGCGCCAATCGTGACGCGTCGGTAACGGCCATGATTGACTCTTGCGTGGAACCGGCCAACTATCGCCGCATAACAATGACCGATGGACCCGACCTTGATTGAACGACGTCAATTCAGCGGTGGCATGAAGGGCAAGAACCTTCGCTATCTGAATGAACAAAACTGCGATAACACCGGCGTCACCCGCACCGGTTTCCTGTTGCTCGAACACTTTTCGCTTCCGGCCTTCACCCAGGCGCTGGACACCGTGGTCACCACCAATCTGTTGCGCCCGGGACTATTCTCGTCGCGTACTTTCGGCCTGTGTGATGGCGAGGTGGTCAGCGATCTCGGGCTTGTCATCCGCCCCGACACGCGTCTGGATTCTGCCGCGCTTCACGATCTCGATTTGCTGGTGGTGTGCGGCGGCTATCGCACCGAGCTGCGCGCCAGTGATGAGTTCATCAGCCTGCTCAAGGCAGCGGCGGAGCGGGGCGTGAGCCTGGCCGGATTGTGGAACGGTTCTTGGTTTCTTGGCCGCGCCGGGCTGCTCGATGGCTATCGCTGTTCAATTCACCCGGAACATCGCCCGGCCCTGACCGAAATCGCCAAGAGCACCCATGTCAGCAGCGAACCTTATGTGATCGATCGCGACCGGCTAACCGCATCCAGCCCGTCCGGGGCATTCCACATGGCGCTGGACTGGATCAAGGGGTTGCACGGCAAGGCATTGGTCGAGGGCATCGAAGACATTCTTGCCTTCGAAGAGTCGCGTTATCGGCGGATCAAGCCGGATGAAAACATCTGCGTCAGCGCGCCGCTGCGTGAAGTGATCAAACTGATGGACGCCAACCTCGAAGAGCCGCTGGAACTTGAGCAACTGGCGGTCTATGCCGGCCGCTCACGGCGCCAGCTCGAGCGCTTGTTCAAAGAACAACTGGGCACCACGCCACAGCGCTACTATCTCGAACTGCGCATCACCGAAGCGCGGCGCCTGCTGCAACACACCGAGCTGTCGCAGGTGGAAGTGCTGGTGGCGTGTGGTTTCGTCTCACCGAGCCATTTCAGTAAATGCTACAGCTCCTACTTCGGTTATCGGCCTTCGAAGGAAAAACGGCTGGTCAAATAGCACCAGCCGTTTAGTGACCTCGAGGGGGTTCTTCACAGGTGGTCGGCATCCACTACTGCCTGGGCGAACGCTTTCGGAGCCTCTTGAGGCAAGTTATGTCCGATCCCACCTTCAATCAGCCGGAACTGATACTTACCGGTAAACCGCTTGGCGTAGTCTTCGGGTGCCGGATGCGGCGCGCCATTGGCATCACCTTCCAGCGTAATCGTCGGCACGCTGATCGACGGCGCAGTCGAAAGCTTCTCTTCCAGTGCGGCATACTTCGCTTCGCCCTGCACCAGGCCCAGACGCCAGCGGTAGTTGAACACGGTTATCTCGACGTGATCGGGGTTCTGCAACGCTTCGGCGCTACGGTCGAAAGTGGCGTCATCGAACTTCCACTGCGGCGACGCGAGTTGCCAGATCAACTTGGCGAAGTCGTGGGTGTTCTTCTCATAGCCGACGCGACCACGCTCGGTAGCGAAGTAGAACTGGTACCACCACTGCAATTCGGCTTTCGGCGGCAGCGGGTTTTGCCCGGCGGCCTGATTGCCGATCAGATAGCCACTGACCGCCACCAGCGCTTTGACGCGCTCTGGCCACAGCGCTGCGACGATATCCGCCGAACGCGCGCCCCAGTCGTAGCCGCCCAGCACCGCTTGTTTGATGTTCAGTGCGTCCATGAAGTCGATCACGTCGCTGGCCAGCGCCGCCGGCTGGCCGTTGCGCAGGGTGTCTCTGGAGATGAACTGCGTATCGCCATAACCGCGTGCATACGGCATCAACACGCGATAGCCGTTGGCCGCGAGCAATGGCGCGACTTCGTCATAGCTGTGAATGTCGTAGGGCCAGCCATGCAGCAGGATCACCACCGGGCCATCAGCCGGGCCGGTTTCGGCGTAGGCCACGTCGAGTACGCCAGCCTTGACGCGCTTCAGCGCGCCGAATGGGGAGGGCGCGGAATAGCTGGCGGCAGTCGGCTCAGTCGTTTGCGCCTGAACACTGCCAACTGCGCCGAGCAATGACAGCGCCAGGACCGACAAGCCGAGCGCGTGGCTGATTTTTGAAGTGTGCAGAAGCTGTTTCATGCTGACGTCTCCTTTGCAAACCTGTGGCCAAGGGCTGGATGAACCCTTGTAACCTTGGGTGCATTGAAGCGTGGCGAGGTATCTGCTCCGTGTCGCCGGAGGGGGTTTTTGCAAACGCGTGTATGGCAGCGGGGCGCGTACACAGTGTGATACACGCAGGCCAGACCCAACGTTTTCGCACGAAAATAATAAGTGGCTGTTTTAAAACAAAAAATATTTTATCTGGGGCTTCCCAAACGAAACGAATGTTGATAAATTGCGCCCCGTTCTCACAGCGAACCCAACGGGCCGCTGGAAAGAGCAGTAGGGGCGTCGCCAAGCGGTAAGGCAGCAGGTTTTGATCCTGCCATGCGTTGGTTCGAATCCAGCCGCCCCTGCCATCTTCGAAAAAAACGCCAACTTCGCAAGAAGTTGGCGTTTTTTTATGCCTGCGGTTTGGCCTGGCATAGAGAAGTCGATGTGCGCGACGCCGAAGCACCGCGCACATCAATCAGTCAGTGCGGTGCGCGTGGGATGGTTTTCATCAGGTCTTCAGGACTGATGTGCCCGACCACGCTGCCCGGCTGCGGCAGGTTGAGGATGTGGCCTTTCATCTTGCCGATGATGTGCATCTCGCACGGCTTGCAATCGAACTTCAGCGTCAGCACGTCATCGCCGTGAATCAATTGCATCGGCGCGACCTTGGTGCGCACGCCCGTGACGCCTTTGGCCTGTTTCGGGCACAGGTTGAAGGAGAAGCGCAGGCAATGCTTGGTGATCATCACCGGTACTTCACCCGGCTCCTCGTGCGCTTCATACGCCGCGTCGATCAGTTTGACGCCGTGACGGTGGTAGAAGTCGCGCGCCTTTTGGTTATAGACGTTGGCGAGGAAGGTCAGGTGCGAATCCGGGTACACCGGCGGCGGTGTGGTTTCGGCCTTGCGGCTGCCGCGCGGATGCGCCGCGACACGCGCCGCCGTCAGCGCTTCAATGACTTCACGACGCAGGGATTTGAGCTGCGAGTTCGGGATGAAGAACGCTTGCGGCGCATCCAGTTTGACGTCGGTGGCGTGGTACTGCGTCGTACCGAGCTGACCCAGCAGATCGCGCAGTTGCTCCAGCGCCTGTTCCGGCTTGTTGGCAACGCCGAACGGCCCGTTCAGGGTGACGCTGGCGCTGATGCCTTCTTCGCTGGTGGCGGTCACTTCCAGCTGCTCTTCGCGCAGACGGGCGAACCAGCTCAGGGCTACGCGACGTTCCGAAGACGTTTTCTGCAACGCCTGTTGCCAGTTGTGATCGAGGTTGCGGTTCAGCGGGTGGTTCGGGCGCAGCTTGAACAGGCCTTCGGGCATTTCGTTCGGCTCGACGCGATAGCGGTAGCGCTTCTCGCCATCTTCCTCGAACTCGCCTTTGGCCTCGGCGATGTTGGCGCGGAAACCGACCACTTCGCGTTTGACCAGCACGTTCAGGCCATCGCCGTTGGACAGTGGCTCGTGAGTGATGACTTGCATGTCACGTTTGCCGACTTTTTCCACCGTGCCGACCGGCAGGCCGGTGAAGGTCGGCGAATCGAAGGCGCCGATGTCGATCTTGCGATCAGTGACGAAATAGTCGGTGCTGCCACGGTGGAAGGTTTTTTCCGGGTCGGGCAGGAAGAAATGCACGGTGCGGCCGCTTGAGGCGCGGGCCAGGTCCGGCCGATCTTCGAGTACGTCGTCGAGGCGCTGGCGGTAATAGGCAGTGATGTTCTTCACATAGCCCATGTCCTTGTAGCGACCTTCGATCTTGAACGAACGCACGCCGGCCTCGACCAACGCGCGAATGTTGGCGCTCTGATTGTTGTCTTTCATCGACAGCAGATGTTTTTCGTAGGCGATCACGCCGCCCTTTTCATCTTTAAGGGTATACGGCAAGCGGCACGCCTGTGAGCAGTCGCCACGGTTGGCGCTGCGGCCGGTTTGCGCGTGAGAGATGTTGCACTGGCCGGAGAACGCCACGCACAGCGCGCCGTGGATGAAGAACTCGATGGCGGCATCGGTTTCATCGGCGATAGCGCGGATTTCCTGCAGGTTCAGCTCGCGGGCCAGCACCAACTGCGAGAAACCGGCCTGATCAAGGAACTTCGCCCGCTCAAGTGTGCGGATGTCGGTCTGGGTCGAGGCGTGCAGCTCGATCGGCGGGATGTCCAGTTCCATCACGCCCAGATCCTGGACGATCAACGCATCGACACCGGCGTCATACAACTGATGGATCAGCTTGCGCGCTGGCTCCAGTTCGTTGTCGTGCAGGATGGTGTTGATGGTGGTGAAGATGCGCGCGTGGTATCGGCGGGCGAATTCGACCAGTTCGGCGATTTCGCTGACTTCGTTGCAGGCGTTGTGGCGCGCGCCGAAGCTCGGGCCGCCGATATACACGGCGTCAGCGCCATGCAGGATGGCCTCGCGGGCAATGGCGACATCGCGGGCAGGGCTGAGCAATTCCAGGTGATGCTTGGGCAAGGACATAGTTTTTTTAGTCAGGCGGTCACGGTCAAGGCGCGCATTCTACCCGTGAAACGCGCGGCGGGCACGTGTGTGCTGCCCGATGGTGGTTGGCGATCGGGTCCGTTCGGCAGGCTGTTGTGTCGAATGTTCCGGCCCTTTCGCGGGCAAGCCCGCTCCCACGAGGTTTTCGCTGTGCTCATGAGTTTGCTCATAACCAAATACATGTGAGAGTGAGTTTGCCCGCGAAGACTTTGTCTGATTCAGAGGGTGCTCGGCAGACCCCCTGCGATATTGGTCAGCCCTTGGCCGCCATCGCGGTCACTTCCACGCGCATTCCTTCAACCGCCAGTGAGGCAACGCCCACTGCTGCGCGCACAGGCCACGGCTTGGCGAAGTAGCGTTTATAGACTTCGTTGAACGCTGCGCGATCACCCATATCGGTGAGGTAGATAGTCAGATGCAGAACCCGATCCATCGAACTGCCGGCACGCTCCAGTGCGACTTTAAGCGCCTGCAATGTACATTCGCTTTGCTCGGTGATGCCGCCAAGTTCCAGGCTGCCATCGGCGCGGGTCGGGATCTGGGTAGAAACCATGATCCCGCCGAAAGTGGCGACATCGGAAGAGATCGAGTCGGTGTCCGGATCGGGCGTGAAGGTGATGTCTTGGTTGGCCATGGGTATCTCTTGTTGGAGTGAATGATGATCGCGCCAGTTTACAGATTCCCTCCAGCCATGGCCCGTAAGGTTGCCAGAGGCACGTTTGTATAAGCGTGTATCCACCCTCAACGGATACACATGACAACACCAAACCGGGCGTTCGAGACACATCCGCCTTACATGCCGAGACCAAAGTAGCTCTCACACCCACACAGCGTTCAAGAGGGCATCACCATGTACCGTCCACTGTTTCTGGCTTCTGCCGTTGTCTTCGCTTCCCTGACCGGTTTCGCTCATGCGCAAGATGCGCCGGCCATGAGCTGGCAGAAAGGTCTGAGCCGTACCGATCTGGTTCGCCAGGATCTGGGCGCCGACAATCGCGAAGTGATTCAGGCGCGCATCGACTTCGACGCCGGCGTCAGCGCGCCTCGACATGCGCACCCCGGCGTTGAAGTCGCCTATGTGCTCAGCGGCACGTTTGAGTATCAGCTCGAAGGGCAAGCGCCGGTAACACTCAAGGCCGGCGATTCGTTGTATATCCCGGCGGGTGTCGCGCATGTGGCCAAAAACGTGGGCGACGAGAAAGCCGTGGAACTTGCCACTTACGTGGTGCCAAAGGGCGAGCCGCTGCTGACTCTCAAGCCGTGATGCGTCGGGCCGCTATTTCGAGCGCGGCTTGCTCATTGCACGCTTGATGCGCATCCAGTCCTGAAAGGCCGCCGTTCGTTTCGCGTCGGCCAGAGCCTTGGCTTCGGTAAAGCGAGCCCAGGCTTCAGGATTGTCCGTCTCGGCTTCAATGAATGTATAAGCCGCCTCTTCCAGAAGATCCGCCTCGCGGAACATGGCGGCATTTTCAGCCATCTCGTCATCCCACGATCGGCCGAACCCAAATCTCAATGTGCGCTCAGTCATTTTGCGTGATCCTCCTCCCAGACCAGAGGCACCGATTCTCGCCATTGCACCTCGGTCACGCCAAAGCGTTCCGCCATCGGTTTTGAAAAGCGTTTCAACGGAGGCCGGCCGGGGCGGGGAATGGGTGTGATGCCCGCATCACAACTTGCCCATTGCCAGGCTTCGGCATTGTTCATGTTTTTTGTGCGAATGACGAACGATCTGGCCTTTCCGTGAAGCAGGTAATCGATCACGTACAAATCCGCTCCGCTCATACAATTCCTCCGGCTGCTTATAAAGAGGGATATCTGGCGAAATGAATAATTCAGAGAAATTTCCTGTGACCGGGATGACCGGCTGCCCCTGCTTACATAGCGTTGTACGGCCGGTTGATACGTGCACAAGTTGAGCCCGAATGCGGTGGATATCCGTACTGTTCCGGGGCTTGGGGTGTCGATCTGAAAGGATTGAAACGCGCCCGCAACGACGCGTTATTGAGTAGAAGCATCAGGAATAAATGCACGAGCAGACGAAGTCGGCATGAACCTCGGTGTTTTCCACGGCCGTGATCAGGCCTGAATGCAAAGCTTCTTCAGGATTGATGATGCGCGGGGCCGCTGTGAGATATTTCTCTGTTTCCAGCGCATTTTTACCCTGACTCGTACGCTCGGCGACGATTTGCGCGTAGAGGTGCAAGTCATAATCCAGGCTCATGGCGTACTCCGACATCCGCGAGTGATCAACTGAACCTTGCAGGTGCCAATGGAAGGGATGAAACAGAAACTTGCTGTGAGTACAGGCGGTGCGGCGCTGGCCGGCGAGGAAGACAATATTGCCCATTGATTCAACGGTGCCCAGATTATGGGTATGCACCGGAATGGGCAGGGCAAGGAGAAAGTTGTACATCGTGAAGCCGTAACTGCATTCACCGCCCATCGTGGCGATATTGACGATGAGTCGCGGCGCATCTTCCTTTACGGCGAGCGAGGCTTTATCGATCAATTGACCACAGGTCGACGCATTGATCGGGCCGGTGAAGTTGATGACATGAACAGGCATGGCGATTCCCTCGGCTGGTCAGGACTCCTAAGCAATAGCTGTGATCTTGCTGAAATGAAAGTGGGCAGGGGAGACAAGCTCCCCCGCACCCGGCGCATCAACTGTTGCGCCCGCCACCATGGCTGTTTTGACCACCCTTGCGTCCGGCTTCAGAGGCTTTTTCTCGATCATTGGCAAAGTTGCCGCCGCTGTTCTGGCCACCTTTGCTTCCGGCTTCTGCTGCGCGTTCAGGGTCGTTCTTGAAATTCCCTCCGCTGTTCTGACCGCCCTTGCTCCCGGCTTCAGCGGCGCGTTCCGGATCGTTTTTGAAGTTACCGCCGCTGTTCTGGCCGCCCTTGCTACCGATTTCCTGATAGAACTCTTTGTCGTGCGAAGCTGAAGTGGCTTCCCCACCTTTTTTGCCCGCTTCGTTTACCGACATGCCGCCTTGTTTATCTTGTGTCATTTCAAACTTCCTCAATTTTCTATATGGCGCCTTGTGAATAAAAGATGCACAAACTACCTGCCGTCGTCATTCGCAAAGTGCCCGCTAGTTGGCTGATTGGTTTGCTTTATTGGTCTTGCTTGTCTTTTAGCTACAAGTTTGACCGGTCTGCTAAGAACAGCGCTCATAAATTGGCATTGTATCCGGGGTGCGGGAGTTTTCAGAGTTAACTGTCAGTTCCCGGCGCTCATAGCATTCCTGCTGAACGCTCTCTCTGTGTCTTGGACTGACTTGCTGTCTTTCAACACAAGGTGACACCGACGGGCTGTCCGACCTTGTCACGTGCGAACTGCGCGCTGCTTCGGGATACACTTCCGCTCCCTTGTTTCGTTGCACTTCGCCTCGTGCAAAAGCCGTTACCGTTTTCATGATTACGCTCCATCAGCTGATTTCAAAGGGCAGCAGGGCTGCCCTTGTGCCGCTCACTCAGGACTTGCGACCACCGCCGTGGCTGTTTTGACCGCCTTTGCGACCAGCCTCGGATGCTTTTTCACGGTCATTGGCGAAGTTGCCGCCCGATGCCTGGCCGCCTTTTTTGCCAGCTTCAGACGCCTTCTCACGATCGTTCGCGAAGTTACCTGGATTTTTATTTCCTGTAGTCATGATAGCTCTCCGATATCAATTAACGTTTCGCTAGTTATGTCCATTGTTGCACCGGACATCTACTCCGATTACGAGCCGGCGAAAAATGTTTTGAAAATTTTTGTTTAGCCCGATGAACGGTAAGTGCGTGATGAAACTTATACAGAGTGCAGTTTTGCATGCCGCTTCGTATAACTTTTCTATGCGTGGGGTATGGCAAGGGAAGAGTCGGTTTTTGTTACCGTTTCGCTGCGTTTGATAAACCATTTGTCGGCGCGAAGTTGAACTGGAGTTCGCTCGTCTAGAGTCTGTGAAGTATCTCTACAACTGTGCCGAGGACAGAACCATGACCAATCATCACAAAGATCAACCGTTCGCGGAGGATCCGCAAAAAATCAAGGAAGCCGGCAAGAAGGGCGGAACTTCAGTCAATGTGAAAGTCGATCGGGCGGAGAAAGCGCGCGTCGGTGGGCAGCACAGCCATGGCGGTACGCGCACGGGCAAGGGGGACTGAGGCCGATGATCGCGGTCCTCTCTGCGCCAATGCAGAGAGGACTCCTTCACAGAGCTCATCTGAAGCGGGGCAGTGGCCGATCCTGCGGCTTGAGCGTTGAAAGTGTGTCGCGAATCAGCGGCGCGTCCTTTTCAATGTCGTGCAGCCGATCGCGAATGCGCAGCGCCGTCGGATGTCCGCCCTGATGATCGACCCAGTCGGCGATCTCTTTGCACGCGGCTGCAAGGCGCGCCTGGCGGGCGTCGAGCAGGGTGAGGAGGGTAGTGATGGACTCTTTCTCGGACATGGAACACCTCCGTTCAATGAAACCGCTGAACTGCAACAAAAAGCCCGCCTGTCGCGAGCGTTTTGCCGGTGGGGGCTGCTCCATCAGCTGGTTTCAGTATAGACCCGCTGCCGCCGGGCATCAGCCTGAGTGCTGGCGGGCCGGTAATTGAGAACTGGCTGCGTTGAGGCGCTGACATTCGCGGTGAGCATCCGCTTGCTCATCAAAGCCATCGCCAAAAAAGCCGCCAGTGCGTGTGTCGCAGATGCGAAACCACGCCGATGCTTCGGCGGGTTCCTGCTGGCTGTCTGCGGCGCGGCGCCCATGAATGACGATTTTGTTGCAGCGTTTCACGACGAATATGTCTTCCATGGCGCCACCGCAGTTGATTCGTGTCAGATCAACTATAGAAGCCCTGCGCGATCGTGCAAAAAATACCCAGCTCAGCTCGTCGGCGGAATACATGTGAGAGCTGACTTGATCGCGAAGGCAGTGTGTCAGACACAGACGATTCGCCTGCCCCGACGCTTTCGTGAGCAAGCCCACTCCCACAGGTTTCGCGGCGGAACCCAAATTAGGCACCCCGCAAACCTCATGTGGGAGCGGGCTTGCGAAGGCGTCGGGGCAAGCTCAGATCAGTTGCCTGACGCACGATGAGCCTCTGATATCGGCGATCAAGAAGCCTCAGTCACCTCGCACATGCGCTCGAGAAACATCGCCAGTGCCACTTCCTCGGCGCGCAGGCCCATGCGCACTCGCGGGCGGGGCAGTTCGGCGAGGGCGCCGAGCATGAAATGTTCAACTACGGCGGGGTGGATGTAGCACTTGCGGCACACCGCCGGCGTGTTGCCCAACTGTTTGGCGACGTTCTTCACGGCTTCGACCACGTGGCGCTTGGCTTCGGTTTCCGACTCATGCTGCAACTCGCGCAGCACCGACAGTGCCAGGGCGCTGCCTGCCCAGGTGCGGTAATCCTTGGCGGTGAACGCCGCGCCCGTGAGTTTTTGCAGATAGGCGTTGACGTCGGAAGAAGTGACGGTATGCCGTTCGCCGTTTTCGTCGAGATACTGAAACAGGTTCTGCCCGGGGATTTCCAGACAGCGCTTGATGATTCGCGCCAGGCGTCGATCCTTGACGGTGATCTGGTGCTCGATGCCACTTTTTCCACGGAACTGGAACAGGATCGCACTGCCGTTGACCTCGACGTGACGGCTGCGCAACGTCGTCAGGCCATAGGAGCGATTGTCCCGCGCGTATTGGGTATTGCCGACGCGGATCAGGGTGGCATCGAGCAAGGTGATAACCGTAGCCATGACCTTGTCGCGGCTGAAACCCGGCGCATCAAGCAGCGCCTCAAGCTGGCGTCGCAGCTTAGGCAGGGCCAGGCCGAATTCGCGCAGGCGCGAATATTTGTCGGCATCGCGCACTTCGCGCCAGCGTGCGTGATAACGATATTGCTTGCGCCCGCGTGCATCGCGCCCTGTGGCCTGCAGATGTCCGCAGGGATCGGCGCAGATCCACACATCGCTATACGCCGGCGGCACCGCAAGAGCATTGATGCGTTTGATTTCGTCCGGGTCGGTAATGCGCTGCCCGGACGGTTCGAAATAGACGAACTTGCCGCGCAGTTTTTTCCGGGTGATACCAGGCTGAGTGTCATCGACGTAATGCAGATCGGCGGGCAGAGCATCTGTCAGCACGGTATCGGGCATGGCGGCTTCCTTCGGTCATACGGCAGTCTGTAACTGCATTGACCGCAGGCGCTGGCCGTCGTGCCGAATGATTTACGCGAGCACCGCTACCGCCTTGATCTGCGCCCATAGCCGCTGGCCCGGATGCACGTCCAATTGATCGCGAGAAAAGCGCGTGATCCGCGCCAACAGCGACGTGCCATCGGCGTCCAGGCGGATCAGCACGTGCGCACTGTTGTCAGCCGCCTGTTCGCTGATGACCGTCACCGGCAGTCGATTGAGGATACTGCTGGCCGCATCGTTGTTCAGCGCCAGGCTGATGTCTCGCGCGTGTACCTTGCAGCGCAGGGCCTGACCCACGGCCATCGGCGCATGGGTGACGCGAATGTTCATTTCAGTGGCCGGCAACTGCAGGCTGAGCAATTGATAGGTGGCGTCGTAGGCGCTGACCTGGCCTGCGATGATCACCCCGGCGTCATCCCCCAGCGCCAAAGGCAGATCCAGACGCGCGAGGGTCTCGCCGATCGGGCCGCTGGCGAGCGCCTTGCCCTCGCTGAGCAACACCAGATGATCGGCCAGGCGCGCGACTTCGTCCTGGGCGTGGCTGACGTACAGCAGCGGAATATCCAGCTCGTCGTGCAGGCGTTGCAGGTACGGGAGGATTTCGCTTTTGCGGCGGCTGTCGAGCGCCGCCAGTGGTTCGTCCATCAGCAACAGTTTCGGACTGGTCAGCAGGGCGCGGGCGATGCCGACGCGCTGCCGCTCGCCACCGGACAGGTGCTGCGGATAACGCTCAAGCAGATGCCCGATGCCGAGCAATTCGGTGGCCTGGTTCATGTCGACCCGGCGTTGCGACCTGGCGATGCGTTTGAGGCCAAACTCCAGATTGGCCAGCACCGACAGATGCGGGAACAGGCTGGCTTCCTGAAACACGTAGCCAAGCGCACGTTTATGCGGCGGGACGAAGATGCCCTTGGCGCTGTCCTGCCAGACGTCGTCGTTGATCTGCACAAAACCATGCTCTGCGCGCTCCAGCCCGGCGATGCAGCGCAGGCAGGTGGTCTTGCCCGAGCCGGAATCGCCAAACAGCGCAGTGACACCGCGGCCCGGCACTTGCAGATCGACATCCAGTTCGAACCCCGGATAAGCGCGTTTCAGACGTACATCGATCATCGATCAGCTCCAGCCTGCGCGGGTCTTGCGGCTGGAATACAGCGCCAGCAGCACAACAAACGAAAACACCAGCATCGCCGCGGAAAGCCAGTGCGCCTGGGCATATTCCAGTGCTTCGACGTGGTCGTAGATTTGCACCGAGACCACGCGCGTCTTGTCGGGAATGTTGCCGCCGATCATCAGCACCACGCCGAATTCACCCACGGTGTGGGCGAAGCCCAGAATCGCTGCGGTGATGAACCCGGGGCGCGCCAGCGGCAGGATCACGCTGAAGAACGTGTCCCAGGGATTGGCGCGCAAGGTTGCCGCGACTTCGAGCGGGCGGGTGCCAATTGCCGAGAAAGCGTTTTGCAGGGGTTGCACCACGAACGGCATGGAGTAGATCACCGAACCGATGACCAGCCCGGTAAAACTGAACGTCAACGTGCCCAGCCCCAGCCATTGAGTGAACTGACCGAGAAAACCGTGCGGCCCCAGCGCCAGCAGCAGATAAAAACCGATCACCGTCGGCGGCAACACCAGCGGCAGGGCGACGATGGCGCCAATCGGGCCACGCAACCAGGACGAAGTGCGCGCCAGCCATAACGCGATCGGGGTGCCGATCACCAACAGGATCACTGTGGTCAGTGACGCCAGTTTCAGGGTCAGCCAGATCGCGGCGAAATCGGCATTGGTCAGCGACATTTACAATTGGTACCCGAAGGACTTGATCACCGCAGCGGCTTTCGGGCCTTTGAGGTAATCGAGCAGGGCCTTGGCAACGGCGCTGTCCTTGCCTTTGTTCAAGAGCACCGCGTCCTGTTTGATCGGATCATGCAGGGCGGCCGGGACAATCCATGCCGAACCGCTGCTGACTTTGCCGTCCTTGTAGATTTGCGAAAGAGCAACGAAGCCCAGTTCGGCGTTGCCGGTGGAAACGAACTGGTAAGCCTGGGTGATGTTCTGACCTTCGACGATTTTTGCTTTGGTCGCGGCGATCAGGTTGAGTTTTCCCAGCACCTGAGTGGCGGCGAGGCCGTACGGCGCGGTTTTCGGGTTTGCGATCGAGAGGTGTTGGTATTGGTTGGTTTTCAACACCTCGCCTTGCGCATCCACATAGCCATCTTTCGCTGACCACAGCGCCAGCGTGCCGATGGCGTAGGTGAAACGAGATCCCTTGACGGTCTCGCCTTCTTTTTCGAGTTTCTCTGGTGTTGTGTCGTCAGCAGCGAGGAAGACTTCGAAAGGCGCGCCGTTCTTGATCTGGGTGTAGAACTGGCCGGTTGCGCCGTAAGCGGCGACCAGTTTGTGGCCGGTGTCTTTTTCGAAATCGGCAGCGATGGCCTGGATGGGCGCAGTGAAATTGGCGGCGACGGCCACTTGCACGTCGTCCGCCTGAGCGGCGCCGATGCTGAAACATGCGAATAATGAAGCGAAGCAGGCAGGAGCGAAGCGTGGGGCAGCCAGGGTCATGTAAAAACTCCGTGATCGGCGATGAGTGCTCTGTTGTGATAACGCCGATACACAGGCGCGGTCGCTATATAAAGAAATATATAGCGAGACGCCGCTGAGTGGCGAGGGATTAAATTCGCTCGCCGCATAAATTCAACGTGGGATGAGTCTTGCCAATGCGCCCTCGGCGAGTTGCCGGGTCAGTTCGGCGCTGCCGATATCCTTGCCCAACGTCAACGCCTGACCGGCCCAGAGATTGGCAAAATCCGCGTCATCAATGACGCGCAGAGGCATCAGCGCACCTCCGGCCAGCGGGAAGGCTGGCGCCTGCGCGGACATCGGGCCGAGTTCACGCATCGCCCGATTGACAATGCCCCGCGCCGGACGGCCGGTGAAGATGTTGGTGATAGCCGTCTCGCTTTCCTTCGCGGTACGCAGGGCTTTGTGGTGTGAAGCGCTGACTTTGGCTTGCGGCGTGAACAGGTACGCGGTGCCAACTTGAACTGCCGAGGCACCGAGCATGAACGCCGCTGCAACGCCACGGGCATCGCTGATCGCACCCGCTGCAATCACCGGCACTCGCACCGCGTCGACCACTTGTGGTACCAGAGCGAAGGTGCCGACCTGCGTGCTCAGATCATCGCTGAGAAACATTCCGCGGTGGCCGCCGGCTTCATATCCCATGGCAATGATCGCATCGCAGCCATGCTGCTCCAGCCAGATCGCTTCCTCGACCGTGGTGGCAGACGAAAGAATTTTCGCCCCGGTCGCCCTGACCCGGTCGAGCAGGGATTTTTCCGGAAGCCCGAAATGGAAACTCACCACCTCCGGCCGGAATTCTTCGAGCACAGCGCACGCGGCTTCATCGAACGGCGCTCGGTTGGATACCGGCGTCGGTGCGGCAAAATCGGCACCCAGCTCGCGGTAATAGGGTTCGAGCAGATTCTTCCAGTCTCGAGCGCGCTGTTCATCAGCCGCCGGTGGCTTGTGGCAGAAGAAATTGACGTTGAACGGTTTGGCGGTGTGCTGGCGTATGGTTTTCAATTCTTCGCGCAGTTGCCCGATGCTCAGCATCGCGGCCGGCATCGAACCGAGGCCGCCAGCGTTGCACACCTCGATCACCATGGAAGAATGGGTCGCACCGGCCATCGGGCCCTGAATGATCGGCAGTTCGATTCTGAGGAGATCAAGGATGCGGGTGTCAGGCCACTGGCTCATAAAGCAACTCTCCGAACGATAAAACGGGCAGGGACGGCCACCGGTTTTAGCAGCAAAACCAACTGCGCGGCCAGTCTGAAATTCTGAACATGACGTGCAGTTTTTCAGCGTCGGTGCAATCCGCCGCCACCGCTAAACGATCGGTTCATCATTTGTGAAGAATGATTGAAGTTGTGCGTGCGCTGATTACCGAGATTACGTGCGGCGGATTCGCGGTTGAGATTCTGCAACTGCGCATTGGTGTTCGCGGGTCTGGTCCGGTTGGCACCGCTGCCGGCCATGGGCTGCCAGCCGTTGTCGGTTCTCTTGTAAACGTTGCCGTCGCGCCCGGCATAAACGTTGTCGCCGACGCGCGCGGCGCCGCCGTTGTGGCCATGGATACCTCCGTATTGCGTGGTGTTGCCGGTATTGGGGTTGTAGACAGTACCGCGGTTGGCACTGACATGAGTCCCGCTGCGGACGTTGCCGGCAGTAACCCGTTCTCCGGCGACGGCACCACCGTTCTGGCCGACAGCCACACCACTGCGCCCGGCAGCGAAGTTGCCGGTGTAGGCGTTGTGCACCGCGCCACGTTGCCCGGCGGCGGCAATGCCGGTACGCGAGTTGTACGAGGCGCCGACCTGACCGGCCCAGCGATTGCCGGTCCAGGCGTTGTAGCCGGCGCCATGACGGCTGACCGTCGCGCGATCACCCCACTGATGATAAAGGTTGCCGGTCGTTCCGGCCCAGCCACCCGGACCCCAGGCCACGGCGCCGCCGCGATAACCATAGGCTGCGCCACCCCAGGCCAGCGGCGCCGGGTACAGACGCGGGCCCCACGCGTAGCCCCAGCCGTAATTTCCCCACCACGGATAGGCTCCCCAACCCCAGCCCATGGCGACAGTGCTGCTGCCCCAGCTCCAGCCGAATCCAAAGCCAAAGGACCAGCCAGTCCACGGCGTGTAACGAATCGCGACGCCGAAACCGTAGGTCACCGGCGGCCCGTACCAGACACTGCCCACCCACGGCGTATACGGATAACCGGTGCCGTACACCACAACGCCAGTCGCCGGGTCCAGCGTCGAGCCTTGATAGCCTGGCGTATAGCCGACCACCACGGTATCGCCGCTGGATTCGTAAACCTTCACGTACGTGAGGTAGTGCATCGGCGAGCTGGGCGGAATCGAATAAATCACCGCTGGCACTGAAGTGGCCACACTCCACGGCCCGTTCAGCGAGGTGGCGCTGAACCAGATGCCGTTCTCCACGGCCCACCAACTGTCGTTGTCGACGCGAATGATCGGTGTGGCGCTGTTGATCACGTATTGCAACGGCGTATTGCTGATCGCGTTGAGCTGCGGCTCACCGTCAAATTGCGGCGCCGTCATCTTCACCGCGCTTTTCCTGATCGCCGACGTCTGCGGGATGGTCGCCGCAATGGCCGCCTCCTGCGCCTGTGGCGTGCCGGCTACCGAGGCCTTGACGTTCTCTTTGGCGCTGTCGTCAGGAATCTTGGCAAAGTCGGCCGGCAGTTTGTCTGCCGGGACAAAGGTCCATGGCCCGCTCATGTCGCTGGCGCGAAACCAGCGCCCGGAGATCAGCACGTAACTGTTCTGGTCGCCGATTTCCTTGAAGATGTGCCCGGTGGTGTTGCTCACGTACAACAGGCTGGTGCCCTGAATCGGTTGCCATTGCGCGGCGCCGTCGGTAACCAACAGTTCGGTTGGCGCGGTGGCGATGAAGATTTTCGGCTGCGGCGGCTTGGCCAGGCTGGGAATCTTGTCCTTCGGATCGCTTTGTCCGGTAAGCAGGTCCACCTGGCGACTCTTGATCGCCGCCTGTTTGGCTTTTTCCAGACTGGCCGGCGGCGCAGCAAGGCGCGTGTAATCGCCGGCCAATTGATCGGCGACCATCCAGCCGTCAAATACATGCAGGTAGTGTTTGCCTTCGGCGTCTTTGAGCAGCAGTGGGCGCGTGTTGATCACCCGTTGCAGCTCCGTTCCTTCCACCGGCCGATAAGCCGCCTCACCGTCGATGTACACGAGGATTGCCGGGCTGTCGGAACTGATTATGATCGGCGGGGTGTTTTCCAGCGGTGCGCTGTCGGCTTTCTGTTCAGCGTTGAGCACGCCGACCGCCGCTTCCAGTTGATCGAGGGAGATGGTTTTCTTGCGGCTCTCGGCATCTTTTTCCAGGATGGCGAGCCATGTGTTGGCCTGTTTGGCGTCGGCGGGGAAATCGGCCTCGATGATCTTGTACTGATCGAGCGCGACCCAGCGGGTGGTCTTGTCGACGAGAGTGTGCGCGCTGAACTGGACGATGCCGTAGGTGGATTTGCCATCGGCGGCGGTGGCTTCGACGGCCGCGCGGGCATTGAGCGTATAGCCATCCCAGCTGTCGAGCTGCGGCTGATACACCGTCAGCTTGCTCTTGCCGCTGCTGATCACCTGCGGCCAAGTCGGCTCGCTTGGCGCCGCGTTCTGCTTTGCCGCTGGTGCGGCTGCCCAGGCATTGCCAAGCGTCAGCAGACATAACATCAGCAACGAGGGTAAAGCGCTCAGCAAAGGCATCGTCAGCTCCATCGACACACCGGTTTGCAAGGCGCAACCGGGAAAACACAACCGTCGAAAAAGCATAGCCGCCCGCCGTGGATTTACCCGGCTGATCGAGCAGTTAGCGCAAAGTCGAGTGTGGCAATGTGTTGCGATGTGCTATTTCAAGGCATGCTTTTTCCAAATCTTCTTCGAGGGGCCGTCATGTTCAATGCCATTCTGATCGACAAAGACGACAACGGTTATCGCGCCTATTTGCAGCAAATCGATGAGCAGCAACTGCCCGAAGGCAACGTCAGCGTGAACGTCGCGTACAGCACCCTGAATTTCAAAGACGGCCTGGCGATCACCGGCAGCAGCCCGGTGGTGCGCAAGTTTCCCATGGTGCCGGGGATCGATCTGGCGGGGACTGTCGAGTCCAGTTCGCATGCGGATTTCAAGGCAGGCGATCAGGTGCTGCTCAACGGTTGGGGCGTCGGTGAAAGCCACTGGGGCGGGCTGGCGCAAAAGGCCCGGCTCAACGGTGACTGGCTGATTCCACTGCCGCAAGCTTTCACCCCCGCGCAAGCCATGGCCATCGGCACGGCAGGTTATACCGCGATGCTGTGCATCCTGGCGCTGGAGCGCCATGGCGTGACGCCGGATCACGGCGAAGTGCTGGTCACTGGCGCCAATGGCGGGGTCGGCAGCTTTGCCATCGCCTTGCTCAGCAAGTTGGGGTATCGCGTGGTGGCGTCCACGGGGCGGGTGTCCGAGCATGAATACCTGCAGCAATTGGGCGCTGCCGAAATCATCGATCGAGCCACTTTGTCCGAGCCGGGCAAGCCATTGGCGAAGGAACGTTGGGCGGCGGTGGTCGATTCGGTCGGCAGCCATACTTTGGCGAATGCTTGCGCCAGCACGCGCTCCGAAGGCGTGGTTGCGGCATGTGGGCTGGCGCAGGGCATGGATTTTCCGGCGTCGGTTGCGCCGTTCATTCTGCGCGGCGTCACTTTGGCCGGGATCAACAGCGTGACTCAACCGAAAGCACGCCGTGTCGAGGCATGGGATCGACTGGCCAGGGATCTGGATTTCTCCTTGCTCAACCTGATAAGCCAGGAAATCAGTTTGAGCGAAGCCCTTGAGGCCGCGCCCAAACTGCTCGCCGGTCAACTACGGGGCAGGGTGGTGGTCGACGTCAATCGCTGAGTTCGCGCTCTAACAGTTGACGTTTGCGCTCGACGCCCCAGCGGTAGCCGGAAAGATTGCCATCGCTGCGCACCACGCGGTGGCAAGGAATCGCTACCGCCAGGCGGTTGGCGCCGCAAGCCTGGGCGACGGCGCGCATCGAGGTCGGCGCGCCAATGCGCTGCGCGATCTGGGCGTAACTGGCGGTGCTGCCCGGCGGGATCTCGCGGAGTGCCTGCCAGACTCGCTCCTGAAACGCTGTGCCGCGTATATCCAGCGGCAAGTTCAGGCCGGTCGCAGGTGCTTCGACAAAGCCGACGACGTTGGCGATCAACCGTTCAAACTCGCGGTCGGCGCCGATCAGATTGGCGTTGCGAAACTGATCCTGCAGGTCGCACACCAATAGATGCGGATCGTCGCCGAGCAGAATCGCGCAAATCCCCCGTTCGCTTTGCGCGACCAGAATCGCCCCGAGCGAACATTGGCCTACGGCAAAGCGGATGTCATTGTTCTGCCCGGCGGCGCGGTAGTCGGTGGGCTTCATGCCGAGCAATTGGTCAGCGGCTTCGTAAAAACGGCTGTTGGAATTGAAGCCGGCGTCATACAGCGCATCGGTCACCGAGCCGCCGTTCGCGAGTCGCGCACGCAGCTTGCGTGAACGATGCGCCGTGGCGTACGCCTTCGGTGTCAGGCCGGTCGCAGTTTTGAATACCCGGTGGAAATGAAAAGGGCTAAGGCCGGCGGTGGCCGCCAGGCTGTTGAGCGCCGGCAGCCTCTCACAGGCCTCGATCTGCCGACACGCTGCCGCAATGATCGCTGCATGCTGCGTATCATTCTGATCCTTACTGGCGCGTTTGCTCGGCCGATATCCGGCAGCTTCGGCCAGTTCGGCTGTATCGAAAAATACGACGTTCTGCGGTTTCGGCAACCGCGCAAGGCTGCTCGGTCGGCAATAAACACCGGTGGTTTTTACCGCGTAGACAAATGTCCTGTCGGCACTTGAGTCGCGAGCCACCACGGCGGCCCAGCGTGGATCGTCTTCAATACTGGTGTTCGAAAGCGTGTCCATGAGAGGGAATCCGTTGACCTGTTTGACTCAGGTTAACCAGCATCGGAGCTGACGACACTCCGCGCCTTGCGGTCAAACTTTTACTGATCGCCAGCGACGCGGAAGGTGATGTTGACGCGCCGCTCGCCCAAGAGCGGGTGATGGCCGGGTTTGATTGGCAGTACGCCGTGATAGCGCAGGCGATCCACCCCACCCCAGATCACCATGTCGCAGTGCAAGAGCGGGATGCGCTGGCTCTTGTCGCTGCGTTCGAAACCGCCGAACAGAAACATCGCCGGCAAACCCAGTGACAACGAAACGATGGGCGCGGCATAACCCTTTTCGTCCTTGTCCTGATGCAACGACATCTTGGCACCGGGGACGTATTGGTTGATCAGGCAAGAGTCGGGATGGAAATCCTTGTAGCCGGCTTGCTCTGCCGCCTCGCTCGCGAGTATGGCAAACACCGCCGGCATCGACGGCCAGGGCAAACCGCTGAGTGGGTCAACGTTGGAATAGCGGTAACCGCTGCGATCGGTGACCCAGCCCAACTGCCCGCAACTGCTGGTGCCGACCGACATGCTGAAACCGCCGGGTGTCACCATGTGGCGCAGCGGGGCGGCAGCGAGAATGGCTTCAAGCGCTGTCAGCAGTTGCTCCACCCGAGGCAGGGCGAATCCGCGCTGTACCCACGATTGCTCACCGATCTGCTCGGCCCGGGGGTACTGCACGGGTTCGTTGTCGGCGAACAGGTCAAACGTGGTCGGTTGCATGGTGTTGTTACAGCGCTTTGCTGACCTTGATGTCACTGAGCTCTTCGTCAGCGTGCATTTTTTTCAGCGCCGCTTTCGCTTCCTCGTCAGTGCCCGTTTCCAGCTCGGCGAACTCGAAACGCTGTTCACCGTCCAGTTTGTACTTGATCACGTATTTGGTTTTTTGCGCCACGGTGGTGGTTTCCTTTCAGAATTGGCTGCGCGTCTCAGCTCAGTTTAGTGCTGGAACGACGGATGATCTTGATCGAATGGGTCAGCGTCGGCTTGCGCGTCACGCTGATTGCGCGGCGGTTGACGGTGTCGATGGTGATGTTCCAGAAGCCGGTGCTTGGCGCCGTGATGCGCGCTGGGAAGGTGTCGAACGCGCCGCCGTGATAGGTGTGACGGCCGCCGTTTTTGAAGCTGCGAAAGTTGGCATCGTTCATCAAACGGATGTTGCACATTTGCGAGCATTGAATGACGACGATGTCGTCTTCGTTGAGGTGCTCGCGCTGGTGAATGAATTTCATGGGCGCCTCCAGAAGGGCTTTTTCTACAAAATCAAAACGATAGCTTGTCGATGGGCGCAGTTTATCAGCCCGCACGGGTTATTATCTGGCCGTCGGGCGTTGCTTTGACAAATTTTGAACAGAACTTCGCCACGGCAGGCGGGTTAAATGCAAAAGGCCCCGGAGAAAAGCGGCGTTTGTGCTGTCGGACGGTCTTTAACGGAGGATTTGTATGAAGTGGGGTGTGGTGTGTGTGCCGTTGATTCTGGCGATGGCCGGTTGTGCAAATGTTTCAGAAATCAATGAAACGCTGCCAACCATGAGCGTGATCTCCGGCAAAAAGCCCCAGGAGTACGCGCAGTGCCTGACCGACAAGCTCGCTGATAGCCGCGGTGCGTTGCAGGTTCAGCCGCAAAAGGACGGTGTTCGAGTAATCGTCCCGGGCAAACTCTCTTCAGGCCCGGCAGCAGTATTTGATATCGAAGATCGCGCTGGCGGCAGCAGCATCAAGCTGCATGAGCGCATGTCCAATGTGCCGGTTCGCCCTCGCGATGTGCAGAAAGCCGCGAACGCCTGTATTTCCGGCTGATAGACTACCCAATCTCGGCACCCGATGCCGTCACAGTCCTGCTGTGGCGGCATTGTCATTTTTGGAGTTGCGATGAAGCGAGAGCACGTGCGCGAACGCCATGCAGAGGGCCTTATCTCTGCCACCCATGTGATCCAGAACCCGGCCAATCCTGGCGAATGGATCGTATTTTTCAAGAAGAGTGCAGGGCGCAGCTACTTCCTGGTGGATGACAATGATGAAGTCGAGTCTTTCAGTCGGCTCGATGATCTGATCGAGGTCGTCCGTGGCCTCGGAATCAAGTTCGCCGAAATTCACATGTAAGGCTTACTTGCAGACGACCACGACGTTGCGGGTTTTGTAATTGCCAACGTCGACGCCCAGGGTCTTGTCGTCTTCCTCAGGGGCCGGTGTGCCGTCAGTGCCGACGATGCGATAACCGGTTCCCGCGCAGGACGCATCGGCCTTTTCATAGCACATCGCCCAAGAGTTGGCTTCGCCGGAGCAATCGATGCTCAACCCTTGTTCGCCGTTCTTCAGATAGGTCGGCTGCGAGGTGGCACAGCCGCTTAGTACCAATGCCGCGATAAGCGGCTGCAGTTTGTTCAGGTTCATGATTGCGTGGTCTTCACGTGGGGGACTGGATGCTCTGACAGCGGCGCGATGAAAAGGTTATAGCGATTGGCCACTTGTTTGCCAACAAGGCACAAAAAAGCCCTGCGTGGTGGCAGGGCTTGGGGCGTGTGGCGACTGGGATCAGTCCTCTTTGCCGCGACGCTTGGCTGATGCAGGCGTATCGGTGAACACCGAGGCTACGTCTGTCGCCATCTGCTCGCTGTCGAACGGCCCGGCAATGTGCTCGCCGTTAGTGGTGGTCAGCGTCCACTTGCCGTCTTTCTTGTCGATCACATACCCGTTGATGATTTTTACCGCAGCCATCTAGTCTGTCCCGTTCGCTGGTTCAAAGGCGCAATGATAGCGGCAAATGCTCGCATCGGGGGCGGATAAGCGTATGGTGATCCAGTTTCGACAGATCTTGAGCTACGCTGACTTTGCTGCTGAAAAACCCGGATGGAACTATCCGCGCGAATATTTCTCTATGTTGGCATCGGTTAGCCAGCGCGGGGCATTGTAAGGCGCGCGCCGCCTGATTAGACTGCCTCGAAACTCGTACACACAGCCTTTTCAAGGACTTATATGATCAAGAAATGCTTGTTTCCAGCAGCCGGTTACGGCACTCGCTTCCTCCCAGCGACCAAAGCCATGCCTAAAGAAATGCTGCCGGTGGTAAACAAGCCACTGATCCAGTACGGCGTTGAAGAAGCACTGGACGCGGGCCTGACTGAAATCTCCATTGTTACCGGCCGTGGCAAGCGTGCTCTGGAAGACCACTTCGACATCAGCTACGAGCTGGAAAACCAGATCAAGGGCACCGACAAGGAAAAATATCTGGTCGGTATTCGCAAGCTGTTGGACGAGTGCTCGTTCTCCTACACCCGTCAGACCGAGATGAAAGGCCTGGGCCACGCGATCCTGACCGGTCGCCCGCTGATCGGCGACGAACCGTTCGCTGTGGTGCTGGCGGACGACCTGTGCGTCAACATCGATGGCGACGGCGTGCTGACCCAGATGGTCAAGCTGTACAAGCAATTCCGCTGCTCGATCGTCGCCATCCAGGAAGTCGATCCGCAGGAAACCAACAAATACGGCGTAATCGCCGGCGAAATGATCCGCGACGACATCTACCGCGTACACAGCATGGTCGAAAAGCCAAAGCCTGAAGACGCGCCGTCGAACCTGGCGATCATCGGTCGTTACATCCTGACCCCGGACATCTTCGACCTGATCGAACAGACCGAGCCAGGCAAAGGCGGTGAAATCCAGATCACCGACGCCCTGATGAAGCAGGCCCAGAACGGCTGCGTGATGGCCTACAAATTCAAGGGCAAGCGTTTTGACTGCGGTGGCGCTGAAGGCTACATCGACGCGACCAACTTCTGCTTCGAGAACTTCTACAAGACTGGCAAGGCTTACTGATAGCCTTCGCCTCGTCTGCAAAAGAAAGCCACCTTCGGGTGGCTTTTTCATTTTCTGCCCTTATGTGGATGGCAGTGCTTGCCCAATGGGTGACTGCAGGTATGCTGATCCCCTGCCGAGGAGATAGAAATGGCCTACGATTTTGACCTTTATGTGATTGGCGCCGGTTCTGGCGGTGTGCGTGCTGCGCGGTTTGCCGCAGGCTTCGGGGCGAAAGTGGCGGTGGCCGAGAGCCGTTATCTGGGCGGCACCTGCGTCAACGTCGGCTGCGTGCCGAAAAAACTGTTGGTGTACGGCGCGCACTTTGCCGAAGACTTCGAGCAAGCGTCCGGTTTCGGCTGGAATCTGGGCGAAGCCAACTTTGATTGGGCCACGCTGATCGCCAACAAGGATCGCGAAATCAATCGCCTCAACGGCATTTATCGCAATCTG
Source organism: Pseudomonas sp. TSRC2-2 (assembly GCF_049897785.1). Taxonomy (NCBI): domain Bacteria; kingdom Pseudomonadati; phylum Pseudomonadota; class Gammaproteobacteria; order Pseudomonadales; family Pseudomonadaceae; genus Pseudomonas; species Pseudomonas sp. TSRC2-2. Next base: position 535,927 of record NZ_JAFCWZ010000001.1, read on the forward strand.
CTGGTCAACAGTGGCGTGACTCTGCACGAGGCGCACGCGAAAATCGTCGGGCCGCACGAGGTTGAGGTCAATGGCGAGCGCTACACGGCGAAAAACATTCTGATCGCCACCGGCGGCTGGCCGCAGATCCCTGAAATTCCAGGGCACGAACACGCGATCGGTTCGAACGAAGCGTTCTTCCTGAAAGAATTGCCCAAGCGTGTGCTGGTGGTTGGCGGCGGTTACATTGCGGTCGAGTTCGCTGGAATTTTCCATGGCCTCGGCGCCAACACCACGCTGTTATATCGCGGCGATCTGTTCCTGCGTGGGTTTGACGGTTCGGTGCGCAAGCATTTGCAGGAAGAATTGACCAAGCGCGGTCTCGACCTGCAATTCAACGCCGACATCGCGCGCATCGACAGGCAGGACGACGGCAGCCTGAAGGCGACGCTCAAGGATGGTCGCGTACTCGAAGCTGATTGCGTGTTCTACGCCACCGGCCGGCGTCCGATGCTGGACAATCTGGGCCTGGAAAATACCGATGTGCAGCTGGACGACAGAGGCTTCATCAAGGTCGACGACGAGTATCAAACCACCGAACCGTCGATTCTGGCGCTTGGCGACGTCATCGGTCGCGTGCAGCTGACACCTGTCGCATTGGCTGAGGGGATGGCCGTCGCGCGACGGCTGTTCAAGCCGGAGCAATACCGTCCGGTGGATTACAAGATGATTCCGACCGCTGTGTTCAGCCTGCCGAACATCGGCACCGTTGGATTAAGCGAAGAAGAGGCACGTGAATGTGGCCACGAGGTGGTGATTTTCGAGAGTCGCTTCCGGCCAATGAAGCTGACCTTGACTGAGTGTCAGGAGAAAACCCTGATGAAGCTGGTGGTCGACGCCAAGACTGACAAGGTGCTTGGCTGCCACATGGTCGGCCCGGACGCTGGCGAGATTGTGCAAGGTCTGGCGATCGCCTTGAAGGCTGGTGCGACCAAGCGTGACTTCGACGACACGATCGGGGTGCACCCGACGGCCGCCGAAGAGTTCGTCACCATGCGCACGCCGGTCAGCGCTTAAGCGTCCTTCGCGTTGGCCGAGTCTGGCGCTGCCGCAGTGGCAGCGGCCAGGCGCTGGCTGTCCTCAAGGCTCGCCTGAGCCTTGAGCAATTCCTTTTCCAGTGACTGATTGAGCTGTGTCTGCTCCTCGACGCTCTGCTTGAGTGCCTGGCTTTCCAGTGTCGCCACGCGTAGACGTTCCTGGAGGAGGGTACGCTCGCTGTCCATTCGTGTGGCCTGTTCGAGTAACTGATCCTGACGCTGATTGCTCTGCTTGAGCTGATCCTGCAACAGGTTCAACTCGCGTTGGGTGCCACGGTTCTCGGTGAGCAGTCGTTCGTTATCGCGGTGCAGTTGGGTGATTTCGTCTTGGCGCACCAACGCGCTTTGCTGTGCTTGACGCAGTTCGGCCTGAATCTGCTGGATTTGCCCTTCGTGGCGGGCCTGTTCCTGCTCCCGCTGTTCCTTGGTCGCGTTGCGGTAATGCTCCAGCGCATCGCGCGCGTGCAGGTGTTTTTCTTCAAGCGAGCGGATCTGTTCGTCCTTGTCCTGCAAGCGCAATTCGAAATCTGCCAAGGCCTGGTTCAGCCCGGCATTGCGCGTCTGTTCGGTTTGCAGCATCGAGCGCGTGCTGTTCAGCGCTTCGGATTCGCGCTGCAGCGCAGCGCTTTGGATGTCGTGGTCGTGCTCGAGTTTTTCCAGCGCCTGGCGCGTCTCTTTCAGCTCGGTTTCCAGGGCTTCACGCTGCTCCTCGAACTGTTCGCGGGCTTGCTCGATGGGCTCCTGAGCCTGCTCTTTCAGGCGCTGGGCGAGGCGAGAGACGAGGGCGCTCAGCTCATCATCGATCGGTTCTGCTGACGCCTCTGTTGGTTGGGCACCGTCATCGAGTTCTTTCAGATAGCGATGGATCGTGGTTTTCGAACCGGTGTTGCCCATTTCAATGCGTACTGCATCGATGCTCGGGTGTTCGCCGCGAGCGAGAATCGCTGTGCGCGCGATTTGCACCAGTGCTTTGGTAATGCCGCCACGGGCCATGTTAACTCCTACGGTTACGTACTGTGGTACATGCCACTAAAGTACGCAGTGTACCATGCTTAAAATATAGGTAAATCCTTGAAATAAAACAGGCGGGATATACTGGTATTACCCAATGTCAGCCGGCAAAATGCGCATCTGCATGCCTGAACCCGTACGCCAGCGAGAAAACTGCACATGAGTGACATCGATCGATATCTGCAAGCCGCCACTCGCGACAACACCCGTCGCAGCTATCGCATGGCTATCGAACATTTCGAAGTGACGTGGGGCGGGTTCCTGCCCGCCACCGCCGACAGCGTTGCGCGGTATCTGGTGGAGCACGCTGGAGTGCTGTCGATCAATACGCTGAAGCTGCGCCTGTCGGCGCTGGCCCAATGGCATAACAGCCAGGGTTTTGCCGACCCGACCAAGGCGCCGGCAGTGCGCAAGGTATTCAAAGGGATTCGCGCGCTGCACCCAGCGCAGGAAAAACAGGCCGAACCTTTGCAACTGCAGGATTTGCAGCGAGTAATCGATTGGCTGGAGCTGGAGGCGCAGACGGCCCGGCGGGAACAGGACCGCCCGACCTTGCTCAAGGCTTATCGCGATCGTGCATTGATTCTGTTGGGCTTTTGGCGCGGCTTTCGCAGCGATGAGTTGTGCCGCTTGCAGATCGAACACGTGCAAGCCAGTGCTGGCAAGGGCATCACTGTGTATCTGCCGCGCAGCAAGGGCGATCGAGAAAATCTCGGCCAGACGTACCAGGCCCCGGCGCTGTTGAAGTTGTGCCCGGTGCAGGCCTATATCGACTGGATCACGGAAGCCGCGCTGGTACGCGGCGCAGTTTTCCGCAGCATTGACCGCTGGGGCAACCTGAGCGAGGACGGCTTGCACGCCAACAGCATCATCCCTCTTCTGCGCCAAGCCTTGCATCGCGCCGGGATCGCCGCCGCCAATTACACCAGTCATTCATTGCGGCGGGGTTTTGCGACTTGGGCGCATCAAAGCGGTTGGGATCTGAAATCGCTGATGAGTTACGTTGGCTGGAAGGACATGAAATCGGCTATGCGCTATGTTGAGATCAGCCCATTCCAAGGGATGGCTCGGATTATGGATAAACCGGAGCAACCGTAGAGATCGTTTTCTTCTATTAATACAGTCAGCTAATAGCGAAAACAAATCAGCAGTATCAGGTTTGCCAATGAGCCTTCCGTCGAGTGAGTGGGTAGGATTCACCCATCAACTTCATAACCCCTGACGGAGAGTCATCGATGCCTATCATCAACAGCCAAGTAAAACCGTTCAACGCTACCGCGTTCAAAAACGGCGACTTCGTTCAAGTCTCGGATGCTGACTTGAAAGGCAAGTGGTCCGTTGTGTTCTTCTACCCAGCCGACTTCACCTTCGTGTGCCCAACCGAGCTGGAAGACCTGGCAGACAACTACGCTGAGTTCAAGAAACTGGGCGTGGAAATCTACAGCGTTTCGACCGACACCCACTTTGCTCACGCTGCCTGGCACAACACCTCGCCAGCCATCGGCAAAATCGAATACACCATGATCGGCGACCCGACCCACGTGATCTCGCGCAACTTCGACGTGCTGATCGAAGAAGCCGGTCTGGCTGACCGCGGCACCTTCGTGATCAACCCTGAAGGCCAGATCAAAATCGTTGAGCTGAACGATGGCGGCGTTGGCCGTGACGCTTCCGAGCTGCTGCGCAAGATCAAGGCTGCTCAGTACGTCGCTGCACACCCAGGCGAAGTTTGCCCAGCCAAGTGGAAAGAAGGCGAGGCCACTCTGGCTCCGTCGCTGGACCTGGTCGGCAAGATCTAAGTCTGTGACATGCAACGCAGGGCGGCACGCCGCACCTTCTTAAGTTAGCTGCACCGCCCAATAAAAATGCCCGGGCGAGATTCGCTCGGGCTTTTTTTTGCCTCAAATAAAGGAAATCGCCCGTATGTTGGACGCCAATCTTAAAGCCCAGTTGAAATCGTACCTGGAACGGGTCACCCAACCGATCGAGATCGTTGCATCGCTCGACGACGGTGCGAAATCCCGTGAAATGCTGGACCTGCTGAAAGACGTTGCGAGTCTTTCGAGCCAAATTACCCTGATCGACAGCGGTGACGATGCCCGCAAGCCATCGTTCTCGATCAACCGCCCCGGAGCCGACATCAGCCTGCGCTTCGCCGGTATCCCGATGGGCCATGAATTCACCTCACTGGTGCTGGCCTTGCTGCAAGTCGGCGGCCACCCGTCGAAAGCCAGCGTTGAAGTCATCGAGCAGATCCGCTCGCTCACAGGCGAGTTCAGCTTCGAGACCTACTTCTCGCTGTCCTGCCAGAACTGCCCGGACGTCGTTCAGGCGCTGAACCTGATGGCCGTGCTCAACCCGAACATCCGCCACGTCGCCATCGATGGCGCGCTGTTTCAGGATGAAGTCAACGACCGCAAGATCATGGCCGTGCCGAGCGTCTACCTCAACGGTCAAAACTTCGGCCAGGGCCGTATGGGCCTGGAAGAGATTCTCGCCAAACTCGACACCGGCGCCATCGTGCGTCAGGCCGAGAAAATCAGCGCCAAGCAAGCCTTTGACGTGCTGGTTGTCGGCGGTGGCCCGGCCGGTGCTTCGGCCGCTATCTATGCTGCACGTAAAGGCATCCGCACCGGTGTTGCCGCCGAGCGTTTTGGCGGTCAGGTGCTGGACACCATGGCCATCGAGAACTTCATTTCCGTACAGGAAACCGAAGGGCCGAAACTGGCCACGGCTCTGGAAGAACACGTCAAGCAGTACGACGTCGACATCATGAACCTGCAACGTGCCGACAAGTTGATCCCGGGCAAGAATGGCGAGTTGCACGAAGTCCACTTCGCCAGTGGTGCGACTCTGAAAGCCAAGAGCGTGATCCTGGCGACTGGTGCGCGGTGGCGTGAAATGAACGTGCCGGGCGAGCAGGAATACCGTAACAAAGGCGTGGCGTACTGCCCGCACTGCGACGGCCCGCTGTTCAAGGGCAAGCGCGTAGCGGTGATCGGCGGCGGTAACTCCGGCGTTGAGGCGGCCATCGATTTGGCCGGAATCGTCTCGCATGTAACGCTGCTGGAATTTGACGTGCAACTGCGGGCTGACGCCGTGCTGCAACGCAAGCTGCACAGCCTGCCGAACGTCACCGTGATCACCAGTGCGCAAACCACTGAAGTCACCGGTAACGGCGAGAAGGTCAACGGTCTGCGTTACAAGGATCGTACGACTGATGAGTTGCGCACGGTCGAGCTGGAAGGCATTTTTGTGCAAATCGGCCTGCTGCCCAACACCGATTGGCTCAAAGGCACCATCGAGCTGTCGCCGCGTGGCGAGATCATTGTCGACAACCGTGGCGAGACGTCGATTCCAGGGATCTTTGCAGCGGGTGACGTGACGACTGTGCCGTACAAGCAGATCGTGATTGCCGTCGGCGAGGGCGCCAAGGCTTCGCTGAGTGCGTTCGATCACCTGATCCGGACTTCGGCACCGGCGTAATTGACTGGTCGGAAATGAAAAAACCCATGAGCGATCATGGGTTTTTTTATGCGTGAGACACGGCAAATTTGCGAGCGAGCTTGCTCGCGTGGGCAACATCATCGTCATGACGCACCGCAGTCGCGAGCAGGCTCGCTCCCGCATAGATTCAGGCAGCTCCTTAGAGCGGCGCCGGCTGAATGATTTCGACCCAGTAGCCATCCGGATCCTTGATGAACGCCAGGCTTTTCATGCGGCCATCGGTCAGGCGCTTCTGGAAGTCGCAGCCCAGCTCTTCGAAACGTGCACACGCTGCGACGATATCCGGCACCGAAATACAGATGTGGCCGAAACCGCGCGGGTCGGTGTTGCCATTGTGATAGGCGAAGTCAGCATCGTTTTCGGTGCCGTGGTTATGGGTCAGTTCGAGAATGCCCGGGATCGATTTCATCCATTCGGTACGCGCGGCGGCGTCGGTCGGGATCTGCGCTTTGTCGACGAGTGCGAGGAAGTACAGGCTGAACTCGGCTTCCGGGAAGTCACGCTTTTCGACCAGCGAAAAACCCAATATGCGGGTGTAGAAGTCCAACGACTTGGTGATGTCCTTCACGCGCAGCATGGTGTGGTTGAACACGAAGTTGCGGGTTGCGCTGTCTGGCGTGGCAGTCACGCCGGGGAAAGTGTTCAGTTCGTTGAGGCTCATGGGCCCTCCAATAACAATGGGCGAGTGAATGGGCGCAATGATACGCATGCCGGGCGGCATCGCCAAATGCAAGGCGGGCTTGCTCTGTGCGAGGGTGGGGGGCAGACTTTGCCTCCTACCTTCGAGTGCGTCCGGCAATGATCCGACTGTTGAAATCCGTGTTTGTTTTTTTGGCTTTGTCGTTGGCCGTGGTTTTTTCTGCCTCGGCCGAACCGAGCATCACTTGGCCGCCAGGCTGGGAGGTCGAAGTATTGCCAGACAGCGCGGCGCCAGTTTCGCGACAGAGGGCAGTGAAGCTCGACGCCGATGGTAACCGGGTCATGGTGATGGAGTTGACCATGACTCAAGTGGAGGCGGGGCATCAGGTCAATCTGCAAGGCGTGCTGCTGGAAATGCGCAAATCCATCCAGAAAGATTTTTTCCGTAGTGGCTATCAGAGTGTCTGCAACCGGATCCATCCGGCAGCCTTCGGTCCCTTGACCGGTTTGGAGACGACCTGCACGGTCACCGAAAACGGTCGACACGTGTTATCACAAACCTTGGTAGCCGCCGTGGAAACGGACAAGGCTTATGTACTTTCGTATGCCGGTCAGGTCGAGGCTTATAAGGCGAGCGCAGACGATATAGAGTCGGCACGCAATAGCCTGAAATTATAAACGTCCGTACCAACTAGCGACGGTCTAATACCGGAAAGGATTAAGCACAAAGTTTGATTCAGCTCATCGCAGCAACATCACGCAGCAAAATGTTTAGCCTGATGATTCATTATCGTTACACACATTTACAACTTGTTCGATGAAAATCATTTCATCTGTTAGATATTGTCAATAAAAAGCCCTGCATGGAGCAGGGCTTCTTGTAGGCGTCAAATCAACTGCGCAACCAGGAATCCACCGTGGCTGCACCGTACTGTTCTTTCCAGGATTTGAGGCCGCGGTGGTTGCCACCCTTGGTTTCAATCAGTTCGCCAGTGTGCGGGTTCTGATAAACCTTGACCACCCGGGCGCGTCGAGTCTTAGGCGCTGCGGGCGACTGCAAGCCCGACTTTGCCGGGTTCGGATCAAGTATGGCGATGATGTCTTTGAGGCCTTTGCCATAGCTTTTCATCAGCCCCTGGAGCTTTTCTTCGAATTCGATTTCTTTCTTGAGCCCGGCATCGTTCTTCAGCGATTCCAGCTGTTTGAGCTGTTCCTGAAGGGCCTTTTCAGCTGCGCGGAATTCGGCGAGTCTGGACAATATCTTTACTCCAATAATGTATTTGGCTGATACCAACCGCAAACAAAGCTATAAGCCAAGAGCCTTGAAGCGACTCGGTGATAACTGGCTCACCTGCCAGTCTGGCTGAGGTTGAAAAAATTGTAGTAGTTAATGCGACAAGAGTAAATCCTGATGTTGTCGTCATGTAACAACAATGACTTTTTGTATCAATTTGGTGCGCCGGTCGGCCGAATCATGATAATGGGTTAACGATCATTTAATGCTCTGATGAAATCAGCGGCCGGCATTGGTTTGCCGAATAAATACCCTTGCAGGAAACTCACCTTATGCGCAGTCAAATAGTCGACCTGGGCCTGAGTTTCGACACCTTCGGCAACAATCTCAAGATCCAGCTTGGCCGAGAGCTCGATGATGGAATCGAGAATATGCCGTGATAGCGCATCGATGCCGATCATGGCGATAAAACTCTGGTCGATCTTGAGAAAATCGACCTTGAAAGTTCGCAAATAGCCGAGGCTTGAATGGCCGGTACCGAAATCATCTATCGCGATTTTTACTCCAAGAGCACGCAATTGCTCGAACAGCTCAAGAGTGATGTCGTTTGGCTCGATCAGCTCGCGCTCCGTCAATTCCAGCACCAGCTCTACGCTGCCCGGTTCAAACGCAGCGAGGAAATCTCGACAGTCCTTAACCAGCTCAAGGTCGTGGCAATGGCTGGCAGCGATGTTGATACCTACATGGAACGGTTTGTTGAAGGTTGCAGATTGTGGGCCCAGCAGCACCGCTGTCTGTTGCATCAGGGAGCGGGTCATCGGCACGATCAAGCCCGAGTGCTCGGCAAATGGAATGAACAGGTCCGGGCGTACCAGGCCCTCTTTTGGATGATTCCAGCGCATCAGCACTTCGGCACCCGACCATCGCTTGCTGTCGCCGTAAACCACGGGCTGAAAGTAAGGAATGAACTCCCCAGCCTCAAGTGCACGAAGCATTTCATGACTAGGCGAAGTCGAGCGTTGCTGAATGAAATGTCCGATCGCGCCGGAGACCACGCCGAAAAAGAGCAGCAGGCTGAACAGTGGCGGATACTCTGCCGCCATGTAACGCCAGATTTCGCCTTTGGGGAAACCCGCCGACACTTTGAAACCGTAACGCTCGGATTCCAGCACGCTCTGCGCAACCGGCAGGACGGGCAGGGATGCCTTATGCACGTTACCGTCTGCGGACAGCCAGTTCTCGCCCACCTGCAACATCAGTAATGTCTGGCGGCCGATCAGGCGCAGAATGTTGCTCAGGTGATAACCATCCAGTGTGGTCAGCGCGCCGCCACGACCGTTGCTGAGGCGATAAATCAACAATGCCGTATCAGGCGTTACCGGATTGCCGTTCATCAGCCACAGTCTGCCGTCGTGGTAATTCCCGGCATTGACGACTTCCTTGAACTGGCCGAACAGCGAGCTGCAATAGAGATTGTTGTCCCAGACCAGATTGGTCGAGCGCACGAAGGGGCGGCGGGTTACTTGTTCGCGCAAGGCCAGTTTTACCTCTTCGCAATTTTTCCCGGCAAGTGGCAACAGAATCCGCGCGGCTTCTGCGGTGTTATCGAGCATCAAGTCGAACTGTCGCAACGCTTGCTCGGCAGTTTCCCCGGCACTTTGCTGTAACGTGCGTTCTGCCTGCATATAGAGGATGACACTCCCGAGCACGACTGGCAGCAGGCCGCTGAGCAAAGTCACAACGATGCGGGTGCTGCGTTTGCGGCGGGGTCTGCGGGTCAACGGCATGGGCGCATCCTGTGAATGTTGGTATTGGTCGGCGCTGCTGCGCGCGCCAAGGTCAAGCGGGCCAAGGGGAGAATAGATGGCAGGTAGCGCTTGTGCTGGCCATGACTCAAGAGTTTCGCCGGGATCATCCTGACCAGACTTATTGGTGCAACAAACCTCTTGCGCCTTGGGAGAAAAAGCGGATTTTATAGAGAGGGCAGACAGGTCCGGTTACGCTGTGTAGAATCGGTTTACGCATACAATAATAATCGTCTTCTGGCAGCAGAAGCCTCGCCCGCAAGAGCCTTGGGTCGACAATGAAGATATTCGGGTTTCAACTGATCTACGGAGACTTCCTCGCCCGCAGCGTGCGTGGCATCTCCTGTGCGCCTCCCTCTTCATCAATTTCCTGACAGGTAATTCTGGTTAATTGATAAGAAATGATGAGGCGTCACCATGGCAGATTTATACGAAAACCCAATGGGCCTGATGGGCTTTGAATTCATCGAGTTCGCATCTCCGACTCCAGGTACGCTGGAGCCGATCTTCGAGATCATGGGCTTCACCAAAGTCGCGACCCACCGTTCCAAGAACGTGCACCTGTATCGTCAGGGCGCGATCAACCTGATCCTCAACAACGAACCCAACAGCGTCGCTTCGTACTTTGCCGCCGAGCACGGTCCGTCCGTTTGCGGCATGGCATTTCGCGTGAAGGATTCGCAGAAAGCCTATAGCCGCGCGCTCGAACTCGGCGCTCAGCCGATCCATATCGAAACCGGTCCGATGGAACTGAACCTGCCGGCAATCAAAGGCATCGGCGGCGCGCCGCTGTACCTGATCGACCGTTTCGGCGAGGGCAGTTCGATCTACGATATCGACTTCGTGTTTATCGAAGGCGTTGATCGCAACCCGGTCGGCGCCGGTCTGAAGATCATCGACCACCTGACTCACAACGTTTATCGCGGTCGCATGGCCTACTGGGCGAACTTCTACGAGAAGCTGTTCAACTTCCGTGAGATTCGTTACTTCGACATCAAGGGCGAATATACCGGCCTGACCTCGAAAGCCATGACCGCACCGGATGGCATGATCCGCATCCCGCTCAATGAAGAATCGTCCAAGGGCGCCGGTCAGATCGAAGAGTTCCTGATGCAATTCAACGGGGAGGGCATCCAGCATGTTGCGTTCCTCACCGATGACTTGATCAAGACCTGGGATCAGTTGAAGAAAATCGGCATGCGCTTCATGACGGCGCCACCAGACACTTACTACGAAATGCTCGAAGGTCGCCTGCCAAATCACGGCGAGCCGGTCGATCAACTGCAATCGCGCGGCATCCTGCTCGATGGCGCGTCGGAGCAGGGTGACAAGCGCCTGCTGCTGCAGATCTTCTCGGAAACCCTGATGGGCCCAGTGTTCTTCGAGTTCATTCAGCGCAAGGGCGACGATGGTTTCGGCGAAGGCAACTTCAAGGCTCTGTTCGAATCGATCGAGCGTGACCAGGTGCGTCGTGGTGTGCTGACCACCGAGTAATCTGCACTGAAATAAAAATCCCGTCCTGCAGCGATGCAGGGCGGGATTTTTTTGCTTCACAGAAAAACTGTGGGAGCGGGTTTTGTAAAGCTCAGGCTCGGCGTTGCCGCATCAGGTGTTTAAAGCCTTCGAAAACCAGCACCACCACCGCCAGCCAGATCGGTATGTAGGTCAGCCATTCACCCGACTTGATGCTTTCTCCGAGCAATAATGCCACGGCAAGCAACAACACCGGTTCCACATAACTCAACAAACCAAACAGACTGAACGGCAGTAAACGGCTGGCAATGATGTACACCACCAGCGCGGACGCACTGATCACGCCAAGCAGCGGAATCAACCACATCAACCCTGGGTATTGATCAAACACACCCAGTCCCTGTTCGCCATTCTGCACAAACCAGTAGGCCACTGGCAGCATCAGGGTCATGTCGACCCATAGCCCTCCCAGGTTGTCGGTTTTCAGGTATTTGCGCAGCACGAAGTACAGCGGATAGCCGACCACGACGACCAGCGTCGCCCAGGAAAATCCGCCAACCTGATACAACTCATTCAACACGCCAAGGCTTGCGAAGAATACGGCGATTTTTTGCAGCCGAGACAAGCTCTCGCCGTAGGCAATCCGCCCGGTCAGCACCATCGCCAGTGGCAACAGGAAATAGCCCAGCGACACATCCAGGCTGTAGCCATTGAGCGGCGCCCACATGAACAGCCACAGCTGCACACCGAGCAGGGCGGAAGAAACCAACAGTCCAGCGATCAGTTCTGGCCTGGCCGCCATCAATCGGATCAGCTCCAGCACCCGTCGCCATTCCCCGGAAACCAGCATGAACACGGTCATGCACGGCACGGTCAGGAGCATGCGCCAGCCGAAGATCTCCACGCCGCTCAGAGGCGTCAGCAGCGATGTGTAGTAATACATGACGGCAAATAGCATCGAGGCTGAAACCGATAGAGCGATACCTTTAGACAAACTGTCCTCGCGGTTTGATGGTTAAACGGGGCGGGCAGGATACGTGGTTTTTGTGCTGAATATTGAGCGGGTGCTCATTATTTCCTACACGCTTGTGCTGGGTTGGCTATCCCTGGCAAGCCAGCTCCCACAGGATGTACGTTGAACCATAGCTTGCGTTTCAACACAGAGCATTATGGGAGCTGGCTTGCCAGCGATGCTTTCAGGATTGCAGCGGTTTGCGGCCCGGCACAAAATGGCTCACATCATTGAACCCCGGTGTCGAGGCATGCCCCGGTGTCACCAGAGAATCAATGAAAGCCTCGTCTTCGGCCGTGATGGTCAACGCCTGCGCCAGCGTATAGGCGTCCCATTGCTGTTCGGTGCGCGGCCCGACAATCGCCGAGGTCACCGCGCTGTTGTTCAGCACCCAGGCAATCGCGAACTCGACCATGCCGACGCCGCGCTGCTCGGTGTATTGCTGAATCTGCTGGGCAATGCGCAGCGACTCCACCCGCCATTCGGTTTCCAGAATGCGTTTGTCCTGACGCCCGGCGCGGCTGTTGGCGTCCGGCGTGACATTCGGGGCGTACTTGCCACTGAGTACGCCTCGGGCCAAGGGGCTGTAAGGCACCACCCCAAGGCCATAGGTCTGCGCGGCGGTGATCTGCTCGCTCTCGGCCTGACGATTGACGATGTTGTACAGCGGCTGGCTGATCACCGGGCGATCGACACCGAGCTTGTCGGCGATGCGAATCACCTCGGCGATCCGCCAGCCGCGATAGTTCGACAGACCCCAGTAGCGAATCTTGCCCTGGCGGATGAGATCGCCAATCGCCGATACGCTGACTTCCAGCGGGGTGTGGTGGTCTTCGCGGTGCAGGTAATAGATGTCGACGTAATCAGTGCCGAGCCGCGCGAGGCTGGCCTCGAGTCCGTTGAAGATGTGTTTGCGGCTCAAACCGCTGCGGTTCGGCACGCCGTCAACCGGGCCGAAGCCGACTTTGGTCGCGAGCACCCATTCGTGGCGATGACGGGAGATCGCTTCACCGACGATTTCTTCGGAGCGGCCATTGGTGTAGACGTCGGCGGTGTCGATGAAATTGATGCCCTGATCCCAAGCCTTGTCGATGATGCGCAGCGAGTCTTCGGCGCTGGTCTGCTCGCCGAACATCATCGTGCCGAGGGTGAGCGTGGAGATCTGCAAGCCTGAATGGCCCAGTGTGCGGTAGCTCATGCCGAAATCCTTTTGTCGGTGGGGGGAAGTCAATCAGATACCAGAAGCATCGAAGGTCGCAAAGTGAATTGTTGCGCCGGATAAACGCAAAAAGATCGCAGCCTTCGGCAGCTCCTACAGGGAACGCATTCCAAAGTAGGAGCTGACGAAGGCTGCGATCTTTTGATCTGCGCCTCTGATTAAGCCCGCAACGTCCGCGTCATCCGCAACGCCAGCAAACTTCCGCCGACAATCACCGCTGCCAGCACATACAGTGCCGCATCCGTCGAACCGGTGCTGTCTTTGACCCAACCCACCAGGTACGGGCTGAGGAACCCGGCCATCTGCCCCATCGAGTTGATCAACGCCAGGCCGCCAGCCGCCGCACCCGCGCTCAACATGGCGGTCGGCACCGGCCAGAACATCGGCAGGCCGGTCAGGGCGCCCATGGTTGCGATGGTCAAACCGAGGATTGCAATGGCCGGGTTGGCGGCGAAGTTGACTGCGATCACCAGACCAATCGCGCCCATCAGCATCGGCACCACCAAATGCCAGCGGCGCTCCTTGCGCAAATCTGCGGAGCGGCCGACCACCAGCATGAATACCGCCGCGAGCAGGTACGGAATCGCACTCAGCCAGCCGATCACCAGGTTATCGCTGAAGCCGAGGTTCTTGATGATCGACGGCAGCCAGAAGTTGATCGCGTACACGCCGCTCTGGATGCAGAAGTAGATTAGACCAAAGGCCCAGATCGCTGGGTTCTTGAACACCGCAAGCAGTGAGTCGGTCGCGGTTTTCGGTTTGTTGGCGAGGTCTTCGGCGTGGTCGGCTTCGAGCACCGCGCGTTCGTGGGCGGTCAGCCATTTGGCATTGGCAAAGCTGTCGCTCAACAGGAAATACGCCAGCGCACCGAGGATCACCGTCGGAATGCCTTGCAGCAGAAACATCCACTGCCAGCCTGCCAGGCCACCCTGGCCGGCGGCGAAGTGGTTGAGGATCCAGCCGGAAAACGGGCTGCCGAGCAAACCGGAGACCGGAATCGCCGACATGAACAGGGCCATGATTCGCCCTCGGCGGAAGGTCGGGAACCACTGCGAGAGATACAGCACTACGCCCGGGAAGAAACCGGCTTCAGCCGCACCGGTGAAAAAGCGCAGGGTGTAGAACTCGGTCGGGGTAGTGACGAACAACAGGCAGGTCGACAGCGTGCCCCAGGTGATCATCATCAAGGCAATCCAGCGCCGAGGACCGAAGCGGGTCAGCGCCAGGTTGCTCGGCACGCCGCACAGCACGTAACCGATGAAGAAGATGCCGGCGCCGAGCCCGTACACGGTTTCGCTGAATTTCAGTGCGTCGAGCATCTGCAACTTGGCGAAGCCAACATTGACCCGGTCGAGGTAGTTGAACAGGTAGCAGATGAAAATGAAGGGAATCAAACGCAGGGTGATGCGTTTGTAGACGGCGTTTTTACCGTCGTCGATGGTCTGGGTAGCTGCGGCGCTCTGCGACATAGCGGCTCTCTCTTTATTATGATTTTTTGCGATGCAAAGGGTAACGTTGATCGCCCTGAGAGTCTCGGCCACCTTTGGCCGGATTGTCTTTGTGCCTGAGCACAGGGTTTGCCGCCAGACCCTGTGCGGCTGAACAACCGTTCGTGCCTGAAATGAAGGATTGCCGCCGCTATGTTCGAACTCGATCACGACCTTGCCCAGGATATCGTCGACCGGGCCATGGCCATTTTGCCGTACAACGTCAACGTCATGGACAGTCAGGGTCTGATCCTCGGCAGCGGCGAACCGGAACGCATCAACACCCGGCATGAAGGTGCGCAACTGGTGCTGGCCAACGGGCGCGTGGTGGAAATCGATGCGCAGACGGCGGTGCATCTCAAAGGCGTGCAACCGGGCATCAACCTGCCGCTGCTGCTCGACCAGCGCTTGATTGGCGTGCTCGGCATCACCGGCGAGCCGGAGCAATTGCGCACCTACGCCGAACTGGTGCGCATGACCGCCGAAATGCTCGTCGGCCAGCGCAATCAGCAGGCCGAGCAACAGTGGCGGCGCCAGCGTTGCGATGATCTGCTGGCGTTGCTGTTGAGCGAGGCGGGGGATTCGCCGCGTCTGGTCGACGAGGCGCAACAGCTTGGGCTCAAGCCGCAACTGACGCGGGTGCCCTATCTGTTCGAGCTGGGTCTGGAGCACGCCCCAGGACAAACCGTGGAAGCACTGAGCGCTTGGCTGACGTCGCGCTATCCCGACAGCTGGTGCGTGAGTTCGGCGAAATCGTCGCTGCTGTGGTGCCGCCCGGCGAGCCAGAACGTCGAGCACGATCGCCTGCTGGAAAAACTCGATGGCCTCGGCTGGAAGATCCTGCGCATCGCCGTCGGCGGGCAGGCGGATGGCCTGGCCGGGTTGCGCCGCTGTTATCGACGGGTCGGCGATTTGCTGGCGTATGGTCGTGACGTCTTGCCGAATTCGAGACTGCTGACGCTCAATCGTTATCGCTTGCCGGTGATGCTGTGGCGTCATCGCAACGATGATGCGTTGGACGAACTGCTTAAACCGCTGCGCAAGGTCATCGCCAAGGACAGTAACGGCCAGCTACTGGCGACTCTGCGCAGCTGGTGCGAGCACGACGGGCAGAGTCAGGCCTGCGCCGAGGCGTTGGGCATTCATCGCAACAGCCTGCGCTATCGCATGGAGCGGATTGCCGAATTGAGTGGGGTTGATCCGTTGAAACTGGACGGGATGCTGGCGTTGTATCTGGGGGTGCAGCTGTTGCCGCAGACTGATCCGAATTGATCGGTGTATTCCATAACCTTTTCGCGAGCATCCGCCGCCAGACTTTTGTGGAAATGAACAATAAACGCCGACGGCACTTGTGCAGCCGACCGGCGTCAACGCGCGGGCCGACTGGCAGCATGAACGCCATTGCAACCGGAGAATTCCCATGAAGATCGTCATCGCCCCCGATTCGTTCAAGGACAGCCTGAGTGCTCAGGGCGTTGCCGACGCCATTGCCCTCGGGCTGGCTCAGGTATGGCCGCAGGCGACGCTGGTCAAATGCCCGATGGCCGATGGCGGCGAAGGGACGGTCGAGTCGATTCTCGCAGCGTGTGAAGGCGATTTACGCCGCGCCCGTGTGCGCGGCCCTTTGGGCGCGCCGGTCGAAGCTGCATGGGGCTGGCTGCCGCACAGCCACACCGCGATCATCGAAATGGCCGAAGCCAGCGGCCTGCAATTGGTCCCACCGGTGCAGCGCGATGCCTGCATCAGCAGCACGTTTGGTACCGGTGAATTGATTCGTGCAGCGCTGGATGCCGGTGCGCAACGGGTGATCCTGGCGATTGGCGGCAGCGCGACCAATGACGGCGGTGCCGGGGCGATGCAGGCGTTGGGCGTGAAGTTGCTTGATGGGCAAAGTCAGCCGTTGGCGCCGGGTGGGCTGGCATTGGCGCAACTGGCGCGGCTTGATCTGAGTGAACTTGACCCACGTCTGGCCGAGGTACGTTTCGACATCGCCGCTGATGTGAACAATCCGCTGTGCGGCCCGCATGGCGCCTCGGCGATTTTCGGCCCGCAGAAGGGCGCGTCGCCTGCGCAGGTTGAACAACTCGATCAGGCGCTGGGGCACTTCGCCGAGCTTTGCGCGCAGGCGCTGGGCAAGGACGTGCGCGACGAGCCGGGCAGCGGCGCGGCCGGTGGACTTGGATTCGCGGCAAAGGCGTTTCTCGGCGCGCAGTTTCAGGCGGGCGTCGAGGTGGTGGCGGAACTGGTCGGCCTTGCTGATGCGGTCAAAGGTGCGAATCTGGTGATAACCGGTGAAGGCCGCTTCGATGCGCAGACCCTGCGCGGCAAGACGCCGTTCGGTGTCGCGCGGCTTGCCAGACAGCACGCCGTACCGGTGATCGTCATTGCCGGAACCTTGGGCGACGGCTATCAGCAACTCTATCAACACGGCATTGATGCCGCGTTCGCCGTGACCAGCGGGCCGATGACCCTGGAACAAGCCTGCGCCGACGCACCCCGACTGCTGCAAGAACGCGCTACCGACATCGCTCGGGTCTGGCAACTGGGCACCAACCGCTGATCGGCTTGCCTATGTAGGAGCTGTCGAGTGCAACGAGGCTGCGATCTTTTGATCCTGCTTTTAACAGTCAAAAGATCGTAGCCTCGTTGCACTCGATAGTTCCTACCAAAGGCAGCGGGGCTGGGCAGATTCTTGTAACGTACCGAAAAATATTTATCGCAGACCCGAAACCTTCCTCAAGCCTGGCCGATACAACGATCAGGCGCACACAAATCCACAACTCAGTGACGCCGGACTGTCGCCCGCTATGGGCCAGTGCTCACGGCATGGATGCTCGTAGTTTCTTTCTTTCGAGAGTCCGACCATGTCCCTGCGTAACCTGAATATCGCGCCCCGTGCTTTCCTCGGTTTTGCCTTCATCGCCTTGCTGGTGATTGTCCTCGGCGTGTTCGCCGTCAGCCGCATGACGGTCATTCGTCAGGCGTCGATCGACATGGACACCAACCAGTTGCCCAGCGTGACCCACCTCAGCGTGGTCACGGAAAACGTCCTGCGCATGCGTATCCTCTCGTTCCGCGTGCTGGTCAACCGCGAACCGGCCAGCCTGCAAGAGGCAGAAACCCGCATCGCGGTGCTGGTCGACAAAGTGCGCAAAGCTCAGGCCAGCTACGCTGCGTTGCCGGCAGGCCCTGAAGAGCGCGCGGTCTTCCAGACGTTTTCGACCACGCTCGATAACTACCTGCAAGCGCAGAACCAGATGCTTGAACTGTCGCGCCAGGGCGATCTGGAAGCGCTGCGTGCGTTGATCAACACGCGCATCAAGGAAGGTACCGATCAGATGGGCGAGCAGCTCAACAAATTGATCGGCCTGAATACGGCCGGGGCCAGAGCGGCGGCCACTAAAGCCGGTGAAAACTATGACAGCGCTATCACCGGGATCATCATCGTCGCGGTGATCGCCGCGTTGGCCACCGTGTTGCTGGCCTGGTTGCTGACCCGCAGCATCGTCACGCCGCTCAACCGCGCCGTGCTCGCCGCGCAAACCATCGCCGGCGGCGACCTGAGCAAAGCCATCGAAATCGACGGCAAAGACGAACCGGCACGCCTGCTCGAAGCCTTGGCCGCGATGCAGACCAACCTGCGCAAAACCATCGAACAGATCGCCGGCTCCGCCACCCAACTGGGCGCCGCAGCCGAGGAGCTCAGCGCCGTTACCGAAGAGGCGTCCCGTGGCTTGCAGCAGCAAAACAATGAAATCGAACAGGCCGCCACTGCCGTCAATGAGATGACCGCTGCGGTCGAGGAAGTGGCGCGCAATGCCGTGTCGACTTCAGAGGCCTCTAATCAATCGACCCATGCCGCTCGCGAAGGTCGCGATCAAGTGGTGAAAACCGTCGATGCAATCCAGACCATGACCCACGACGTGCAGAACACCGCGCAGATGATCGAAGGCCTCGCTACGCAAGGTCGCGACATCGGCAAAGTGCTGGACGTCATTCGTGCCATTGCCGAGCAGACCAACCTGCTGGCGCTCAACGCCGCGATTGAAGCCGCGCGTGCTGGCGAGGCCGGGCGTGGTTTTGCCGTGGTCGCGGATGAAGTACGCGCGTTGGCCCATCGCACGGCGCAATCGACTCAGGAAATCGAAAAAATGGTCGCCGGCATCCAGAACGGCACCGGTGAAGCGGTTTCGTCGATGCAGCAAAGTAATCAGCGCACTCAGTCCACGCTGGAAATGGCCCGCGCGGCCGGTGTGGCGCTGGAGCAGATCACTCAATCGATTCACCAGATCAACGAGCGCAACCTGGTCATTGCCAGCGCTTCGGAAGAGCAGGCGCAAGTCTCACGAGAAGTCGATCGCAACCTGGTCAACATCCGCGACCTCGCCACGCAATCGGCCGCCGGCGCCAACCAGACCAGCGCCGCGACCCACGAACTGTCGCGACTGGCAGTGGATTTGAACGCCATGGTGGCGCGTTTCGTGATTTGAGATACGGTGAAGGCTGGAAACCGCGCTAACAGGAGACGTACATGCGCTATTCAGCCTTGACCCAACGAATCGCCGGGGAGGGTGCCGCTGCCTGGCAGATTCACGACCGAGCGCTGGAACTGCGCGCCGAGGGCGTCGATGTTTTGTTATTGAGCGTCGGCGATCCGGACTTCGATACGCCGTTGCCGATCGTGCATGGCGCTATCGACAGTCTGCTGGCCGGCGATACCCATTACGCCGACGTGCGCGGTCGGCTCGAGTTGCGCTGGCTGATTGCCGAGCGTCATCGCCAGCGCAGTGGTCAGCAGGTTGATCCTGATCAGGTGATTGTCCTGCCCGGCGCGCAATGCGCGGTGTATTCGGTGGCGCAATGTCTGCTCGATCCTGGCGACGAAGTGATCGTCGCCGAGCCGATGTACGTCACCTACGAAGGTGTGTTTGGCGCCTGCGGTGCCAAGGTTATTGCGGTGCCAGTGCGCCCGGAAAACGGCTTTCGCGTCGACCCGGCCGATGTCGCTGCACGCATCACTCCGCGAACTCGCGCCATGCTGCTCAACAGCCCGAATAATCCCAGCGGTGCCAGTTTGTCCTTGCTGATCTGGCAGGAACTGGCGGCGCTGTGCATTCGTCATGATTTGTGGCTGATCAGCGATGAGGTGTACAGCGAGCTTTTATACGAGGGTGAACACATCAGCCCGGCGAGCCTGCCGGGCATGGCCGAGCGCACCGCGACCATCAACAGCCTGTCCAAATCCCATGCCATGACCGGTTGGCGTATCGGCTGGATGATCGGTCCGAAACCTTTGGCTGAGCATCTGGTGAACCTGTCGCTGAGCATGCTGTTCGGTTTGCCGGATTTTGTACAGAAGGCCGCGCAAGTGGCGCTGCAAAGCGATTGGCCGGAAGTCACGCAGATGCGAGAAGAATACCGATTGCGTCGGGATCTGGTGTGCGAGCGATTGCACGGCTGCCCCGGCTTGCAGCCGATTTGCCCCGACGGCGGCATGTTTGTGATGGTCGATGTACGCCAGACCGGGCTCGGCGCCCAGGCGTTTTCCGAGCGGTTACTGGAAGGGTATGGCGTGTCAGTCTTGGCTGGCGAAGCGTTCGGACCCAGCGCGGCGGGGCATATTCGCATCGGGCTGGTGGTGGATCGGGTCAAACTGGCGGATGCCTGCGCGAGGATTGCGTTGTGTGCGATGCAGCTGCTTCAAGCGCGCAGGGCCTGAGACGCTGTAGCGTCTTCGCTGGCCCCTTCGCGAGCAAGCTCGCTCCCACATTTGAAATGGCGTTCCCCCTGGAGGCAGGTTTGCTTCCATTTTTGAAATGCATTCTCCTGTGGAAGCAGGTTTGCTCCCACTTGAAATGCATTCTCCTGTGGAAGCAGCTTTGCTCCCACTTTGAAATGCATTCTCCTGTGGAAGCAGGTTTGCTCCCACTTTTGAAATGCATTCCGTGTGGGAGCGGGCTTGCTCGCGAAGGCGGATTGGCAGGCGCCAGGGATCTCAGCTTTGCCATGCAGAGGCATTCACCAGATTCGCCGGCCGCTGCCCGTTCAAAGCCGCCAGCAGATTCTCCACCGCACAGCGCGCCATCGCCTCACGCGTTTCATGGGTCGCCGAGCCCATGTGCGGTGTCGCCACCACATTGCTCAGTTGCAATAACGGCGATTCATGATTCAAAGGTTCGCGCTCAAACACGTCCAGCCCGGCCGCGCGAATGCGCTTGTTGCGCAACGCCTCGATCATCGCCGCCTCATCAACGACCTTGCCGCGCGAGATATTGATGAAGATGCTCTCTGGCCGCATCAGCGCAAACTGTTCGGCGCCGATCAAACGTTCCGTCTGCGCTGTCAGCGGCAAGGTGAGGCAGATGAAGTCGGCCTGCTGGAGCAGATCTTCGAGGCTGCGGTATTGCGCGTCGAAACGCTGCTCGACCGCCGGTTTGCGCGACTGACTGTGGTAGATCACCGGCATGCCGAAACCGAAATGCCCGCGCTGGGCCAAGGCTTCGCCGATGCGGCCCATGCCGATGATGCCCAGCGTCTTGCCGTGCACATCGGTACCGAAATGCGACGGCCCGATGTTGCGGCTCCACTGCCCGCCACGCACCATGTTCGCCAATTCGACCACCCGCCGGGCAGCAGCGAGGATCAGGGCGAAACCGGTGTCGGCGGTGGTTTCGGTGAGCACGTCCGGCGTGTTGGTCAGCAGGATCTTGCGCTGGCTCAGGTAATCGATGTCGTAGTTGTCGACGCCCACCGAGACGCTGGCGATCGCTGCCAACTGCGGCGCCAGGTCCAGCAGCGCCGCATCGAGTTTCAGACTGGCGCCGAGCAACCCGTGGGCGCGGGGCAGGGCATCGCGCAACTGCATGAGGCCATCGGCATCAAGGCTTTCGATTAACGTCACGTCGAATTGCTCTTGCAACCGCGCCATCAGCGCGGGCGAAAGTTTCTTGTACAGCACGACCTGTTTTTTCATGGCAAAAGTCCTTTCAGGAATGCGCCGGCACACGTGGCGTGGCGACGGCTTTGGCGACGACGCGATCACTGGCGCCGGGCTTGAGGAAAATCGTCAGCACCACCGACAGCAGCAATGCGCCGCTCATCAAAAGGTATGAGGCGCCGGGCGAACCGGTGGAGCTGTTCAGATAACCGACCAGATATGAGCCGCCGAAAGAGCCGAGCGCGCCCATGCTGTTGATCAGCGCCATGGCGCCGCCAGCGACGTTGGCCGGCAGAATCTCCGGAACAATGGCGAAAAACGGACCGTACGGCGCGTACATGCAGGCGCCGGCAATCACCAGCAGCGTGTACGACCACCAGAAATGTTCGGCGCCCAAGGCATACGAGCCATAAAACGCGATCGAAGCGATCAGCAGTGGCGGCCAGACGAAGCGTTTGCGTTTCTGCAACTTGTCCGAGCCCCACGACACCGCGAGCATGCCCAGCACGGCCGCCAGATACGGCAGCGCCGACAGCCAGCCAGCCTCGATCATGTCCATCTGCGCGCCTGCCTTGAGGATCGACGGCAGCCACAGTACAAAACCGTAAACGCCGATGCTCCAGCAGAAAAACTGCAGCGCGAGAATGATCACCTTCGGCGAACGGAATGCCTCGGCGTAGTTCTTCACCGCTTTGATGCCGACCTGCTCAGCGGCGAGCGCGCTTTCCAGATCGTGCTTTTCCTGTTCGTTGAGCCACTTGGCCTGAGCCGGACGATCATCGGCCAGACGCCACCAGATAAACGCCCACAGCACCGCCGGCAGACCTTCGATGATGAACATCCAGCGCCAGCTGAAATGCTGCACCAGATAACCGGAGACTACCGACATCCACAGCATCGTCACCGGGTTGCCGAGGATCAGAAAGGTGTTGGCCCGCGAGCGTTCGGCACGGGTGAACCAGTGGCAGAGATAGACCAGCATCGCCGGCATCACCGCTGCCTCGACCACGCCGAGCATGAAGCGTATGACGATCAGCCAGTAGGCGTTTGACACCACGCCAGTCAGCGTCGCCAGGCCGCCCCAGAGAATCAGGCTGACGAATATCAGCTTCTTCACGCTATGCTTTTGCGCGTAGATCGCGCCGGGTACCTGAAAGAAAAAGTAGCCGAGAAAGAACAGCGCACCGAGCAGCGAGGACAGGCCCGGCGTGATCATCAAGTCTTCGGCCATGCCCGATGCAGCAGCGAAACCGTAGTTGGCGCGGTCGAGATAGGCCAGGCTGTAAGTGATGAACACGATCGGCATGATGTACCACCAGCGGCGGGTGGCGAGGGTTGCGGTTTTCATCGGAGTGACTCCTGAGCTTGTTGTTTTTGTCGCAGCAGGTTCGATTATTTGCGGTGACTAGGCTGGCCTCTTCGCGAGCAAGCTCGCTCCCACAGTGTCCGATGTGTACACAAAACCTGTGGGAGCGGGCTTGCTCGCGAAAGCGACCTCGAATTCAGCGGCTAACTCCAGGCGAGTGGGCAACCCTTCCATATCGCCACGACTCTGCACCGCGCGACTGCCAATCCAGTTCGCCCGCTGCACGGCCTCGGCAAAGCTCTGATGCTCGAGCAGGGCGCTGATCATCCCCACCGCAAAACCATCGCCTGCGCCTACCGTATCGACCACATTCGTCACCGGCACGCCAGCCACAAAGCCCTGATCCAGCTGCGTGCGGTAATAAGCCCCTTCAGGCCCGAGCTTGATCGCTACCGCTTCGGCGCCTTGATCCAGGTAAAACGCCGCGATGTCCGCCGGGTCGTCGAAACCGGTGAGCAAACGACCTTCGCTCAACCCCGGCAGCACCCAGTGGGCGAGAGCGGCGAGGCGGTTGACTTCGCGGATCATCTCGCCCTCGCTGGCCCACAGGCTTGGGCGTAGATTCGGGTCGAACGACACGCTACGCCCGGCGTTGCGCATCCGAGTCATCAGTTCCAAGGACATTTCCCGCGCCGAAGCGGACAGCGCCGGTGGAATGCCCGTGGCGTGCAGATGGCGGGCGCTGAGCAGGCTGTCGGTGATGGAGTGCGGCGACAGATGACTGGCCGCCGAGCCGCGCCGAAAATACTCGACCTGCGGGTCGCTACCATCGTCGTTGCGCGATTTGAACTGGAACCCGGTGGGACGGTTTTCATCGACTTCGACGTGGCTGCAATCCAGACCTTCTTTGATCAGCGTTTCGACCACATAGCGCCCGAGCGAATCATTCCCGACCCGGCTCAGCCACGCGACGTTGAAACCCAGACGCGACAAGCCGATCGCGACATTGCTATCGGCTCCGGCAATGCGTTTGTGAAAGTGCTCGACCTGCGCCAGATCGCCGGTCTGCTCGGCGACCAGCATCGCCATGGTTTCCCCAAAGGAAAGAATATCGATCTCAGACATGAGCTGGCTCCAGGCGCGATTGACCAAGGCGGGCGAGAGCGGCGACGTGCTCGCGGGTCAGCTGCACCAGGTCATCGCCTTGCAGCGGATATTCGGCGGCGCGCATAACGCCTTGGTCCATGTGCCGCAGCAGTTGTTCCCACAGATGCAGGTCGCTGATGGCCGGTGGCACGGCGACCAGTTTGCCGTCGGCGCGGCGGGCCACGGCTTTGCAATGCACATAACCGACGTGCCGGCCGAGCGCGCGTGCGGCGCTGGCGGCGGACTGGTCCTGCCAGTGCCAGTTGCCAATGTCGAAGGTCATTTTGATCGGCAGGTTGTGTTGCTCGACGGCGGCGAAGAAACGCTGAAACGGCTCAATGCGTCCGCCGTGCAAAGTCTGGTCGTTCTCCACCAGCAGATGCACCGGGCTCTGCTGGAGTCGCTCGGCCAGCGCTTGCAAGTCAGAGTTGTCAGTGAAGTAGCCGAGCGAGACTTTCAGCCATTTCGACCCGAACGTCTGGGCTCGTTGAAGTGCGGTCATCAATTCGGGATTCGGTTGCGCTTGCCCTGCCAGCCACAGTTCTGTGGGCGAGGAATAGATACTTTGCAAGCCTTGCGCCCGAGTGGCCTGAGCCAGTTGCGCCGGGTCTTCGCGGGTCAGCAACTCTTCGCGCCACTCGATGCGATTGGCGCCGGCGGCCGCGAGAATGTCGACAAAAGCATCCTGCCCACGCTGGCGCACGACCTCGGCACCGTAGCTGGACAGACTGATGGAAACGGCTGGTTTATTCATTGTTATCGACCTCTGAAACCGGTTTCATTTTTGTTCAAAAAAATATCAGGTGTTTCTGTGTTGTCCCTGCGCATTCGCGAGCAGTTCAGACATCAACTCCTCGGGTCGAGCCCCGCTCGATCAGCAACGGTGCGAAATCCACCACCCGTGCCGCCGCATCATCCCCACGCAAACGCTTGAGCAGACACTCAAACGCTCGCGCGCCAATTTCCTGTGTAGGCTGCGCCAGCGCAGTAATCCCGCTACTCACCAACGGGTACCAGTCGAGATCATCCAGGGCGATGAGCCCGACATCCTCGAACAACCGGCAACCCATTTGGTGCAACGCCGTCGTCGCGGCTAACGCTGCCACACCATTGGCGCAAAACAGCGCTTTCGGCCCGGCATTGGTGTTGTTCATGAACGTCTGAAGTTGGCTCGCCAGATCATCATCAGTTTCAACAACTGCCCCGGTTAACCCTGAACGCTGAGCGATCTGCGCCTGAAAACTGCTGACCCGCTCGACCCGCGAACTGGTGCCGTCAAATGGTTCGGTGACCAGCAGAAGATCCCGATAGCCACGCTGTTCAAGGTGTGCGAGTGCCATCTCAACCGCTTGCGGGTTGTTCAACCCGACCATGTCGCTGTCGATGCCTTTGACCTTGCGATCCACCAGCACCAGCGGCATCTCGCGGCGCAGCTCGTGCAATTCGTCACGATGGTGGCCCAGCGTGTTCACGATCAGCCCCTCGATGTTGTACGAGCGCAGGAGCGCCAGATGCTGGCGCTCCTGCTCGTCATCGCGATCGGTGTTGCACACCACCAGACTGTAGCCGTGCGCACGGCAGGCGGTTTCCACCCCGTGCATCACGGCAATCGAATAAGGGTTACGGATATCGGCGACCAGCATGCCGATCAGGCGCGTACGCCCGCGCTTCAAGCCACGGGCCATTTGGTTGGGGCTGTAGCCGAGTTCGTTTATGGCCTGCTCGATGCGCAAGGCGATTGCATCGGAGAGCAGCGCGCGGTCATCGCCGATAAAGCGCGAGACACTGGCCTTTGACACGCCAGCGCGTTCGGCAACATCAAGCATGGTCACGCGGCTGCGCTGGGCGGCGGAAAAGTCGTTCACAGGCTGAAACCTTGTTATTGGATTTATAGGTTTGGGAGCAATGGCCACTCTGAAACCGGTTTCAGGAAACACCAGAAACAAATCTGTCGTCAAGTAAATGATCACCCGGGCGGCATCTGATACCGACGGACGGGTGATTCGCTAACCAAACAAACCGGCGGCGATATTGATGGAAAAACCCAGAATCGCAGTGTTGAACACAAAGCCGATCAGCGACTGCGCCAGGACGATTTTGCGCATGCCCCGCGTTGCGACGCCTACATCCGAAGTTTGCACAGCGACGCCGATGGTGAAGGAGAAGTACAGGAAATCCCAGTAATTGGGCGTAGTCAGCCCTTCGGCGAAACGCAGTGCCGGCTCCTTGCCGTCCCAGGTGTAAAACAATCTGGCGTAGTGCACGCAGAAAATCACACCAATCAGCAGCCATGAACCGATCACCGTTAGTGCGGTGAACGCGTAATGCAGCAGTTTCTGGCTGCTATCCAGGTCCTTGCTGCCGGCCAGTTCGAGGGTAATGGTGGCCAGGCTCGCCAGCGCGGCAATGCACACCACGAACAGCACCAGGCCGGCGTTCTCGTCTTCGACTTCAGCGATGCGTTTGACGTCCGGTGCCTTGGCGCGCACGGTCAGCCAGAGCATCAGGATCAGATAAGTCCAGACACCCGCGTTCCAGCCGCTGAGGATTTTGCTGACGATGGAATCGGCAGGGGCCAGCAGACCGGTGGCAAGACCGAGCAGGGCGGCAGCGGAAAGGCGAGGGTGGGTGCGGGCGAGGAAGCGCATGGTGACTCACGTTGGTGAACTGTCAGCGCACCATAGCGCAGGCGATCCGGCTTTTGTAGGAGCTGCCGAAGGCTGCGATTTTTTGATCTTTTAAAAGCAAAGTCAAAAGATCGCGGCCTTCGGCCGCTCCTACAATTGGATCAGTGCTATTTGGTAAATCGTTGTACGAGCTTCATGACCACGACGAAGAACACCGGCACAAAGATAATCGCCAGCGTCGCCGTAATCATCCCGCCGATCACGCCCGTGCCGATCGCCTGCTGGCTCGCCGAGCTGGCGCCGGTGGCAATGGCCAACGGCACCACGCCGAGAATGAACGCCAGCGAGGTCATCACGATCGGCCGCAACCGCAAGCGCGCTGCCTGCAAGGTCGCGTCGATCAGGTCGTGCCCCTCGTCATACAGGCTCTTGGCGAACTCGATGATCAGAATCGCGTTCTTCGCCGACAGGCCAATGATGGTGATCAGGCCAACCTTGAAAAACACATCGTTGGGCATTCCGCGCAGCGTCACCGCCAACACCGCGCCCAGTACGCCCAAGGGCACCACCAGCAACACCGAGGTCGGAATCGACCAGCTCTCGTACAACGCCGCCAGACACAGGAACACCACCAGCAACGACAGGCCCAGCAGAATTGGCGCCTGATTGCCGGACAGGCGCTCCTGCAGCGACAGACCGGTCCACTCCTGGCCCAGGCCTTTAGGCCCCAGCGCTACCAGACGCTCGACTTCGGCCATGGCCTCACCGGTGCTGTGCCCCGGCGACGGTTCGCCGGAGATCGCAATGGCCGGGTAGCCGTTATACCGGGTCAACTGCGCAGGCCCTTGTATCCAGTTGGCCTGAACGAAAGCCGACAGCGGCACCATGTTCCCGGCGTTATTGCGCACGTGCATTTTCAGCAAATCATCTACCTGACTGCGCTGATCGCCTTCGGCTTGCACGACCACGCGCTGCATGCGGCCCTGATTGGGAAAATCGTTGATGTAGCTGGAACCCACCGCCGTGGACAGGACATTGCCGATGTCGGCAAACGACACACCCAGGGCATTCGCCTGCTTGCGGTCGACGATCAACTGCACTTGCGGCGCTTCGGCCAGGGCGCTTTCACGGACGTTCATCAATACCGGACTTTTCTCCGCAGCGGCGAGCAGTTCCGTGCGCGCTTGCATCAACGTCGCATGCCCCAGGCCGCCGCGATCCTGCAGGCGAAACTCGAAACCGCTGGAATTGCCGAGGCCATCCACCGGCGGCGGTTGCACCGAAAAGGCCATGGCGTCCTTGATCTGGCTCAGGGCAGCATTGGCGCGGTCGGCAATCGAGCTGGCGGCATCGTCACTGCCACGTTCAGACCAATCCTTGAGTGTCGAAAACGCCAGCGCTGCGTTTTGCCCGCTACCGGAAAAGCTGAATCCGAGAATGACCACGCTGTCACTGATTCCCGGCTCACCGGCGTTGTGCGCTTCGAGCTGTTCAGCCACTTGCACGGTACGGTTCTTGGTCGCGCCGGGCGGCAGCTGGATATCGGTGATGGTGTAGCCCTGATCTTCGGTCGGCAGAAACGAAGAGGGCAGGCGCGCGAAACAGATTCCGAGTCCAATCAGCAGGACGACGTAAATCAGCAAGTAGCGACCGGTGCGCTTGAGCGCGTACCCGACCCAACCCTGGTAGCGATCGGTCAACCGCTCGAAACGGCGGTTGAACCAGCCAAAGAAACCGGACTTCTCGTGGTGCTCGCCCTTGGCAATGGGTTTGAGCAATGTCGCACACAGCGCTGGCGTCAAGGTCAGGGCGAGGAATGCCGAGAACAGAATCGAGGTGGCCATCGACAGTGAGAACTGCTGATAAATGACCCCGACCGAACCCTGCATGAAGGCCATCGGAATAAACACCGCCACCAGCACCAGGGTGATGCCGATGATCGCCCCGGTTATCTGCGTCATCGCCTTGCGCGTGGCGTCCTTGGGCGACAAGCCCTCGCTGGCCATGATGCGCTCGACGTTCTCCACCACAACGATGGCGTCATCCACCAGAATGCCGATGGCCAATACCATGCCAAACATGGTCAATACGTTGATCGAGAAGCCCAGCGCCAGCATGGTTGCAAAAGTGCCCATCAACGCCACCGGCACCACCAGTGTCGGGATCAGGGTGTAGCGCACGTTCTGCAGGAAGAGGAACATCACCGCAAACACCAGCAGCATCGCTTCGCCGAGGGTATAGATCACTTTGGTGATCGAGACTTTGACGAACGGCGAAGTGTCGTAAGGGATCTTGTATTCCACGCCGGCCGGGAAGTAGCGCGCCAGTTCATCCATCTTCGCCCGCACCAGCGTGGCAGTGTTCAGTGCGTTCGCGCCCGGTGACAGTTGCACGCCGACGGCGGTAGATGGCTTGCCGTTCAGACGGGTGCCGAACTGGTAATCCTGACTACCGATCTCGACCCTCGCAACATCACCGATGCGCACCGTGGAGCCGTCGCGATTGGCCTTGAGCACGATGTCGGCGAATTCCTGCGGTGTCGACAATTGGCCTTTGACCAGAATCGTCGCGGTGATTTCCTGCGTCGAAGGTGACGGCAGGTCGCCGATGCTGCCGGCCGAGACCTGCGCGTTCTGCGCAATGATGGCTTCGTTGACATCAGCCGGCGTCAGGTTGAAGGCGATGAGCTTCTGCGGATCGATCCAGATGCGCATGGCTCGCTCGGCGCCGTACAGCTGCGCTTTGCCGACACCGTCCAGACGTTTGATCTCGTTCATCACGTTGCGCGCCAGATAATCGCTGAGCGCCACGTCATCAAGTTTGCCGTCGCTGGAGGTCAGGGTGATCAGCAACAGGAAACCGGAAGAGACTTTCTCCACCTGCAAACCCTGTTGATTGACCGCTTGCGGCAGGCGCGACTCGACCACCTTGAGGCGGTTCTGTACATCGACCTGCGCCAGCTCGGGATTGGTACCCGGTTGGAACGTTGCTTTGATCGTCGCGCTACCGAGGCTGCTTTGCGATTCGAAATAGAGCAGGTGGTCAGCGCCGTTGAGCTCTTCCTCGATCAGGCTGACCACGCTTTCATCGACGGTCTGCGCCGAGGCGCCCGGGTAGACAGCATAGATTTCGATCTGCGGCGGTGCGACGTCGGGGTATTGCGCGACCGGCAACTGCGGAATGGCCAGCGCACCGGCCAACAGGATGAACAGGGCGACTACCCAGGCGAACACCGGGCGGTCGATAAAGAACTGCGGCATAAAAGAGCGTCCTGCTTACTGACCAGCGTTCTGGGCAAGTGGAAGAGGGGTTTCGTCGATCTGTACTTTTTCCCCGGGGCGGGCGTGTTGCAGGCCTTCGATGACGATACGATCGCCGGGCTTCAGGCCGCCGGTGACGATCCAGCGATTGTTCTGCACTGCACCCAGTTGCACCGGTTGCTGCGCCACGCGCATTTGCTCATCGACGGTCAGCACTTGAGCAATGCCGGCGCTGTCACGCTGCACTGCGCGTTGCGGCACGGTGATGCCGTTCTGGATGGTTGCCTGCTCAAGGCGAACGCGGATGAAACTGCCCGGCAGCAGGTCAAGATCCGGATTGGGAAATTCGCTGCGAAGGATGATCTGACCCGTGCCCGGATCGACGGTGATGTCGCTGAACAGCAGCTTGCCGGGCAAGGGATACAGACTGCCGTCATCCTCAATCAGCGTGGCCTTGGCCTGATCCTGGCCGACTTGCTGCAACTGCCCGGAACGGAACGCACGTCGCAGTTCATTGAGTTCTCGGGTCGATTGGGTCAGGTCGGCATGGATCGGGTCGAGTTGCTGTATCAGCGCCAGCGGCGTGGTTTCGTTCTGTCCGACCAGCGCACCTTCGGTGACCAGCGCGCGACCGATACGCCCTGAGATCGGCGCGGTGACGGTGGCATAACCGAGGTTCAGCTTCGCCCGTTCCAGCGCTGCCTTGCTGGCGGCGACGTCGGCAGCAGTCTGCCGGGCAGCGGCGCGGGCGTTGTCGTAGTCCTGACCGCTGATGGCCTGGTCCTCGATCAACTGCGCATAGCGTTGCTCTTGCAGTTTTGCCTGGAAGGCGTTGGCCTCGGCTTTGCGCAGCGCAGCTTCTGCGCTGTCCAGATCAGCCTTGAACGGCGCCGGGTCGATGCGGAACAGCACGTCACCCTTTTTCACGTCGCTGCCTTCGCGGTAGGTGCGCTGCAACACCACACCGGCGACTCGCGCACGCACTTCGGCCATCCGTGGCGCGGCGATGCGCCCGCTCAACTCGCTGCTGATCGATAGCGGCTGGGTTTTGACGGTCTCCACGCGAACCGTGGCCGGTGATGCTTGCTCTTCGGCATTCGAGGACGAATCACACGCGCTCAGCGTCAGCGCCAATGCGATCAGGCCGAGCCCGGCCAGCAATTTTCCAGACATGTACAACCCCCAATATTGAAGGCCGCATCCTACGGCCAGTCGGGGAGGTTAGCGGTGAAGCTTTGTAGCTGCTGTGTGAAATTGTGTAAGGGTTTTGCTCAGGAGCGGGCGGGGGCGTATATCCTGCGATCCTTGAATTCTTTTGTGACGGTTAAACCACTTTCGCGCTGTCAGATGTGTTTGCGAACAATGCAAAACCCATGTGGGAGCGAGCTTGCTCGCGAAAGCGGTCTGACATTCACCACAGCAATATGTGGAACACCCCATGCCCAACATCCTCCTGGTCGAAGACGACACCGCCCTCGCCGAACTGATCTCCAGCTATCTGGAGCGCAACGGCTATTCCGTCAGCGTCATTGGCCGTGGCGACCATGTGCGCGAGCGGGCGCGCATCAGTCCGCCGGATCTGGTTATTCTCGACCTCATGTTGCCGGGCCTCGATGGTTTGCAAGTGTGCCGCTTGTTGCGGGCTGATTCGGCGACGCTGCCGATCCTCATGCTGACGGCTCGCGATGACAGTCATGATCAGGTGCTGGGCCTGGAAATGGGCGCTGACGACTACGTCACCAAACCCTGCGAGCCCCGGGTGCTGCTGGCGCGGGTGCGCACGTTGTTGCGGCGTAGCAGCCTCGGCGAACCGCTGGCGGTCAATGACCGCATTGTCATGGGCAATCTGTGCATTGATCTGTCCGAGCGCACCGTGACCTGGCGCGATCAAGCGGTTGAGCTGTCCAGCGGCGAATACAATTTGCTCGTAGTGCTGGCCCGGCATGCCGGCGAAGTGTTGAGTCGCGATCAGATTCTGCAGCGCCTGCGCGGTATCGAATTCAACGGCACCGACCGCTCGGTGGATGTGGCGATTTCCAAACTGCGGCGCAAGTTCGATGATCACGCCGGCGAGGCGCGCAAGATCAAGACCGTGTGGGGCAAGGGCTATCTTTTCAGCCGCTCCGAGTGGGAATGCTGAGCTGATGTTTCGCATCCTGTTTCGCCTGTATCTGGTGACGATCGTCTCCTATAGCGCGGCGATCTATCTGGTGCCGGATCTGGTGGTGATGGTCTTTCGCGATCGATTCGTCACCTACAACCTGGAGTTTTCCCGAGGTCTGCAGTCGCTGATCACCAAGCAGTTCCATGCCGCGCCGCAAGAGCAGTGGCCGGCGATTGCTGCGGCGATGGACAAGGAATTCCAACCGTTGCACATCGTCCTGACGCCAATTGATGACCCGGCGTTTACGCCCATCGAGCAGGAACGTCTGCACCGTGGTGAAAACGTCGTGCGCATCGGCGACTGGGGCTGGCGGACGCTGGCGGTGACTCCGTTGAATGCGGACATGGCCGTGCGCATGGTCGTGCCGCCCGATCCGGTTGACGTCGATCTGTTGTACTGGAGCATCAATGTGCTGATCGGCGCCATGTTGCTCGGCTGCCTGTTGCTCTGGCTGCGGCCGCACTGGCGCGATCTTGAGCGCTTGAAAGGCACCGCCGAACGCTTCGGCAAAGGCCATTTGAGCGAGCGGACCAAAATCGCGCCGAGTTCGAACATTGGCAGCCTGGCCAACGTGTTCGACACCATGGCGGGCGATATCGAAAACCTGCTCAACCAGCAACGCGATCTGCTCAACGCTGTTTCCCACGAGCTGCGTACACCGCTGACGCGCCTGGATTTTGGCCTGGCCCTGGCGTTGTCCGAAGACCTGCCCGCCGCCAGCCGCGAGCGTTTGCAGAGCCTGGTCGCGCATATCCGTGAGCTGGATGAATTGGTGCTGGAATTGCTTTCCTACAGCCGCTTGCAGAACCCGGCACAATCGCCCGAGCGCATCGAGGTGTCGCTGGACGAGTTTATCGACAGCATTCTTGGCAGTGTCGACGAGGAGCTGGAATCGCCAGACATTATTATTGACGTTCTGCTGCACGGTCAGCTCGAACGATTTGCACTGGATCCGCGCCTGACTGCCCGGGCCATTCAGAACCTGTTGCGCAACGCCATGCGCTATTGCGAAAAACGCATTCAGATTGGCGTGCAGGTCATCGCCGGTGGTTGTGAAATCTGGGTCGACGATGACGGCATCGGCATTCGCGACGACGAGCGCGAGCGGATCTTTGAACCCTTCTATCGACTTGATCGCAGCCGTGATCGCGCGACAGGTGGTTTCGGCCTTGGCCTGGCGATCAGCCGTCGCGCGCTCGAAGCGCAGGACGGTACGTTGACCGTTGAGAGCTCGCCCTTGGGTGGAGCGCGATTCAGGCTGTGGTTGCCGGCCACGGCCTGAATCTCCTAACGGATATCAGATGATTGAATCAGGCTGACGCCGGCCTCTTGCATCCGCGTAATGGCGGCCGCAAGCGAACCGTCCAGATCAATTGCCCGACACGCATCCACCACCACACAGGCATTGAAGCCCGCCGCCCGCGCGTCCAGCGCCGAAAACATCACACAGAAATCCAGGGCCAGGCCAACCATATAAACGGTGTCCACGCCACGCTCTTTCAAATAGCCGGCAAGCCCGGTGGTGGTACTTCGGTCCGCTTCGAGAAAGGCCGAGTAGCTGTCGATGTCGGGGTTGCAGCCCTTGCGGATGATCAATTGCGCGTGCGGTAAATCCAGTTCTGGATGCAATTCGGCGCCGGCGCTGGCTTGTACACAATGCTCGGGCCACAGCGTCTGTGGGCCGTAGGGCAATTGGATGACCTCGTAGGGCTGCCGTCCGGGATGACTGGATGCAAACGAGATGTGCCCACTCGGGTGCCAGTCCTGAGCAATCACGACTTGCTTGAACTGGCGCGCGAGCCGGTTGATCAGCGGCACAATCCGCTCACCTTCAGGCACCGGTAATCGGCCGCCGGGAATGAAATCGTTCTGAACGTCGATAACCAGTAATGCAGCGCGGGACGAAATTGGCACAGGGAGATCTTCCTGAGAATAAAAACCTTGGCCAGTCTAGCAGGGCTCCTGTCAGCCGCTGGTCTGCAATACGCACTGCTGGGTTTTACTGTCCCAGACCTGGCCTTTCGGACACTCAGGCTTTTTCACGGCGTCACTTTCATCGACGGCGAAAACAGCAGGGCTGGACAGGGCGGCGACCAGCAGCGGGACGGCGAACAACATTTGACGGATATTCATGGTCAATCTCCACTTTCATCGGCTTGGAGCGGAAGTTGTTGTGCTCTTTTGCAGTGACTGTTCAGTCATTCGGAAGATTCAAATTTGTGGGGCCAGGCGGACGCCTTCGTGCCTGATTTGCGCCGGTCTCGGATCCCGCGAACCACCAGATACAACAGCGGCCCTATCGAAACGAACACTGCCGTCAGCAGCAAATACGGCACCACAGACCAGACCGATCGGCCGCGACCCTTGGCGTCCTTGACCATCCACACCCCGGCGAGCGTCGCCAGCAGATACAGATCGATCACCACCTGCGCGGTGTCTGGCCGCGACATAAGGCTGATGCCGAAGTCGATCAGGGATTGTTCAGCCTGGAGCATTACCGAAACGGTGTAGCCGCTGAACGCGAGCAAAGCGCTGAGAGGCAGGGCGATGGGCATCATGCTTTCCTTCCTTGGTGTGATGAGCAGAATCGCCAGCCTACCGGCGCGACGCACAATTGACCATTGACTTGTCATCCGCCGACAGGCTAATTTCCAGCCCATGACTTTCATCGTATCGCGCTGCCAGCCAAGCATTATTACCGCCATTCCTCATTTGGCGGGCTAGCTCACGACTGCAGCACCCAACCCGCCCTAGAGGCGGGTTTTTACTTTCTGTCTCCGGGGTACTGAAAAATGTCAGGAGACGACCATGCCGCACAGCCCCGACCAGCAAGCACTGCTTGAGCACTACGTGAAAAAGATCCTGGCTGCGCCGGTTTACGACATTGCGCTGCGTACACCATTGCAGTCGGCGCCGGCGTTGTCGGAAGTACTGGGCAACCGGGTTCTGCTCAAGCGCGAAGATCTGCAACCGACGTTCTCTTTCAAAATTCGTGGTGCCTACAACAAGCTCGTGCAACTGAGCGATGAGCAGAAAGCTCGGGGAGTAATCACTGCATCGGCAGGTAATCATGCGCAAGGTGTAGCGCTGGCGGCGCGGGAGTTGAACATTGCCGCGACGATCGTCATGCCGTCCACTACTCCTGAGCTCAAAGTACTGGGCGTGCGCAGTCGCGGTGCTAAAGCATTGCTGCACGGCGAGAGCTTCCCGTTTGCCTTGGCTCATGCGCTGCAATTGGCCGAGCAGACGGGGTGCACGTTCGTTTCACCGTTCGATGACCCAGACGTGATCGCCGGCCAAGGAACCGTGGCCATGGAGATCCTGCGGCAGCATCAAGGCGCGCTGGACGCCATTTTCATCCCGGTTGGCGGCGGCGGCTTGATCGCCGGCATCGCGGCTTACGTCAAATATTTGCGCCCGGAAGTGCGGATCATCGGCGTTGAGTCTGAGCACTCGGCCTGCCTGCAGGCGGCTTTGCGCGCGGATGAGCGTGTGGTTTTGCCCAGCGTTGGTACTTTCGCCGATGGTGTGGCAGTGGCGCAGATCGGCGCATATGGCTTCGAAGTTTGCCACTTCTGCGTAGATGAAGTGATCACGGTCAGCAACGATGAACTCTGCGCCGCGATCAAGAACATCTACGACGATACCCGTTCGATCACCGAGCCATCCGGTGCCCTGGCAGTAGCGGGGATCAAGCAGTACGTCGCGCGCAGTGGCGTTCGCGGTCAGATTCTCATCGCCATCGATTCAGGGGCGAACATCAACTTCGACAGCCTGCGCCATGTTGCCGAGCGCGCCGCTGCTTGCGGCGTGCCGGCGTGATGTTGATCAGGGCAGCAACGGGCGCAGAAACGTGCGCTCGTAACTGACAATGAATTTCTTCTCGACCAGATCGGCTACCAATGCGGTGCTTTCCGAGTCGGTCATTGCGATATGCCGATAGCTTTCGTAATCGGCCAGCGACGGGAAGCTGAACAGGCAGTAAGCGATGTTGCTCGCGCCCTCGGATGGCAGAAAGTAGCCGTGATGGGTGCCGCCCAAACGCTCAACAATGTCGAGCCAGGCTATGGCATAAGCCTCGAACGCGGCCAACTGATAAGGATCGATCACATATCTGACGTGGCAAGTAATCAAGGGCTGGGCTCCGGTTATTCCTGCAGGGCGGTGCCGACTTTGTCCGACGCCGACCAGATGCGATAGCGCACTTCGACGTCCGAAGGCGCGTACACCACGACTGGCAACTTGCTGTTGTAGCGCAACATGAAGCCGTCACCGACGACCGGAACGAAAGCACGTTTTTTCTGACTGCCGGGTGGGCAGGCCATCATCGTGCTCATCGGGCCGATGACCTTTTCCAGGCGATAGAACGGATAGCCCCAGCCTTGCAGGTTCTTTTCGTCGAGAACACCGCCCAGACGTTGACGGTTGCAATCCACTTCCAGAGTTTTGCCAGCGAGAATTTCAACCTGGAAATTCTCTTCCTGCTCTTGCTTGGGCAGATGGATGACCTGTCGGGTAAACCCGGCTTCGGCTTTGGGATACGGCGCCACGTCTTCGAGCTTGGCGGCGTGGGCGAGGGTGGCAAGGTTGGCGATCAACAGGCCAGTGATCGCGCAAATGCGTAAGGAATTCATGGAAGCCTCCGTGCGGGTTGAATTGCAATGGGAGACATTCTTGCCGTCATAGACTTCGAAAGCAAATTCGCTCAGAGATTGCAGATTGCAGGGGACGGATGGTCGGTTCATGCATTTTGCAAATAGCAGGATACTGGCCACTTTTCCAAGTGCTTGATTTTGAAGGAAGCAAAACGAACCGATCAAAGGCACGTTTTATGCGTGCTCTCGGTGAGGCGCACCGGATTTGGGCGCCTACACTCCAATGGGCATTTCGCAGTACCACCACTTGCCGCACCAAGGAAACAGCGGGGGGCACACCCGCGAAGGCGCAGCAAAGGGTCAGCGTGAATACTTGATTGGCAATCGCACAGAAAGGAGAGGGTTCGCCATGTTTTTATCTGCCTTGGAACTACGCAACATCATTGAAAGCAGCTTCCTGCCGAAACGCTGCCAGTGCACGTTGACACCCGACTTGTCGATGTCCGTCAAAGTATTTGGCGACCATCGAACCGACCAAGCGGATCTCTACGTCAGCGGAATCGACGCCAGCCGATTGAACAGCTGCCGTGAAATCAACAATCTGGTCGCAGGCCTGCGTTCAGATCTCGCTCAGCAAACCAGTACACATCAAACCAGCGCTCGTTCTCGAGCCGTTTAACCGACCGGTTCACCCAGTTCGACCGTCACGCGCCGGGCCTGTACAAAACCAAGGCCCAGCGCGAACTCGACCAGCACCGCGAGCAAAATCCCGGGGCCGACATGGCCATTGAGCCATTCGCCAAAACCCAACGCCGCCAAACCGAAACAGCCAACGATGAAACCATTGCTCAGTGCACTGCGTGCTGCTGAGGGCGGAGCATTGCGCAGCAAATAAAACATCACCCCCAACGCCGCAAACAGCACCGCGCTGCGCCGAGCGACTACGCCGGTGCCATCCGAATAACCGATACTCCAGATCGCCAGCAACACCTCCGGAAAAAATCCCCAGACCAGCGCCAGCAGAAAACACAGGATTGAAGTGAAGCTCGACAACGTGCGGAACGACAACTGCATGGCCAATCCTTGCGGCAGTAGTGAAGGCCCCGAGCATACCCGCCGAAACCACCCCACGCCTACGGCCAACCGGAAATTCAGAATCGTCTGTCAGTTCTGCTGACTGCATGCGTCAGACAATTTCCTGTAGCTGATTTGTGCGGGCTTGCCGGTGTCGTCGATGTATTTCATGTCGGCAGTGATGACTTTGCATTTCAGGGTCGGCGGTTCGGTTAGCGAAAGCACCTTCGCCACGTGTAGTGGCATGCCGTATTGGTAGGGTGTTTGATTAGATGTGGCGGAGGTGTCGTTGGCTTGGGCCAGTGCGGCGTATGAGCAGCAGGCGAGGGTGGCGGTGAGCAGGAAGGGACGAATGTTCATGAGAGGACTCCAGCGTAACGGATAGGCGCCCGGGCAAGAAGCCGGGCGAGCCTGCCGCACTGGGCTTCAGCGGGGCAGAGCTGAGGGTGTGCGGTGGTATGGAGTCTCTGACTGTGGCGTTAAGGTTGAGTTAACCGCGGTGAATATGAGCTGCGCTATAGAATCAGAATTACGATTGCTGAAGATCGGCGTTTCCATCGTCGTTCATTCGAGCTATTCATAGTCAGCGACATCAATGTTCCCTGTGTCATTTTACAAAGCGATGTTATATAGAAATTGAGAATTCAGTCAGACAGCTGCTCATTTGACCAAGCGCTTATCAACAGCCCGGATCATAACCGAGAGATGCGGCAATGGTTACTCTTCGCCAGACCAGTACCAGATAGTTTCGCCCCATTTGGAATCACTGAATCTTGGCATAATCTCGCCTTGCTGGAAATGTTGTCTTGAGTCAGATTTTGCAGGAGTAAACCAGTAACCAGTTCTACTGCAGGGTTGGCCGCCGTCGATTCGCAAGACCTGAGAATTATTGGTTGGTTGATAGTTGCGGGCGTATTCAACTAGATCCTTTGGATAAACCATGTGGTCTATTTTGCTGTCGTCAATACCGTATAGAAACGCAACGGCGCCAGCCTCGAAAGCCCAGTATCCAACATAGTTTCCTTCCTCTCCCTGAAGGTGGGTGTCATGCCAAGGGGCCTGTTTGAAAGCTGGATACCATTGGCTACAGAATTTCTTGAGAAGGTCCGAAGCTTCTTCTCCTGTATCTGCATAAATCGCTTGAATTAGAAGAGAATAAACCTCGTGATACCACTGATCTACATCTGTTCGGTCAGGCAGGATTTTGCAGAGCAAGTCTTCATATAGTGTGTCGTCACCGGCATATCCCGCATTGTCGAGCAGTCTTACGAATCGCTTAAGGAGGTCTGTGCGATGAAGCAAAATACATAGACTGATAACTTGCACGCATTCTTCATATTCATGCACCCAATCATCAATGGCTAACGGTGATATTTCGGGTAGGTTTTCAGATTTCGCTAGCGTGGCCTGCCTAAGCTCATACTTTTCAACTAAATTTTCAAGGAGGGGAATCAAAGACTGAATCTCTTCTCCCGCCGTATAAGTCGCGGTCAACTTGCGAAGTGTCAAACGCTGAATATATCTCGCGCGGATTGTTTGTTCGCCTTCTGGAGTGTCGGATTTGAATATAGTGGTTTTCAGAAGCTCAGTTGCTTCGTCGTGCTCTCGTAAAAAGTTTTTATAATGAGCTTCGCTAAAGAATTTTTGTCTTTTAGTCATTTTTTACACCTCTAGCTTAAGCGAATCTATTATGCCATACTTCTTTGTTAATGATTTTTTACGTTTATTGACAAAACTCTTCACTTCAACTTCCGAATAGTGGAACGCTTTATGGTTTTCATGAGTCGATTCGTTTGTATTGTTAAGGCGAGCGCTAGCGTGTTCCTTAGGGCTGGAGCTGATGTGGTAGAGAGGGGTGTAAAACAAATGGCGACTATACGAGCCAGCTACTTGCAGTTGTAGCGAATATCCCGATACCGCTTTCTCCAGATTTTCCTCAATCCATTCGTCACTCATCTGCACGAGTATTCTTTTCATTTTTTTAGTTGTAGGTTTCTCACTTTTTTGGGCGTGAGTTTGTTTCTTGCCTTTGTTGATTTTTCTCTTGGTTGCAGCGATGGCTGTGGGTTCGGCGTTTTCGGCAGGTTCTATGAGTTCACTCGGTTCCGTGAGCCCAGAAACGCCTAACTTCGATGCGACCCCTGGCTTTCTCGTATTATTCAGTTTCCGCATGAACTTCGGTGCATCTTCATCACGGCTTGCCTTTGCCTCCACAATGGCGAACTTTTCGCCGCCATTGTTTGCGGGATTAGCCCGCCAAACCGCGTCTATCCCGGTGCCGTTAGCACCGTCCGTGAGCTTGTACAACACATGTTTGGCCTTGGGACTGCCGCCCGCCGAAAGTTTCCCCAACTTGCTCGCGCTTGGCACTCCCTCAAGCCACTTACCGTCAGCGCCCTTGTCGTGTCCATCCCAGTCCTTGCCCCAGCCAAGCTCCACGGCACAGATGTAGTCGGCGATGTGCTCGCCGCTGACACCCAAGCCCTCGTTCAAAATGCTGGAAGGAGCCTGAAGACCAACTTTGGAGGC
Source organism: Pseudomonas sp. TSRC2-2 (assembly GCF_049897785.1). Classification (NCBI taxonomy): domain Bacteria; kingdom Pseudomonadati; phylum Pseudomonadota; class Gammaproteobacteria; order Pseudomonadales; family Pseudomonadaceae; genus Pseudomonas; species Pseudomonas sp. TSRC2-2. Next base: position 576,028 of record NZ_JAFCWZ010000001.1, read on the forward strand.
TTCGACCTGATTGGAGTGAGTGCCACTGGCACCGTCTGTGCCTTTGGCTGCAACGGCGGCATCTTTGTTCGCAGGCTTTTCCGCTCTTTTCGGATGGCTTGAACCGGAGGAGGCAGCAGAGCTGTTGCGCTGCATGCCTTTCCATTTGACCAAGCGCTTTTCAACAATTGCGACCATGGCCGGCATGTTGTCGCGGGAGGCGGCAAGGACGGTGACGACTGAGGTCTTTGCCCAGTTGGGCAGGCTTTGAAAAGTCGAAGAGCCTTTTACGCCGGTGATGATTTCGTCGAGTTCGGCGCGCAGCTTGCCGGCGTCGAATATCTGCTTGAGCAGTTCTTCCGGGCTGGTTTTGATGCCGCACTCTTGCAGAACGAAGCGCAGCAGGTCGAACAACACCGGGGCGTAGCGTTGTGGGTCTTTGTTGACGATTCGCAGGCTCTTTTTCAGGCCGTCGCCGGGACCGGGGATCCAGCCGATGACGGCCATCAGCAGGTCGAATTGCGCATCTTCCTTGCCATCGGTCGACTCTGCGTTGTAGAGGACGATGGAGGATTCGATGGTGTCGTAGGCGTCAATGGCCTGTCCCAGAAACGGCACTGCGCCCAGCGCGATACCTTTCGCCAGTTCAACTGCAGCCTCTTGATAGGCGGCGCTACGGTCTTGGCCACCGTCGTTCGCGCTTTCAGCTACTGCCTCGCTCATGTCAGCCTCCCTGCGGCTTTTTCCACCAGTGCCTGTAAATCGACCTGATTCGGGTCGAGCCCGAGTTTGCGCAGGTCTTCGTTAACCTTTTCATCCGAGTTCTGCACGACCGCCACGCTTTCACGGGTGAATGGCCGCGGGTCCTCACCGTAATAAACCTTGGCCGGGCCTTTCGGGACGTCCTCAAGGCGGGCAAAACCGTCATTGTCCAGCACACCTTCGCGAGTTGAACCATCTGCAAACTCAACGCGGTAAGAGGCACCAGGGACAGGCTCAAGGTTGTCGTAATGCAAATTTAGTTCAAGCCACGTCGGATTGGCTTTGGCCGTATCCATCAGTCTGCCGGCGGCGTCCAACGCCGCGAGCCCTGGAATCAAAGGCGTCAGAATCCCAATCCCAGTCCCCACCCCCGGCGCACCACCGGTATTCACCTTCACCTCAGCGCCGCTAATCGTGACACCACCGGCATCAACCTTCACAAAACTCCCACCAGCCTTGGCCGTCAGCTCCATGCCACCCTCAACCACCACCTTGTCACCAGCGTGATAGTGAATCTCCGTCCCAGCCTCAACAAACTGCCCCATCCCCACCTTCACATGCTGCGTCACACCCACCGTCAGGTGATCATCCGCGCGCATTTCGCTGATGCGGTCCAGATGAGTGATGCGGTGTTCTTCGACCTTGAACTCGCTCAACACGTTAGCTTCAACAGTGTCATGCCGTTCGTTGCCGACGCGGATTTTCTGGTCGTGTTCGATGTTTTCGTCCCAGTCGCGCTGGGCGTGGATGTAGATCTGTTCGGCGCCTTTTTTGTCTTCGATGCGGAATTCGTTGTAGCCCTTGCCGCCCGGGGAGCTGAGGGTTTTGAAGGTGCTGCGGGTCTTGTTGGCCGGCAGGTCGTAGGGGACGACGTTTTCCTTGTGGTACAGGCAGCCGGTGACGAGGGGCTGGTCAGGGTCGCCTTCGAGGAAGGTGACGAGGACTTCCATGCCGATGCGCGGGATGGCGATGCCGCCGTAGGCGCTGCCTGCCCAGCCGCTGGCGACGCGCATCCAGCAGGTGGTTTTGTCGTCGGACTGGCCGTCGCGGTCCCAGTGGAATTGGACTTTGATGCGGCCGTGCTGGTCGCAGTGGATTTCTTCACCGGCGGGGCCGGTGACGACGGCGGTCTGGCTGCCGAGGACTTTGTTCCATAGGACTTTTAGCCCTCAGCATCGTTAATTCACAGATCAAACCGGTGCACTTACATCACCAAGAGCCATACGGCACGCCGAACGTCTCGACGTATTTTTTGGAATTATCTGAGAGCGAATCGTATCGACCACCCGATTTGCCTTCGTATGGCCCAAGTGGGTCAACCTCGGCCTTCACTTGCGTGACCTCGATTGGTGTCAGACATGGGCCAAGCACCCACACTTTTGCGATGCCACCCGGCGCGAGACCGATTGCAATTGCTTTTCTGTAACCCGTCGTCCACTTACCTGTAGCTTCGCAATATGTTTTTTCAGCTGTACGCATAATCTCTCGGGTTGACTCAGGTATATCAATGCCGACTTGGTAAGTCTGCGGCTCCGCCAATGATTGCCAACGTACAAAAATCTTTTTTGGTAAATCTGCACCGATAACGTACTTGCCTTTCCCCCAACCCGATCTTTTTGGCCAGCCCTTTGGGTCGCCCGCATTATTTTTAGGAGTATGAATAGCGGAAACTCCGCTCATTGCCCGTCGATATACCTGCCCCTGCATATCGATAACATCTGCAGTTTCAATCCAAACTTCCATGTAGTCAGGAGCTGAAAAACCTAACCGCCAAGCGTCATATGGCAACGAACCTGCGTGTGCAAATGTTGAACCCACCAACAACATGGCGGCAAGCAGAAAGCGAGTAAAACTACTCATTTGGATGAACCGTCCGTAGCAGGTTATCATTGGGGCGATTAATGAAAAGTATGCCAAGATCACTGTTGTTTAATCCCTTCGCAGCATTCCAGTTATCAGACAGATGAACATAACGCTGAAACAGCAGCTGTTCTTGTTGCAGGGTCAGGCCGATTGTTTTGCTTTTGCCCAATGCGTATGCCATTAACTTTTCAGAAATCTCACCTAGTTCCGTCGGTAGAGCAAGTCTCGGATCGTTATCAGAAATTTCCCCGAATGGGACGTCATTATCGATAGCCAGCTCACGCATAATCCGCAGATAGACCAATGACAGCTCACTACGCACTTCGCGTTGGCTGCTTACTGCCGCATAGACATGCTTTTTGGGGGTTCGATCATCTCTGTCCATGCTGTTAAAATTTACCTCCCACGTCCGAAGTTCGAGAGGCAAATCGTACTGAGCCATCTGGTCTTGGATGCGGCGAAGATCCTGCTGTGCGAGTTTGTAACTATTAGCTTCGGTCGCCAATGATCTCCGCTCGACGTCGCTTCGGCGTGGCTTACTAATCAGCACTTTTTCAGTGGCTTTTGGTAGATAGCCTCCCCCTAGATCAGAATGAACGCCGGGCAGAATGATGTCTGCGGCCCCTGCGCTGTTTAACGAAAAGTTATATCGACGCTCGTTTTTTGCGACAAGGTGCACAATTTTTTTTGCAATATCTGGGCCTAAGGCAATATTAATACCTGGATTCCACGAGCCATGACCGCCGAAATCGAAAATCAATGGATTTGCCACAGCAGCGACAGTGTCAAAAATACCGATGAAATTGATTGAGACGTCTGTTTTTGCTTGCCACTTGAAGGCGTCTGCCAACGCGGGGGAACCCGAAGGTAGCTCTTTTGCAATAATACTTTTCTCACCCTTAAGAACTTCATTCGCAAAGTCACGAGCCGCCGCCGCACCGCGACTGAAACCGAAAATATCGAACTCGATCTTTTTCACGCGTTTATCTGGATTGTTATCCCGGAAGACTTTAATTGCTTCCAGGAACTTGCTCGGTACTTCTTCAACTCGGCTCCTGACTCCCATCGTCCCTATACCGGTGGCTTGAGAAAAAAGAGAGTCTTCTTCGGTGCTACTCGTGCCAATTCCATCCACATAAATAGGAATGCTCGCTTTTTCTGCTTCAGCAGGAAGCTCTTTATCCCCTTGGTTGAGGTAAAGGTCATACAACCGAGCCACATTACTAACGTCATTCCCATAACTGTTATCGGGCGTGCTACCGTTGCCGTCATAGCCATGAGACGCGCAGAACTTGCGGATTTCCTCTGCGAGATCCTGCAGATTCACATCCGGTGCGTAGCAGCCATAAACCCGCTCACTATTACTACGATTGTTCCCTGTACCATCGAAAAAGACCCCAATCCGCAGGGTAATGTCTTCGATTTCGACTTCCTCTTCCTCTTCCTCGAGTTCTTCATCTGCCACCATTGGCGCGGTTATTGCTGGAGTCGCTTCTGGGACAAGGCTAGATTTGCCCATCGGTGGTGCGTTGAGGAGTTTGCCCTTGGCATCTGCTGCCGCTAGCCCAGGGATGAGCGGCGTCAGAATCCCAATCCCTGCCCCCACGCCCGGCGCACCACCGGTATTCACCTTCACCTCAGCGCCGCTAATCGTGACACCACCGGCATCAACCTTCACAAAACTCCCGCCTGCCTTGGCGGTGAGTTCCATGCCACCCTCAACCACCACCTTGTCACCAGCGTGATAGTGAATCTCCGTCCCAGCCTCCACAAACTGGCCAGTCCCAACCTTCACATGCTGCGTCACTCCCACCGTCAGGTGATCATCCGCGCGCATTTCGCTGATGCGGTCCAGATGGGTGATGCGGTGTTCTTCGACCTTGAACTCGCTCAACACGTTAGCTTCAACAGTGTCATGCCGTTCGTTGCCGACGCGGATTTTCTGGTCGTGTTCGATGTTTTCGTCCCAGTCGCGCTGGGCGTGGATGTAGATCTGTTCGGCGCCTTTTTTGTCTTCGATGCGGAATTCGTTGTAGCCCTTGCCGCCCGGGGAGCTGAGGGTTTTGAAGGTGCTGCGGGTCTTGTTGGCCGGCAGGTCGTAGGGGACGACGTTTTCCTTGTGGTACAGGCAGCCGGTGACGAGGGGCTGGTCGGGGTCGCCTTCGAGGAAGGTGACGAGGACTTCCATGCCGATGCGCGGGATGGCGATGCCGCCGTAGGCACTGCCTGCCCAGCCGCTGGCAACGCGCATCCAGCAGGTGGTTTTGTCGTCGGACTGGCCGTCGCGGTCCCAGTGGAATTGGACTTTGATGCGGCCGTACTGGTCGCAGTGGATTTCTTCACCGGCGGGGCCGGTGACGACGGCGGTCTGGCTGCCGAGGACTTTCGGTTTCGGGTGTTCGAGGGCAGGGCGGTAGTGCGCGTCCCACGGGGTGGCGAGGAAGCTGTTGCGGTAGCCCTGGTGGAAATCGCTTTTGTTGTCGGTGACGTCGCTGGTGACGTTTTCGCCGAGCACTTGCGGTTGTTTGCCTTCGTGGAAGACTTCCAGCAGCAGCCACAGATCGTTCCACTCGGCGCGCGGATGTTCGGCGAGTGTGAGGAAATGGCCGCTGGTCAGGGTCGGTTCATCACCTTTGCCTTCGGCGAGTTTGTAGTCGCTGCGATGGCGTTCGAGGGCGCGGGTCGAGAGGAACTTGCCGCGCTCGCGGGTGGTGAAGCGGCCTGGGTAATCGTAGTCTTCCAGGTCCGGGGCAAACTCGGATTTCGCCGCGCCTTCGGGCAGCAGCTTGGGTTTTTCGAAATCATAGTCGCGACGGCTGACGCGGGTGGTGCGGGTTTCCAGGCGCAGGTTGAAGCGCTTGATCACCGGCTTCTCGGCGGCCATGCCGGAGTCCTGCTGGTAGCTGACCGGCTTCAGTTTGCGGAACACCGTCTGATCGTCGCCGAACACCAGTTTGTGGCCGCTGCTGCTGTGCTGGAAGTGGAAGTGAATGCCTTCCTCTTCGCACAGGCGCTGAATGAAATGCAGGTCGGACTCATCGTATTGCACGCAATACTCGCGTTCCGGGTACTCGGCGCCGAGCTGGAAGCTGTAGGCGTCGGAGAGAATGCCGCGATCTTCCAACACCTGGGCGATGATTTTCGGCACCGTCAGTTGCTGGAAGATCTGCTGATCATGGTTGTGCTGCAGATAGGCCAGTTGCGGCACCAGGCTGATGCTGTAGCGGGTCAGGGTCTTGCCGGAGTCGCCCTGCTCGATGCGATAGACCTGGCCGTGAATCTTGCCTTCGCCGGTGGCGCCGAAGGTCAGGCAGGCGCGCTTGTGCAGCAGCTCTTCGAGCTTCAGGTCGGGGCGGGCGCTGACCAGTTCGAGGTCGAAACGGAACGGTTCGTTGAGGGCTTCGCGACCGGTGAAGCTGAGGACTTGCAGGTCGGCGTTGGCGTCTTCGATCGAGAGGGTGATGTGGGTTGCATTGGCGTCCAGCATGCCTTGAATTCCGTCCGTTGAATAAGCAGGTGATGGATGTTGCAGGATTAGACGGCCTCATTCAAGGCGCAAATGGCGTAGGTGTGGGGCGTCAGTGCCATAGGGAAAACCCTTAGGAGGGCGATTTGGGTCAGTGAAATCGGGCCTTTCATAGACTTTGATGGTGTTTGAGAGATTGCCATCGCGGGCAAGCCCGCTCCCACAGGTTTCTCCGGTGTACACAAAATCGGCGTTCACTAAGGTCCTGTGGGCCTTGCCCGCGATGGCGTCTTCAACACCGCTACAACCAATGCCAGAACCGGCTCCAGAACCCGCGATTCAAGTCTTCCTTGCACCCGGCATATTGCTGCGCATACAGATCCGAACGGTTCTGCACCTTGCGCGCGGTCGGCGGTAGCCAGGCTTTGCTCGCGTACGTCTTGTTGCGGAAGCCGCCCCAGCCTTCGTGGTAGTTCAGGTACTGGTTATAGGCGTCGTATTTGTACACGCCGTTGATCGAGGTGGTCTTGTCCATGTACCAGCCGACGAAGTCGATGGCGTCGTCGAAGTCTTCGCGATCGGCCCAGTTGCGGCCGGTGCTTTTCTGGTAGTCGGCCCAGACTTCATCCTTGGCTTGCGCGTAACCGGAAGCGGTTGAGACGCGGCCCCACGGAATCACCCAGAGCAGGTATTTGCGCGGCGTCTTGGCGTCGTAGCGGTAGCCGGATTCCTGATACATGATCGCGAACGGCACCTGGATCGGCACGCCCCAGCGTTTCTGCGTGACTTGCGCAGCGTCGTACCAGTCGCTTTTCTCGCGGAAGATTGCGCAGATGTCTTCCGGCGAGCGGGGCGGCGAGGTGCCGCAACCGCTCAGCAGGGTGGCCAGGGTCAGGAGGGCGAAGATGTGCCTGTGATTCAAGAGCTGTTTTCCGTCGTGCGCAAAAAGGCCGACAGTCTACGCGCTCAGCTCAATTGATGACGATAGGGCAGATCCGGACCGGTTTTGCTGCAAGTCAGCGCGGCGGCTTGTACGGCGAACCTGAGCATGCCGTCGATTTGCTCTCGACTGAGCTGCTGCACGCCTTCTACCGAGTCCAGCGAGTGCTCGGTCAGCCAGGTGATCAGCGCGGCCTGGAAGGTGTCGCCAGCGCCTACCGTATCGGCAATCTTCACCGGATTCGCCGGTACCGACCACGAGCCATGGGCGCGACTGAACACCGTTGCGCCGTCGCCTCCGCGCGTCAGGAAGACGATCTGGCAGCGATGCTCGAGCCAGCCTTCAATCACGTTTTGCGGATCCTGCTCGGGATAGAGCAGGCTCAAATCCTCGTCGCTGACTTTGATCAGATCGGCCAGTTGCACCAGTGTGGCGATGCGCTCGCGCCATAGCCCGATGTTGGGCTCGGGATTGAGGCGCACGTTGGGGTCGAGGCTGATCAGGCGTTTGCCGCTTTCGCGCCGGACCAGTTTCAGCAACGTGTCGCCAATCGGCTGCACCACCAGCGAAAACGAGCCGATGTGCAGGCCGCGAACCTGGTCGCCGAGTGTCGGCAGATGCGCCTCGCTCAATTGCCGATCTGCACAACCCTCGCCGCGAAAGCTGTAATGCGGCGAACCATTGGCGCCCACGGCAACCATCGCCAGGGTAGTCGGCGCGGCGAAATCCACCAGATAATCCGCACGCACGCCTTCGTCCTGCAGCACTTGCTGCAAACGGCGGCCGAGGTAGTCGGTCGACAAGCCGCCGAACAGCGCCGAGTCCACGCCCAAACGCCGCAAACCGACGGCGACGTTGAACGGCGAGCCGCCGGCAATCGCCTTGAAATTGACTTTCGAGGCCAGACCGCTGGCATCGTTTTCGCTGAAGAAATCAAACAGGGCTTCGCCACACACCAGGTACATAGTTGTTTGCTCGTTATAGGGTTGCGACATGCTGTTGATAGCGTTCGTAGGCCTGCTGGAACGCCGCGACATTGGCGGCGATCGGCAGGGTTTCGCTGCGCGCGTCGAGTTTCACGCAGCGCTCGCACAGCTCGGCCAGGGACACATCATCGCCGTTAGAGCGCGACGCGCACCACGCCGCTTGAATCGCCGCACCCAGTGCGGCGGCTTCGCTTTGCTCGGTGCAGATCACCGGGGCGTTCATGATGTCGGCGACGATCTGGCGCCACACCGCGCTCTTCGAGCCGCCGCCGATCAGGCAGATGCGCAGGCTTTGTAAACCATTCTGGCGGAGCAAATCCAGCCCGTAACGCAAACCGAAGGTTGTGCCTTCGACAGCGGCGCGGCACAGGTTGGCTTGGGTCAGGTTGTCCATGGTCAGGCCATGCAGGCTGCCGGTGGCGTGGGGCAGGGCGGGGACGCGCTCACCGTTGAGAAACGGCAGCATGCTCACGCCCTCGGCACCGATGGGCGATTGCGCGACCAGTTCGTTGAAGGTCGGCAGATCGAGCTTGAACAGTTCGCGAATCGCACCGGTGGCGTTGGTCAGATTCATCGTGCAGATCAGCGGCAGCCAGCCGCCGCTGGAGGAACAGAACGTGGCAACCGAGGCATCGGCGCTGACGTTCGGCTCCTCCGAATAGGCGTAGACCGTGCCGGACGAGCCGAGGCTCATGGTGATCGCGCCGGGCTGGATATTGCCGGTGCCGATGGCGCCCATCATGTTGTCGCCACCGCCGCTTGAGACCACGGCGTTGGGGTTGATGCCGAGTTGCCGGGCGATTGCCGGCAGGATAGTGCCAACGGCCGCGTGCGCGTCGATCAGCTCCGGCAGCGCGGCTTGCAAACGTCCGCTGGCGTCGATGTCGCGCAGGATCTGCCCGTCCCACTGCCGCGTGCGTACGTTGAAGTAGCCAGTGCCTGATGCATCGCCGTATTCGCTGCAGGCGCGGCCGGTGAGCCAATAGTTCAGGTAATCGTGGGGCAACAGAATGAGTGCGATGCGTGAGAAGACGTCGGGATGCTGCTCTTTGGTCCAGAGCAGTTTCGACACCGTATAGCCCGGCGCAATGACCACCCCGAGGCGTTCCAGCGAACCTTGCTCGCCGCCCAGTTGCGCGAGCAATCGGTCGTTTTCCGGCGTGGTTTCGGTGTCGCACCACAGCTTGGCCGGGCGCAGCACGGCGCCTTGCTCATCGAGCAAGACCAGGCCGTGTTGCTGGCCGGAGACGCCGACGCCGAGTATCGCCTGGCCGTCGACATTGGCCGCTTGCAAGGCCTGGCGAGTGGCGATAACGAATGCGTCGAGCCACTGCTGGACGTCTTGTTCGCGGCGGCCGTTGGCACCGCTGATCATCGTGTGTGGCGCCGCGCCCAGACCGAGCACCTGACCGCTGTCGGCATCGAGGATAATCGCTTTGGTGCCTTGGGTGCCGCAGTCGATACCCAGGAAGAGCTTTGTTGTTGTCATGAAAACTCCACGGCTGCTCGTCCCCATGCTCTGCGTGGGAACGCCTCAATGGACGCTCTGCGTCCGCTTTTGATGGGACGCGGAGCGTCCCGGGCTGCATTCCCCTGTAGAGCGTGGGAACGATCAGGTCGCGAGAACTTTTTCCAGCGTTCGCGTAACCCCAACCTCGCGCAGACTCTGGCAGCACCACTCGAACGCTGCAACAAACTCTGGCGACTCCGGTATCGCCGTGCCGAAAATCTCTTCCACGCCCAGCAGCCGCTCGGTGATCAGCTCATCGTCCGCCACCAATCCCTGAACGAAAGCCGCTCGCGGATCCGGAATCGAATAGGTATCGCCATTCTCATCCACACCCTGCAAATACAGCGCCCACGCTGCGACTACTAGCGCTGCACGCTTGGTCTCGCGGCCATCGGCAATCAGCCGATTGATCGTCGGCACGGTGAACTTGGGAAACTTCGATGAGCCGTCCGAACACACCCGTTCCAGTTGATCGGCAATCGCCTGATTGGAGAACCGCGCGACCAGCGTGTCCTTGTATTCGCTCAGATCAATGCCCGGTACCGCCGCCAGTTGCGGCGTGACATCCAGGTCCATGTAGGCGCGCATGTAGCGCACGAACAGCGGATCGTTCATGGTTTCGTGGACGAAGCGATAACCCTTGAGGAAACCCAGATAGGTCAGCGCCAGGTGACTGCCGTTGAGCAGTTTGATCTTCATTTCTTCGTAGGGCGAAACGTCGTCGGTGAACTGCACGCCGACCTTTTCCCAAGCCGGGCGGCCGTTGACGAATCTGTCTTCCAGCACCCATTGCACAAACGGTTCGCAAACCACCGGCCAGGCATCGTCGACGCCGTGTTTGTCGGCCAGTTGCAGGCGATGCGCGGTGCTGGTCATCGGCGTAATGCGGTCGACCATGGCGTTGGGGAAACTGACGTTCTGATCGATCCACTCGCACAGTTCCGGGTCGCGCAGTGCAGCGAAGGCCAATAGCGCTTTGCGCGCTACGGCGCCGTTGTGCGGCAGGTTATCGCAGGACATCAGCGTGAACGCCGGAACGCCCGCCCCGCGGCGTTTGGCCAACGCGGCGCAGAGGAAGCCGAACACGGTGGTCGGTGCTTCGGGATGCGCCAGGTCGTGTTGAATCTGCGGCAGATGCGCCATGAACTCGCCGTTGCTGTCGTCGATGCAGTAACCGCCCTCGGTGATGGTCAGCGAGACGATGCGGATTTGCGGCTCGGCCAGTTTGGCGATCAGCGCCTGTGCGTCATCTTCAGCCAGCAGCATGTCGCGAATTGCGCCGATGACGCGTACTTCGGTGTCATCGCTATCCCCCAGTTCGAACAGGGTGAACAGGTAATCCTGCTCGCGCAGATCATCGCGGGCACGGCGATCTTCCGGGCGCAGGCCAACGCCGCAGATTGCCCAGTCCAGCGCTTCGCCAGTGTTCATCAAGGCGTCGGTGTAATAGGCCTGATGCGCGCGGTGGAAACCGCCGACGCCGATGTGGGCGATGCCCTGACGCGTGTCGCTGAGGCTATAGGCCGGCAGTTGGACTTCGGCGGAGAGGCGGTTGAGATTCTGTTGGTTGAGTTTCATTGGATAGTCTCGAAGTCAGGCGGCAGCGCGCAGTGGACGGATCAGCGCCACACCTTCAGCGTCGAACAGATGGCAGTGAGCCGGATCCAGGCGCAGGCTCAATTGCTCGCCGTAACGGCTGGCCAGGTCGCCGCGCACGCGCATGGTCAGGGCTTCGCCGGCGCTGGTAGTGACGTGGCAGAAGGTATCGCTGCCGAGGCGTTCGCTGACGTCGGCAGTCACCTGCAGCGTGCAGTCGCCGGGTTGCGCCAGCTCCAGATGTTCGGGGCGAATGCCCAACGTCACCGCGCTGCCGACGCTGAGGTTGGCCGCGTTGAATGGCAGGGTGATGCGTGTGCCGGCGTCCAGCGAGACTTCGCAGCTGGAGCCGTCGATGCGGGCAATCTTGCCTTTGAGGAAACCCATTTTCGGCGTGCCGAGAAAACCTGCGACGAACAGGTTGGCCGGGTTGTGATACAGGTCCAGCGGCGAGCCGACCTGCTCGATTCTGCCGCCATTAAGCACCACGACTTTATCGGCCATGGTCATCGCTTCGACCTGGTCGTGGGTCACGTAGATCATCGTCGCTTGCAGGTCTTTGTGCAGGCGCAGCAGCTCCAGCCGCATCTGCACGCGCAACGCCGCGTCGAGGTTGGACAGCGGTTCATCGAAAAGGAAAATCTTCGGGTTGCGCACGATGGCCCGACCGATCGCCACGCGCTGACGCTGGCCGCCGGAGAGCTGTTTCGGTTTGCGTTCGAGCATCGGCCCGAGTTCAAGAATACGTGCCGCTTCGCCAACCTTGCGCTCGACCTCGGCTTTCGGCACGCCGGCCAGATCGAGGGCGAACGACATGTTCTTCTTCACGGTCATGTGCGGGTACAGCGCGTAGGTCTGGAACACCATCGCGAGATCGCGCTTGGCCGGGCTGACTTCGGTGATGTCGCGGCCATCGAGTTCGATGGTGCCGCCGCTGACCTCTTCAAGGCCGGCGATCAGCCGCAACAAAGTGGACTTGCCGCAGCCCGACGGGCCAACGAAGACCACGAATTCCTTGTCGTTCACCTCAAGGTCGATGCCCTTGATGATGGAAAAGCCTTCAAAGCCTTTTTGCAGATTCTTGATTTTCAGGTTGGCCATGAGATGGGCCTCCGCAATATTGTTATTCGTTTGAAGCCTTGCAGGCTTTTTGTGGGAGCGGGCTTGCTCGCGAAGGGGCCCTGTCAGTCACCATCAGTGTTGAATGACACACCGCATTCGCGAGCAAGCCCGCACCCACATGGGCAAGGTTTCGCTTTGAGATCATTTCACGGCACCAAACGACAGGCCGCGCACCAGTTGCTTCTGGCTGACCCAGCCGAAGATCAGTATCGGCGCACAGGCCAGAGTCGAGACCGCCGACAACTTGGCCCAGAACAGCCCTTCGGGACTTGAATACGAGGCGATCAGTGCGGTCAGTGGTGCGGCGTTCGACGAGGTCAGGTTCAGCGACCAGAACGCCTCGTTCCAGCACAGGATCAGCGACAGCAGCACGGTCGAGGCGAGGCCGCCCTTGGCGATCGGCAGCAGTACGCGAACCATTTCCTGCCATAGCGTCGCACCATCGAGGCGGGCGGCTTCGAGGATGTCTTTGGGGATGTCCTTGAAGTAGGTGTAAACCATCCAGACCACGATCGGCAGGTTGATCAGCGTGTAGATCACGATCAGCGCAATGCGTGTGTCGAGCAGGCCGAAACTCTTGGCCAGCAGGTAGATCGGCATCAGCACGCCCACCGGCGGCAGCATCTTGGTCGAGAGCATCCATAGCAGCGTGCCTTTGGTGCGCTGGGTTTCATAGAACGCCATCGAGTATGCCGCCGGCACCGCGATCAACAGGCACAGGGCGGTAGCACTGAACGAGATCACCACCGAGTTCCAGGCGAAGCTGAAATAATCGCTGCGCTCGTTGATGTGCAGGTAGTTCTCCAGCGTCGGCGTGAAAATGAATTGCGGCGGCGTGGCGAAGGCGTCGATTTCGCTCTTGAAACTGGTCATCACCATCCAGAAGATCGGGAAGAAAATCACGATCGCGATGGCCCAGGCCAGCGTGCCGAGCAGCAGGCTTTGCAGGCGGCGGGATTGTTGGAGCGTCATGGCAGGCCTCACGCTTTGTCAGTCAGGTTTTTGCCGATCATCCGCACCAGAATGATCGCGGCGATGTTGGCGATGACCACGGCAATCAAACCACCCGCCGAAGCCATGCCGACGTCGAACTGCACCAGCGCCTGGTTGTAGATCAGGTAGGCGAGGTTGGTCGAGGCGTAGCCGGGGCCGCCGTTGGTGGTGGTGAATATCTCGGCGAACACCGAGAGCAGGAAAATCGTTTCAATCATCACTACCACGGCAATCGGCCGCGCCAGGTGCGGCAGGGTCAGGTGCCAGAAAATCGCGATCGGGCCGGCACCGTCCAGGCGCGCGGCTTCTTTCTGCTCCTGATCCAGCGACTGCATGGCCGTCATCAGAATCAGGATCGCGAAGGGCAGCCATTGCCACGAGACAATGATGATGATCGACAGCAGCGGGTAGTGGGCGAGCCAGTCCACCGGTTGCGCGCCGAACAGCTTCCAGAGGTAGGCGAGGATTCCCGACACCGGGTGGAAGATCAGGTTCTTCCAGATCAGCGCCCCGACTGTGGGCATGATGAAGAACGGCGAGATCAGCATCACCCGCACCAGTCCGCGACCGAAAAACTCGCTCGCTTCGAGCAGCGCGCTGATCAACACGCCGAAGACCACGCTGATCAGCAATACACTGCCGACCAGCAACAAGGTATTGGTCGCGCCGGGCATGAAACCCGAATCCGTGAGGAAATAGGTGAAATTCTCGAGCCCGACGAATTCATTTTCACCGGGGTAGAGCAGGTTGTAGCGAATCATCGAAAAGTACACGGTCATGCCCAGCGGCACGATCATCCACAGCAGCAACAGCGCTACCGAGGGGCTGACCAGAAACCAGCCGGGATTGCGCACGCGCAGCTTGCGCTGGGGCGGCGACAGGTCGATGTGGGCTTTGGCAGTTGAAGTATTCATGGCGATCACAACCGAGTCATACAGACCTATGGAGATCCCCATGTGGGAGCGAGCCTGCTCGCGAAAGCGCTGGGTCAGTGTCATGTGTACTGGCTGACACGATGTCTTCGCGAGCAGGCTCGCTCCCACAAGAGGCAGGAGCAAGTCGTTCAGCGGTTACTTGGGATAACCGGCGCGCTTCATCTCGCGTTCCGAGGTCTGCTGCGCCGCCGCCAAAGCCTGATCTACCGTGGTCTGGCCGATCAGTGCCGCCGAGAACAGCTTGCCGACCTGAGTGCCGACTGCCTGGAACTCAGGAATGGTCACCAGTTGAATGCCGATATACGGCACCGGTTTCAGCGTCGGTTTGCTCGGGTCAGCGGCCTTCAGCGACTCCAGCGTCACCTTGGCAAACGGCGCGGCGCTCATGTACGCATCGCTGTAGGTCGAAGCGCGGGTGCCCGGCGGCACGTTGGCGATGCCATCGGTTTTGGCAACCAGCTCGCCGTATTCTTTGGACGTGGCCCAGGCGCTGAAGGTTTTCGCTGCGTCTTTGGCCTTGGAGCTGGTCGGAATCGCCAGCGCCCACGAATACAGCCACGCCGAGCCTTTGTCGGTGACCTGATGCGGAGCGAAGGTGAAACCGACGTGATCGGCGACCTTGCTCTGGGTCTTGTCGGTGACAAACGAACCGGCGACGCTGGCATCGACCCAGATCGCGCATTTGCCGCTGTTGAACAGAGCGAGGTTTTCATTGAAGCCGTTGCTGGATGCACCCGGCGGACCGGATTTCTTCATGGTGTTGACGTAGAAGTTCAGTGCGTTTTTCCATTCAGGGCCGCTGAATTCCGGTTTCCACTGCTCATCGAACCAGCGAGCGCCGTAGGCGTTGGCGACCGTGGTGATCAGCGCCATGTTCTCGCCCCAGCCGGCCTTGCCGCGCAGGCAGATGCCGTACTGCTCTTTGTCTTTCTGGGTGAGCTTCTCGGCAAACCCGGCAATCTGTTCCCAGGTCGGACGCTCCGGCATGGTCAGCCCGGCGTCCTTGAACAGGTCGGTGCGGTAATAGGTGATCGAACTCTCCGCGTAGAACGGCAGCGCATACAGCGAACCCTTCACCGACAGGCCTTCGCGCACCGATGGGAAAACATCGTCGAGGGCGTAATTGGCCGGCAGGTCTTTCATTGGCTCCAGCCAACCCTTGCCGCCCCAGAGTGCCGCTTCGTACATGCCAATGGTCAATACGTCGAACTGCCCGCCCTGAGTGGCAATGTCGGTAGTCAGGCGTTGACGCAGGACGTTTTCTTCCAGCACCACCCAATTGAGCTTGATGTCCGGGTGTTCGCTCTCGAACGTTTTCGAGAGTTTCTGCATGCGGATCATGTCGCTGTTGTTGACGGTGGCGATGGTCAGGGTCTGAGTGCCAAGGCTGATGCTGCTGAGGGTCATACAGGTGAGAGCGAGCAGAGCTTTTGCAGTGGGTTGCATCGTGCACTCCTTTTCTGCCACCCGACGGGGCAGAAGGACGGTTATTGTTTTTGTGTCTTCCGAATGCAGGAAGAATCTGCGCTGATTACAGCCTTCAATGGCGGGGCTGACAAATCATCCCTAGCACTTTTGCCGATACTTTTTTGCACAGGGGGTTGGTTGAGTGAACGCAGAGAAGGGGCACGCAGCAGAAATGCTCTGGCGGATGCGTACAGGTTTCTGATGCAACATGTCAGCCTGTGGGAGGGGGGTGCTCCCGAAGGCGGTGGCTCAGCAACACAGATTTCGACAAGCCGCATTCGCGAGCAAGCCCGCTCCCACACAGGATGGTGGGTTGTCAGACGTGGTTCTGTTCAGTCAGGCGCTGCACCGCCAGGCGCCGGTAGTGCGAAGGCGTCATGCCCTTGAGTTGCTGGAAGCGTCGATTGAAGTTGGAAATATTGTTGAAACCCGACTCGAAGCAAACCTCCGTCACCGGTTTGTCGCCATCGGCCAGCAGCTCACAGGACTTGCTGATGCGCAGGCGATTGACGAATTCGATGAAGTTACGCCCGGTCGCCTGTTTGAATACCCGGCTGAAATAGGTCGGCGTCATGCCCAGGTGCTCAGCCACTTCTTCCAGCGAAATGTCCCGCGCGTAGTGGCTGAAGATGTAATCGACCGCGCGGTTGGTGCGGTCAATGTTGTGTTCGTCGGCGAGTTGCGGCGTGGTCGCGCCTGACAGCAACTGGAAATCGTCACTCGCCGCAAGCAGCTCCATCAGAATGAAAAAGTGCCCGAGACGAGTGATGCCGCTGCTGTCGGCGATCCGCTGCATGAGCGTCATGGCGTGGCGGATTGTGCGTTTGCAGCGGAACTCGATGCCGTACTGGGCTCGCTCAAGCAGTGGCGCCAGGCTTTTCAGTTCAGCGAAGATCTGATGGCCGCTCTCGAACAATTCGTCAGTAAAGTTGACCAGCATGTCGCGCTTCTCGACCACTTCGTCTTCGGCCACCTGGCTGATCCAGTTGTGCGGCAAGTTGGGTCCGGTCAGAAAGAGTGTTTCGGGATAGAAATTGCCAATGTAATCGCCAATGAACACCTTGCCGGAACTGGCGACAATCAGATGCAGCTCGTATTCCTTGTGAAAATGCCAGCGTACCAGCGGGCAGGGGAAGCCGTGCTGCCGGTAGATGATGGACAACCCGTTATGGTCATCCATCAATTCGTACGAGGGGTCGGTCACGCGAGCGGTTCGGGTCATGACGAGGCACTTTTCCTGTTCTCTGCGCAGGATCATGCCCGGTTTGCCACGCCCGGCGCCAGTCTGCAGGAGAGGCAGATCATGCCGAGCGTTGGTGCACCTTGTTCAAATTGGCCGTGCGGCAAAAATCCACTATTCGCGACTCCTCAATAAAGTCGACATTGATAATGTTGCACTTTTGCGCCCAGTCGCTTTTGTCTGGATCAAACCAGCCGTCCAGTTCGGTATGAATATCCACGGGCCCACCAAGGGCGCTGTAACTTGTTGCCGACAAGGACCAAAGCTCCCAATAGGCAGGCGGGTTTTTCAGTACCTGGCCGATGAAGTGCTGCAGTTCTTGAACGTTGGTCATATTGCTGCCGCTCCATTGGTGATTGATTTTGCCGACAAATACGCTTTCGCTGAGATCCCGGTGAGATTGCGCTGCTACCACAACACGTTGCTGTGGACTGATACGCTTCAATTGCTCGAGCGGCAAGTTGTGATTTCGCCGGGGAACGATGTGCGCACCCAACAAGTGAATGATCATTTGATTGAAATATACGAAGTCAAAGTTCGCGCCGTCCAGTGCATGGAAGTCAAGCACGATAAATTCGTCAGGATATTTTTTAAGGAAGTCTTTAACGTCTGTAAACAGGTTGCCGAGTGTTCGTGAATTACGGTAGCCCTCGTGATGTAGACGGAATTTACCCAGCCCTTCTGCCCCGTGATCATAGGAAAGGCGGATGTCCAGCGCTCTGGAGCCGTGATGGAGCTGATGGAAGAAAGTATCGTGCTGGCACGCCAGCCAATGACGCGGCGGGCTGAAAAAGGGATATGAAGCTTTCCAGTCGCTGCCCGCGTTGTGTGTGCCCGGAAGTGTCAGTTCCAAGAGCGATAAAGTATCAATGGCGGGTGTCGCGGTCATCCATTGATAAGTATTGTATTGATTGTTCATGAACGGAACCTGCATGGATTAATCGATATGCACCAACTGTATGGTTGGTGCGGCAGGTTGTTTATAAATAGGTGTGGCTTTGCTGCCAATGCAATGATTGATGCAAGTTGTTGTTGTATGAGTAGCTATTTGTCGCGATTTTTTTCTTCGATCCACTGCGCCATATATTGTGTGCTTTTAAGCGTGTGATGACGCAACATGCCGCCGGTGAAGTTGTTTCTTCTAAGTTGTGTTAGTTGTCCTCGGCAGTTGTTGATTCGCGCAATTAGCGCGGCAGCGTGAGTCGTTCGCTGATAGCGCTGCTCAAGCAATTGCGAACCCAGATGCTGCGCTTGCTGCCACCGAGTCTCGTCGGTATACAACTGCGCTGCTTGCCGGGCGAAATCGTGCGCCGTATTCACCACAACACCGGGCCACGGATGGTCGCCATGCATGCCCTCAGCGCCGACAGGCGTGGTCACGCTCGGCGTGCCGCACAACATGGCGTCGATCAATTTGCCTTTGATGCCAGCACCAAATCGCAGCGGCGCCAGACAGACCCGCGCCGCTGACATCACCTCCAAGGCATCCTCAGCCCAGTCCATGATATGAAAACCTTGCGCTGCGTTGTGCAGCGCGGTGGCTTTGGGCGGAGTGTAAGCGCCGTAGATGTGTATTTGCGCTGTAGGAATTTGCGCCCGGATCAGAGGCCAGATCGCGTTTTTCAGCCACAACACTGCATCCCAGTTCGGTGCATGGCGGAAGTTGCCGATACTTAAAAAATGCGCGCGCATGGCGTACCCGGTCGGTGCAGCGCCGGGGGCATCAATCATCAGCGGGCACCAGTGCAGCAGCTCGCGAGACAGACCGAAATGTTGGACCAGCAAGTCGATTTCCACATGCGAAATGATCAGGCTGAGGTCGCAGCGGTAGAGCGCGGCGATCTCCCGTTTTGCCAGATCACTCGCGGCCATCAACTCGAATTCGTCGCGCAAGGTCGGTGAAAACAGCTCACTGAAATCGTCCTGATCCTCGTTGGACTTCAAACGATCCTTGAGCCGCTGGTGACGCGCATGACGCAGACTTTGCAGATCCGAGGTTTCGAGAATACGCAGGGCTTGCGGGCAGTGTTTTTCCACACGCCAGCCAAACTGTTCTTCCATCATGAACTGGTCAAACAGCACGATATCCGGCGCCAGCGCGCTGATGAACGTATCGAAACTGCTGTTGTTGAGCTCGATCGGCACTTCGTGAATACCCATCGCGGTGAGATCTTCCTTGTGTTCACCGGGGCCGGCCGGGCTGCTGAAGGTGATGTCCCAGCCCTGATCGAGGAAAGCCTCGAGGATCTGCATGACATGTCCGCTGGCCGCCGACGAACGCGGTTCTGGCCAGACGTAGCCGATGACAAGGACTTTAGTGGTGGAGGGCAGGGTCATGAGGGCAGTCCTGAGCATCAGCCGGGTCGGCAAAAAAAGGGCGCAATTAAACCACAGCGATGGCTGTCTGCGCCCCTCTTGTCAGCGGTGCACCGGTATTGACGTATTAAAAGACCGGTTTAGCCAGATTGAGCAGGAGCGGTCCCGGAAGGAACTCACCAGGAGCGGTGTTATTGATCGTGTTGATGATGACCGAACGGTTGAATTGAAAAGTGGCGGGGCTGGTACGATATTGATCTATCAAAGACACTGCCAACGAATAGGATTCGGCATTCAAAAGCGCCGGGTGCTTTTTGATGATTTCTGGCCAGTCCGTAATAGCCTCAAACTCTTGGAAGTCTTTTAGTTGTGCGTAGCCGTGATGAGGGTTGTACATATTTTTGGGATGCGCCTTGTGCGGGTTTCTGGCGAATTCCAACAACCCGACGGCGTCGTACTCTGCAGGGGTCGCACCTTTGAATACGCCTGCGTAGTAGAAGTCAAGCGTACCTGGAGCGCCATGAGACATTTCATGCACCAAAACATCGCCGATCTTGGCATCGTCAAATTTTGCCACTTCATAAAATTCATCCAGATTGTCGGGGTAAATGGACAGAAAAGTCCTGGTGTTGACGTCCAGTTTCGTATTTGAGTACACAGCTGCTTGCCAGCGCTTATAGGCTTGAGGCTGTAACGCAGCATAAGCATTGCTACCCGGTGGCCGAAAGATCATGTTATCGACGCGGAGAAAGTCGAGATCTTTGCGCATGTTTCGCAGATTTTTTGTTATATGCTCGACTGCTGCATTCGAGTCGACACCAAACACATGCAGGAGGATTGCTCTTACGTCCTCGTTCCGGGCGTCAGAGATCAACTCGATAGTGTTGTCGATTTTACTTTTAGCATGAGGAAACGCTTTTTTCAGATAGCCGCGAGTGTAACTGAACGGTTTTGTTCGTTTGAGAGGATTGCGGAAGAAATTGACAAGTTTCAGGTTCCTTAACGGCGGACCCCACGGTTCGCCCAGACGGTTTACGGCGTACCATTCATCTGTGTGGCGGATGCCCCAGACCTGGAAGAGGTCGGTGGAGGTTTGCGCATATTGTCGCGTGCCCAGTCGTAGAACGTCCGTATCGGCTCCCGCGGAAAGTGCGTTGTAGGCCGGTTTTGCGGTCCACTTTCGGGCATCCTGGATAGCGCCTTCAAGCGCGGCCACACCGCTGTGCCAGCCCTTGCGTAATAATTTCGCCCCTTTGACCAGCACATCGGTGGCCCCGTCCAGCGGGTTGATCAGGCTGCTTACCAGCCCAATGCCTGTCGAAGCTATTCTGCCGGCTTTTGTGGCAGCACTCACTCCCGTGGCGACCACGGTTGCAACTTTTGCGATGGCCGCGACTACTAGCAGAACTGTCATTGCGGCTTCCAGAGTGCAAGCTGCGCCACCCTGTATTTGTCGTTCTACATCGTCGGAATTCAAATCTTCAATACAGGATTTGAACGGCACGACGACGTTGAGAAACGTATCCAGATCCTTGTCCCGTTTGATCCGCAACGCCTCAAGTCGGGTCTGTCCCCAGCATTCTTTGACCAGTTCATCATAAGTCGCTATGGGTCTGTGCTTGAGAACGAAGTTCACCAAGCGATCGAACTCGTTGGAGTGGAAGCTCTGATAGTAACCGTTGATCTGCGGCGGTGGCTCGGCGGGCAACTCATCGATTCTGTCGATTACACCCGAACTTACAGCGATGAGACCGGGTGTTACGCCATGGGTGTAGCACTCCAGATCTGTAGGTAATTGATGCACTTTGGCAGGTGCAGAGTAGTTCACCCCTGTGCGACGAACCGTGGGCAGCAATAACTTTTCCTGCCGAATGAGCGCTGCCAGTTGAGTGTTCTCCCGGCAGATGCCATGCAAAGTGAGCAGTTCGTAACACGAGCCCAGGCCTTCGTACTCGCAATAGATCACCACCCCGTAACGGCCTTTGACTTTGTCTATTTCCTCATGACTTTCAGTGGGTTTACGCCGCGTCGTCTTCACGATCGTGTCAATGACCGACGCGACGGGATTGACGGGCAAAGTGGTAATGTCCTGAAGTTTCGCGACCGAGGGTCTCACTGTGAACATCGTCACGTTTCCCTTGAGCAAACGAGTCCTGTCAGGCAGTGGCAAGAAAGAAAAGGCCTGTTTCAGATGTGTATGCAGGGCTTGCGTGTGCGTTACATAGGCCCTGTTGAACTGACGGTGAAACTCTCCATCGGGTGAAACCAGGTTGCCCAACAGGCCGGGCAACGTTTTATAAATGCTTTCCCCCTTTTTCAGATCCCAGTCGCCGGTCGCAAGGTCGTTGGACATGTGCAGTTCAACCGGGGACAGATGCAACGTGGCGTATGCATCCTCCAGCGGTACATTGCGCACTTGTTTGAGGACGTCTTTTTCAAGATAAGTGCAACCCTTGGCGACCTGCTTGAGAATGTCCAGTGCAACGCCTTTGCGCGTCGGCAAAGGACGCGCCAACGTCTCAGCATTTGCGGCAAGAGTCCTGGCATGTTGTACGTACGCCTCGGTGGCGACTTTCAGTGCGTCAGGGACCGATTTTTCGACGTCTTCAATTGAAACGACTTTATTGAGCACTGCCCAGTCGATGACAGGATCCACCGCCGCCAGAGCATCGAGTTTCTTGCGCGATTCGGACGCAGGTTCCAATGTCGAGAGTTGTTGCAGCTGCGCGTAACTCATCGAGCGGGTCGAACCTGGCGCGACGATTTCTTGCACTGCCACGATTCGGCAGTATTCGACGCATTGCGGTGTGCCTACTAATAGCGTGGCGGGCAGATGTTTGACCAGAAACTCAGGCGCGGGCTCCGCCAGTAACAGGTGAGCGGCCAGCGCGACGTTGGTTTGACTCACCCGATGATGTGCGATCAGATGATTTTCGAAACGGGTTTGAATCTCTGCGAAGGACTTTTCCAGATGCTCGGCAGCATATAAATCGAAGCCAGCTACATGGTTGCGCGGTGCTTGCTCTCCGACTTGCGGATGAAGATCGAGCAAAAGAGAGGTAAGGATCATTTGTTTGCGCGACGCTGCCGATTGTGGCTGATCCGGCTGCGCGCCATACCAGCCCAGATCGCGAACGTAAGCGTCCGCCCAATGCGCGGCGATTGGACTGGAGAGCAGTTGGTCAATGATGTGTTCAGCTTCGGAGCGTTTGAACGGCACCGACCGGCCACCCAGAATGCGTTCCGACAAATGTTCCAGTAGTGACTGTCCTTTCAAATAACTGGCAATCAGCTTACGGAGCTCATCGCGTTGAGCGGCAGACAACGTGGCCGTGTTGTCATCACTGGCCTTGATCATGTCCCGATAGTTACCGAACACTGGACTTGGAGTGGGCGTAGCACTCATGAATGCCACCAGGCGGGAAATGTCGGCGGCGCTGCGCGGGATCAAAAAGCCATGGAATGCCAGCCATTGCGCTAGATCGATCTGATCGGTGTTGGAAATCTTGCCACCGGTCAACTGTGCCATTTCAAACAGTGTCTGCAGGTCTTCTTTCAGGTCCGGAGAAAGTACAAAAGCGTTTGCAAAATCAGTGGTGTTGTTCCAGCTGGCTGCAGAGATCTCGCCAGCAGATGTTACTTCGAAGATGAAACGTTCGGAGAGCTGCAATGTCGCCAGTAATTTTTTGAAGGAGGGTTGTTCGCACAGTTTTTGCAGTAGTTGCCTGCCTGGCAGTAGCGCGTCCTCCAGAGAAGAGCCGGCCAGCAAAGAAAGTTTGGTGCCGGTCAAAGTAATAGTTTGAGAAGGGGTGTGACCCTCTGCGATTTGTTTGAGTTTGTAAATCGCCTCTTCTCTTTCACCAATATCACTGGGAATGTGGTCGCGCTGAAAGCCCGTTATATAAGGAGTGCGGGATAAATTGCGATGGCTCAAAGAGTTCGCATGGTCAATGCTCATAAGTTCACTTGCTGTGGTTTGGTAAGTGCGACTTATGCTCTTCGTTAAATCAGTGGCGATCAACAGGCTTTGTATGAGTGAGTTTTTCAGTACTCGAGCGTTGTTTTTATTGTGTCGAGGTATTGAATGAGAGGCTGCCAAGTCTGGGGGGTTATTAGCCAGAATTGATTATTTGATTTACTTTTTCGCGCAGTTGTTCGATGGAAAAGGGCTTGCCGATCACATGCATGTCGACAGGCACCTCGATATTCTCGGCATAACCGCTGGCAAACAGGATGGGCAGGGCAGGACGCAGATCACGTGCCTTTTTAGCGAGTTCGCGGCCATTCATGCCCGGTAGACCGTGGTCGGTCATCATCAAATTGATCGGTTTTTCATGGGCGGCGAGAATCTCAAGCGCCTTGTCGCCGTCTTCAGCCTCCAACACAGTGAATTCCAGTTCCTCAAGCACATCCACGATGAGCATGCGCACGATGTCGTCATCTTCTACGACAAGGATAGTGGAGGCGTTGGTAGACATGGCGGGACTCTCGAAAAATGAAATCGGGGGATGCCGGGCGATCGGAATCGCCGGACTCTTGCATGAGTAAGTGGCGCGTAGCCACAAGTTCCCGGTCTGATACAAAAAAAACAGATCATTGCGGCGCAGCAAGGATAACTGTTGACGTCGTCTAATGCTCAGGCTTGCGTAGGAAAAAGCCATCATTTATGTGAGAAAAATGGATCCATGC
Organism: Pseudomonas sp. TSRC2-2; assembly: GCF_049897785.1. NCBI lineage: Bacteria > Pseudomonadati > Pseudomonadota > Gammaproteobacteria > Pseudomonadales > Pseudomonadaceae > Pseudomonas > Pseudomonas sp. TSRC2-2. Next base: position 599,892 of record NZ_JAFCWZ010000001.1, read on the forward strand.
CTGGGTTTTGGGGCAAACTCTCGGGTTTTCAACAGTTCGACAAGGCTGCCCCATGTCCTCTCCGTACTCGGTTGATGAGCAACGGTTCCGCAAACTTCTGAGTCGCAACGTCAGCCTGCCGCTGGGCGTCGGCGTGCTCAGCGCGGTGTTTTTCGTCTCGCTGATCACTTATTTGCTGTCGGTCATCCAATGGGTCGAGCACACCGACCGGGTGATCAATAACGCCAATGAGGCGGTGAAGCTCACCGTCGACCTTGAAACTGGCATGCGCGGTTACCTGCTCAGCGGCGATGAGCACTTCCTCGATCCCTATGAAATCGCCAAACCGCGCATCGAAGTCGCTCTTAATACTTTGCTGGAGCTGACCGCCGACAATCCGGTGCAGACCGATCGACTGCGGCGTTTGCAGGCGTTGCAGGTGGAATGGGCCAACTACGCACAATCGATGATCGACCTGCAGCGTAGCAGCGGTGATTATCGCGGTGCGGTCAAGGCCGGGCGGGGTAAGCGGCTGACGGACGAAATCCGCAAGCAGTTCGAAGACGTCATCGAGACCGAGCAGGTGCTGCGCGCCACGCGCAACGAAGACGTGCGCCGCACGACGATCTGGAGCATCAGCCTTTATCTGATGTTCATCGTCGGTATCAGCGGTTTGCTGGCCTACATCGGCCGCCGTGACCTGCTCAATCTGTCGGCCAACTACAGCGCCAACCTCTCTGCACAACAGGCCAGCGCCGAACGCCTCGAGAAGCAGGCGTGGCTGCGCAATGGTCAGACACAACTGGCCGAGCAGGTGCTGGGGCAACTCACACTGAATTTGCTGGGACGCAATATTCTGCAATTCTGCGCGCAATACCTGGGCACCGCCGTCGCGGCTCTTTATGTGCGCGAAGAACATGGCGGCCTCAAACGCGTTGCAACCTACGGCTTCTCACGCGAGCAGGAGGAGCTGAACCAGACGATCTACAGCGGCGAAGGCATTGTCGGCCAGGTTGCAGAACAGGCACGCCTGATCCGTCTCGACTCGGTGCCTGCCGACTATTTCAAGGTCAGCTCCGGGCTTGGCGCAGGCTTGCCGCATAGCGTGATGGTGGTGCCGACCAGCGATGACGACCGGGTCAACGGCGTCATCGAACTGGGCTTCCTGCGCCCATTGTCCGAACGCGACATCGAGTTGCTGGAGTTGATTGCCGGTAACATCGGCACGTCGATCGAAGCGGCGCGTTACCGTCAGCGTTTGCAGGAAGTGTTGGCCGAAACCCAGCAGCTCAACGAAGAGCTGCAAGTGCAGCAGGAAGAGCTGAAAACCGCCAACGAAGAGCTCGAAGAGCAGTCGCGGATTCTCAAGGAATCCCAGGCGCATCTGGAAACCCAGCAGGTGGAGCTGGAGCAGACCAACGAGCAGCTCGCCGAACAGCGCGATGCGATGGACAAGAAAAACACCGAGCTGAATCAGGCGCAGATTCAGCTCGAAGAGCGTGCCGAAGAGCTGCAACGCTCAAGCAAGTACAAGTCCGAATTCCTCGCCAACATGTCCCACGAACTGCGCACACCGCTGAACAGTTCGCTGATTCTGGCCAAGTTGCTGGCGGAAAACCCGCAACAGAATCTGTCTTCGGAACAGGTGAAATTTGCCGAATCGATTTACTCGGCCGGCAACGACCTGCTTAACCTGATCAACGACATTCTCGACATCTCCAAGGTCGAGGCCGGCAAGCTCGAAGTGATTGCCGAAAATACTCGCGTCGATCGGCTGGTCGATGGTTTGCGTTCGATGTTCGAGCCGCTCGCGGCGGACAAGAAGCTTGCCTTCAACGTCGAAGTGCAGCCGGACGCACCGGGCTTGCTGTTTACCGACCGTCAGCGTCTGGAACAGGTGATCAAGAATCTGCTGTCCAACGCGATCAAGTTTACCGAGCACGGCGCCGTCAGCCTGACGATCACCGCGCAGCCCAACGATCACATCGCTTTCAGCGTCAAGGATTCCGGGATCGGCATCGCTGCCGACCAGCAGGAAAGTATCTTTGAGGCATTCCGTCAGGCAGATGGCACCACCAACCGCAAATACGGCGGCACCGGTCTTGGCCTGTCGATCTCGCGGGATCTGGCGACGCTGTTGGGCGGTTCAATCAGCGTCGACAGCGTACCGGGGCAGGGCAGTACGTTCACGCTGGTGTTGCCGCGCCAGTATCACGAACTTGGTGATACGTCTGCCGCGCCACTGACCTTTCACCCAACACCTTCGGCGCCTGCGCCAGTCAGCGTAGTGGCCCCGGTGGCATCCGCCGTTCCGGCGGTTATTCCGCGTTTTGCCGATGACCGCGACAAGGCGCCATTTGCTACGCGCTGCATCCTGGTGGTGGAAGACGAGCCGAACTTCGCCCGTATCCTCTATGACCTGGCCCACGAGTTGGGCTACATGTGTCTGGTTGCCCATGGCGCCGATGAAGGTTATGACCTGGCCCGCGAGTTTGTGCCGGACGCTATCCTGCTCGACATGCGCCTGCCGGATCACTCCGGCCTGACCGTGCTGCAACGTCTGAAAGAACGCGCCGAAACCCGGCACATTCCAGTGCACGTGATTTCCGTCGAGGATCGCGTCGAAGCGGCCATGCACATGGGCGCCATCGGCTACGCCGTGAAACCGACCACCCGCGAAGAGCTCAAGGACGTGTTCGCCCGTCTCGAAGCCAAGCTGATACAAAAGGTCAAACGCGTGCTGCTGGTCGAGGATGACGATCTGCAACGCGAAAGCATCGCGCGGCTGATCGGCGACGAAGACATCGAAATCACCGCCGTCGGTCTGGCTCAGGATGCGCTGGAGTTGCTGCGCACGACCATCTACGACTGCATGGTCATCGACCTGAAGCTGCCAGACATGCTCGGCAACGATCTGCTCAAGCGCATGTCCACCGAAGACATCTGCTCGTTCCCGCCGGTCATCGTTTACACCGGACGCAACCTGACCCGCGACGAAGAGGCTGAGCTGCGCAAGTATTCACGCTCAATCATTATCAAAGGCGCGCGCTCGCCGGAGCGGTTGCTTGATGAGGTCACACTCTTTCTGCACAAAGTCGAATCGCAGCTGTCCCATGAACGGCAGAAGATGCTCAAGACCGCGCGCAGCCGCGACAAGGTCTTCGAAGGTCGCAAAGTGCTGCTGGTGGATGACGATGTGCGCAACATCTTCGCCCTGACCAGCGCGCTGGAACACAAGGGCGCAGTTGTGGTGATCGGCCGTAATGGCCGCGAAGCGATTGAGAAACTTCATGAAGTCGAGGACATCGATCTGGTCTTGATGGATGTGATGATGCCGGAAATGGATGGCTTCGAAGCCACCATGGAAATCCGCAAGGATCCGCGCTGGCGCAAGCTGCCGATCATCGCGGTGACGGCCAAGGCCATGAAGGACGATCAGGAGCGCTGCCTGCAGGCAGGCGCCAACGATTACCTGGCCAAGCCCATCGACCTGGATCGACTGTTCTCCCTGATACGTGTGTGGTTACCGAAAATGGAACGCATCTAGTGGAACGCAGCAGTTCAGCCGAACGCAACAGCGAAATCGAATTACGCTTGTTGATCGAGGCGATTTACCTGAAATACAGCTACGACTTTCGCGACTACTCCGGCGCTTCGATCAAGCGCCGGGTGCAGCACGCGCTGGGTCAGTTCGAATGCGCGACCATCTCGGCCCTGCAGGAGAAAGTCCTGCACGACCCGACCGCGTTCATGCAGCTGCTGCAACTGCTGACGATTCCGGTGAGCGAGATGTTCCGCGATCCGTCGCACTTTCTGGCAATCCGCAACGAAGTGGTGCCGCTGTTGCGCACCTATCCGTCGCTGAAGATATGGATTGCCGGCTGCAGCACGGGCGAAGAGGTCTATTCGATGGCGATTCTGCTGCGCGAAGAAGGCCTGCTCGACCGCACGATCATCTATGCCACTGACATCAACCCGCGCTCGCTGGAAAAGGCCAAACAGGGGATTTTTTCCATGGAAAACGTCCGCGCCTACACCGCCAATTATCAGCAGGCGGGCGGCCAGCGTTCGTTTGCCGATTACTACACCGCAGCCTATGGCTACGCGATTTTCGACAAGAGCCTGTGCGAGAACGTGACATTCGCCGACCACAGCCTGGCCACCGACAGCGTGTTCTCCGAAACCCAGCTGATCTCCTGCCGCAACGTGTTGATCTATTTCAACAAGAAGCTGCAGGACCGGGCGTTCGGGCTGTTCCATGAATCGCTGTCGCATCGCGGCTTCCTGGTGTTGGGCAGCAAGGAAACCCTGGATTTTTCCAACTATTCGAACCAGTTCGAGCCGTTGGTCAAACAAGAACGGATCTACCGCAAATCATGAACGGCGCCCCAGGCCTGCCTCGCATCGAGGCTGTCGTGATCGGCGCCTCTGCGGGCGGTGTCGAGGCTTTGCTGAGCCTGCTCGGACCGTTGCGCAAAGGCTACGTGTTGCCCATCGTTGTCGTTTTGCATCTGCCCGAGGAGCGTCGTAGCCATCTGGCCGAAGTGTTTTCCCGCCGCTTGGCGATGCCGGTCAAAGAAGCCGAAGACAAGCAGGACATCAAACCCGGTACGGTGTATTTCGCCACCCCGGGTTATCACTTGTCGGTCGAAGCGGATCGCAGTCTGTCGCTGAGCCTTGAAGACCGCTTGCACCATTCGCGGCCTTCGATCGATTACCTGTTCGAATCCGCCGCCGATGTTTACGGGGCGACGCTTGCCGCCGTGCTGCTGACCGGAGCCAATCAGGATGGCGCGCGCGGGCTGGCTTACGTCAAGCGTTGCGCCGGCCTGACCATTGTTCAAGACCCCGAGGATGCACAAGTTGCCACCATGCCCCAGGCTGCACTGAACGTTCTGCAGCCGGATCATGTCCTACCCATTCACGGCATCGGCCGTCTGCTAGTCGAGCTGGAACGAATCGCATGCTGAGTAATATCCAAGCCAAACTGTTGATCGTCGACGATCTGCCAGAAAATCTGCTGGCGCTGGAAGCGCTGATCAAGCGTGAGGATCGCACGGTCTACAAGGCTCTGTCGGCGGACGAAGCACTGTCGCTGCTGCTGCAACACGAATTCGCCATGGCCATTCTCGACGTGCAAATGCCCGGCATGAACGGCTTCGAACTGGCCGAGTTGATGCGCGGCACCGAGAAAACCAAGAACATCCCGATCATCTTCGTCAGTGCCGCCGGCCGTGAACTCAACTATGCGTTCAAGGGCTACGAAAGCGGTGCGGTGGACTTTCTCCACAAGCCGCTGGATATCCACGCGGTGAAGAGCAAGGTCAACGTTTTCGTCGATCTGTATCGTCAGAGCAAGGCCATGAAGCAGCAGGTCGAGGCGCTGGAGCAGGCCCGACGTGAGCAGGAAGCGCTGCTGCAACAGCTGCAAAGCACGCAGCTTGAGCTGGAGCAAGCGGTGCGAATGCGCGATGACTTCATGTCCATCGTCGCCCACGAGGTGCGTACGCCACTCAATGGCCTGATTCTCGAAACCCAGTTGCGCAAGATGCATCTGGCCCGGGACAACGCGTCGGCGTTCACCCTCGACAAGATGCAGGCGATGGTCGACCGCGATGAGCGGCAAATCAAAAGCCTCATCCGCCTCATCGAGGACATGCTCGATGTGTCGCGAATCCGCACCGGCAAACTGTCGATCCGACCGAGTCGTTTCGATCTGGTACAGCTGGTGAGCAATCTGCTGCAGAACTTTGCTCCGCAAATGGAAGCGGCAGAAACCAGTGTTTCATTTGAAGCGGGGGCGCCGGTCGAAGGTTGCTGGGACGAGTTCCGCATTGAGCAAGTGGTGTCCAACCTGTTGACCAATGCGTTGCGTTACGGCGGTCGCAGCCCGATTCAGGTGCGCGTTTATCGCGAAGGTGACGAGGCGTGGGTTGAAGTTCAGGACCACGGCATCGGCATCAGCGCTGAGAACCAGAAGCGCATTTTTCAGCAGTTCGAGCGGGTGTCTGCCAAGACGGTGGTGGCCGGGCTCGGGCTGGGTCTGTTCATTTCCGATCAGATCGTCGCCGCCCATGGCGGCTCCATCGTCGTCGAGAGCGAAATCAACGAAGGCGCCCTGTTTCGCGTTTGTCTGCCGATCCAGGAAAACGGCATATCCGACGCAACCTCTGAGTGACCACACGGTCGTATCAGCAGCTATTGACCGAACAAAGGCTTCCCATGAGCGTAGATGCGCAAGATGTAGTACTCGTCGTCGAAGACGAACCGGTTATCTTGATGGTCCTGACGGATTACCTGTCAGGACAGGGCTATCGCGTGTTGCAAGCGGAAAATGGCGAGCAGGCTTTCGAGATCCTCGCCAGCAAACCTCACCTGGACATGCTGATTACCGATTTCCGCCTTCCGGGCGGCATCTCCGGCGTACAGATCGCCGAGCCGGCGGTGAAATTGCGACCGGACCTCAAAGTGATTTTCATCAGCGGCTATCCGCAGGAAATCCGTGAGACCGGCAGCCCGATCACCAGCAAGGCACCGATCCTCGAAAAACCGTTCGATCTGGACGTGCTGCAGGAAAAGATTCAGGAATTACTGGCCTGATAGGTAGGAGCTGCCGAAGGCTGCCGATCGCGGACCGCCTTCGGCAGTTCCCACAGGCTCAGCTATTGATCATCTCCCGCACCTTGGCGGTGAGCAGATCAAATGTGAACGGCTTAGTGATCATTTGCATCCCCGAGTCGAGGAAACCACCGCGCACCGCCGCGTGTTCGGCGTAACCGGTGATGAACAACACTTTCAGACCCGGCCGATACTGGCGGCCGACTTCCGCGAGTTGGCGACCGTTCATGCCAGGTAAACCGACGTCGCTGATCAACAGATCGATGCGCTGCGTCGAGTTGAGGATCGGCACTGCGCCATCGGCATCGCTGGCCTCGACAAAGGCGTAACCCAGCTCACTGAGCACCGCGCTGACCAATACGCGCACCGCAGGATCGTCTTCGACAATCAGCACGGTTTCACCGTCCATCGCATACGGAGCCTGCAGCGAATCCGAGACGGGAATTTCCACTTCTTCGCCACGAAAGCGTGGCAGATACAGTCTCACGGTGGTGCCTTGATCGACTTCGCTGTCAATCGAAACATGCCCTCGTGACTGCTTGCTGAAGCCATAGATCATTGAAAGTCCGAGGCCGGTGCCTTGGCCGATCGGTTTAGTGGTGAAGAATGGATCGAATGCTCGGTTGACCACGCTTTGCGGCATGCCGCTGCCATTGTCGGTGACGCTGAGCATCACGTAGTCGCCCGGTTCCAGATTGCTGTAGGCGTCTGTAAAGTCGCGGTGCAGCACCTGATTACTGGTTTCAACAACCAGTTTGCCGCCTTCGGGCATCGCATCGCGGGCGTTGATCACGAGGTTGAGCAGGGCGCTTTCCAATTGATTGGGATCCGCCTCAGCCACCCACAGGTCATCATCCAGACACATTTCCAGCTGAATGCTTTCATTGAGGCTGCGCTGCAGCAGTTCACCCATCGACAGCACCAGCGTGTTCATCTGCACGGCTTTCGGGTCGAGTGACTGACGGCGCGAGAACGCCAGCAGGCGGTGCGTCAGGCCGGCGGCGCGATTGGCGGAAGTCACGCCGAGGTCGATCAGGCTGTCGAGATCTTCAGTGCGGCCACGAGCCAGACGCCGGCGCAGCAGTTCCAGGCTGCCGATGATGCCCGTGAGCATGTTGTTGAAGTCGTGAGCGATGCCGCCGGTGAGTTGACCGACCGCTTCCATTTTCTGCGATTGACGCAGCGCTTCTTCGTTATGGCGAAGTTGTGCAGTGCGCTCTTCAACCTGCTGCTCAAGGGTTTCCAGGGTTGATTGCAGGCGACGTTCGCTTTCGCTCAGATCGATCAGCCGATCGCGAGCTTCGTATTGTCGTCGCCGTCCGCGCAGAGCAGCGGAAACCAGGCTGACCATGGTCGCAGGGTGGAACGGCCGCTCAAGGAACGTCACATTACCCAGCAGCGCACTCAGGCGTGACGGTGGGCCTTGCTCCTGGCCGCCGTGATGCGTGAGCAGGACAATGGGCAGATCCGACCAGGCTGGCTGCTCGTCGAGGTACACAATCAGGGTTTCAAGTTCCGGTCCGCGAAGCGCTTCTGCGGCGATGAGCAACAGGCCAGCGCCGTGTTCCAGCTCCGTGCACAAGTCCCCGAGACCGGGCGTCACGAGGCCGCTATAGCCGGCCTCGTTGAGAATTTGCAGCGCGATCTGACTGTCGCGCCCCAAAGGCGCCAGAATCAACACCCGTTCGGCCAGAATCAGCGGCGCAGTGTCCGTCACGGGCTTTCATCCTCAAGCAACGGATTGCTCGCTCCAAGATACGTCGGTACGCCCCGCAGCACGCCCTGAAAGGATTCCAGTGGCTGCCCGATGGTCATGCCGCGCGAAGAAATCCGGTATTCGCGAATGGTCGATTCGTGATTGCCGGTACGTTTTTTGATGATCGAGATCGCCCGACGGACTTTGCCGAGGGCTTCGAAGTAACGCAACAGGATCACCGTGTCGGCCAGGTAAGTGATATCGACCGGCGCCTGCATGTCACCGACCAGACCGTGCTGGGCGACAGTCATGAAGGTCGCCGCGCCTTTGCGGTTCAGGTACAGCAGCAGTTCATGCATGTGCAGCACCAACGCATTTTCTTCCGGCATTGCCGCTTGATAACCGTTGATACTGTCGATTACCACGGTCTTGATGCCACGCTCATCGACGCAACGGCGCACACGGTGCGACAGTTCACCGGGAGACAGCTCAGCGGCGTCGACCTGTTCGATCAGCAGATTGCCAGTGGCCTGCAAAGCTTTCAGGTCAATGCCGATATGACGCATGCGCTCGAACAGCAAGCCCAGCTCTTCATCGAAAATGAACAGCGCGGCTTTTTCGCCTCGGGCTACTGCGGCGGCGGCGAAAATCATCGAGATCAGCGATTTACCGGTACCCGCCGGGCCGAGAATCAGCGTGCTCGAGCCGGTTTCGATGCCGCCGCCGAGCAGGGCGTCCATTTGCGCGATGCCGCTGGACAGTTGCAGACGCGCATAGTCGCCGCGATGTTCCGCCGCAACCAGACGTGGGAACACATGCACGCCGTCGCCCATGATGGTGAAGTCGTGGAAGCCACCACGATATTTCTGCCCACGATACTTGACCACCCGCACCCGACGGCGCTCGGCGCCATAGCTCGGTGTCAGCTCTTCAAGGCGAATCACGCCGTGGGCGACACTGTGTACGGTTTTGTCGAGGGATTCGGTGGTCAGATCGTCGAGCAGCAGGACGGTGGCGTCATAGCGCACGAAGTAGTGCTTGATCGCCAGAATTTGCCGGCGATAGCGCAAGGAGCTTTGCGCCAGCAGGCGGATTTCCGAGAGGCTGTCGAGCACTACGCGGGTTGGCTTGAAGCGTTCGACCACTTCGAAGATCTGCTTGGTCGCCTCACCCAGCTCAAGGTCCGAGGAGTACAGCAGACTTTGCTGGTGCTCGGCGTTGAGCAGGCTTTCCGGCGGCGTCAGTTCGAAGATCTTGATGTTCTCGTTAAGCTCCCAGCCATGGGACAGTGCGCCTTGGCGCAGTTCTTTCTCGGTCTCCGAGAGAGTGATGTACAGGCAGCGCTCTCCGGCCAGCGCGCCGGCGCGCAGAAAATGCAGCGCCACCGTGGTTTTACCGGTACCAGGTTCACCCTCAAGCAAAAACACGTGGCCGCGAGACAGGCCACCGGCGAGGATGTCGTCCAGCCCTTCAATGCCGACAGCAGCTTTCGCACTGATCAACTCGTTTGATGTAGTCAAAAAATGCCCTCTTATGACTAGGGTAACCGGCGGCTGGTTTGAGTGAGCCGCCTGAATAACTTGACCTCATGGCGTGTTCACGGTTCCGCTTTTTCTTTAGACCGACGGCAATTGGAGCGCGCTTTACCTTGATTAAAGACCTTGTTGCAAGGCCGGGTCGTCCGGATTCAATTGTTCAAGTTGCGCCAGCAGAATCTGCACATTCTGCAACTGCCCGCTTTCCTTCCAGTAGTTGATCAGCAGTACTCGTGCCTTGCGATCGGCGGGATGGCGCTGGACGATCTCCTGCAATTGTTTCTGCGCCGCTTCGAGTTCTTCAGCACTGTGCAGAGTGGTCGCGAGGTCGTAGCGATAATCCTTGTTGTCCGGTTCCAGCTCGACGGCTTTGGACAGGCCGAGCAGCGCGTATTCGCGCTGACCATGGTGCAACAGCCATAGCCCGAGTGCGTGTTGCAGATAGGCCGAATCAGGCTGCGCCTTCAGTTGCTCGGCAAGTAACTGGCGGGCGGCATCGCTCTGGCCCTGACGGTCAAGTACGTCAATCTGCATGACAAGCGCGGGCAGGTTGGCGGGTTCAAGGCGCAAGGTATTGTCCAGCGCTTGTCGGGCCTGTTTGTATTCAGCGTTGTGAATATACAGGCGTGCCAGTTGCGCGTAGTTGGCGGCGCTTTCCGGCTGGCTTTCCAGCGTCTGTTGCCAGCCATCCACAGCCTGTTGCAGCGGCGCGAAGTAGAGGCCCAGCTCATCCGGGCTCAGGCCGAGAAGGGCGTTGATCGCCGCGAATCGCACAGTTTGCTCTTGATCGTCGAGCAGCGGCCCAAGCAACAGACTGCGCTGCCCGCCGGGCACCAGGCCGACAACACTTTTTATCGCAGCCACGCGTACCAGCGGGGATTCATGGTGCAAGTCGATGTCGGCCAGTTTCAATGCCTGCGGGCTTGGATAATTGGCCAGCTCACCATGCAGCCAGACCCGGCGCTTGACCGAAATGTCCGGGCGGCCCAATTGCTGGTACAACTGGCGCGCCGCACCCGGTTCACCGGTGCGCGCTGCGTTCAGCGCTTCGCTGTAACCATGTTTGATAGCATCGGGGATGGTCGGTGTGCTGCTGCGCAACATCAGCCAGACGACGCCGACGATCAGTACGAGGCCAAGGCCGATCAGCAGGTTGCGGCGGGACTGAGTCATGCGGGTTTCCGAGAGCTTCGAACTTGAGCAGAGCGGCAAGCTTCGGTCAGCTTGGCGCGTGAGTCAAACCCTTGCCAGCGAATCGTCCTACGACACGTGTCGACTGTGAAATCCGTCAGGCTTTTGTGGCAGTGTCTACGCTTGCAGAAGTCGTTTTAAAGAGTGTGCCCATGCCAGCGTTGTTCGCTTATTTCAAGGCTCTGATCCATCCCGGTCAGGCTGTTCTGTTGTTTGCCCTGCGAACCATCGCCGCCGGGCTGTTGACCCTGTATCTGGCGTTCGTTTTCGATCTCGAACAGCCTAAATGGTCGATCATGGCCGTGGTGATTGTCAGCCAACCGTTGGCGGGGATGGCGTTGGCACGCAGTTTCGGCCAGGTGATCGGCACGACCGTAGGCGCGGCGGTGGCGGTGCTGATCATGGCGATCTTTCCTCAGGCGCCGCTGCCGTTCATTACGACATTGGCGTTGTGGCTCGCGCTGTGCACGGCGGGCGGCACGCTGTTGCGCTACACCAGTTCCCAGGCGTTCGTGCTCAGTGGTTACACCGCTGTGGTCGTGGCTTTGCTGGCGATTCCGGATCAGGACGGCACGTTTTTGCTGGCGGTTACCCGAGTTACCGAAACATTGCTCGCGGTCGCCTGCGTGTGTGTGGTCAGTTTGCTGACCGCTCGCCCTGAAGCCGTGGCAAAAGGTTACTTCGCCAAAATCGATCAGGTGATCAAACTGGCCGCCAGCCACGCCGCCGAAGTGCTTCGCACGGAAGAAAGCGAAGCCGATTTCCAGCGCCGGCAAATGCAATTGCTCGGTGAAATCAGCGCACTGGAAGGGTTGCGGCGTCATTTGTATTTCGATGCGCCACGTTTGCGCAGTGCCGATAACCTGGTGTTGCTGCTCGGTAACCAACTGATGTTGCTGACATCCCGATTGACCGCTCTGCGGCATCAACGGGAATTGCTCATCGAGCGATGGGAGGGCGATCTGCCGCTGGACGTTCAGCAACTGCGGGCCGAGGAGCTGGCATTGTTGGAACAACTGGCGCAACAGGGCCGAGCACTGTCTGGGGCGGATCGGCAACGTTTCGTCACGTTGCAGCAACAGTTCGAAGCGTTGGCTTACAAGGCCGAGCAGCAGCACGAGAACATGAGCGCGACCCTGCGTTCACTCGCTTGGGCGCTGCGTTGGGAACAGGCGCGCCTGTTACAGCAACTGGAACAGATTCTTGAACTCAGCGACGCCATTCAGGAAGGGCGCCCGGCCAGCTGCCTCTATCGCGGCCAGAGCAGCCCGTTGCATCTGGATTTCACTTTGGCCTCGATGAATGCCATTCGCGCCTTTACCGCGCTGTTGGTCAGCGGGTTGATCTGGATCGAAACCGCGTGGGATGGCGCACGGGGAGGGATGATTCTGGTGGGGATTCTCTGCTCGCTGATGGCGACTTTTCCGCGGCCGCTGATGGCTGCGCAAAGCTATGCGCGAGGCTTGGGCCTGGCGCTGCTGGTGTCAGCGTTCTACCAATTCATGCTGGTGCCGGCGATCAGTGATTTCGAGCTGCTGGCCTTGCTGCTGGCGCCGCTGCTGTATGCGATTGCCGTGGGCATTTCCAGTCCGGCCACCGCCGGTATCGGCATGGGCCTGGGGTTGTCCAGTTTCCTCATGCTCGGCCCGCAAAATACCGGCACTGGGCAAAACACGGCGATTCAATGGTTCGAGTTTGCCGGTGCCTACGTCAGTGCAGCGATGCTGGCGTTGATCGTCTACGCGCTGATTTTCCCGTTCCGCCCGGCCTTGCGCATCCGCCGCTTGTACGGCGAAGCGCGGGAGCAGGTGTACCAACTGAGCAAAATGCCGGCGACCGATGAACAACAATTCGCCTTCGAGAGTCGGATGACCGATCGCCTGACCAGCATGCTCGGCCTGCTGCCGGCGGCGAATGATCGTGCCATGCAGCGCTTGTATGAAATCAGCCTGGCTTGCGTGGCGTTGGGCGTGGCCATGCATCAACTGAGGCAGCAGGCGCAGAACAACGCGCTGCTCACCGATGCGTTCAGTCAGCGTCTGGCTTCGGCGTTGCGCAAGACCGGTCGTTTGGTTGCCGGACGCGACGATGCGCAGTTTCCAGCACTGCTGGCCACGCTGCATGAGCTCGGAGATGAGCTGGATGAGCTGCACGCCGCCAGTCATGAGCATTTATGGTCAGTGTTCCGCATGCGTGTGGCACTGCTGATAGTGGTGTCGTTCCTTGAGCGCCACGGCGAGCATTTGCAACCTCAAGTTTTGCAAGGAGAACCGCAACTTGCCCATTGATTTCGAGATTGGCGGAGTCTATCTGCCGCCGATTGCCCAGGCGCTGTTACTGGCGATTCCGATTTTCATCGTGCTGGACTGGTGTCTGCGGCGCTTGGGCGTGCTGCGCCTGGTCTGGCATGAAGCGCTGTTCGAAGGCGCGCTGTATGCCTGTGTCTGCGCCACGCTGATTCTGTTGATGGGAGCCTGATGTCTTGAAAGCGTTAGTAGCAAGAATGATGACCGTGGCAGTGGTGATCCTGGCGATCGTACTTGGCTGGTTCGCCTGGGAGTATTACACCCGCGCGCCGTGGACACGGGATGCCCGGGTGAGGGCAGATGTGGTGACGCTGTCGGCGGATGTCTCGGGGCGAATCGTCAAACTGGCGGTGCAGGACAACCAGCATGTCGCCAAGGGTCAGTTGTTGCTGGAGATCGATCCGGCGCGCTATCAACTGGCGGTCGAACATGCCCGGCGTTCGGTTGAAGTGTCCAGGGCCTCGCTGGGGCAATCGCAAGCAGCGATCGTCGCCAGTGAAGCGTTGCTAAAACAACGTCAGAGCGAGGAGCGCCGCCGCCGCGCGCTGAAGCAAGGTTTCGCCATTTCTGGCGAGGAATGGGAGAAATCCAGCACCGACGTGGCGGTTGCCCAGGCGGATCTATTGCGCAATCAGGCCAACCTCGGCCTGGCTGAAGCCAACGTGCAGCTGGCAATTGCCGCGTTGACTCAGGCCGAGCTGGACTTGCAGCGTACCCGCGTCGAGTCGCCCGTCAGCGGTTACGTCACCAACCTGCTGACCCGTCAAGGTGACTACGCACAGGCAGGCGGAGCACTGCTGGCACTGGTGGACAGCGATTCGTTCTATGTCAGCGGTTACTTCGAAGAAACCAAGCTGCCGCGCATCGAGGAGGGTGACCGGGTGCGCATTCAATTGATGAGCGGGGAGAGTTTTGGCGGCACCGTCGAAAGCATCGCCTTCGCCATCGCCGACCGCGAAAACGCGCCGGGCAGCCGGTTGTTGGCGAATATCAACCCGAGTTACACCTGGGTAAAACTGGCGCAGCGGGTGCCGGTGCGCATTGGCATCGACGGCGACTTTGCCGGCAAAAATCGCTTGCGCGCTGGTACCACCGCCACCGTTACCGTCCTGGAACCCTGATTCCCCTGTAGGAGCTGTCGAGTGCAACGAGGCTGCGATCTTTTGATCTTGGGACGCGGAGCGCCCCGGATGCATTGCCATCAAGGATCTCAGCCTCGTTGCACTCGACAGCTCCTACACGGGATCGGTGATTCAGTGGCATAAAAAAACCCCGCGACCGAATGATACGCGGGGCAAAAAATCTGGTTGGTTGCGGCCAACCAAAGGAGCTCTTTAACAATCTTTACTTGCTCGCAACCGTCTCCGGTTGCCAGCCACCGCCAAGGGCCTTGTAGATCGCGACGATGCCGCGATACAGCTCGACTTCGGCCTGCGCCTGACTGTCTTCTGCGTTCAGGCGTTCACGCTGGGCATCGAGGAGGACGAGGAAGTCGGTGGTGCCTTCGCGATAGCGAATCTCGGCCAGATCGGCGGCCTTGCGGCTCGATTCGCTCTGACGAATCAGCGAGATCAAACGTTGCTGACGCTTGCCGTAGTCGCTGAAGGCGTTTTCCGATTCTTCCAGCGCCAGCAGCACTTGCTGCTCATAAGTCGCCAGTGCGCCTTCGGCTTCGGCATCGGCGCCGCGCAAACGGGCGCGGACACTGCCCAGGTCAAACGCAGCCCAGGTGATGCTAGGGCCGAGCGCCCAGGCGTTAGCTGCCGAGGAGCCTATCTGCGAGCCTCGCCCGGCCGTCCAGCCGAGAAAGCCGCTGAGACTGACCCGTGGGAACAGGTCGGCTTTGGCCACGCCGATTCGGGCTGTGGCCGAGGCCAGTTGCCGTTCGGCGCTACGGATGTCCGGACGACGTTGCAGCAGTTCACCGGGATCCCCGATCGGCAGCGCTTTGGCAATCGCTGGCAGGTCTTTCGGGCTCAGGTCTACGGTCAGTTTGTCCGGGCGCTCCCCGAGCAGGGTGGCGATGCGGTTTTTCTGCCGCACCTGTTCCGCCTGCAACTGCGGCACGGTCGCCTCGACATTGGCCAGACGCGCATCGGCCCGCTCAACGTCGAGCTGATCACCGACACCGGCATCACGCAGGCTGACGGTGATCTTGCGCGATTCCACCTGGTTGTTCAGGTTGGCCACGGCGATCTTTTCACGCAGTTGGGCACCGCGCAGTTGACCGTAAGCATCGACCAGCTCGGCAATCATGGTGACTTGCAGCTGATACAGATCGGCTTCGGCGGCCTGCTGATCGGCATCGCTGGCTTCCAGATTGCGCTGGATACGGCCGAACAGGTCAAGCTCCCAGGCCATGTCCAGGCCGAGGTCATAGCGTTCGCTGTTGACCCGGTCGGTGGTCTGGCCGGGAATCTGGCCCTTGCCCAGGTCACTGCTGGCGCGGCTGGTGATGGTCGGCATCGCGTCGTTGCTGGCGTCGTCGCGGATCGCCCGGGCGGCTTTCCAGCGAGCGAATGCCACGCGCAGTTCACGGTTGCCTTGCAGCGATTGCGTCACCAACTGGTTAAGGGTCGGGTCATCGAATTGCTGCCACCAGATGCCTTCGAATTTCGAACGGTCGAAGTTCTTTTGCCCGGCGGCGCCGTCGGTGGCGGTCGTGATATTGGCCGCCTCCGTGGCTGGGGTCTTGTAGTCGGGGCCGACGGCGCAGGCACTGAGGGCCAGCACCAGCAGACTCGGCAGGAAGACTTTCAGGCTCATTGTTGCGCCTCCAGTGGCTTTTGAAGAGTGTGCGCCTTGGCTGCTTTGCGCTGCTCGCCGCGTTCGACAAAGTTACGGATGAGTACGTAGAAGACTGGCGTCAGCAACAGACCAAAGAAGGTCACCCCGAGCATCCCGGAGAACACTGCCACACCCATGGCGTGACGCATCTCGGCACCGGCACCGCTGGAGAACACCAGTGGCACCACACCCATGATGAAGGCGAAGGAGGTCATCAGGATCGGCCGCAGACGCAGACGGCAGGCTTCCAGTACCGCAGCGAGCGGGTCGAGGCCTTCTTCCTGTTTGTCCTTGGCGAACTCGACGATCAGAATCGCGTTCTTGCATGCAAGTCCCACCAGTACGATCAAGCCGATCTGGGTAAAGATGTTGTTGTCACCACCCGAGATGATCACGCCGGTAATGGCCGACAGCAGGGTCATCGGTACGATCAGGATCACCGCCAGTGGCAGGCTCCAGCTTTCGTACTGAGCAGCGAGCACCAGGAACGCCAGCAATACGCAGAGCGGGAACACGAACAGCGCGGTGTTGCCGGACAGAATCTGCTGGTAGGTCAGGTCGGTCCACTCGTAGGTCATGCCGTTCGGAAGTTCTTCCTTGAGCAGTTTCTCGATGGCTTTTTCGGCCTGGCCGGAGCTGTAGCCGGGGGCGGCGGCACCGTTGATTTCTGCGGTGATGAAGCCGTTGTAGTGCATCACGCGATCCGGACCCGAGGTGTCGCTGACCTTGATGAAGGTCGCCAGCGGAATCATTTCGCCCTTGTTGTTGCGTACTTTCAGCTGACCGATCTGATCGGATTCGAGACGGAACTGCTGTTCGGCCTGGACGTTGACCTGATAGGTGCGCCCGAAGCGGTTGAAGTCGTTGGCATACAGCGAACCCAGGTAGATCTGCAGGGTGTCGAAGATGTCGCTGACGGCCACGCCGTGGGTCTTGGCTTTTTCACGGTCGATGGCGGCATCGACCTGTGGCACGTTCACGGTGTAACTGGTGAACAGGCCGGCCAGTTCCGGCACGTTGTGGCTCTTGTTGATGATGTTCATGGTTTCTTTGTACAGCTCGTCGTAGCCAAGGTTGCCTCGGTCTTCGATTTGCAGGCGGAAACCACCAATGGTGCCCAGACCCTGTACCGGCGGTGGCGGGAAGATCGCCATGTACGCCTCTTGAATGTTCGCGTACTGGCCGTTCAAGGCCCCGGCAATCGCGCCGGCGGACATGCTCGGGTCTTTACGCTCGTCGAACGGTTTCAGGGTGACGAAAACGATGCCGGCGTTCGGGCTGTTGGTGAAGCCGTTGATCGACAGGCCCGGGAATGCTACGGCGCTTTCCACGCCCGGCTGTTTCAGCGCCAGGTCGGACATGCGTTTGATCACGTCTTCGGTGCGATCCAGGCTTGCGGCGTCCGGCAATTGCGCGAAGGCCACCAGGTACTGCTTGTCCTGGCCGGGTACGAAACCGGTCGGTGTGCTGGAGAAACCGAAGAAGGTCAACACCATCAGGCCTGCATACACGAGCAGGGCGATGCCGCTGCTGCGAATGACCCGGCGCACAGTACCGACGTAGCCATGGCTGGCGCGATCAAAGAAGCGGTTGAATGGACGGAACAGCCAGCCACCGAAAATTTTGTCGAGCCCTTTCGAGAAGCGGTCTTTCGGTGCGTCGTGGCTTTTCAGCAACACAGCAGCCAGCGCCGGCGACAGGGTCAGCGAGTTGAACGCCGAGATCACTGTCGAGATCGCGATGGTCAATGCGAACTGTTTGTAAAACTGCCCGGTAAGGCCGGAGATGAACGCCGCCGGGATGAACACCGCACACAGCACAAGTGCCGTGGCCACGATCGGGCCGGTCACTTCACGCATGGCACGTTTGGTCGCTTCGACCGGTGTGAGTCCGAGTTCGATGTTCCGTTCGACGTTCTCCACCACCACGATGGCGTCGTCGACCACGATACCGATGGCCAATACCAGACCGAACAGCGACAGCGCGTTGAGCGAGAAACCGAACAGGTGCATGACCGCAAACGTACCGATCAACGATACGGGCACTGCCACCAGCGGAATGATCGAGGCGCGCCAGGTCTGCAGGAACAGGATCACCACCAGCACTACGAGGATCAACGCTTCGAACAGGGTGTGCACCACCGCTTCGATCGAACCACGGACGAAGATCGTCGGGTCGTACACGATGCTGTAGTCCATGCCCTGCGGGAAGCCTTTCTTCAGCTCTTCCATCTTGCCGCGCACTTCGTTGGAAATGTCGATCGCGTTGGAACCCGGACGCTGGAAGATCGGAATCGCTACAGCCGGCTGATTGTTCAGCAGCGAACGCAAGGCGTATTGGCTGGAACCGA
Organism: Pseudomonas sp. TSRC2-2; assembly: GCF_049897785.1. Lineage (NCBI taxonomy): Bacteria > Pseudomonadati > Pseudomonadota > Gammaproteobacteria > Pseudomonadales > Pseudomonadaceae > Pseudomonas > Pseudomonas sp. TSRC2-2. The sequence continues at coordinate 618,354 of NZ_JAFCWZ010000001.1, forward strand.
GTTCAATGCGCGCGATGTCTTTCAGACGAGTGATTTCGCCGTCGTCGCCAGCGCGAATGACGATGTTCTCGAACTCTTCTTCGGAAACCAGACGGCCTTGAGTGTTGACCGACAGCTGGAAGCTTTGCGCCGTCGGGGCAGGGGGCGCGCCCAATTGGCCGGCGGCGACCTGACGGTTCTGCTCGCGAATCGCCGTGACGACATCGGTCGCGGTCAGATTGCGCGAGGCGGTCTTGTTCGGGTCAAGCCAGACCCGCAGCGAGTAGTCGCCCATACCGAACAACTGCACGTCACCGACACCACCGAGGCGAGCAAGCTCATCCTTGATGTTGAGGATCGCGTAGTTGGACAGGTAGAGCATGTCGTAGCGCTTGTCCGGCGAGGTCAAGTGCACAACCATGGTCAGGTCGGGCGAAGCCTTGTCGACGGTGATACCGATGCGCGTCACTTCCTCCGGAAGCTTCGGCTCGGTTCGGGTCACCCGGTTTTGTACCTGCACCTGCGCGTTGTCCAGGTCGGTGCCCAGGGCGAAGGTAATGGTCAGGGTGATCTTGCCGTCGGCGGTCGATTGCGAGGACATGTACAGCATGTTCTCGACGCCGGTGATGGCCTGCTCCAGCGGAGCGGCCACGGTTTCACCGATGACTTTGGGGTTGGCGCCCGGGAAGTTGGCGCGTACGACCACGGTCGGCGGCACGACTTCCGGGTATTCGCTGATCGGCAACTGGAACAGCGAGATCGCACCGGCGATCAGGATCAACAGCGACAGCACCGCTGCGAAGATCGGCCGGGAAATGAAGAATTGGGAAAAATTCATCGGAGTTGTCGTCCCTTAACCGCGTGGGGTCGTAGCGGCCAGCTTCGCAGCCGAACCCGATGCGCCCTTGGCAGGGGCAACTTTGGGCAGGTTGCTGGCTTCAAGCGCTTGACGTTGTTGAGCGAGGGCGGCGAGGGTCTGCTCGCTGGCCATCGGAATCACTTCGGGGGTGACCGGTGAGCCGGGACGAACCCGTTGCAAGCCTTTGACGATGATGGTGTCGTCCTTTTGCAGACCGGTGCGGACGATGCGCAGCCCTTCGATTTTCGGGCCGAGTTCAACGGCGCGGTAGGCGGTTTTGTTGTCGCCATCCATGACCAGCACGAACTTCTTGCCCAGGTCAGTACCGACGGCTTCGTCATTGATCAGCATGGCGTTGTAGGTGCCGCTGCCAACCAGTTTCAACCGTGCGTACAAGCCTGGGGTGTAGGTGCCGTCAGTGTTGTCGAACACGGCGCGGCCACGGATGGTGCCGGTTTTCGGATTGACCTGGTTGTCGACGAAGTTCATCTGACCCAGGTGCGGGTTGCCATCTTCGTTGGACAGGCCCATGTACACCGGCGTGGTTGCGCCGCGCTGACCGTTGCGGGCCAGTTGGGTGTACTTGAGGAATACACGCTCGTCGGCGTCGAAGTAGGCGTAGACCTTGTCGGTGGACACGACGCTGGTCAGCGCGGTGGTGTCGGCGGTCACCAGGTTGCCGGCAGTGATTTCGGCGCGGCTGACGCGGCCACTGATCGGTGCAGTGACGCGAGTAAAGCTCAGGTTCAGTTTCGCCAGATCCAGTTGTGCCTGCAGAGCACCGACGGCGGCGCGGGCCTCTTGGGCAGCGCTGGTGCGCGAGTCGGCCAATTCAGCGGAAATGGCGTTGCTGGTGCGCAGACGTTCACCGCGAGCGGCTTCGTTTTCACTGCGAGTGGCGGTAGCGCGGGCTTGCGCGACCAGAGCTTCGAGGCGGCGTACCTCGGCCTGGAACGGACGCGGGTCGATCTGGAACAGCAGGTCACCTTTCTTGACCAGTGCGCCTTCGGTGAATGCGACCTGATCGATCTGGCCTGAAACCCGTGGACGGATTTCAACGGTTTCCGGCGCTTCGAGGCGCCCGGTAAATTCGTCCCACTCGTTGACCGGTTGTTCCAGCACCTTGGCTACGCTGACTTTGGCAGCGGGCGGGGCGCCGGCAGTCTCCGAAGTTTTGCCGCAGGCGCTCATCACCAGTACGGCCAGCATGGCCAACGGGAAGCGCAAATGTTTGAGTGATTGTTCCATGGATGCAATCCGCCGAAGTATTGAAGATGGGCGGATGATGCTCGGCGCGGGTGTGATGGCACGAATCGAATGAAGCAAAGGTAACTATCATTCGGAATGATATAAGCGCCGAGGCAGCCCTCTAGCATGCGCCTTTCGTTAGGTGGCTATCAATTGGCTTGCTGGCAAAAGTTTGTTGCTTTAACCGCAACGATCCAGCGCAGCTGTTAATGCGTTCCGCACAAAAAAACGGCCATGAAGGCCGTTTCGATCCGCGATGGCGGCGATTGATCAGTTGAAGCCTTTGCGGTTGGCACCGAACCGATTGGGGCCGGGTTGGCTGTCTTGCGCCAGAAACACAATGTTGACGATGGGCAGCAGAATCCACCAGCCGCTGCGGTCAGTGTCGTGCATGCGCCGTACGCCAACAGCAAGACTCGGCAACAGCATTGCCAGGTTGTACAGGCTTTGCAGGGCACCACCGGTTTTGAGAAGACCGTCCACAATGCTGATGGCAATTGCGATGCCCATGTTGATCAGAAAGAACATCCAGTATTCACGGCGCGTGGCGCGTCCGGTGAACACGGCATATTTCTTCAGTGCTTCCACGTACGGGTTGCCGCTCGCCATGACGGGGCCATTGGCAATGGAATGCAGTGGCGCTTGGGGTGCGCCGCACTGTGGGCATGCCAGCGCCAGCGTACTTATTTCCTTGGCGCAACCACGGCAGAAAACCAGGCTCATGTTTTTTTCCCTAAAAATTGATCAGTCGAAAGACGGGGCAGATGCTTCCCGAGTGTTTCCGTTGGTGCAGACGTCCGCAAAAGAGAGCAGGAGACTGAACGCCCGACTCTCCATTGGCGGGGCGGCGTAATCTAATCGTTAACATGGGTTTTGTCATCGGCTCTCGACTTTCGATGTGTGGGTGTGCTGCTGAAGCAAAACCCGATCATTGCCAAATCCACTTCGGGCAAGAAGCGTGCAAAAGGATTTGGCTCTAACATGAGCGGTAATTCATGCCATGACCTTCAGCCCCGCCGGACCTTTCCTATATGCGAGACCTGCCCCCGACCGCCACATTGCGCGCTTTTGAAGTGGCCACTCGACACCCGACGTTCACTGCTGCCGCGCAGGAACTGCATGTGACCCAGAGCGCAGTCAGTCATCAGCTCCGGCACCTTGAAGATCTTTGGGGATTGCCATTGTTCGAGCGCGGCAAAGCGTTGCGCCTTACAGCCGCCGGGGCTGCGCTGGCGCCGATCGTACGTGAGTTTTTCACCAGCCTTGAGGCGACGCTGCAGGATCTGCGCGAACAAAAAGGCAGGGTTCGGCTGAGCGTCAGCACCACTTATTCGTTTGCTTTGAAGTGGTTGCTGCCACGCTTGCCTGGTCTGTCGCGCCAGCACCCTGAATTGTTGGTATCGTTCGATACCACGGACAAGGTGATCCATTTCGCCAGCGGCGACGCTGATGTCGCGATCCGTTTGGGCAAGGGCAATTACCCTGGCCTGTACTCGGAGTTCCTGTTCGGCGAGCAGGTGTTCCCCGTGGCCAGTCCCGAACTGCTGCAGCGCGTCGGCATGCCGGGCAGTCCCGCCGAATTGCTGCAAATGCCGTTACTTATTCGCGACGGCGCCGAGCTGGCGCCGAAATGGGAAGTGTGGTTTCAGTCAGTCGGGCTGGAGTTTTTACCGCTGCGCGAGAGCGTCAGGTTTGGCGACACCAACATGACGGTGGAAGCCGCGTTGCTCGGGCAGGGGGTGGCGCTGGTGCGCAGCGGGCACGTCGAAAATGAAATCGGCGACGGCCGGCTGGTAAGGCTGTTCGATGTGCCGTTCCAGTCGCCGCTTGCCTATTATTTCGTTTGCCCCAAAGGCATCGAAGCGCAGGCGCACATCCTCAGATTTCGCCAATGGTTGCTGGGTGAGGCGTGCAAGGTGCAGAGCGCACAGTATTGAGCCATGAGGTATTGCTCATGAGGCGATGAGGAGACTTCTCTGTAACGCGAATGCTGCGGATGCCTAGAATGCGGCATGCCTTTGCACCTCGTATTCCTCGTCCTGTTCGCCGCGCTCCTGCACGCCAGCTGGAACGCGATGTTGCGCGGCGGTGCCGATCGGCTCTGGTCGATGACGATAATGTGCGTTGCCATCGCCATGGTTTGCGCCGTCGCCGCCGTTTTCATGGCCCCGCCTGCAGCACAAAGCTGGGGTTATGCGCTGCTGTCGGCACTGCTGCATGTTGGCTACAACCTGTTTCTGGTGCGCAGCTATCGAATCGGTGACCTTGGGCAGATTTATCCGATTTCCCGCGGCTCGTCGCCGGCGCTGATCGCACTTGGTGCCGCGCTGTTCGTCGGTGAAACGATCACTGCGAGCGAGCTGCTCGGCATCGGTCTGGTGTCCGGGGGCATTATTTCGTTGGCATTCCCGGGGCGCAGCCTGTCGGTGCCGAGCCTGCCTTACGCGTTGGGCACCGGTTGTTTCATCGCCGCCTACAGCGTCGTCGACGGCATCGGCGCCAGGCTTTCCGGCGCGCCGCTCGCTTACACAGTGTGGATGAGCGCCCTGTGGGGGATGTTGATGCCAGCGGTCTATATCGGCCTGCGCGATGCCCGCAGTCTGTTTTCCGTTCGGCCAGGAATGTTCACCGCTGTGATCGGCGGACTGGTGTCCTTGCTGGCCTACGCAATCGTGATCTACGCCATGAACGAGGCGCCGCTGGGCGCGGTGTCGGCCCTGCGCGAAACCAGCGTGTTGTTCGCGGCGCTGCTCGGCTCCCTGTTCCTCGGCGAAAGACTCACTGTCCGCCGGATGCTGGCGTGTGTGGTCATCGCCAGTGGCGCCATCATCATCGGCTGATACAGCCCAAACCCGGGAGCACGTCTCATGGATAAAGTCTCGCAGGCCCCGCTGATTCTGATCACCGGCGGCAGTCGCGGAGTGGGCGCCGCCACTGCCAGACTCGCTGCTGCACAAGGTTACGACGTCGCGATCAGCTATGTTGCCAGTGAGTCCGCCGCGCTGGCGGTGGTGGCCGAAGTCGAAGCGCTGGGGCGCAAGGGGCTTGCGGTGCGAGCCGACAGCGCCGAGCCCGAGCAGGTCATTGAGCTGTTCTCGGCGATTGATCGTTCATTCGGGCGCATCGACGTTTTGGTCAATAACGCTGGCGTGCTGGCGCAGCAGTCACGCATGGAAGACCTCGGCTTCGAACGCATGCAGCGGATCTTCGCGGTCAATGCTCTGGGGCCGATTCTGTGTGCGCAGCAGGCGGTGAAGCGCATGTCCCCGCGCCACGGCGGAGCGGGTGGCGTGGTGATCAATGTGTCGTCTGCTTCGGCGCGCTTGGGCAGCCCGAATGAATATGTCGATTACGCAGCGTCGAAAGGCGCGCTGGAAACCTTCACCATCGGCTTCGCCAAGGAAGTGGCGCGGGAGGGGATTCGGGTCAACTGCATTCGTCCCGGGCACATCTACACGGACATGCACGCCAGCGGCGGGGAGCCGGGGCGGGTTGATCGCGTGAAGGACTCCATCCCGATGGGGCGGGGCGGCCAGCCGGAGGAGGTGGCGCGGGCTATCCTGTGGCTGGCCAGCGCGGAAGCCTCGTTTGTCACCGGTACATTTCTGGATGTGACCGGTGGCAAGTAGCTCGGGTAGAGGGACGGGCTACAGGCTATCCGGATCGCCGAAGAACATCTGGATCCGCGACCGCAACCAACGCTCACCTGGGTCGTTGTCCTGCGAACCGCGCCAGGCCATGTGCAATTCAAAAGTGCGCGTCGGCAACGGTGGATCCTCAGCGCGCAGACCACCAGCCGCTGTCAGTGCGTCCGCCGTGTAATCCGGCACGGTGGCGACGATATCGGTGCCCGCCAGCAACGTTCCCAGTCCGTTGAACTGCGGAACAGCCAGCACCACGTGCCGTTTGCGTCCGAGTTTCTCCAGTTCTTCATCGACGAAACCACTGAGATCGCCAGCGAACGACACCAGCGCGTGCGGTCGGGCGCAGTAGTCGTCCAGGCTCAGCGGCCCCGGCACAGTGTCGGCACGTAGCAGCTTCGGTGCGCTGCGGCGCAGAACCTTGCGCTTGGCGTTAGCCGGCAGATCGGTGGTGTAGCTGACGCCAATCGAAATCTCGCCGGAAGCCAGCAGGCCCGGCATCAGTATGTAGTTGACCCGCCGCACGACAAGGACGATGCCCGGTGATTCGGCGCGCAGGCGTTTGAGCAGCATCGGCAGCAGGGCGAATTCGACGTCGTCGGATAAACCGATGCGGAACACCGACGTGCTGGTCGCCGGATCGAAATCGGCGGCACGACTGACAGCCGTTGAGATCGAATCAAGTGCAGGTGAGAGCAGCGCGAAGATTTCCACCGCGCGAGCGGACGGTTCCATGCTGCGGCCGGTGCGGACAAACAGCGGATCGTCAAACAGGCTGCGCAGGCGCGATAACGCGGCGCTGATAGCCGGTTGGCCGAGGAACAATTTTTCCGCGGCCCGAGTCACACTGCGTTCGTGCATCAATGTTTCAAACACGATCAGCAGGTTCAGGTCGACACGACGCAGGTCATTACGATTCATCTGGAGTCCTGGCAGAGTCATCAAGCTTGACGAGAGCGGCCATATGAGAACAATGGCCGGCATGAATCTTACGGGGAAAGGCTGGTACTCTGCACCGGAAAATTCAGCTTTTACGAGACGGCTGCAGCGCTTTTTTGCTGGTTTTTGCCAATGCCGCCCCTGCTGCGGAATCAATGACAGGCATGTCGACTATTAATAGCCACTGATGGTCTTGGGTCGAAAGCCCAGATAGAGTTCATGGCATTAGAGGTTACTTTGACGAGGTTTGCGATGTCCCGCACGATCCGTTTTCACAAGTTTGGTCCGGCCGAGGTGCTCAAATGCGAAGAGCATGCGGCTGCTCAGCCAGGTCCTGGCGAAGTGCAGGTGCGTGTCGAGGCAATCGGCATCAGTTGGTACGACACCCTGTGGCGTCAGAATCTGGCGTCATCCCAGGCCCGTCTGCCTTCGGGTCTTGGTCATGAAATGGCTGGCGTGGTCACGGCGGTGGGTGCCGACGTTGAAGACCTGTCCGTCGGTGACAAAGTCGCCAGTTTCCCGGCTGAAAGCCCGAACGATTATCCGGTCTACGGCGAGTCGATCGTCTTGCCGCGCACGGCACTGACCCGCTACCCGGATGTGCTCAGCCCGATCGAAGCCAGCGTGCATTACACGCCGCTGTTGATCGCCTACTTCGCTTATGCCGATCTGGCGCGGGTCAAACCAGGACAATTTGCGCTGGTCACTGATGCCAGCCACTGCGCCGGCCCCTCGTTCGTCCAACTCGGTAAAGCGCTCGGTGTGCGAGTGATTGCAGCGACCAAGTCGGCGGAGGAGCGCGAGTACCTGCTGTCCCTCGGTGCTGAGAAGGTCATCGTCACCGAAGAGGAAGATTTGTTGATGCGTATCAACAAGATCACCGACAACCGCGGCGTCGACGTTGTGTTTGATGGCCTCGGCGGTCCGCAGATGTCGTTGCTCGGCGATGTGCTGGCGCCACGCGGCAGTCTGGTTCTGTACGGACTGCAGGGCGGTAATCAGACACCGTTTCCGGCGTGCGCAGCGTTCCAGAAGAACATTCAGTTCTTTGTGCACTGCATTGGCAATTTCACCGGTAAGCCGGAACTGGGTATTGTTCAGGACCATGTCGCGCTGCAACGCGCGTTGCGTGACATCAACCAGTTGACCGCTGACCGCGTGCTGCTGCCGCTGAAAACGCGTGTATTTGCCTTCAACGAGTTCGTCGAAGCACACCGCTACATGGACGAATGCCCATGCCGCGAGCGGGTCGCACTGCAGGTCGAACCCGCGTAAATCCGCTAAACAGAGTCCGTGGCCCCACGGACTCTTTTGTTTATATTCCGTTCCGGAACTGATCCTGTCCGTCACCGAAGCGCTGACCATTTCAGCAACTGAACTGGTTTTTGCTCTCGATCTGTATCTTCTAATCACACTATAAGCGCTGATAATTGAATGATTACTTTCATCTCAAGGAATGAGCTATGGCTGTGCGTTCAATTTATTCAGGGCAATATCAAACGGCTGGCCCGGCTGACTTCGTAATTTTCTGTTTATTTGCTGTAGGGCGATTCGGAAGTTACTTCTTCTTTTCTTGTAATGAAATGTCGTGGGACGCTGTAAGAAGTTTCCTCAGACTATTTTTCGACCGAAAATATCCAATGAATACGGGTGTTTGAGCATGCAGGTCGGCGTCTTTTGCGATTTTCTCAGATCAAGTGTTTCAAATAACTACAACTTTGTAAGTGTTAGCATTTCAGCGTCTATTACTTATTGATCCAATTGTCGCGGACCCACTGTTCAGTGCGTGCGGCATGAAACTTTCTATACCGGGTATATTCCGATGAGCACGATCCACGATCAGGCAATGAACTACGTTTACCAGCAAGTCTTGCAACGTTTGCTGGGCTTCTTTTCACGGGCAGAGCGCACGGCCTTGCAGCTGTTGATCCAGCGCCTTGTCGTGGCTGCCGGCGGCATGGAGAACATCGGTCAGTTCAAGGTTCTGGTCAATCAGTCCGGCTCCCGTGACAGCTGCTATACGCTGGCCTTGCTACGAGCTGCTCAGTTGACCATCGCGGGCCGGGCGCCAGCCACATTTCAGCTGCGCGTGGCCACCTTGCGCTGGAATGGCAATGGCCCGACCACCCAGCAAAACCTGCATCGAAGCTACAGCGCACTGTTTCTCTACGACGATCCTCGCGTCGAACTGCTGATGGTCGATAACCGCGAGGTGCTTGCGTTCGACCATCGCACGCCGGTCAGTGCGCAGGGGCATGAAAGCAATCGTGTCAACCTGCTGCTTGTCGGGCACTGTCGTACCTGGATCGAAACACCCGAATTATGGGATGACGCCTATCTGGCCACTGCCGAGTATTACAGCCACATCGCTCGCTGGAGCAATGGTGTCGACGCCATGATCAGCACTGAATCGCGAAGCAGCCAGCGGCATTTTCTCGAGGGTCTGAACCGCGCGATGCAGAGGGTGGCAATCGCGGGTCCCGAACCTGTCCCGTGCGGATTCGAGGCGCTGTTCCCCCTGCTTGACGGGCTCGGCGACGATTTCTATCGCGAGCTGCGTCGCGATGATGACCGTGTCGTCTGGCGCCCCGCAGGCGAATTCGAAGCCTGCCGGCGCACCAGCTTCATCGATGTGAACGACATGATGGTCGGCAAGCTTGAGGATCGCTGGCCGCTGCTGGGTGAATTTCTGGGTTTCGAGCCTGACGAACTGACGCTGTATCAAGGTGAAGTGCTATTTGCCGATCCGCTGATTTCCGCACACGTGCGCGGTATGCACGCCCGGTTCATCGAGGGACGAACCTATGAAGCGGGTGTCGACGACTATTTGCACAGGACGCTGGCCGACCTGCATCGAAAAGAAGCTGCGCAGTCCGTCTGCGAACATTTGATGGGCAGCTTCGACAGTCTCGGGGGGCCAGAGCCGCTGCGTTTACTGGCACAGGATTATCTCTTGCATGGTTTCGCTCTGAACGAAACGCAATTGACGTGCCTGCTGTTCGCACCGTTTATTGACAACGGCAGAGGACTTGAGCGGTTTCTGCGCAACTGTCACCCCGGGATGTTGGTGGCAATGCCCGATCTGCACCGTGCCATGCAAGGCCTGCACGCCCCTGAACAGGTGGTGAAATGGATAACGGAAGTCAGTGGTTTGCCCGTCGGGATGATCATCCGCCTCTATGCCATGGGTCCTGTGCAGGTTCACGCGCCCGCAGAATTCGCCTCGCAGAATGCGGGCCTGGATGAGGTGGTTTCAGCCTCGCCATTCGAGCGGTCGACGGAACGCTGACGGTGAACCGAAGCCTGGGGCGCGAAACAAATGCCTGTGCAAAAGAGGGCGTGAAGGGCGCACGGGACAACGACTTTGTTTATCAGGCGGTCTATCGATATCTGACAACACTGATTGATGACGCCGGCGGTAGCACGGCGGTACGTCTGCCTTCGTTACGCCAACTGGCCGACCGGCTGGATGTGTCGATCTCGACAGTGCAGTACGCCTATTCATTACTGGAGAAAGAAGGGCGGGTCTATTCGATAGCCAAGTCGGGGTATTACGCGCAGGTGCTGCCAGGCATCGATACCCCGGGCAACGGCAGAGATCTGCTGGAAAGCGTTTACGTCAACGCCAGGCGTCCCGGAATGTGCGTTTTGAGCGACGACGACCCGGCTTCGCTGCAACCGCTGGACAGTCCTCTGTTAACGTTGGAGCGCGAGCTCCTGCGTCAATACCCTCGTCAGCTTCAATCCTTCATACAGCCTTGCGGTGAGCTGGAATTGCGAGTTGCCCTGGCTGCGCGATACACCTGCTCGACGGAGCATTTCTGGCATGCCGATGACGTCTACATCGGAGCCGACCTGCGGGGAGTGCTGGAGATCCTGATTTCGGTACTGGAGTTGCGTCAATCCGCCGTCATTGTTGAATCACCCTGTGACTGGGTGATATTGCGCCTGCTCGAGTCTTGCGGAGTGCGTGTGATCGAGTGGCCTGCACTGGTGGAAGGCGAGCTCAATCTCCGCTTGCTCGAGTCGCTGCTGGAGCGGGAGTCGGTGCGCTTGATCCTGTTGTCTTCGGTGTTGAGCACACCCCAAGGCACCGGTTTCACCCATGAGCATCAGCAGGCCATTGCGCAAATGCTGGATCGATATGGCATCTGGGTGCTGGAGAATGACTGTTACAGCGAGCTTGATGAGCGCTGTGATAACCAGCGCCTGCGGCACTGGCTGGATCCGCGACGGCTGCTGGTGTTTTCCACTTTCGAGAAGTTCATCGGCACAGAAGCGCCCTTCGGTTTTGTACTGTCGCGACATTGGCGTCAGGAGCTGCAACGTCATTTTCTGTTACGCGCGTTTCGCTTGTCGCCAATCCGGCAGAAGGCGATTGCCCGATTGTTGAGTGGCGGGCGGCTTGATCAGCATCTTCCTGTGCTGCGGCGCATGCTCTGCGAACGTCGGACCTTGTTGATTCAAGTGTTGCGCGAGCGTTTGGGCGATACCTTGCAGATTGTCGAGCCGCAGGGCGGGGCGACGGTGTGGGTGCGTTCGTTGCGCCCGGTCGACATGGCAAATGTGTTCCAACGATTGCTCAGGCAACAAATCATCGTGGCACCGGGCGAGCTGTTCAGCCTGCAGGGCTTACACGCTGACCACCTGCGGTTGAGTGCGTTGAGCCATGGCGAACGGGATTTGGCGAGTGTCATCTGCTTGCTCGGCGATGCCTTGCGCCTGTCGCCCGATCCATAACGTTAAAAAACATCGGGCGAGGTTTGGATACATCCCGTCGCACAGTGGTCAAACTGCCAGTAAACTGCACAGCATTTCCTGAACCACTCCGATTTCAGAGGTTTTTGCATGACACTCAGTCCTTTTGCGGGCAAACCGGCACCGGCAGAACTGTTGGTCGATATCCCGCGACTGGTTACGGCCTATTACACCGGCCAGCCTGATGCATCTATTTCTACCCAGCGAGTGGCGTTCGGCACCTCCGGCCACCGTGGCAGCTCCTTCGATTCGAGTTTCAACGAATGGCACGTTCTGGCCATCAGCCAGGCGATTTGCCTGTATCGCGAAGCTCAAGGCATTACCGGGCCACTGTTTGTCGGTATCGACACCCACGCACTGTCGACCCCGGCCGGCGCCAGCGCACTGGAAGTGCTCGCCGCCAACGGTGTCACGGTGATGATCGCCGAAGGCGATGAGTACACGCCGACCCCGGCAATTTCCCACGCCATTCTTTGCTACAACCGCGGCCGTACCTCCGGTCTGGCCGACGGTATCGTCATCACCCCGTCGCACAACCCGCCGCAAAGCGGTGGCTACAAATACAACCCAACCAACGGCGGCCCGGCCGATACCCACATCACCAAGTGGATCGAAGCCAAGGCCAATGAACTGCTGGCGAACAAACTGGCCGGGGTCAAACGCATCAGCTACGAGCAAGCGCTCAAGGCCAGCACGACCCATCGCCACGATTACCTCAACACCTACGTCGCCGACCTGATCAACGTTATCGACTTCGATGCGATCCGCGACGCCAAGTTGCGTCTGGGTGTCGATCCGCTGGGCGGAGCAGGGGTGCGCTACTGGTCCGCCATTGCCGAGCACTACCGTCTCGATCTGGACGTGGTGAATAAACAGGTCGACTCGACCTTCCGTTTCATGACCGTCGACTGGGACGGCCAGATCCGCATGGACCCATCGTCCAGCCATGCGATGCAGGGCCTGATCGGTCTGAAAGAACGTTTCGACGTGGCGTTTGCCTGCGACCCGGATCATGACCGCCACGGCATTGTTACACCGTCCGGTGGTTTGCTCGCGCCGAACAATTATCTGGCGGTGGCGATTGATTACCTGTTTCAGAACCGTCCGCAGTGGCGCGCCGATGCCGCCGTCGGTAAAACCGTGGTCAGCAGTGGCCTGATCGATCGCGTGGCCAAGCGCCTGGGCCGTCGCCTGTACGAAGTGCCGGTCGGCTTCAAATGGTTTGCCGACGGTCTGTTCGATGGTTCGCTGGGTTTTGGCGGCGAAGAGAGTGCCGGCGCTTCGTTCCTGCGCAAGGATGGCGGCGTCTGGAGCACCGACAAGGACGGTCTGATCCCAGCCCTGCTTGCTGCAGAAATGACGGCGCGCACCGGGCGCGATCCAAGCCAGGCCTACCGCGCACTCACCGACGAACTGGGCGAACCGTTCTCGGTGCGCGTTGATGCCAAGGCCAACCCGGAGCAGAAGGCATTGCTGAGCAAACTGTCGCCGCAGCAGGTTACCTCGACCGAACTGGCTGGCGAGAAGATCCAGAGCATTCTCAGCCACGCACCGGGCAACGATCAGGCGATTGGCGGTCTGAAAGTCATGACCGAAAACGGCTGGTTCGCTGCGCGTCCTTCGGGCACTGAAGACATTTACAAGATCTACGCAGAAAGCTTCCTCGGCGACGACCACCTCAAGCAATTGGTGGCCGAAGCGCAAACGCTGGTAGATGGCGCTATTTCCAGCAAGTGAGGCGCACATGAAAAAGGGCAACCGTGATGGTTGCCCTTTTTTGCTGCCTGCGGATCAGGCCAGGTCGACCAATACGATCTCGCTGTCTTCGAGCGCCCTGACCGTCAGCACTTGCTCGTGCGCGACCGCCACACCGTCACGCGCATGGGCACGCAAGCCATTGACTTCGATCACGCCGGTAGCCGGTACCAGATAAGCGCGACGCCCTTCGTCAAGCCGGTATTCAGCGGTTTCACCGGCCTTGATGTTGGCAGCGACCAGACGTGCATTGGCGCGAATGCGCAGACTTTCGTCGTCGCCGTCCTTGCCGCTGGCCAAGGTTACAAACCCTTCGCGCTCACCTTTTGGAAATGGCTTGGCTCCCCACGACGGCGGCGCACCGGTTTCCGTCGGCAGAATCCAGATCTGGAAGATCCTGGTTTCCTTGTCCTCCAGGTTGTACTCGCTGTGGGCGATGCCAGTGCCAGCGCTCATTACCTGCACATCGCCGGCTTCGGTACGGCCCTTGTTGCCGAGGTTGTCCTGGTGCGTGATTGCGCCTTCACGCACATAAGTGATGATTTCCATGTCGCGGTGCGGATGCTGAGGGAAACCGGTGCCTGCGGCGATGATGTCATCGTTCCACACACGCAGATTGCCCCAGCTCATCCGTTGCGGGTCGTAGTATTCGGCAAACGAAAAGTGGTGATGCGCGTCCAGCCAGCCATGATGAGCGCCGCCCAGCGAGCTGAAGGGTCTGAGTTCAAGCATGATCGTCTCCTCGATAAGGTTCGTCAGGGAACGGGCCCCGTGGTTGATGACGGCGATCATCTATCAAACAATCATCGATAAAAAGCGCAAAAACTGCCGCATCAGGATCAGAGAATTAGATGGAATCTTGCCTCGGGATCATTTCATCCGACTTTCAATTCGTCGCCTAAACCGATGACCTGTAAGCATTTCGCTAGAACTGAACGGTAAATCCAGACACCATAGCCGCCACAGCCTCTCACCTGGAGTCCGTCAGCGTGGCGCAACACACCCCCGATCTTCCTCCTGAACTTAGCCCACTGGCCGAGATGCCATGGTTCAAGCGTCTGGCCGCGCGATTCTTCGGTCACGGCCTGACAAAACTACGCGCCCAGCACCGGGCGTCGTGGCTGCACGGGCAAGCCGACGGGTTTCGCAGCGGACACACCGCCGGTGTCGAATACGGCTTCAAGGAAGGCAAACTCGAGGGGCTGGAAGAGGGCCGCCAGGTTCTGCTGATTCGCGACAGCCGCAACACCGAGCATCGTCCGCCCAGTGTCGATAACAACCTGTTCGATGACTGGCGTCTGCCACTGACGGCGGAATTGAAAAAACGCATCAAGGCTGACGTCGCCCGTTTGCTCCCGGCTCACGCTCAGCCCAGCGCTGCGCAGTGGAAAATGATCTTCAGCGAGACGCCGTCCACCTCGGTGGTGGCGGGCGCCGGGGCCGGGAAGTCGACTACGTTGGTGCTGCGCATTCTATTGCTCAGCCATTATCTGGGTTTTGAGCTGGATTCAATGACCGTGGTGACCTTCACCCGCGAATCGCGCAAGGACTTCATCAGCAAGCTCATCGAAATCTTCACGCTGTGGGGGCAGTCGCTGAACCTCAAGCAGGCCCGGGAACTGGTGCGAACATTTCACTCGCGCATTCTGCCGATGGTCCGCAGCCTGCCGGGTTTCGAGCGCTTGCAGGCCTTCGAGAACCTCAGCGATCGCCCGCAAAGCGGCGCAGAGGCGGTCGACAGCAATCCGTTTGACCTGCGCATCAATGATGCGCAGCGACAGCAACTGAACGCTTGTTATCACCGCTTGTTCAACGACGATGAGCGTTTCCGTCAGTTGATTCAGCCATTGTCCCGCGCCGGGCTGCAGTTGAAGGAGTTGGAGCGCGATCATCCCGATGTGCAGAAGCGCATGGCGGTCACGGAACTGGCGGCCAAGCGCGATGAAGAACTGTGCGACGTCATCGAGGACCTGTGGATTCGCGCCAAAGCGTGGCCCATCAAAGGCATCGAGCCCAATCGTCAGACCTTCGAAATCAATGGGTCGAACTTCCACGCTCACGGCTATATTCCCAGCCTCGATGCCTGGGTGGTGTTGGGGTTTGATCCCAGGGAAAACGCCCAGCTAAGTCGAGCCAATGCCAAGCTGAGTGTCCGCGCGGAATGGGCGGTCAAGCGCACCCTGTTTCAAGCTTTCTGCCGTAAGCCGTTGATATGGCTTGATACTTATGAGTCATCCAAGCGTGTTCTGGCGACATTGGCCGGTGATGCCAGCGCCGGCCCCGGCTTCGATTACAAGGTCAAGGGCGAGCTGGCATCAGCACCGCTGCTGGATTGTTTCGTCAGTGCCGCAGGCTTCATCGAAAACCTCGGTCTGGATGTGCCGGACGCGGTCAGTCGGATGAGCTTCGCCAAGGACGATCCCGATCGCTTTTTCTTCGAGGCTCTGAGCCTGTTCTGGCGCGCATTTGAGGATCACTTGCTGGATCAGAAACCGCCAGTGATGACTTACAACCGTATGTTCGCGCTGTTCAGTGAACACTCGCCGGAAAACCTCAAGCTGCTCAGCGATGAGTTGCTGCGGCCGATGGCACATTTGATGATCGACGAATTCCAGGACGTATCGCCGCAGATCGTTTCGTGGATTCGTGCCAGCCTCAATGAAATCCGCAGCCGTGGCCCGGCCATGCACATCGGCCGAGGAGCGCAACGGTCGTCGCTGTTGTGCGTTGGCGATGACTGGCAATCGATTTACGGCTGGCGCGGCAGTTCGCCAAGCTACTTCATGGAGTTCAACAAGCAATTCCCTTCGCCGAGCACCACGCGGGTCATGCTCAGTGACAACTACCGCAGCCACCAGCACATCATCGACGCCGCCGAACACATTGTCCGCGCAGCGCCAGCGATCGCGGGCAAGAAGGCCAAGGCGAGTGGCGAGCCTAAATCGCTGCAGCCAGTCAACGTGCTTGAGCGTGACGATGAAGCGCTGGGTCAGCAACTGGCCGAGCATTACCGGCGGGGTGATTCAATCCTGATGCTGTATCGAAAAAGCAGCGATAAGTTATTGATTGAAAAGCACATTGCGCCTGTTCTTAATGTAGATTCGAGCTTGCCGCATGAAGCTCGGCGGCTGAAACAACTGACCTATCACAGCGCCAAAGGCTTGCAGGCCGATGCGGTGTTTCTGCTTGGCGATTGTCAGCACCTGACCAGCTCGCCGTACAAAAATCAGGTCTACCGCATGGCCGGGCTGGGTAAACATGGCGACAGCGAGCCGTACGACACTGCGCAAAAGGACGAAATCCTGCGTCTGGCCTACGTGGGCATCACTCGGGCCGTCAGCCATTGTTACTGGTACGTCGAACCGCAGGAGGCCCAGGCGGTGAACATGCCGCGAGCGTCAGACCGAGTTGCGAAGGACAAGCCATTCTTCGTCGATCACCGGATGGAAAAGACCATTGCCTGAGCAATAAAAAGCCCGCATCGCTGCGGGCTTCTTCTTTTAAATCATAAGGTTAGGCGTAGTTCTTCAGCGATGCAGGAGGAGTGAAAGCTTCCAGCTCATCCTCGATGGCTTCAATGATTCGCTCGACATCCGCGGCGTTCATCACCGTCGCGCAGGGAATGCCGGCGATGGCGATCATGGTTTCGCCGCTGGCGCGATCGAACAGACGGGCAATCATGCTGCCCGGCGCATCCATCGTCGCCTCGAAACCCATGGGATGAAAATGCCAGCGCATCAGCTGGCAAGCGTTGGGAAAGGTGACTTTGCTGAACCCTTTGTTCATGGTGTTGCCCGCCTGCTTCATCGAGCGCTTCCTTTTGCTCATGTTAGGTGGGAAGAGCCTTCATTGGCTCAACCAGTGCTTGAGCTTTAAAAGTAGCATCCGTGTGTGAAAAAACTGTGAGATTTTTCAGTCCGTTTAGCGATTGATTCGCATTTTTTGATGTAAGTCACTGGCTCATCGATTATCGCCAAAATGCCACTATGGATTTTTCATTGAAGCGGCAGAGGAAGTTGGGCAAGCTCGGTTCTTTTTCGCCGAGCCGCTTATGCACGCCGATGACGACGGCCCAGAACAGACCCAGGCCACGGCCGCCACGGTCATGCGCTATCACCTGAGCTGGAAACACCGGGATCTGGACAGCGTCATGGCGCTTTATCACGCCGATATCCGGTACAACGATTTCTTTCAGAACCGCGTGCTTGCTCTGGATGAGTTGCGCGAATACGTGCGCGTAAGCATGCCGCGAGAATCCGACGAACTGCTCGAGCATTGCGATCGTATTCGGGTGGATGGCGACACGGCGTTCATTCAGTACGAAGTGACCTTGCGCGGCGGCGACGGCTTGGTGTCGTTCCGTTCCAGCGAAGCGATCACCGTCAAGGATGGCTTGATCTGGCGCGTCAATGAGTACGCCTCGCTGGTGCGCACCCAAGCCGATGGCAGCACAGCGCCGAATCAGCGCCCGGCGGTCAGCCGTCTGGGGCTGTCGCCACGGCAACTGAGTTTCATGGCTGAGGACCTGCAGCAATATTTCGAAAAACAGCAACCGTATCTCGATCCTGAACTCGACCTGCAACGGGTGGCAAAGGAGTGCGGGTACAGCCGCAATCAGATTTCCTATTTGCTCAACCAGGTGCTCGGGCAGAGCTTCTATCGCTACGTCAATCAGGCGCGCCTGCAGCATTTGCTGCGTGCGCTGAACAGCGCCATGCCGCCGTTGCGCGTGGACGAGTTGGCCTTTGCCGCTGGCTTCAACTCGCTGTCGGCGTTTTACAAGTGCTTTCGCGAGCACACCGGCCAATCACCCAAGGCCTACGCCAAACAAATTTCTCTGCGGGCACGCGCGCAAGACAGCCACTGAAGGCAACCACTAGGATCGACGCCATCGAAGGTTTTCAGGGCGGAGTCTGGCATGTCGGCGTGGCGCACGATCAGTTTATGGATGGATCAGCTCGATGAGCCCCTACTGGCGCGGCCTGCGCTGGAGCGGGACCTGGATGTCGACGTAGCAATCATCGGCGCCGGTTATACCGGATTGTGGACGGCGTACTACCTGAAGAAACACGCACCTGGCCTGGATATCGCCATCGTCGAGGCGCAAACCGCCGGCTTCGGTGCATCCGGACGCAATGGCGGTTGGCTGATGGGCAATCTGCTCGGCGAGGATCGTCTGCTGGCAGCATTATCGCCAGAGCAGCGCCGCGCTTCGTACGACCTGCTGCACAACATCCCGGACGAAGTTGAGATCGTCCTCGAACGCGAACGCATCGACTGCGATTACCGCAAGGGCGGGGTGCTTTATTGTGCGGCGCGCTATCCCGAGCAGGAGGCGGTGTTGCGCGAATACCTGAGCAAGCTGCACGCTCAGGGTCTGACCGACAACGATTACCGCTGGCTCAGCCCCGAGCAGCTGGCCCAGCAGATCCGTGTGGCGAAACCCTACGGCGGAATCTTTGCCCCTCACGTGGCGACCATTCACCCGGCGAAACTGGTGCGTGGCCTGGCGCGGACCGTGCAGAACATGGGCGTGAAAATCTACGAAAACAGCCCGGTCATTCAATGGCAATCCGGCAGTTTGCGCACCGCCAAGGCCAGCGTGCGCAGCCGCTGGATCGTCCCGGCCGTGGAAGGTTACTCGGTGACGTTGCCGCCACTCGGTCGCTACCAGTTGCCGGTGCAAAGCCTGATCGTCGCCACCGAGCCGCTGTCCGCTGCGACCTGGGACGAAATTGGTCTCAATCGCGGGCAGGCCTTCAGTGAGTTCAGCCGTCAGGTCACCTATGGCCAACGCAGTGCCGACAACCGCCTGATTTTCGGCGCCCGTGGCGGTTATCAGTTCGCTGGCAAGCTGCGCCATGACTTCAACCTGACCCGTGACGAGGTCGAGTTGCGCCGCTATCTGTTCGGCGAACTGTTCCCGCCACTGAAAAATGTGCAGATCACCCACGCCTGGGGCGGCAACCTCGGCATGTCGCGGCATTTCAAACCGCACATGCTCTGCGATCGCGCCAACGGCATCGCCCTATCGGGCGGCTACGGCGGCGAGGGAGTCGGTGCCAGCAATCTCGGCGGCCGGACGCTGGCCGATCTGATTCTCGAGCGCGACAGCGAGCTGACCCAACAACCGTGGGTGCTGCCTGACGGCGGCATTCACGCGCTCCGTGCCTGGGAGCCGGAGCCATGCCGCTGGCTCGGTTACAACGCGATCATCAAAAGCTTCGTGCATGAAGACCAGACGCTGGCCAATCCGGCGACCGCACCGTGGCGGCGCAAGCTCGCCAGCCGTGTCGCCGGGTTCATGGAAGGTTTCATGCACTAAACGCCGTTTCCCTCAATAAACAGGTCACGCCATGAGCATCACCCAATTCAAGAACACCGCCACGCTCGAGCTTGAGGAATCCAACCCGGTCGCCGTCCCCCTCGGCGAGCCCGTCGCAATTGCTTCGACCACCAGCGTCGAGCGCGACTACGGCGTTGAAACCGGCGTCTGGGAATGCACCCCCGGTCGCTGGCGCCGGCAGATCACCGCGCAGGAGTTCTGCCATTTCATTTCCGGGCGCTGCACGTTCACCCCCGACGGCGGCGGCGAAACCCTTCACATACAAGGCGGCGACGCACTGATGTTGCCGGCCAACACGCTCGGAATCTGGGATATCCAGCAAACCGTGCGCAAGAGCTACGTGCTGATTTTCTGATTGTTTGATCCTTTGATTGCCTGCCAACAAAAAAAGCCCATACAGGAATCGCCCCATGATCCAGAAAACCCTCGCATTGGCGCCGCTGCTGCTGGCTGCTTCCGTCAGTCACGCGGCCGAGACGGTCAAGGTCTACAACTGGTCCGACTACATTGCCCCGGACACCACAAAGAACTTCCAGAAAGACACGGGGATCGGCGTCACCTATGACGTCTACGACAGCAACGAAACCCTCGACGGCAAGTTGATGACCGGCAAATCCGGTTACGACGTGGTTTTTCCGTCGAACCACTTCATGGCGCGGCAGATTCAGGGTGGGGCGCTGAAGAAACTCGACAAGAGTCAGTTGCCGAACTGGAAGAATCTAAACCCGGCGCTGCTCAAGGCCTTGCAGACCAACGACCCCAACAACGAGCACGGCTTCCCGTATCTTTGGGGCAGCACCGGTATCGGCTACAACATTGCCAAGGTCAAAGCGGTGCTGGGCGACAACGCGCCGGTGGATTCCTGGGATCTGATCTTCAAACCCGAATACATGGAAAAACTGCAGAAGTGCGGCGTGGCGATCCTCGACAACGGCCCGGAACTGCTCCCGGCGGCGCTCAACTACCTCGGCCTGCCACACCACAGCAAGAATCCCGAAGACTACAAGAAAGCCGAAGCGCTGCTGATGAAAGTGCGTCCGTACGTCAGCTATTTTCATTCCTCGAAATACAC
The DNA here is from genome assembly GCF_049897785.1 of Pseudomonas sp. TSRC2-2. Taxonomy (NCBI): domain Bacteria; kingdom Pseudomonadati; phylum Pseudomonadota; class Gammaproteobacteria; order Pseudomonadales; family Pseudomonadaceae; genus Pseudomonas; species Pseudomonas sp. TSRC2-2. Next base: position 638,951 of record NZ_JAFCWZ010000001.1, read on the forward strand.
CAGCGACCTGGCCAACGGCGACATCTGCGTCGCGGTCGGTTTTTCCGGCGACATCCTCCAGGCCGAAAACCGCGCCAAGGAAGCCCAGAACGGCGTCGAGATCGGTTATGCGATTCCCAAGGAGGGCGCTGCGATCTGGTTCGACATGGTCGCCATGCCCGTCGACGCACCGGACGAAAAGGCCGGCTACGCCTTCATGAACTACCTGCTGCGCCCGGACGTCATGGCCGGCATCACCAATTACGTGCATTACGCCAATGGCAACGAACAAGCCGACAAACTGATCGACCCGGCGATCAAGAACGACACCAAGGTTTACCCGAGCCCGGAAATGATGGGCAAGCTGTTTGCGCTGGAGGCGATGCCGTTGAATATCGACCGGATTCGTACGCGGGTGTGGAACAAGATTCGTACCGGTAGCTGAACCTCCGTCCTCTGTAGGAGCTGACGAGTGCAACGAGGCTGCGATCTCTTGATCTTGATCTTAAAAAGGTCAAAGTCAAAAGATCGCAGCCTCGTTGCACTCGTCAGCTCCTACAGTCCGAATAAAGTCATGGAGTTGATATCAAAGCACTGGCACCGCAGCTTGAAAGTGTGACTTGCCCGACAAATCAAAACTTACTGATATTTAATATTTAAATAGAAAATCTTCAGGCAAATCCTGCTATCCCACCAACTAAAAACATTCTTTCCTCGCCGCACGCTTTGTTTACGGCAGTTTCCTGACACCGCCAAATTGGATCGCAAAAAAATCCTTTACGACAGATTTCAAATTGTGTCAGGTTCGTTACGCCTTCATTGGGCGAGTGATAGGACGATCTCGCCAAAGATCGTCCTGTCGGACAAAAACTGTTCCATTGCTAAACAAGGAAGTGTGTTTATGTCGAAAGTTAAAACCAACGCTGTTGATAGCGCCGAACAGGCTTTCCAGCTGGCCGCCTTCAGCTCGGCTTACAACCAGATCAATAGCTTCAGCCATCAGTACGACCGTGGCGGTAACCTCACAGTCAATGGCAAACCCTCGTATACCGTCGACCAGGCGGCTACGCAATTGCTGCGTGATGGCGCTGCCTACCAGGACAAGGACGGCAGCGGCACGATCGAGCTGACCTATACGTTCCTGACGTCGGCCTCGAACAGCACAATGAACAAGCACGGGATCAGCGGATTCAGTCAGTTCAGCGCGCAGCAGCAAACCCAGGCCAAGCTCGCCATGCAATCCTGGGCCGACGTTGCCAATGTCACCTTCACCGAGCGAGCCTCGGGTGGCGACGGGCACATGACCTTCGGCAACTACAGCGGTGGCCAGGACGGCGCTGCGGCGTTTGCCTATCTGCCGGGCACCGGCGCTGGTTATGACGGTACTTCGTGGTACCTGATCAACAGCGGTTATACCCAGAACAAGAACCCGGATCTGAACAACTACGGTCGTCAGACCCTGACCCACGAAATCGGCCATACCCTGGGCCTTGCTCACCCTGGCGACTACAACGCAGGCAATGGCAACCCGACCTACAACGACGCGACTTACGGCCAGGACACTCGTGGCTACAGCGTCATGAGTTACTGGAGCGAGAGCAACACCAACCAGAACTTCAGCAAGGGCGGCGTCGAAGCCTACTCGTCCGGCCCGCTGATGGATGACATCGCGGCGATCCAGAAACTCTACGGCGCCAACACCACGACCCGCACCGGCGACACCACCTACGGCTTCAACTCCAATACCGGCCGTGATTTCCTCAGCGCTTCATCATCGAGCGACAAAGTGGTCTTCTCGGTGTGGGACGCCGGCGGCAAGGACACCCTGGATTTCTCCGGTTTCACCCAAAACCAGAAGATCAACCTCAATGGCGCTTCGTTCTCCGACGTGGGCGGCATGGTCGGCAACGTATCGATTGCCAAGGGCGCAGTCATCGAGAACGCGATTGGCGGTTCGGGCAGTGATCTGTTGATCGGCAACAGCGTGGCCAACGAGCTGAAGGGCGGTGCCGGTAACGACATCCTCTACGGCGCAGGCGGTGCCGACAAACTGTGGGGCGGTGCCGGTTCGGACACCTTTGTGTTCGCCGCCAGTTCGGATTCCAAGCCGGGTGCGATCGATCAGATTCTCGATTTCGTCAGCGGTCTCGACAAAATCGATCTGACCGGCATCACCAACGGCGCGGGCCTGCACTTCGTCAATAGCTTCAGCGGTTCCGCTGGCGATGCAGTGTTGACGTCGTCGGGCGGCAACAGCCTGTTGTCGGTGGATTTCTCCGGGCATGGCGTGGCGGACTTCATCGTCAGCACCGTTGGCCAGGCAGCGACCAGCGACATCGTCGCGTGATGTAAAGGGAAAGCGGCGCCGCGTGCGTCGCTTTCTTCGCTTGCATCGGCCTGATCGCCGGGCAAGGCTACGAGCGGAAGTGAAATTTCCTATGCGTGGATACGTTTTTACTGACACTACGATGGCATGGCTGATGGCAGTCACGCTGATGATGAGCGGAGCGACAAGCATGGCAAGCAGCCTCAGACTCGAAGAACCCTCGGTATTCGCCGGGCGCTGGCAGGCCACATTGACCGGTCACAACGACACGCATGAAGCGCGAACGCTGCAAGACAAGCCGTCGAACACATGCCTGGTCGATCTCGCGCCGAACCAGACTTTGGGTGCAGGCGCCGAGTGCCTGGGCGCGTGGTTGAGCGAAGCGCCGATCGGCTGGTTTCCCGAGCCCGATGGTATTGCCATCACCGGCAAGGAAGGTTCGAGAATCGCTTTCTTCAGCCGCCAGCGTGAAGGCTTGTATACAAGCAGATTGAGTCCGCATTTGCTCATTTTGCTGGAGCGTGTCGAACACTAAGCAACGAATGGAAAGTTGCAGGTAGTTGATATATGGCACTGCCTGCGGGTTATATGCGCGGGGCCCATTTACTTGTTATGAAATTGTAAGCGCTACTTGCTCATCCTCTTTGCAGGCAAGCGCAATATTCAATGGAATGCTCGTTCGACAATGACGAGACTATGAACTCAGGAAGAATCAATGAAGATGGCGAAGTCTCCTGCCGCTCCGTTAATCAAGGCACTGGGCGACTATAAAAGCATCCTGATCAGCGTCGGTTGTTTCACCGCGCTGATCAACGTGTTGATGCTGGTACCGTCGATCTACATGCTGCAAGTTTATGACCGGGTGCTGTCGTCGCAAAACGAAACCACCCTGGCGATGCTGTCGTTGATGGTGGTCGGATTCTTTGCCTTCATCGGGCTGCTGGAAGTGATCCGCAGCTTCATCGTAATCCGCATCGGCAGCCAGCTGGAGCGACGCTTCAATCTGCGCGTCTATCAAGCCGCGTTTGAACGCAACCTGTTCAAGGGCGAGGGCAACGCCGGGCAAGCGCTGGGCGACCTTACCCACATCCGCCAGTTCGTCACCGGCCCGGCGCTGTTCGCCTTCTTCGATGCGCCATGGTTCCCGGTCTATCTGTTTGTCATCTATTTGTTCAACGTTTGGCTCGGGGTGCTGGCGACGGCGGGGGCGTTGCTGTTGATCGCGCTGGCATGCCTCAACGAATACATGACCAAAAAGCCGCTGGGCGAGGCCGCCGGGTTTTCCCAGCAGTCCAGCCAATTGGCCACCAGCCATTTGCACAACGCCGAAACCATTCAGGCGATGGGCATGCTCGGCTCGCTGCGCACACGCTGGTTTGGCGTGCATTCGCGCTTTCTCGGCTTGCAGAACCAGGCCAGCGATACTGGCGCGGTGATCAGTTCCCTGAGCAAGACGCTGCGTTTGTGCCTGCAATCGTTGGTGCTTGGGCTGGGCGCGCTGCTGGTGATCAAGGGCGACATGACCGCCGGCATGATGATCGCCGGTTCGATCCTGATGGGCCGCGTACTGAGCCCGATCGACCAGTTGATCGCCGTGTGGAAACAGTGGAGCGGGGCGAAGCTGGCTTATCAGCGCCTTGATGCGCTGTTGCAGGCCTTTCCACCCAGCGACGAAGCGATGGCGCTGCCGGCACCGAAAGGTCAGATCACTTTCGAGCAAGTCAGCGCCGGCCCGCCGGGGCAACGTGCGGCGACGCTGCACCTGGTCAATTTCAGTCTAGGTGCCGGCGAAGTGCTTGGCGTGCTCGGCGCCTCAGGCTCGGGCAAATCGACGCTGGCCCGGGTGCTGGTCGGCGTGTGGCCCGTTCTGGGCGGCACGGTGCGTCTGGATGGCGCTGATATCCACCGCTGGAATCGTGATCAGCTCGGTCCCTACATTGGCTACCTGCCGCAAGACATCGAGTTGTTCAGCGGCACCATCGCCGAAAACATTGCGCGTTTCAGCGAAGCCGATTCGCAAAAAGTCGTCACTGCCGCGCAGCAGGCCGGCGTCCACGAGATGATCCTGCGTCTGCCGCTGGGGTATGACACGCAACTGGGCGAGGACGGCAGCGGCTTGTCCGGTGGCCAGAAGCAACGTGTGGCCCTGGCCCGCGCGCTGTACGGCACGCCAAGCCTGGTGGTGCTGGATGAACCCAATTCCAACCTCGACACCGTCGGTGAAGCCGCACTGGCCAGTGCTATTGCGCAACTCAAGGCTCAGGGCACCACGGTGATCCTGGTCACGCATCGCTCTTCGGTATTGGCTCAGGCGGACAAACTGCTGGTGCTCAACGATGGGCGCTTGCAGGCGTTCGGCCCGAGTCAGGATGTGCTCAAGGCACTTTCCGGCCAGCACGAACAGCAGCGCGAGAAAGCTGCACAGGCACCGGGCGGGCTCAGTATGAGCAGGCAATATCAGCCCTCGACAAGGAATTCGGGCGTATGAGCAGGGCCAGCATGAACACGCAAAACGAAGCGAGCATGGAACATGCCTACGTCGCTGAACGTCCGGAACGCGACGCGAAATACTTCGTGCGCATGGGCTGGATTCTGGCCATCGTCGGCGCTGGCAGTTTCTTCACCTGGGCGGCACTGGCGCCGCTGGATCAGGGCATCGCGGTGCAGGGCACCGTGGTGGTCTCGGGCAAGCGCAAGGCCGTGCAGTCGATGAGCAGCGGCGTGGTCAGCCGGATTCTGGTGCGCGAAGGCCAGACCGTGAAGCAGGGCCAGCCGCTGTTCCGCCTCGACCAGACGCAGGTCGCCGCCGACGTGCAGTCGCTGCAGGCGCAATACCGGATGGCCTGGGCCAGCCTCGCGCGCTGGCAGGCCGAACGCGACAACCTCAAGCAAGTAAGCTTTCCCGCCGAGTTGAGCAATGATGCTGACCCGCGTCTGGCGCTGGTGCTGGAAGGCCAGCGTCAGCTGTTCAGCAGCCGCCGCGAAGCGTTTTCCCGCGAACAGGCGGCACTGCGCGCCAATATCGAAGGCGCCACTGCGCAACTGGCTGGCATGCGCCGCGCGCGCAGTGACCTCAATGCCCAGGCCAGTTCCTTGCAGCAACAACTGCGCAACCTGCAACCGCTGGCTGACAACGGCTACATCCCGCGCAACCGCTTGATGGATTACCAGCGGCAACTGTCGCAGGTGCAGCAGCAATTGGCAGAAAACACTGGCGAAAGCGGGCGTGTGGAGCAGGGCATTCTTGAATCGCGCCTCAAGCTGCAGCAGCACGGCGAGGAATACCAGAAGGAAGTGCGCACGCAACTGGCCGACGCGCAACTGAAAAGCGTGACCCTGTCCGAGCAACTGACCTCCGCCGGTTTCGACCTGCAACACAGCGAAATCCTCGCCACGGCCGATGGCGTAGCGGTCAACCTCAGTGTGCACACCGAGGGCGCCGTCGTGCGCCAGGGCGAAACCCTGCTGGAGATCGTTCCCCAAGGCACCACGCTGGAAGTGGAAGGGCACTTGCCGGTCAACCTGATCGACAAGGTCGGCACGCATCTGCCGGTGGACATTCTTTTTACCGCGTTCAACCAGAGCAAAACCCCGCGCGTGCCCGGCGAGGTCAGCCTGATTGCCGCTGACCAGATGATCGATGAGAAAAGCGGCGTGCCGTATTACGTGTTGCGCAGCAGCGTCAGCGATCAGGCGATGGAAAAGCTCAACGGGCTGGTGATCAAGCCCGGCATGCCGGCGGAGATTTTCGTGCGCACGGGGGAGCGGTCACTCCTCAACTACCTGTTCAAACCGCTGCTCGATCGCGCCGGTTCTGCGTTGACCGAGGAATAAGGATGTTCGGCTGTATGACTAAGCTTTCAATGTTGGGGGCCGTGGTGCTGCTGCTCGCGAGTCACTCGGCAATCGCCGCCATGGGGCCGTTCGAGATTTACGAACAGGCGTTGCGCAATGATCCGGTGTTTCTCGGCGCAATCAAGGAACGTGATGCCGGCCTTGAAAACCGCGTGATTGGACGCGCCGGGCTGTTGCCTCGGATCGGCTACAGCTACAACAAGGGTCGCAACTCGTCCAAGGCTACGTCTCTGGATGATCGTGCGCGCAACCGCACCGATGAGCGCAACTACAACAGTTACGGCTCGGCGCTGACGGTGCAGCAACCGCTGCTCGATTACGAGGCTTACGCGGCCTATCGCAAAGGTGTGGCGCAGTCGTTGTTTGCCGACGAAGCCTTTCGCGGCAAGAGTCAGGAACTGTTGGTGCGCGTGCTGGACAACTACACCAAAGCCTTGTTCGCCCAGGACCAGATCGACATTGCCCAGGCGAAGAAGAAGGCCTACGAGCAACAGTTCCAGCAGAACGAACACATGTTCAAGCAGGGCGAGGGCACGCGCACCGATATTCTCGAAGCCGAGTCACGCTATGAGCTGGCGACTGCCGAAGAAATCGAAGCGCGCAATGAACAGGACGCTGCCTTGCGCGAACTGGGGGCGCTGGTCGGCGTGCCGGCGGTCGACATCGGCGACCTGGCACCGCTGGGCCAGCAATTCCAGACCTTCACGCTGCAACCGGCCAACTTCGACACCTGGCATGAACTGGCGATCAGCAACAACCCGAACCTCGCTTCACAGCGTCAGGCGGTCGAGGTGGCGCGTTTTGAAGTCGAGCGCAACCGCGCCGGGCATCTGCCGAAAGTGAGTGCCTACGCCTCGATGCGCGATAACGAGTCCGAGAGCGGCAACACCTACAACCAGCGCTACGAAACCAACACCATCGGCCTGGAAGTCAGCGTGCCGCTGTACGCCGGCGGCGGGGTGTCGGCTTCGACGCGCCAGGCCAGTCGCACCATGGAACAGGCCGAATACGAACTGGATGGCAAGACCCGCGAAACCTTGATCGAACTGCGTCGACAGTTCAGCGCTTGTCTTTCCGGGGTGAGCAAATTGCGCGCTTACCAGAAGGCGTTGAAGTCCGCCGAGGCGCTGGTGGTCTCGACAAGGCAAAGCATTCTGGGCGGTGAACGCACCAACCTCGACGCGTTGAATGCCGAGCAGCAACTGTTCACCACCCGCCGCGACCTGGCCCGGGCGCGCTATGACTACCTGATGGCGTGGACCAAATTGCATTACTACGCCGGAACCCTGAATGAGCAGGATCTGGCGCGGGTGGATGAGGCATTTGTGGTCGCGCAACGGCCCTCACCCTGACCGAGGGGGAACGGGCGAAACCGCCATTGAACCGGCATAAAACAAAAAACGAGAGTGATGACCATGGACGTACGCATCAAACCGATTTCGCTCGGCACGCTGTTGCTGGTGACCTCGGCTACGCAGGCGCAATACCTCGAATCCGGCCAGCCCGGCAATCCGGCCAGTTGGCGCAGCGCCGAGTTCCTGCGTGACTGGGGCCTGCAACGCATGCAGGCGGATCAGGCCTACGCTGTCGGCATCACCGGCAAGGGCGTGACAATCGGCGCGCTCGATTCCGGTTTCGATGCCGCCCACCCGGAGTTCTCCGCCGCGCGCTATCACCCGGTCTCCGCCAGCGGCAGCTATGTTGATGGCTCACCGTTCAACGTCGACGGCACGCTCAACCCCAACAACGATTCGCACGGCACCCACGTGGTCGGCACCATGGGCGCTGCGCGTGACGGCAGCGGCATGCACGGCGTGGCTTACAACGCGCAAATCTACGTCGGCAACACCAACAGGAACGACAGTTTCCTCTTCGGCCCCAGTCCTGATCCGCGTTATTTCAAAGCGGTCTACGACAGCCTGGCCGACGCTGGCGTGCGGGCAATCAACAACAGCTGGGGCAGTCAGCCGCCGGATGTCAGCTATCGGACCTTGGCGGATCTGCACGCCGCCTACGCTCAGCACTGGAACAAAGGCACTTGGCTTGACGCCGCCGCCGATGTGTCGCGGCGCGGCGTGATCAATGTGTTCAGCGCCGGCAACAGCGGTTACCCGAACGCCAGCGTGCGCTCGGCGCTGCCGTACTTCCAGCCGGATCTGGAAGGCCACTGGCTGGCGGTGTCCGGGCTTGATCAGGGCAATCAGCAAAAGTACAACCAGTGCGGCATCGCCAAGTATTGGTGCATCACCACACCGGGGGCGAAGATTGACAGCACCATTCCCGGCGGCGGCTACGCGATCAAATCCGGCACCTCAATGGCGGCGCCGCACGCGACGGGCGCGTTGGCGCTGGTAATGGAACGCTATCCGTACATGAACAATCAGCAGGCGCTGGAAGTGTTACTGACCACCGCCACCCAGCTCGACGGCTCGGTCACCGATGCGCCGAACGAGCGCGTCGGCTGGGGCGTCGCCAACCTCAACCGAGCGATGCGCGGGCCGGGGCAATTGCTCGGTGCGTTCGATGCCAATCTGGGGGCAGGGCAGCGCGATGTCTGGAGCAACGACATCTCCGACAAGGCGCTGCTCCAGCGCCAGCGCGAAGACCTCGCCGAGCACAGCGCCTGGCAGCAAACCCTGCAGGACAAAGGCTGGCAGAACGGCGTTCCGACCGGCACCAGTCAGCAGGACCAGACCGATTACGCCGTCGGCATGCTGCGTGATGCGGCAGCGGCGAACCGGGTATATCAGGGCAGCCTGATCAAGTCCGGCGCCGGGCAATTGCTGCTCAGCGGCGCAAACACCTATCGCGGCCCGACCACCGTCAACGGCGGTCTGCTGACCGTCAACGGTTCGCTGACCTCAGCGGTCACCGTCAACGACAGCGGCACCCTCGGCGGCTCCGGACGCATCGCCGCGCTGACCGCCAACAGCGGCGGCCGGGTTGCACCGGGCAATTCCATCGGCACCTTGAACGTCGCCGGTGACGTGACACTCAACCCGGGTTCGACCTACGCCGTCGAGCTATCGCCCACCAGCAGCGACCGCATCGTTGCCGGCGGCGTGGCAACCGTCAGCGGCGCTAACGTCAGCCTGGCGCTGGAAAACAGCCCGACCCTGCTCAGCAGCGCCGAAGCGCAGAGCCTGCTCGGTCGCCAGTACAACATCCTGCAAGCGGCGGGCGGCGTGCAGGGGCAGTTTGCTGCGGTCGTGCCGAACTACCTGTTTATCGGCGGTACCCTCGATTACGCCGCAACCGGCATTCAGCTGAATATCCAGCGCACCGCGACCAGCTTCGCCAGCGTCGGGCGAACGCCGAACCAGCGTTCGGTGGCGGCGGCAGTCGAAGGTCTGGGCGCCGGCAATTCGGTTTATGAAAGTGTGCTTCGTACACCGACTCAAGCCTCGGCGCAGCAAGCCTTCCAGCAACTGAGCGGCGAGATTTATCCGGCGCTGGGCACGATGCTGATCAACGACAGCCGCCAGTTGCGCGATGCGGTCGGCGAGCGGCTGCACGACGAATGGGCGACCCGCAGCAACGGTTGGATCAAAGCACTTGGCGCGTGGGGCAGCACCGATTCGGGCCACGACACCGCAGGTTACACCACCTCGATCGGCGGTCTGCTGGCGGGTGTCGACGGCACGCTCGACGAGCAGACTCGCATCGGGCTGGTCACCGGCTACAGCGACAGTTCGCTGAGCATGGGCTCGGGCACGCATTCTTCCGCGACAGTCGACAGCTATCACCTCGGCGCTTACGCCGGGCACGACCTCGGCGCGTGGCGCTTGAGCACCGGCGCGGCGTACAGCTGGCATCGCGGCGATGTGAAGCGCGATCTACAATACGACGTCGTCAGCGCCAAGCAGAAAGCCAAGCTTGATGCGACCACCACTCAGGTGTTTGGCGAGGCGGCGTATCGCTTGCCGCTGCAACCTCTGGCGCTGGAACCGTTCGCCAATTTGACTTACCTGCATCTGGACACCGAAGGCTTTACCGAAAAGGGCGATGCCGCTGCGCTGAAAAGCTCGGGAGACAGGCGCGACGTGGTGTTGAGCACCTTGGGCGTGCGGGCGAGCAAAACCTTCAACCTTACGAACCAACAAGCACTGGACGTCAATGCCCGTCTCGGCTGGCAGCACAGCCTCAGCGATATCGAATCGCAGCAACATTTGCGCTTTGCCAGTGGCGGCACGCCGTACGCGGTGGAGAGCTCGGCACTGGTACGCGATGCGGCGCTGGTCGGCGTGCAGGCCAGTCTGGCCCTGAGCAAAGACGTGCGGGTCAACCTTGATTACAACGGCCAACTCGCCAGCCGCGAGAAGCTGCATGGCGTTGGGCTGAGCCTGAACTGGCAGTTCTGACACAGGTTTTTTTCGCAACATCACTAAGGAAGGTCGTGGATGGATAACAACAATACCCCCGCGCAATCGGGTGGCCGCTTTGCCCTGAAAACCCTGACAGTCGCGATGCTCTGTGCCAGTGCGATGGCGCAGGCAGCGCCTTACGTGGAAAACGGCCGCAGCGGCGATCCGTCAAGTTGGCGCAGCAATGAGTTCAAGGCGGACTGGGGCCTGGGCGCGATCGGCGCGGATTACGCTTACGCCGCCGGCTATACCGGCAAAGGCGTGAAACTGGGAATTTTCGATCAGCCGGTCTACGCCGCCCACCCGGAGTTCTCTGGCAGTAACAAAGTCGTCACCCTGGTCACCAGCGGAATCCGCGAATACACCGACCCGTATATCCCGGTGAAGGCCGGCGACGCGTTTGTGTATGACGGTTCACCCTCGGTCGGCTCCAACGGCAAGCTTGGCGCCCACGGCACCCACGTTGGCGGCATCGCGGCGGGCAGTCGCGACGGCGGGGTGATGCACGGCGTCGCATTTGGCGCGCAGATCATCAGCGCCGACAATGGCGACCCAGGGCCTGAAGACGGCATCGTGCGTGGCAACGACGGCGCAGTGTACAAGGCCGGTTGGGATGCGCTGATCGCCAGCGGTGCGCGGATCATCAACAACAGCTGGGGCATCGGCATTACCGATCGCTTTGACCTCGGCGGCCGCGATCCGGCGTATCCGCACTTCACCGTCAACGACGCGCAGTTGCAGTTCAACGAAATCCGCACCTTGCTTGGCACCAAACCCGGCGGCGCCTATGACGGTGCGATTGCCGCCGCACGCAGCGGCATCGTCACCATTTTCGCTGCCGGCAACGATTACAACCTTAATAACCCTGACGCCATCGCCGGCCTCGGCTATTTCGTTCCGGACATCGCGCCGAACTGGATCACCGTCGCCGCATTACAGCAGAACCCGGACACGGCCAGCGCCAATCCGTACGTGATCAGCACGTTCTCCTCGCGTTGCGGCTACACCGCGAGTTACTGCGTCTCCGCGCCGGGCACCAGGATCTACAGCTCGATCATCGAAGGCACCAACGCCGGCAACCTGACCACCAGCTATGCCAACTACAACGGCACCTCGATGGCGGCGCCGCACGTCGCCGGTTCCATCGCGGTGCTGATGGAGCGCTTCCCGTACATGAGCGGCGACCAGGTCGCCAGCGTGTTGCGCACCACCGCCACCGACCTTGGCGCGCCGGGCATCGACGCCTTGTACGGCTGGGGGATGATCAACCTGCGCAAGGCCATCGAAGGCCCGGCGATGTTCGTTACCGAGCAGGACATCCCCGAGCAATTCCGAGTGCAGGGCGCGTACGGCTCCGGCCAGTTCGTCGCCGATCTGCCGGGCATCGGCGCGATCATCGATCAGGGCAAACCGACCGAGCGCGTGTGCAGCGACATCACGTGCGGCCTCGACACCTGGCGCAACGACATCGGTGGTCACGGCGGTCTGACCAAGCAGGGCATCGGCACGCTGGTGCTGACCGGCAACAACACTTACAGCGGCCCGACGCTGGTCAATCAGGGTCGACTGGCCATCAACGGTTCGCTGCAATCGGCGGTCACTGTCAACAACGGCGGCATTCTCGGCGGCAATGGCCGCATCGGCGCGTTGGCGGTGAACAGCGGCGGTACGGTGGCGCCGGGCAATTCCATCGGCACGCTGAATGTGGCGGGTGACGTGACCTTCGCCCCCGGTTCGACCTACGCCGTGGAGCTGTCGCCAACCCGCAGCGATCAGATCGTCGCGGGCGGCAAAGCGCTCATCGACGGCGCCACGGTGAGCCTGTCGCTGGAAAACAGCCCGACCTTGCTCAGCACCGGCGAAGTGCAAAGCCTGCTCGGCACCCGCTACAACATCCTGCAGGCAGCGGGTGGCATTGACGGGCGCTTCGGTCAGGTCTTGCCGGATTACGCGTTCCTTGGTGGCACCCTCGATTACTCGGCGGGCGGCATTCAACTGGCGGTCGGGCGCAACGCAGCGTCGTTCGCCAGTGTCGGTCTGACGCCGAACCAGCGCGCCGTTGGTGCGGCCGCCGAGCGTTTGGGTGCGGGCAATGCGCTGTTCGAGACCCTGTTGCTGTCGCCCAACGCGGCGTCGGCGCAGCAGGCCTTCCAACAGTTGTCCGGCGAGATTCACCCGGCTATCGGCACGCTGCTGATCAACGACAGCCGCTACGTGCGCGAAGCGGTTGGCGAGCGCCTGCGTGAGCGTGATCTGTTCAATGCCGATGCGCCGACGGACGAGCGCAGCAACGTCTGGGTCAAGGTGCTCGGATCGTGGGGCGAGAGCGACGGCGGGCATGACAATGCCGATTCCAACAGCTCGATCGGTGGGCTGCTGGCCGGTGTCGACGGTCTGATCGCTGAAGATACCCGTCTCGGTTTCGTCACCGGTTACAGCGACAGCTCGTTGAGCATGGGCAGCGGCACGCATTCCCAGGCGTCGGTCGACAGCTACCACTTGGGTGCGTATCTGGGGCATGAAATCGACGCGTTGCGCCTGACCGTCGGCGGCGCCTACAGCTGGCATCGCATCGACGTGAAACGTGATCTGCAGTTCGGCGACGTGAGCGGCAAACAGAAAACCAAACGTGACGCGACCACCGCGCAACTGTTCACCGAGGCCGCGTACGATCTGGGCCTGCAACCGATGAACCTGGAGCCATTCGCCAATCTGTCCTACGTGCACCTCAACACCGACAGCTTCACCGAGAAGGGTGACGCGGCCGCGCTGAAGGGCGGCGAAGACAACCGCGACGTGGTGCTCTCGACTCTCGGCGTACGCGCCAAGCGCAGCTTCGCCGTATCGGATAAGCATCAGCTGGAACTGGGCGCTAGCCTCGGCTGGCAGCACAACCTGAGCAGCGTCGATGCCGACAGCCATCTGGCCTTCGCCAACGGCAACAGCGCCTTCACCGTGCAGAGTGTGTCGATGGATCGCGACGCCGCTGTGGTCGGCGTGCGCGCCGGGCTGGCGCTCAATCGCGACGTGCGGGTCAACCTCGATTACAACGGTCTGATCGGCTCGAACGAGAAAGATCACGGCGTTGGTCTGACCCTCGACTGGCAGTTCTGAGCGTAACCGGCAGCGCGTCACGGGCTGCCGGGTTTTCAAGAATAAGGAGCACGGCACATGGGACTGTGCGAGTACAACAATCCAAATGTGCAGAAGATCCAAATGTGGGAGCGGGCTTGCTCGCGAAAGCGGTGTGTCAGGTCAAGAAGGTGCCGTCTGACACTTCGCTTTCGCGAGCAAGC